>JBOGVS010000034.1:0-34695 GCA_050692555.1 Actinomycetota bacterium
GCAGACCACCCCTGGCGAGATAACGGGCCGGCTGGCTTTGGCCCTCCGAGCCCCCCTACGCGGGCATTTTCCGTGAGGCAACGAACTAGCCGTTCGCGGGCATCTTGACATGAGGCAACTAGGGAACCCCCGAGCCCCCCAGGTGTTTGACGCCGGCTCCGGTAGGGTGGTTCGCATGGATCGGCCCACGTCGCTGGGGAGCCTCCGAGCATCCGGTTACCCGGATCGCACCCTCAAGGAAGAGCTTCGCGACAACCTCCTGGCCCGCCTGAAGGAAGGCAAGCCGCTGTTCCCCTCGATCGTGGGTTTCGACGATTCGGTGCTCCCGGCACTGGAGCGGGGGATCCTGGCCGGGCACGACCTGATCCTGCTCGGCGAGCGAGGCCAGGCCAAGACCCGATTGATCCGCCACCTGCTGGACCTCCTGGACGAGCAGATCCCGGTGGTGGCTGGCTGCGAGATCAACGACCATCCGTACCGTCCGGTGTGTGCCCGGTGCCGGGCACTGGTGGTGGAGCAGGGCGACGCCACCCCGGTGTCATGGGCCGGGCGGGACGCCCGTTACGCCGAGAAGCTGGCCACGCCGGACACCGCGGTGGCCGACCTGATCGGTGACGTGGACCCCATCCGGGTGGCGGAGGGCCGGTACCTGGCCGACGAGCTCACGATCCACTACGGGCTGGTCCCCCGGACCAACCGGGGGGTGGTGGCCATCAACGAGCTCCCCGACCTGCCGGAGCGGATCCAGGTGGCCCTGTTCAACATCCTCGAGGAGCGGGACGTGCAGATCCGGGGCTACCGGATCCAGCTCCACCTCGACCTGCTGATGGTGGCCACGGCGAACCCGGAAGACTACACCCACCGCGGCCGGATCGTGTCACCGCTCAAGGACCGGTTCGGCACCCAGGTCCGTACGCATTACCCCGAGACCATCGACGAGGAGATCCGGATCATGGACCAGGAGGCCCGGCCATCCGCGGGCGACATCCCCGTTCGGGTGCCGGTCTACCTGAAAGAGGTCCTGGCCTCCCTGACCGAGGAGCTCCGGCGCTCGCCGCACGTCAACCAGCGCGCGGGGGTCTCGGTCCGTTTCTCCATCGGCAACATGGAGAGTCTGGCCGCGGCGGCGGTCCGCCGGGCGGCGCGAACCGGGGAGCCCGAGGCCGTCCCTCGTCCCTGTGACCTTCCCTCGGTGCTGGCCTCATCCCTGGGACGTGTGGAGCTGGAGACGGTTGAGGAAGGCCGGGAGGAGGAGATCCTTCTCCGAGCCCTGTCCGCCGCGGTGCTCCGGGTGTTCCGCCGAAGGCTGGGCGGCTTCGACTTCAAGCCGCTCGTGGGACGGTTCGACGAGGGGTTCGCCGCCCGGACATCCGATCTGGTGCCCGCCGGGGAGTTCCTGGACCAGTTCGGCGAGCTTCCGGGCCTGGCCAGGCTCCTCGGACGGCTGGACGTGGCCGAGGAGAGCCCCGGCTCGGCGGCCTCGGCGGTGGAGTTCGCCCTCGAAGGGCTCCATCTGTCCCGTCGCCTCAACAAGGACGCGGCCGGGCGCGTGGGGGCCTCCACGTACACGTCGCCGGGCGAGCCCGATCGCCCCGAGGGTAGCTCTCCCTTCAGCTTGGATTAGGGGGGCTCGGGGGGGTAGCTCGCCAGGAGACGTACGGCATCGACATCACCCGGCGAGCGGACCCCCCGATCAAATAGGCAGGGTTCCGGCCCCCGGCCGTCGAACCCTTCTCTCATGCGGAGACTCGCCGGCCTGGCGCTCTCGCTCGCCCTGGTCAT
This sequence comes from Actinomycetota bacterium, assembly GCA_050692555.1. Taxonomy (GTDB): domain Bacteria; phylum Actinomycetota; class UBA4738; order UBA4738; family CALAEC01; genus DAITPV01. The sequence continues at coordinate 1,783 of JBOGVS010000034.1, forward strand.
GGGAATCTCCCCCGCCTCGGCCGCTGAGGTCGTCATCGAAGACGACATCGTGATCACCTCGTCCGACGGGACCCCGATCCTGGCCACCCTGATGCTCCCGGCGAACGCCTCGGAGACCAACCGGGTTCCGGCGATCCTGGGGACCCACGGGTGGGCCGGAAGCCGGTCCACCAGCCCCTCGGGGCTCGCGGCGCGCCTGCTCGACCGGGGCTACGCCATCCTGACCTGGGACTCCCGAGGCTTCGGGGAGTCCGGAGGCGAGGCCAACGTGGGCGCTCCCGGCTTCGAGGTCGAGGACGCCAAGGCCCTGATCTCCTACCTGGCCGGCCGCCCGGAGATCAGGCGCGACCGGCGCGGCGATCCCCGGGTGGGGTGGATCGGAGGATCGAACGCCGCCGGCGTGCAGTTCAACACCGCGGCCCTGGATCGCCGGATCGACGCCATCGTCCCCGAGATCTCCTGGGGAGACCTGAACCAGGACCTCCTGCCGAACGGCGTGGCCAAGCAGACCTGGGACGTCCTGCTGTACGGGGCGGGCCTGGCCACCGGCACCGCGCTGGGGCTCCAGTCGCCGGCGGGGCCGCAGACGGGGGCGATGGCCCCAGAGATCCACCAGGCCTTCGCCGAGGTCACCGCCACCGGAAGTGTCAGCCAACCGATCCGTGACTGGTTCGCGTTCCGATCGACGACCACGCGGTCCGCGCAGATCAGGACCCCAACCCTGATCCTCCAGGGCACCATCGACGTCCTGTTCCCGCTGGAGGACGCCTTCGCCAACTACCTGAACATCCGGGGACACGCCCCGGTGAAGCTGATCACGTACTGCTCCGGCCACAGCCTGGCCGGGTGCCCGTATCCCGGGGGAGCGTCGGGGTACCCGGAGGGAGCCAACGGCCGTCCTCCGGTCTACGGGGAGCGGATCCTGGCCTGGCTGGACAGGCACGTGAAGGGACTGAAGGTGGGCACCGGGCCCCGGATCGAGTGGCAGGCCCAGGACGGCCGGTACTACGGCTCCGGACGGTACCCGCTGCGCGGGACGAAGCCCCTCTCCGGCGTGCCCATGGGCACCGGCACACTGGTGGGTCCCGGCACCACCGGCGGTGATGGTCCCTCTGACGGGAACCCGGCGCCCGACTCCGAGCTGGGCAGCACCGCCGCCCGGGAACCCGTCCTCGGTCCGTTCACCAGAACCCAAAACGTCCTGGGGATCCCTCGGGTCTCCCTGACCGGGACCGTGACCGGGGTCCAGGCATTCGTGTTCCTCGAGCTCGTGGACGTGGCTCCCGACGGCACCAGGGTCACCGTGGACGACCAGGTCATGCCGGTCTCCCTTCCCGGTGGGGCCGTGGATCGGACCGTCGACCTCCACGGGATCTCCTGGCGCCTGGAGCCGGGACACGTCCTGGAGCTGGAGGTCACCACGGGGTCCTCCCAGTACTCGATCCCCCGCACCGGGCCATACGCCGTGGACCTCACGGCCGAGCTCACCCTGCCGGCCTCCCCGGCCGACTGACGACCTCGCTCAACGCATCTTCCCGCCCGGCGTAGGCTGGTCGGGTGCGGATCCGGTACTCGCGGTGGGACGGCACCCAGAACCCCCTGGGCCCGGACCTGTCCGCCGCCGACCTCCTCGACGCGATGTCCGAGGACATCCTGTCCGGTGAGGGCGCGGACAGCGCGTTACAGCGCCTCCTCCGGCGGGGGATCCGCGGACGGTTCTCGGGAACCGACGCCCTGGCCGCTCGCCTGCGGCAGGCCCGGCGCCGGGAGCAGGAGCGCCTGGACCTCGAGGGGCCGCTGGCCGAGATCGCCGAGCGCCTGGAGAACATCCTGGAGCGGGAGCGCACCACGCTTTCGTTCCGGACCGAGGAAGACGCCAGGATGCGCGAGGCATTCCTCGATGCCCTGCCACCCGACCTCCCCGGGGAGCTCAACGAGCTAAGGGAGTACCGGTTCGTGGACCCCGAAGCCCAGCGCCGGTTCGACGAGCTGCTGCAGCACCTCACCGAGCAGGTCCTGGGGGCCTACTTCCGGAACCTGGCGGCGGGGCTGAAGGACCTGTCGCCCGAGCAGATCCAGCGGATGAAGGACATGCTGGCCGAGCTCAACGCGATGATCGAGGCCCGGGAGCGCGGCCAGCACAGCCAGGAGCAGTTCGACGAGTTCATGAAACGGTACGGGGACTTCTTCCCCGAGAACCCCCGGACCCTCGACCAGCTCCTTGAGGCTTTGGCCCGAAGGATGGCCGCCCTCAGCCGGTTGATGGCCTCCCTCCCCCCCGATCGCCGCCGGGAGCTGGAGGAGCTGGCCCAGCAGGTCATGGGCGACCTGGACCTGGCGTTCGAAGCGGACCGGCTGGCTTCCCACCTGGCGGGGTTGTTTCCACAGATGCCGTGGGACGAGCCGGCGCTGGCCGGAGGAGAGGAGGCCATGCCGCTGGAGGCCACGGTGGGAGCCCTGGAGCGGCTCCACGACTTCGAGGACCTGGAACGGTCCATGCGCGGGGACTACGCCGGAGCTTCGGTGGACGACGTCGACGAGGAGGCCTTCCACAGGACCCTGGGCGAGGAGGCCGTGGCGGACCTCCGGCGGCTCAAGGAGGTCGAGAGAGCCCTGGAGCAGGCAGGGTTGATCGCCAGGAACCGCGGGCGGGTGGAGGTCACCCCACGGGGAGCCCGGAAGCTCGGCGAGCGGGCCCTGGCCCGGGTGTTCGAGCGGCTACGCCGGGATCGCGAGGGGACCCACGACGCCCGGGAGCCCGGCGGACTGGCCGAGCCGACCGGGGCCACCCGGCCGTGGCGGTTCGGCGACTCCGGACAGGTCGCCGTGCAGCGCACTGTGTTCAACGCGGTGCTCCGAGAAGGGCCCTCGCGGGCCGTGCGCATCGTCCCCGACGACTTCGAGCTGGTCGAGGCGGAGACCCGCACCGAGACCGCCACCGCTCTGCTCCTCGACCTGTCGTTCTCCATGCCGCTACGGGGCCACTTCGTCCCCGCCAAGCGGATGGCCCTGGCGCTGCACGCACTGATCGAGGGGCGATACCCGCACGACAAGCTGTACCTGATCGGGTTCTCCGACTACGCCCGGCGGATGGAGCCCGAGGACCTCACCGCCGCCGGGTGGGAGCGGGTCTACGGGACCAACATGCAGCACGCCTTCAACCTGGCCGGACGCCTGTTGGCCAAGCACCCTCGAGCGGCACGCCAGGTGATCATGGTCACCGACGGGGAGCCCACCGCACACCTCGAAGGAGAGGAGGTGTTCTTCTCCTGGCCCCCGATCCGAGAGACCATCCGGCGGACGCTCACCGAGGCCATGCGCCTGTCCAGGGACGGCGTGACCCTCAACGTGTTCATGCTGGAGGAAGCGCCCGGCCTGGCCTCCTTCATGGAGCGGCTGGCCAGGCTGACATCGGGGCGAGTGTTCCTGATGTCGGCGGAGTCGGCCGGAGACTTCGTGCTCCGCGACTACGTCCGACGCCGGGCCTCCTGAGCGAGTGGCCGGCGAGCGCGACTACTCCTCGACCCCGCTGGCCAAGAAGCTGGGGATCAAGGAGGGGGCCGAGGTGGCTCTGGTGAGGTCGCCGAAGGACTTCCGGACCTCGCTGGCGCCGCTTCCCGCCGGGGTCCGGGTCCATTCCCGGCCCCGGGGCGAGCTCGACGTGATCGTGTTCTTCGCCACCCAGCGATCGGAGCTGGTTCGCCGCCTGCACGAGCTGGCCAGGACCCTGACCGAGACGGGAGGGTTGTGGATCGCCTGGCCCAAGAAGTCCTCGGCCATCGACAGCAACTTGTCGTTCGAGATCGTCCAGCGTATGGGCCTGGACGAGGGACTGGTCGACAACAAGTCCTGCTCGATCGACCAGGACTGGCAGGCACTCCGGTTCGTTTACCGGCTCAAGGACCGGTCCTCGGGCAACTAGCGGATGGTGATCCGAGCCCCGGACGTGGTCCACGTACACCTGGGCGACATCCGAGTCCCCGAGGGCAGGCCCCACGCCGGAACCCCGGTTCCCGTGTGCGGCACGATCGTGCGCCATCACGAGGGGACGGTGATCGTGGACACCGGCCTCCCCGGCCCCCACCCGGAGGTGGACCCGGTCTTCCGGCCCAACCGTCGGCCGCTGGAGGAGGCCCTGGCGTCATTCGGCGGGCGCCTCGAGGACGTGGTGGCGGTGATCAACTGCCACCTGCATTTCGATCACTGCGGAGGCAATCCCAGGTTCCCGAGAATCCCCATTCACGTTCAACGGCGCGAGCTGCGCGCGGCTCGCGAACCCGATTACACGGTGCCGGAGGTGGTCGATTATCCCGGCGCGACCTTCGTCGAGCACGACGGAGCCGCCGACGTGTTCCCCGGGATCCGGGTCGTGCCCTCTCCCGGACACACCGCCGGTCACCAGTCCACGATCGTGGAGACCGACGGAGGAACCATCGTGCTCGCGGGGCAGGCGGTGTTCACCGGCGCGGAGTGGGCCGGGTCAACAGACGAGCGGGACTCAGGGTTGGACGGCGCCGTCGATCGGGCAGCATACCGGCGTTCGATCGCTCTCCTCAAGGAGCTCCACCCGGTGAAAGTGATGGCCGGCCACGATCCGGTGCCCTGGGAGCGCTGACCTACCGGGGCACCAGGAGGTGCGCGGCCTCGCAAGGCATCCGGTCCATCACACCGCCGGCCAGGGATGGGACCGGCCGGGGCCGGGCCCCGGGTAGACGCCTCGCCGAGCCAGCTCCTCGGCCCGGTCCGCCGTGGCATCGACCTCTTCTTCTTCCAGGAGCTCGCGGAGGTCGTCGCGGAGCGGGCCCGACCGGAGCTCCCCGGCCACCCGGCGGAGGTCGTCGACCAGGTGGGCGGGAACCGGTTCCCCGGCGAACTCCCAGATCACCGTGCGGAGATACGGCCGGGCGCTGAAGCACAACCCGTGGTCCACCACCCATACCTTTCCGTCGGTGGCCAGCAGGCAGTGGCCACCCTTGCGATCTCCGTTGCCCGCCACCACGTCGTACGCCGCCACCGCTCGGAACTCGTCCGGACAGCGCGCAGCGAGCGTGAAGTAGTGCTCCCGGGGATCAGCGTCCACGAACAGCTGCACCGAGCCCTCTCCCATCGGTCCGTCCCGGGCCACGGTGGGGGGCACGTTGGGCCACCCCAGGACCCGGGCCAGCCGGTACGCCGCCACCTCCCGCCGGTACAGGGTCCCGTCGGGGAAGTCCCAAAGCGGCGTCTCGCCCTGCCGAGGCTTGTACACCGCTCGGGCGGTCCGCTCCCCGTTCGACACCTCCGCCAGGAACGTGAAGTTCGAGGCTCTGGGGAGGAGACCCAGGACCTCGATGCGTCCCTCCGAAAGGAGGGCGTCGACCGTCACACGGAGCCCGAGTCGCGGTGTCCGTTCAGCGCGGGACACAGGTGTCCCTCCGGGTCGATGGGATTGCCGCACAGCTCGCACCGGGGCCGGCCCGCCGCGGCCACCGCCGCTGCGTGCCGGGCCAGAGCCAGGGCCTGCTCACGTGTGGTCCAGAACCGGGTGCGGCTGGGCTCACCGATGGCCACCTGCTCCGCACCCTCCTCTTCGGGGACGAACTCCTCGGCCTCCAGCACCACCATGTCGCGTTCCTCGTCGAAGCCCAGCGACAGCCGGCCGGCCCGCCACTCCGGGATCACCGGCTCCTCGAGGCCCATGTCCTCCTCCGAGGGTCCCTCGCCGGTCTCCAGGCCGGTGCGGGCCAGGATCTCCACCAGGGACGCGGCCAGGAGCTCCACCTGCTGCTTCTCCACCTGCAGGGTGACCAGCCGCTCGGACTGACGGCCCTGGAGGTAGAACACACGCTCGCCGGACTCACCGACGGCGCCCGCGGTGATGCGGTCGACCGGATCGAGCTCGATCACGGGCCTATCCTCTCACCGGCGCCGGGAACGGCGAGGAGGATTGAGGTCCTCGAGGGTGCCGGTGTCGTTCACCCGGAGGACCTTGGGCGCACCCTCCGTGAGCCGCACCGCGGAGATCGAGGCCGTGGCGGCCTCCAGCCGCTGGTACTGGTCCACGTGCATGCCGGCGAAGTGCGCCAGCGCCAGGAGCACCACGTCGCCGTGGGACACCACCGCAACCGTGGCCCGCGGATGTCGCTCGGCGATCACCTCCAGCGCGGCCACGACCCGGCGCTGGACCTCGGCCAGAGTCTCCCCTCCGGGGAACCGAACGGCCGAGGGGTTGGAGCCGTGGATCCTCCGCCACAGCTTCGTTCGCCGAAGCGCGGGAAAGGACTTGCCGGTCCAGGTCCCGTAGTCGATCTCCTGGAGGTCCTCCACCGTGTTGACCGTCAGCCCGGTGGCCTGGGCGATGGGGGCCGCGGTCTCCAGGCAACGGTCAAGCGGGCTGGAGTACAACGCCGCGAGGCGAACGCCGCGGAGCCGCTCGGCCACCTCGAGGGCCTGCTCCCGTCCCGCGGCCGAGAGGTGGACGGCGGATCGGCCGTACAGCCGCTTCCCGGTCTGGTCGGTGACACCGTGCCTGATCAGCAACAGGATGGCCACGGCCGACAGGATATCGTCGGCTCGTGGAGCGCCCCGACCTCATCGTGGTCGGCGACGTCATGGTGGACGTGGCCGTCGCGGCCCCGGCACTGGTCCGCGGTGGTGACGTCCACGGAGACGTGCGCCTCCGGCCCGGCGGCTCGGGAGCGAACGCGGCGGTGTGGGCCGCGGCCGCGGGGGCTCGGGTGACGCTTTACGGGAAGGTTGGCGACGATCTCGCCGGGAGGCTGCTGTCCCAGGCGGTGCGCGAACGCGGGGTGGACGCTCGCCTGACGGTCGACCCGGACGCCCGGACCGGTTCCGTGCTCACGGTCCTGGAGGCCGGCGAGCGGTCGATGGCCGCGGACCGGGGCGCCAACGCGCGACTGGGACCCGATGACGTTCCCTCGACGCTGGAGGCACGGGCCGTGCTGGTGTCCGGGTACCTGATGCTGCACGAGTCCTCCCGCCCCGCCGCGGAGGCGGCACTGGCCCGAGCAGGAACCGAGCACATCGCCGTGGACGCGGCCTCCTGGCCTCTGATCAGGGACATGGGGGCCAAGCGGTTCCTCTCGGCGGCGGAGCCGGCGAATCTCCTGCTGGCCAACGAGGAAGAGGCCCGGGCCCTGTCCGGCGGAACGCCCGAGGAAGCGGCCCGGGACCTGGCCGGACGGTTCGCCTGGGTGGTGGTGAAGCTCGGCGCGAGGGGGGTACTGTCGGCACGCTACGGCACCGTGACCGAGGTCCCTTCTCCGGTGGTCGGCGAATCCGATGCCACCGGCGCGGGGGACGCGTTCGACGGCGTGCTCCTGGCTCGCCTGGCCCTGGGGGATCCCCCGGAGGAAGCCCTGGGGAAGGCGGCCGATGCCGGAGCGCAGGTGGCCGCCGCTTCTGATCCATGGCCGTGACCGACGCCCTGTCCTTCTCGGAGAACGTACGCCGGGCGCTCGAGGAGAGCCGCCCGGTGGTGGCCCTGGAGACCAGCGTGGTCAGCCACGGCCTCCCCGCGCCGTGGGACGCCCGGGCGGCGGAGGCCATCGACCGGGCGGTCCGAGATGTCGGCGCGGAGCCGGCGTGGGTGTGGACCGAGGGAGGCCGGCTCCGCCTGGGAGCCACCGAGGAGGACCTGGCCCGGCTCACCCCCGACGCGGCCAAGGTGGCCCGCCGGGACCTGCCCGCGGCTCTGGCAAGCGGCGCCCTCGGCGGGACCACGGTGTCCGCGACGATCTGGACGGCCGGCCGAGCGGGGATCGAGGTGGCGGCCACCGGAGGGATCGGTGGCGTCCACCCGGGGTCGGGAGACGTCTCGGCGGACCTCGCCGAGCTGGCCCGCACGCCCGTGACCCTGGTGGCCTCGGGCCCCAAGTCGATCCTGGACCCCGCGGCCACGCTGGAACGGCTGGAGGAGCTGGGGGTGGCCGTGCTCGGCTACCGGACCGACCGGCTGCCGTTCTTCTTCGTGCGCGACTCCGGCCTCGCCCTCGAGCATCGGGCGGAGCGGCCCGAGGACGTGGCGGAGGTGGTGCGGGCCCGCCGGGCCCTGCAGATGGACGGTGCCCTGCTGGTGTGCAACCCGATCCCGGAGGAGGCGGCCCTGGACACCTTCACGGTGAGTGAAGCCGCCGAGCGGTGCCGGGCCCGGGCGAATGCCGAGGGCGTAGGGGGGAAGGCCCTGACCCCATTCCTGCTTAACTGCATGGCGGATGTCACGGACGGTGCCACGCTCGAGGCCAACCTGTCACTCCTGGAGGCGAACGCCCGAGTGGCCGCATCGATCGCCAAGCTGGTGAAATGAGTGTCACCGAATCGTCAAACAACCGCCGCGGGACCGACGCACGGCCGGGGCACCATTTCACCTGCCCACTTGGACGAAAGGGAGGTGTCCATGCCCCGGTGCCCGCTGTGTGACGGTGCGCGAGTGATCATCGTCCTCGGCGAAACGCGGCGGGGGCTGTGTTCCTCGTGCGGAGCCCGGTGGATCCAGGACGGCGAGATCCAGCGGCACGTGGAGCCGGCCGGCCCGGCCGTCGATCAGCGGACCGGAGCCCGATAAGTCATACGCCTGGGCCCGGGTGAGAACCCGGCCCGGGCCAGCACCCGAGCGCCCTCACTCTCAGTAACCTGTGCGTCGCCCCACCGTTCCACGGCGATCCTTCCGCCGGGGAACCTCCGGGCCTCCCCGGCCAGCGCGGCCAGGGCCTCCTCGAGCCTCTCCGTCGACAGGGGCACCAGCCTCCTGCCCCGCCCCTCCACGCCCAGCACCGGAACGCCGCCGGCCAGCACCAGCCACGACCCCGGGACCCGGGTCACCCGGGCCAGGCGGTCCGCGGGGAGCGGGAGGATCCGGCCGTACGGGTTGGCCGGGTCTGCCGCGGCCAGCACCCGGAGGTCGCGTGACGGCTTGCGCCGCAGGCGCTCCACGGCCGCGGGAACGGCGAATTGGATCCCCGACAGGCCTCTCACGAAGTAGCCGCGACGCACGGTCCCCTGCGCTTCCATCGTGGTGAGCGCGTCGAGGAGGTGGGGCCAGGGGACGGGGGCCTCGGCGGCCACCGCCATCTCCCGGGCCACCACCCCGTAGGCTCGAAGGAGCCGTTGGGCCCACGCTTCGGCCCGGGCGCCGGGATCGGCCTCGGGCTCCGGAAGCACGCTCCATCGTCCGTACAGCGGCAACCGCCGACCTGCCCGCGAACGCCGGTCCCGGGCTCGGGCGGGGGGCTCCCGCATCCCGGCCAACGCGTCGTTGGTGACCCGCCCGGCCCACACCAGCTCGAACAGCGCCGTCAGCGCCTCGTTCTCCGGCAGCCCGCTCTCGGCGGCGACCTCCGACAGGAACGACGCACCGCGCCGAGAGAGAGCCTCCTCCACGCCCGAGACGGAAGAGTGGTGAGGGCGGATCAGAAGTCCGAGGCCCGCCCGGGGGAACAGCGCCACCCGACCGCCGTGGAGGCCCTGCCACCGGAACTCCCCGGCGGCGATCAGCCGTTCGGCCGCCGAGGTGTCGCCTCCCGGGAACCGGCCGGACAGGACTTCCGGAACCAGGATCGCTGCCGGCACAGGAAGCCCCGCCAGGCGATCGAGGACCTCCATGGCCGCGGGTTCGGTCGAGCCCGGCGCCGGGCCCTGCCACGCGAGCAGGAAGTCCGCGTACCGGTGCGGATCCACCGGCTCGACCTCCTTGCGGAGGACCTGAAGCGTCTCCCGGTGGATCCGGCGGAGGTTCTCGGAGTCGACCCACTCCCGGTCGCGGCCGCGAGGCCGGTACCCACCCGAGGCCACGTCGCCGGCGGCCTGGAGATCGATGAGGACCGAAGCAGCCCGTTCCTCCGCCAGGCCGTAGCGCTGGGCCACCTCCGCCGCCGTCACCGGCCCCCGCCCGGCCAGGTGCCGCCGGACCACCCGGCGTGCGGCGTCCTCGTCGTCACCGAGGGCCCGGTACTCCTCGACATGGCCGGGGTCCACCCATCGGGGCTCCCCCGCCACGTCGAGTCGAACGGCCCGGCCGTCGGCCTCCAGGACCTCCAGCCACTCCCGCCACCGGGGCCCGCACCGCCGGCGAACCTCGTCCTCCGAGAGATCGCCCAGGGCCGCGAGCGCGTCGGCCAGCTCGTCCGGTCCTCGGGGACGTGACTTCTCGTCGGCCCGCTGGAGGATCCGCTCCACCCGGTCGATCGCTCGCTCGTCCAACAGGTCGCGGAGGGCATCCGGCCTGACCACCCGGGAGAGGAGGTCGCGGTCCACGGCCAGCAGCTGGGTGCGCCACTCCGCCCGGGGCTGGTCCCCGCCGTACAGGAGGTTCTGCTGGAAGTCGAACAGGAAGTGCTGGGCGAACGGCGACGGGATGTCCGTGGTCACCCGGTGCACGGCGATCTCCCCGGAGGCCAGCCCGTCGGCCACCTTGCGGAAATCTCGCACCCGCAGGAGGTCGTCCCACGCCTCCCGGTACGCCTCCAGGAGCACCGGGAACTCACCGAGGCGTTTCACCACCTGGAGGAGGTCGGCGGCCCGGATGCGCTGGAGCCACAGAGGAGTCCGAAGCCCCGGTCCTCTGCGGGGGATCAGGAGGGCCCGGGCCGCGCTCTGACGGAACAGGATCCCGAACAGCGGGGAGACCTGGAGCTCCCGCAGCAGGAGCTCGTCCAGGTCCTCGTCGGTGGGAAGGTCCAGGATCTTGTCCATCGGCAACGGCCCGTCGCGGCCGGAGAACCGGAGCAAGAGCCCGTCGTCGGTGGCCACTCCCTCCACGTCCAGGTTCTCCGCGTCCCGGATCCGGGCCCGGGCCACGAGCATCCAGGCGTGGTGGACTCGTCGGCCGAAGGGCGAGTGGATCACCAGCCGCTGGTCGCCCATCTCGTCCACGAACTCCTCGACGACGACCGCCCGGTCCGAGGGCAGCTCTCCCACCGCGTCACGCTGCTCCACCAAGAACGTCCTCAGGTTGAGCGCGGCCCGCTCCCCGAGCGCGCATTCCTCCCGTAGCCACTCGGTGAAGTCGGGCTCGTCGAGCCGCTCCCCCGCCTCCCGGAGGAACGCTCCGACCCGCAGCCCAAGCTCGTAGGGCCGACCGGGCACCTCGCCCGCCCAGAAGGGGAGCGACGGCAACGTCCCGGGGGCCGGGATCACCGTGACCTCGTCCCTGTCGATGTGCTCGATCCGCCACACCATGGTGCCCAGGAGGAAGGTGTCCCCCGGCCGGGCTTCGAACACGTACTCCTCGTCGAGGTCCCCCAGCCTGGCTCCGGTGTCCGCATGGACCACCCGGAACTCGCCCCGGTCGGGGATGGCCCCGGCGTTGTTCACCGCCAGCATCCTTGTGCCCGGCCGTGGCCGGACCTCACCGGTCTCCCGGTTCCACACCACCCGGGGGCGGAGCTCCCCGAACCTGGCCGCGGGATAGCGGCCGGCCAGCATGGCCAGGACCGCCTCGAACCGGGGCCGGTCCATGTCTCGGTACGGATAGGCGCCCCGGACCATCTCGTACAGGCTGAGGAGGTTCCAGGACCCCCAGCACACCGTGGAGGCGATCTGCTGGGCCATGACGTCCAGACAACCCTCGGGAATCTCGGTGTTCTCCACCTCCCGGCGGAGCATCCCCCTGGCCACCGCGGCGGCGTCCAGGAGATCCGGGCGGTACTTGGGGATGATCCGCCCGGTGGCCACCTCGCCGACCAGGTGTCCGGCCCGGCCCACCCGCTGGAGCCCCGACGTCACGGTCTTGGGGCTCTCCACCTGGACCACCAGGTCGATGGCTCCGATGTCGATCCCCAGCTCCAGCGTGGACGTGGCCACCAGCGCCGGGAGGGTGCCGGCCTTGAGCTGCTCCTCCACTTCCAGCCGGGCCTCGCGGGAGATGCTGCCGTGGTGCACCCGGCAGATGGTCTCGCCGGCCCGGTCGTTGATCTGCTTGGCGCTTCGCTCCGCAAGGCGCCGGTTGTTGACGAACACCAGCGTGGAGCGGTGAGCCCGGATCATGTCGTGGAGGTCGTCGAACACGTTGGGCCACACGCTCTCTCCGGGGAGCTCGCGGAAGTCGTCGACCGGAGCCTCGACCACCAGGTCGATCTCCTTCCGGCCGCCCGAGTCCAGGACTCGAACCGGGCGGGCCCGTCCCCGCTCCTGCCCGCCGAGCCATGCCGCCACGCGTTCTGCCGGGCGGACGGTGGCCGACAGCCCCACTCGCTGGAACGGCCGGCCCACCAGCCACGCCAGACGCTCCAGCGAGATCGTCAGGTGAGTCCCTCGCTTGTCGTGGGCCAGCGAGTGGACCTCGTCCACGATCACCGCCTCGACGCCCGACAGGGTGGCCGCGGCCCGCTCCGAGGTGAGCATTAGGTACAGGGACTCCGGCGTGGTGATCAGGACGTCCGGGGGGTGCCTGATCAGCCGCTCGCGGTCCCGCTGGGGCGTGTCCCCCGAGCGGATCCCTGTGCGGATCTCCGGGAGGTCCGCACTGAGACGGGCCGCCACCTCACGCATCCCGGCCAGGGGAACCTCGAGGTTCCGGTGGATGTCGTTCCCCAGCGCCCGGAGCGGCGTGACATAAAGCACCCTGACGTGCTCGTTCGGGCTGGAATCCCGAGCCAGGCGGTCGAGGAACACCAGGAATGCGGCGAGGGTCTTGCCCGACCCCGTGGGGGCCACCACCAGGGCCGACTCCCCCCCGGCCAGCGCCGGCCAGGCCAGCTCCTGGGCCGGGGTTGGCTCACCGAAGGCTTCCCGGAACCACGTCCGGGCCACCTCACCGAGGACCGAAAGGGAATCCCTCACCGGGGAGACATCGTACGCCGGGCCGCTGATACGTCCGACTTCAGGTTTCCAGCGTCACTGGACCGGACGGCCTTCCGGCCAGGGCGGCCGGGCCGGCCCGTACCATCCCCTCCGCGGCCAGGGCCTCGACGGCGCGACACACGCGGCCGGCCGGATGTCCCGTCGCCTCGATGAGCCCGGCCAACGGGGCCGATCCTCGCTCCCGCAGGACCCGGACCACCGCGCCACGGACCTGGCGGAACGATCCCTCGAACTTCGACTGCCGCCGGCTCGGTCTCGACGGGCGTCGTCCGGCGCGGCGAAAGGCACAGGCCCCGGACAGGGGGCACGCCTGGCACCTGGGCGTTGGGCGGCAGACCTCTCGGCCCAGATCCATGACGGCCTGGTTCCAGGCCCCCGGGTCGGCCCGGTCGATCCACGCCTCGGCGGCGGTGCGCACCTCGAAGGCATCCGCCTCCGCCGCATCCACCCCGAGCCTGGTCCTGGCCACCACCCGGCGAACGTTGGTGTCCACGGCCGGCACCGGTTTTCCGAACGCCAGCGACGCGACGGCCGCAGCCGTGTACGGCCCGATCCCCGGCAGCCGGCGCAGCGACTCGACGTCCCGCGGAACACGGCCACCGTGGCTTCGGGCCATCTCCCGGGCAGCTTCGGAGAGCGCCACCGCGCGGCGGTTGTAGCCGAGGCCGGCCCAGGCGCGGATCACGTCGGCCCGGGACGCCACAGCCAGAGCCTCGACAGTGGGGAACCGGCGCACGAAAGCCCCGTACGAGGGGATCACCCTCGAGGCCTGGGTCTGCTGGAGCATCACTTCGCTCACCAGCACCTGATACGGGTCCCAGGCACCCCGCCACGGATAGGCGCGTCTTCGGGACTGGTACCAGCGAAGGAGGGGAGATTTCACCGAGCGGGGTTCCGATCGCCGATCGCTCTCCGATACACCTCCGCAGTGCGAGACGCCGCCCCGGTCCAGGACCCCCGGACGGCGAGCGACCCCCGGGCTCGCTCCGCCAGGGTTCGGGCCAGCGAACCGTCGCCGAGCACCCGGACCATGGCCCGGGACAACTCCTGGGGGTCTCCGGGGGGGAACCGCAGCCCGGTGACCCCCTCCTCCACCACCTCCCGGAGCCCCCCGGTGTCCGCGGCCACCACCGGGGTTCCGGAAGCCATGGTCTCCAGGGCCACCAGCCCGAAGGGCTCGTACAGAGAAGGCACCACCACCAGGTCGGCGGCGCCGTAGAGATCCCGGAGCCGGTCCTCCTCCACGAACCCCTCGAACCGCACCCTCTCGCCCAGCCGGAGAGACCGGCACCGGGCCTCGAGCTCCGGCCGGTAGGTTCCGGTCCCGGCCACCACGAGCCGGACGCCGGGGATCCGACGGTCGACCAGGGGTAGCGCTTCCAGGATCGTCTGCACGCCTTTCTCGTACTCGAGACGGCCGGCGAACACGACCAGGGGGCTCCCGTCGATCCCCAGACCGTCTCGAACCCTCCCCCGCGAGCCGACGGGCTCGAACTCCGCGAGCTCGATCTGGTTGGGGATGGCGTCGACTCGGTCCGAGGGGGTCTCCAGGACCTCGATCACCTCGCGGCGCATGTACGCGGAGCAGGCGATCACCCGGTCCGCCGTGGACGTGAGCCATCGCTCAACGCCGTGGACGAACCGCTGCGTGGGGCCGGCCAGCCGGCCCCGATGGCGACCGTGCTCCGTGGCGTGGATCGTGGCCACCAAGGGCGTGTGGGTCCGGTCGGCCAGGGCCACCGCGGCGTGAGCCACCAGCCAGTCGTGCGCGTGGATCACATCGGGACGGAGGGTCCGCACCTCCGACCAGGCGCGGTCCAGGAGCGACCGGTTCAGCTCGAGGACCCAGGGGACCAGATCCGTATAGGAAGGACCCTCGTCGGGGGTCACCCGGACCACCCGCACGCCGCCCTCGCGCTCATCACCGCGGCTGAGTGCGAGACCGCGAGTGAACACGGTGACGTCGTGGCCGCAGCGGGTCAGTGCCTCCGACAGGTGCTGGACATGCCGGGACAACCCGCCCACCACGACCGGCGGGTACTCCCAGGTCAGCAGGGCGACCGAAAGAGGGCGCATGGCCGGCGGCATCGTACCGTGAGCCCGCCTTCGGTCAGCGCCGCGCCGGAACCCCTGTCAGGGACGGCCCTCCAGGAGGGCCCGGTTCATCCGCCGGAGCTGTCGAAGCTCCAGTAGCCGCACCGCCAGCCATACGCCTGCCCCGGCCGCGGCCCACTGCTTCCAGGTCCCGCGCTCGACGGCCTGGGCCACTCGGTCCGCGACCCGCTCCGGGACCACCTGCACGACGGCCTGGACCGGCTGCGAACCCATCAGCCGGGTGGCGGGCTTGCGGCGTTTCCGGGCCCGCTTGACCACCTTCAGGAGAACGAACGCGCCGATGCCGCCACCCACGGCCACGCCCACGGCTCGCTTGGCCCACACCGCGGGCTGGGGCATGCGCCGCTCCAGCTCGCGCATGTTGTTCTCCAGACGTCCTCGGACCTCCTCGATCTCCCTTACCGTCGCAGCTGAGCTTTGGCCCATTCCACGTCCTCCTTGATGGTCTGCTTGGCCTTCTCCGGCGCGAGCGGCGGGCTCTTCAATCTCCGGATGCCGAAGGCCGCAGCCATCGCTGCCAGCAACACGAAGGCCCCCGCCACGATGAGCAGCGCGGCCCACGTGGCCATGGCCTGGTCCAGCGCCGCGGCTGCCGCCGCGCCCAGGAATCCCAGGACGAACAGGCCGAGCGCGGCCACCACCGCCAGGGCGGCGACCGCCTTCACCCGGGCGGAGATCCCTTCCATGACCTCCTGCCGGGCCAGCTCGACTTCCTTCTTGACCAGCGTTCCTACGTCCCCGGCCACCTGGCCCACGAGCTTCATCGTGGACACGTCACGAGGGCCCAGGGCCCGACCGCCGTCCGGTTGGTCCGTCACCGGACCACCTCCTTCCTCCCGTATCAATACCGCGTTCAGCTCCGCCCCATACACGAACAGCCGAGCCGCCAGGTACAACACCACCAGCACCCCCACGGTGGTTGCGAACGTGCCGTACACGGACGTGACTCGCTCCGCCGTGTACGTCGCATACCACGTCCCCACGATCTTCAGCACCATCCACCCGATCGCCGCGAACAACGCCCCCGGGCGCACCTGGCGCCACCCGAGCCCGGGAGTGAGGATCCGGTAGGCCACCAGGAACAATCCGGCGTCCAGGGCGAAGGCGACCAACGATCCCCCGACGAACAGCAGGATCCCCAGCGCCCCGTCGGCCCGCAGGCCGGCGGCCGCCGTGACCGCGGCCGTGGCCACCAGTCCCAGGAGACCCAGCCCCGCGGTGACCCCCACCAGCCACACCTTGTCCCGGATACCGCCGGGGGGAGGACCGGTCCGGAAGACCCGGCTGATGGCGTTCCGGCCGGCGCCAACCACTCCCGTCCCCGTCCACAGCAGCGTAGCCAGCCCGATCGCCCCCGCGGCAGACCGTCCGGCCACCAGCCTGTCGAGGTTGCCGCCGAACAGCTCGAGCAACCCGGGCACCGACCCCGAGAGCTCGGCGGTGACGTCCTCCCGGAGCGCGGGATTCCCGGCCAGGACGAACCCCACGATCGACAGCCCCAGGAGCAACAGCGGGAACAGGGACAGGAACGCGTAGTAGGCGATGGCCGCGGACAAATACCCGCCCCGGTCCTGCGAATAGCGGTCGTTGACGGCCAGGGCCACGCGAATCAGGCGGTTGTCCTTCAGTCCCATGGCGCAACGTTACCCGCCAAGCGAGGCGACCTAACGCCCGCCCAGCTCCGCCCGGATGCGTTCCGCCGACGCGGCGATACGAGTTCGATCTCCGGGCCGGGGGATCCAGGGGAGCCGAACCCCGTCTCCCACATAGCGAGGCACCACGTGGATGTGCACGTGGAAGACCGTCTGGAAGGCGGCCGGGCCGTTCGCCTGGACCAGGTTCAGCCCATCCGCCTTCAGGCCGTCGCGGACCACCGGCGCCAGCCGGTGCACGGTCCGCCACAAGGCCACTCCATCGTCGGGTGGCAGCTCCCAGATGTCGGCGAGGTGTCGCTTGGGGATCACCAGGAAGTGGCCGTCGGTGGCGGGGTTGATGTCCATGAACGCCAGCGTGTCGCGATCCTCGTACAGCCGCTCGGCCGGAGCTCGGCCGGCGGCGATCCCGCAGAACACACACCCGGTCATTGGGCCCGTATCCTGCCAGACGGCCGCGGACGCCGGAAATGAAACAGACCCCCGAGGGGGAGGGAGCCGTCCTCGAGGGCCTGTTCGCTTGGGCATCGTCGCGCCCGATTGCCTTGCCTGGCCGCCAGGGCGCGACACGCCGGGAGGTTCTTTCCCACCGGGAGGAGCCTCGAAACCCCAGCGAGGAACCGACCGGGGATACACTCATCCGAAGCCGACCACAGGAGGTTCAGATGTCCCTGCTCGTGCGCCACGCCATGAGCGAGTCTCCAGAGACCCTGAGCCCCTCGATGAACGCCATGGACGCCGCCGCGCTGATGAAGAAGGTCGATTCCGGGGTGATCCCCATAACCGACGGCGACGTCCTGGTGGGGCTGGTCACCGACCGTGACCTCGTGCTCCGGGTCCTGGCGGAGCGGAAGAATCCCGCGGAGGTCCGGCTGGCGGACATCCTGACCCGTTCCCCGGTCACCGTATCCCCGGACACCAAGCTGTCCGCGGCCCGAGACATGATGGCCGAGCACCGGATCCGTCGGCTCCCGGTAACCAAGGCCGGCCGCCTGGTAGGGATCCTGTCCCTGGGCGACGTGGCCCTGGCCGATGCGTCGCCGCGGGCCGTGGGCGAGACCCTCGAGCAGGTATCGGAGTCCGATTCCACCTCGAAGGTGGACGACCGGCCGCCCCGGGGGACCCCCGGTCGGGTCCGGGAGGCTCGGGGCAACTAGCCGGCCTCGCCCCGAGCCGCATCGCCGATCCTTTGGGACAATGGCTCGTCGTGGACATCGGGATCGGACTACCGAACACCATCCCAGGCACGCCGGGCTCGGTCCTGCTCGACTGGGCCCGCCGGGCCGAGCAGCGAGGCTTCTCCACCCTGGCCACGATCGACCGAGTGGCGTTCCCCTCCTACGAGTCGCTGGTGACGCTGGGAGCCGCGGGGGCGGTGACCGAACGGATCGGGCTGATGACCAACATCCTGCTGGCGCCCACCCGGAATCCCATCCTGCTGGCCAAGGAAGCCGCCAGCGTGGACCAGCTATCTGGGGGCCGGCTGACCCTCGGACTGGGGGTGGGCTCCCGCAGGGACGACTTCGTGGCCTCAGCGCAACGGTTCAAGGATCGGGGCAAGCGCTTCGACCAGGATCTGGAGCTGATGCACGGCGCATGGCGAGGAGAATCGGTCGATGGATGTCCGGAGCCGCCGTCACCGCGTCCGGTTCGCGGTGATCGGATCCCCATCCTCATCGGGGGGACCTCCGACCAGGCCGTCGAGCGCACGGTTCGCTGGGGCGCAGGGTGGACGGCGGGCGGCAGCGCCGCAGACATGGTGGGACCGTTCGCCGAACGCGTCCGGGATGCGTGGAAGGAGGCCGGCAGGGAGGGCGCGCCGAAGATCGTCGCCCTGGCCTATTTCTCCCTGGGCAAGGGGACCGAGGAGGCATCCCGGGCCTACCTCGGCCACTACTACCAACACCTCGGCGAGTGGGTCGAGCGGATCGTGGAGGGGGCTTCCCGCGGCGAGCAGTCGGTCGGGGACGTGGTCGAGCGCTTCCAGGACGCGGGGGTCGACGAGCTGATGCTGGACCCCACGGTTGCGGACCCGGTGCAGGTCGACCTCCTGGCCGACACCGTCCTGTAGCGGTCAGGCTCGCCGCAGCTCTCTGATCGAGGCCCGAGGACGCCAGTCGCGCACGGACCGATCCGACGACCACGGAGCGACCGGCGCCATGGTCAACCCCGCCAGCGCGATCACCACCCGGTCGTAGTTCACTCGCCATCCGGAGAAGTCTCGCCAGGCCCGCTCCCGGTCGGCCTTGATGGGAAGCCCTTGCTCGGCCAGGGACTCGCAGGCGTCGTCGAACTCCTCCCGGGTGACGGCGATGGGGTCGTCGGGCCGAGGATCGGGGTCGAAGGGGATCCGGAAGAACTTGGCGATCCGGCGCAACGAGAGGTAGCCGGCCCGGATGCAGTAGGCGGCCCGAGGGTCGAAGGGCCGGTCGACCGAGGACAGCAGGAGAGCTCCCGCATCCAGGAGCGCGCCCGATGCCGTCACCCAGGAGTGGTCGGGAAGCGGGGACCGGAAGAACACCACCGCGGGGAACGAGCCATGGGTCTCCTGGATCTCCAGGAACCAGTTTTCCGCCCGATCCCACAGGAACGTCAGCATCTCGAGGTGGTCCACCCTCCAGGCCCGCTGGAGGATCTCCACCCCCGAAGGAGGTGAGCCGGCCCGGACCTCCATGGCGGCCACCAGGCTCTCGCGGCGGGAGAACACCCCGTAGATCGCCGGCAGGTACGCGATCAGCAGGGCCACCATGACCAGACCGATGGCGGCCTCCACGAAGCCCACCGCCATCGCCGCGCTGGCCACCGGCCGGGCGAACCCCAGCGTGAGCAGCGAGGAACCACTCACGGTGAACGCCTCGGCGATCGAACCCCCTCGCACCGCCCAGAAGATCCCGGCGAAGCCAACCAACAGCAGCGCCAGCCACGTTGCCAGCAGGACCATGAGGCTGACCGGGGCGTACAGGGTCATGATCCGGTCGCGCTTGTCGTACGCCATCGAGGGGCGAGCCCGGAACCGGAACAGGGCCCGCATCAACAGGAACACCACCCGGCCGATCCGAGCGGGGATGGCCCGGGGGATCACCACTGTGCGGACCGCCGACCCGAACGTACCCAGGACGATGAAAGCTCCGACCGCGAGGGCCATGTAGCGGAGGAACAGCATCCCGGCGCGGCAAGCCTACCCCGGTGGTGTGCCCTGAAGGCGCTCGAGGCCCTGTTCAGTGTGGCTTCTGTGGATTTTACTCCCACTGTTGGACGGCGTATCCTCTCTTGACGGCCACGTGGTCGGCTGAGCTCGCACAAGGAGGAGCCATGGGCGACCGGCTGTTGCTTCGCGGTGGGTGCGTACTGACGGTGGACCCACGGCTGGGCGATCTGCCCCGCGGGGACGTCCTGATCGACGGAGACACGATCGCCGCAGTGGAGCCCGATATCCAGGCCGACGCGGAAGTGATCGACGTCGCCGGCGACATCGTGATCCCGGGCTTCATCGACACCCACCGGCATACCTGGGAATGCGCCATCCGTGGATGTGCGCCCAACGCCACGCTCGACGGCTACTTCGTGGAGGTCCTGGACACGTTCGCCCCCGTGTACCGGCCCGAGGACGTGTATGCCAGCAACCTCTTCGGGGCCCTGGAGTGCGTGAACGCGGGCATCACCACGCTGGTCGACTGGTCCCACATCAACAACACGCCCGAGCATCCCGACGCCGCGATCAAGTCCCTCCAGGAAGTCGGACTCCGGTCCGTGTACCCGTACGGCAGCGCCAACACCTCGCTGTCCGACTACTGCTTCGAGAGCAAGATCTCGGTGCCCGCCGACGACGTGAAGCGCGTCCGGGAAACCTACTTCTCGTCCGACGACGGTCTGATGACCATGGCCCTGGCGACCCGGGGCCCGGGGTTCTGCGTCGAGGACGTGGTCAGGGACGAGTGGGGCCTCGCCCGGGAGCTGGGGATCCCCATCACCGTCCACGTGGCCATGGGACGGACGGCCGGCCGGTTCGGCATGGTGAAGATGCTCAAGGACCTGGACCTCCTCGGGCCCGACACCACTGCTGCTACTTCAGCGACGAGGAGTGGCAGCTGGTGGCGGACACGGGGGGCACGATCTCGATTTCACCCCAGGTCGAGGTTCAGATGGGGCACGGGTGGCCCCCGGTCCTCAAGTCGCTCGAGTACGGGCTCCGGCCCAGCCTGAGCATCGACGTGGTCACCACCGCGCCCGGCGACATGTTCACCCAGATGCGCGCCGCGTTCGGCGCCGAACGGGCCCGGGTGCTCGCGGAGGCCTGGGAAGCGGACCGGGAAACCCCGGCGGAGTTCCTCACCGCCCAGCAGATGCTGCAGATGGCCACGATCAACGGAGCCCACGTGGCGGGCCTGGAGGACCGGACGGGGTCGCTCACGCCGGGAAAGAAGGCCGACGTGGTGGTGATCAGTGGAAAGAGTCCCACCGTGGCCCCGCTGATGGACCCGGTGGCCGCGGTGACCCTGGGCGCAGACGTGTCCAACGTGGATACCGTCATCATCGACGGGAAGATCCACAAGCGAGACGGAACGATGGTGGCCGACGTCGAGCATGCTCGGAAGCTGGCCGAGGAATCCCGCGACTACCTCGTCGGCAAGGTCAAGCGGCATCCCGCCTGGACGGGGGTTCCGGCCCCGAGCGCCTGAGCCGCGGTATGACCTCCCGGCACGTGGTCCGGAGGTCCGGGGAGGCCATCTTCTCGGTTCCGGGCGTCTTCGCGAAGAACAGCAGAGGCTTCGGGCGGTGGACGATCGTCGACGAGAGGGTCGGCGTGCACACGGGCTTCGGCCTGTGCGAGCTGGCCCCGGGCGGGTCCATCTCCGGGCACGTGCACTCCTTCGAGGAGACGTTCCATGTGCTGGAGGGGGGAGCGGTCTTCGACACGCCCGGCCGCCGGTACCTGCTCCGCCCCGGCGACTACGGGCTGGTCCCGGTGGGCGTCCGGCACGCCTGGAGGAACGACGGCTCGGTGCCGGCGCGGTGGGCCGAGATGCAGGCGCCCCAGCCCCGGTCCCGTCATGGGGAAGATACGTTCCTCGTTCCTCCCGTCGCCGGCGAGGGATCCGCGGTGGAGGCCGACGTCCGCGACCCCCGAACGCGATCGATGGGGCACATCGAGCCGGCCAACATGGACCCCGACAAGCAGACCCAGGACATGCTGGCGCTCTCGGCCAGCATGCGGACCGCCTTGCTCGTGTACAGCGGCATCACCGTGAAGATGATGGTCGATGCCGACCTGGGGGCTCAGCTCTCAACGATGTTCATGGTCCAGTACCGGCCGGGGGGACTGGCCGGGACGCACGATCATCCCTTCGAGGAGACGTACCTGATCCTGGAAGGTGAAGTGGACGCCGTCTTCGACGACCGGCGATACCGACTGGCCGCCGGCGACGTGGCGTTCTCCGGTGTCGGGTGCGTCCATGGGTTCTCCAACCCGGCGAAAGTCCCGGTGCGCTGGCTCGAGACACAGGCGCCGCAGCCCCCCGCCCGGCATTCCTACCGGTTCACCCGCGATTGGGACTATCTCCGTGACGCCCTCGAGGGGGGCGGCGGCGCATCGACGAACAGGAGGAAATGATGGAAGAAGGCAGCGTCGTGGTCATCGGAGGGAGCAGGGGACTCGGCCGGGAGCTGGCGAAGTCGTATGCGGACCGGGGGGCGACCGTGGTGATCTCGTCCCGAGATACGGACCGCGCGGAGATCGCCGCAAAGGAGATCGGGGGCCGCACGAGCGGCATCGGACTCGATCTGACCCGGCCGGAGGAGATCGGCGGTGCGCTGGCCGCCGTGGACGACGTTCACCGCTTGGTGCTCGCGGCCATCGACCGCGACCACAACAGCGTCCGCGAGTACAAGATCGATGAGGGGCTCCGGCTGGTGATGCTGAAGCTGGTCGGGTACACGGAGGTCGTCCACTCGCTGGCCTCCCGGCTCCGTCCCGACGCCTCCATCCTCTTGTTCGGCGGACGGGCAAAGGATCGGATCTACCCCGGGTCGACCACGGTGACGACGATCAATGCCGCGGTCATGGGGATGGTCCGCACGCTGGCCATGGAGCTCGCCCCCATCCGAGTGAACGCCATCCATCCCGGGATCGTCGGTGACAGTCCCTACTGGAGCGAGAAGCCGGCGGCGGTGCTGGACGGATACCGCTCGCAGACCACCACCGAGCGGCTGCCGACGATGGCCGACATCGTGGAGGGCGCAACCTTCCTCCTGGAGAACCCCGTTGCCTGCGGGATCGACCTGAATCTCGATGGCGGGTGGTACTACCACCTGGGGGGACCGAAGCCGAGATGAGGACCGACGGAACCGGCGGCCGGTCGTGGTAGACGCACCGAATGTGGCCCTCGTCGGGGCGGGCCGGATGGGTGGAGGCATGGCCCGGCGGGTGGCCGGGGCAAAGATCGATCTGGTCCTGTTCAACCGGACCCGGGCCACGGCGGAGGCCCTGGGCCGAGAGCTGGGTGCCCGGGTCGCCGGCACGGCCAGGGAAGCCGCCTCGGCGGCGGACGTGGTGGTGAGCTCGCTTGCCGACGACACCGCCGTGAAGGCTTCCTACGAGGGGCCCGACGGGCTGGCGGCAGGGCTTCGAACGGGAACCGTGGTGCTGGAGTCTAGCACGATCGATCCGGCCACCGTGGCGGAGATGGCTGCCCTGGTGGAGGAGCGAGGAGCCTCCCTGCTCGACACGCCGGTCTCCGGAAGCGTCCCCCTGCTGGAGCGAGGAGAGCTCATGGTGATGGCGGGCGGCGACCCGGAGGTCCTGGAGCGGGCCAGGCCGGTGCTCGAGACCTGGGCCTCACGCATCATCCACGTCGGAAAGACCGGAGCGGGGGCCACCATGAAGCTCGCGGTGAACGCCGTGGTCCACGGGCTCAACCAGGCCCTTGCCGAGGGCCTGGTTCTGGCGGAGCGGGCCGGGGTCGAGCGGACCACGGCCTACGAGGTGTTCGCCTCGAGCGCCGCGGCCGCGCCCTTCGTCCTGTACAAGCGTCCGGCGTACGAGCGCCCCGACGAGGCCCCGGTGGCATTCAGCCTGGATCTCTCGGCCAAGGACTTCGACCTCATCCTGGCCCTGGCGGAGCGCGTGGGGGTGCCGATGGACCAGGCGGCGGTGAACCGAGAGGTGGCTCGTGGGGCCATCGCCGCCGGGATGGGCCAGCGCGACCTCAGCGCCATCGCCGAATTCCTCCGCGGCCGTGAACCGTGACACCGCACGTCGCCGAGAGCCGGGACCTTGCATGTCACGGTCCGGGAGGTGATGCCTGGGAGCCCGAGCTGACGGCCAAGCGAACGACGCCCCAAGGAGGTTCCAGATGAAGCGTTCTCCCCCAGCGGAACGGATCACGGTGGTGTTGGCGTGCATGGTGGTCCTCACGGGAGCGTGCACCGGGGGCGAGCCGGAGGGAACCGAAAGGACACCCTCCGAGCCCATCGTGGTGGGGTCGACCCTGTCACTCACCGGGGCCCTGGCGCCCACGGCGATCATCCATCAGATCACCGGGGACCTGTTCATCGAACGCCTGAACGAGCAGGGCGGACTCCTGGGCCGCTCGGTCGAGTGGGAAGCGCTGGACGACGAATCCGACGAAGCCAACGTGTCCAGCCTGTACGAGCGGCTGATCACGCAGGAGGGGGTCGATCTCATCATGGGCCCCTACGCGACCCCCAACATCCTCGCCGCCATGGCCGTGGCGGAGCGGCATGGGTACGTCCTCCCCCAGCACACCGCGGTTCTGGCCTACGCGTTGACCTACGATTGCCAGTTCCCTGCGTGGTCCGCCTCCGGGCAGCCGAACGAGTTCGTTCCGAACGAGGTGTTCGATGCGCTCCAGACGCTCCCCGCTCCTCCCGAGACGATCGCGTTCCTCACGAACCAGGCGGGGTCGACGGATTACATCTCCCACGGGGAGCCCAACGAGGACGACGTCGGGGCCGTGGACATCGCATCGGAACGAGGGTACGAGGTGGTCCTGGACGTCGATTACCCGCCGGACATCAGCGACTGGGGCCCCATCGCCTCACAGGTTCGGGATGCGGCCCCTGACCTCGTCTGGATGAGCGGTCTCGCCGTCGATCCGGTGGGCTTCGTGGAAGCCTTCCAGCAACTGGACGACGACGTCCCCGGGATGTTCCTCCTCTTCCCCGCTCCCGGCGCGGTGCTGGGACTCGGGGAGGCGGCCGAGGGGGCTCTCTCCGTCTCGATCTTCGAGCCGAACGAGGCGATCCTCGATCGATCCGGCCCGGAGGTCACGGAGATCGTGGGTGACTTCGAGGCCGCGGCCACCGAGGCGGGGCTCCCGTACACCGCCATGGAGACACAGGCGGTGGCCTCTTGGACCGCATGGGAGATCCTGGTGAGTGGGGTCGAGGGAGCCGACAGCCTGGACCACCAGGAGATCTGCAGCCACCTACAGGCGAATGGTGCCGACACGACGTTCTTCGGCCATCTCACCTTCGATCCCGACCAGAACAACTTCTACGACAGCCCCCAGGGCATCAAGCAGGTCCAGGACGGGGAGTGGGTGCTCGTCTGGCCGGAGGACGTGGCAGCCGCGGAGATCCGCGAGCTGGAGGGTTGATGACGGGTTGATCGTCCTGCAGGCGGCGCTCTCCGGTCTCATGATCGGAGGCCTCTACGCCGTCATGGCCATGGGCCTGTCCCTCTCCTGGGGCATGCTGAAGGTCATCAATCTCGCCCACTTCGGATTCATCCTTCTGGGGAGTTACCTCTCCTTCCAACTGGTGACGTCGACGGGCGCCGATCCGCTCCTCACCGTGGTGGTGACGGCTCCGGCTTTCTTCCTCGTCGGCGCGGCCCTGCAGTGGATCTTCGACCGGTTCCGGGTCACCGAGTTCAACTCGCTCCTGATCAGCTTCGGCTTCTTGATCGCCCTGATCCAACTGATCACGAACATCTGGACCGCCGACTTCCGGCGCGTCGCTGCGGCCGAGAACCCCTACGCCACGGGATCGATCGCTTTGGGGAGCCTCGCGGTGCCGGTTCCCCGACTGCTTGCCTTCCTCGCGGGCCTGGCCATCGCCGGTGCCGGTCAGTACGTATTGACGCGGACCTTCGTCGGGAGAGCGGTCCGGGCGCTGGCCGAGGACCGGCAGATGGCCGCGGCGTTCGGCGTGGATCCGGGCCGGATCGGGGTGACCCTCGCCGGGCTTGCGGCCGCGACCGGAGCGGTGAGCGGCATGCTCATCGCCATCGGCAGCGCCATCTTCCCCGCCCTGGCCTTCGAGTGGTTCGGCATCGTGTTCGTGATCGTGATCCTGGGCGGGATTGGCCACCTGCTGGGAACCCTGGGGGCCGGGCTGCTCGTCGGGATGCTCTCGGCCGTGGTGACGGTGACGTGGTCACCGGCCATGGCTCCGTTCGTGCTCTTCGGGATCCTGATCCTGACGTTGTTGTTTCGTCCCTACGGACTGTTCGGTCGGAGGGTGCGTTGACCCTCCGGAGAGGGCTGCTCGGCTTCTTCGTCCTGGGCGCCCTGCTGCTCTTGATCCCCACGCTGCGCCAGTTGGTGGACTTCCCGGTCTTCTACCTGGTCTTCGCCACGTTCCTGTGCTTCTGGATCGCCCAGGCGACCAGTTGGAACGTCCTCTCCGGCTACAGCGGGTACTTCAGCTTCGGCCAAGCCGCCTTCTTCGGCACGGGCGTGTACACCTCTGCCGTGCTGGCGGTGCGCTTCGACTGGAACTTCTTCCTCACCATCCCGGTCGCCGGGGCATCCTCCGCGGTGCTCGGAGCGCTGGTGGGAGCACTGGCCTTTCGCCTCAGCAAGCTGCGAGGAGAGATCTTCGCCCTGCTGACCCTGGCGGTCTCCTTCATCCTGGCCTCGGTCGTTCGCATCAGCAGCACCCTGGGGGGCGGGCAGGGCCTGACCGTCACCATCCCGGAGTACCCGGCCTTCCTCGGTGAGTTCCCCGACCTGATCTTCCGGATGAGCGTGGCCGTTGCCGTCGGGGCCCTGGCCACGGCCTTCGCCGTTCAGCACTCCCGCCTGGGAATGGGGCTCTTCGCCATCCGGGACGCCGAGGACGTCGCCGAAGGCCTGGGGGTACCGACGTTCCGGCACAAGATGGTGGCGCTCGTGGTGAGCGGTTTCATCGCCGGGACCGCCGGCAGCATCTTCGCCCTCCAGGTGGGGTTCATCACCGTGGGACAGGTGTTCGGGCTCACCGTGCCGCTGTTCGTCATCGTCATGAGCGTCCTGGGAGGGCGCCTGCACTGGGCCGGCCCGCTGATCGGCGCGTCCCTGGTCTACACGCTTCAGGATCGCCTGGCCGGCTCGGGATTCGAGGGATGGAGCCGGATCGCTCTGGGGCTGGTGCTCGCTGCGCTGGTATTGCTGGCCCCCCAGGGCCTGCTGGACCGATACCGGGCCCGTCTCCGGGCCTCGCTCGGCGTCTTCATCGCGGTGCTGGCCGGCCTGGCTCTCGCTCGGTGGGTGGGCGGGCCGATCGACTGGCTGGCCATCGCCATGCTGGCCAGCGCCGTGGTCGCCCTCCTGCCTGGGGCCCGGCGAGCGGCGGCGGTCCGCCGGCCATCCCCCCGACGGGCCGAGGAGGCCCGGCCGGCGGCGCCGGTGGCGACCCGCGGGCCCGGCCATCCGGCGACGAACGGGCCCCCGCTGCTGGAATGCAGGGGAGTGACGAAGCGGTTCGGAGGCCTCCACGCCCTCCATGGAGTGTCGCTTCAGGTGCTGGGAGGGGAGGTCGTCGCGCTCGTGGGCCCCAACGGTTCCGGGAAGTCGACCCTGATCAACGTGGTGTCCGGATCGGTACCCACGACATCGGGGGAGGTCTGGCTGAACGGCCATCGAGTCGACGTCATCGAGCCACACCACAGGGCGCACCTCGGTCTCGCTCGTTCGTACCAGATCCCGGCGCCGTTCGAGGCGATGACGGTACGGGACAACGTGGCCGTGGCCCTGGTATTCGGCCGCGACGCGCTCTCCCTCGAGCGGGCCAGGGAGGTCGCCGAGGGCCACCTGGAGCTGGTCGGTCTTGCCGGGGTGGCCGACGCCTTCCCCTCGCAGATCAACCTGCACCAACGAAGGATGCTGGAGATGGCCCGCGCGTTGGCAACCGGCCCCCGCCTGCTCCTCCTCGACGAGGTCCTCGCCGGCCTGAACCCGGTGGAGATCGAGAGGGCCCTCTCGGTGGTTCGGGAGATCCACGGATCGGGGGTCACCATCGTCATCGTGGAGCACCTGATACGGGTGGTCACCGGACTGGCCACCAGAGTGGTCGTTCTCGACGAGGGCCGGATCCTGGCCCAGGGCGATCCTTCCGAGGTCATGGAGGACCCCGCCGTGGTCAGGGCCTACCTGGGGGAGACCCAGCGTGCTTGAGGTGACGGGGCTGGACGTCCGCTACGGCGCCGCTCGGGCCCTGTGGGGCACCGACCTCCAGGTGGAAGCGGGAGAGGTGGTGACCGTGGTGGGCCCCAACGGCGCCGGGAAGACCACCCTGGTGAACGCGATCGCCGGCCTCATCCCGATCCGCGCCGGGAAGATCTCCATGGGAGGTGCCGATCTGGCCGGATTTCCGAGCCACCGGGTCTGCGAGGCCGGAGTGGCCATCGTGCCGGAGGGCCGGCGCATCTTCTCGTCGATGACGGCCGAGGAGAATCTCCTCCTGGGCGCCCACCGTCAAGCGGCTCGCCCGACTGCGAAGCAACGAGCGGGAGAGGTCTACGAGCTCTTTCCAAGATTGCGTGAGCGGGCCAGACAACGAGCGGGGACGCTCAGCGGGGGGGAGCAACAGATGCTCTCCATCGGACGGGCCCTGATGTCGAACCCGCGAATGCTGCTCATGGACGAGCCGTCGTTGGGGCTGGCTCCCGTCATGGTGGATCGTATCTTCACGGCGATCGGTGAGATCGCGGGGTCCGGAACGTCGATCCTCCTCGTCGAGCAGAACATCGCCCGCGCGCTCGACGTCTCAACCCGCGGGTACCTGATGAACGAGGGAAGGATCGTGCTCTCGGGAACCCCGGAGTGGCTTCGGGCCAACAAGGAGGTGCGGAGGATCTGTCTGGGGATCTGAGCCTGTTACCCCCGGGCCCCGGACACCACGTCGACGATGCGGTCGACGGAGGGGATCACCCGATCCTCCAGGCCATCGGTGGCGGGGAGGGGGACGTGCGGGGTGGTGATCCGGATCACCGGACCGTCCAGTCCCCAGAACCCCTCCTCGGCCACGATCGAGGCCACCTCGGCTCCCCATCCACACAGCCGGGGGTTCTCCTCCACGGTGAACAGATGGGAGGTCTTGGCCACCGACCCCAGGAGCGTGGCGGTATCGAGGGGGACCAGGGAGCGGACGTCCACCACCTCGGCGGAGATGCCCCTCCCCTCGAGCCGGTCGGCGGCGTCCAGGGTCTTGGGGACCATCGCGCCGAGGGCCGCGATGGTGACGTCCTCTCCCTCCCGGCGGACGGTCGCGGCCCCCAGGCGGTCAACGATCTCGCCGTCGGGGACGTCCTCCTTCACCGAGTACATCACCTTCGGCTCCAGGACGATGACGGGATCGTCGTCGCGGACGGCCGCCGCCAGGAGCCCGATCATGTCGGTGGGGGTGGAGGGAACCACCACCTTCAGACCGGGAACCGCCATCGTCCAGTTCTCCACGCTCTGAGAGTGCTGAGCGCCGAAGCGAGCCCCGCCGCCGTTGGCGGAACGGATCACCAGCGGCAGGGTGATCTGTCCGTCGGTCATGTACCGGGTCTTGGCGATCTGGTTGGCCACGATGTCCCAACAGACAGCGAAGAAGTCACTGAACATCAGCTCGGCGATGGGGCGGAGCCCGTTCATTGCCGCTCCCATCACCGCCCCGGTGATGGCCTGCTCTGAGATGGGGGTGTCCCGGACGCGGCGGGGACCGAAGCGCTCCAGAAGGCCCTCGGTGGTCTTGAACACCCCTCCGGCCGCGGCCACGTCCTCCCCGATGAAGTAGACCCGGTCGTCGCGCTCCATCTCCTGGGCGATCCCTCTGGCCACGGCCTCCCGGAAGGTCAGTTCCGCCACGACGACCCCCCGTCCGCCCACATCCCGGCCTCCACCTCGTCCGCCGACGGGACCGGCGCGGCCCGAGCAGCTGCGGTGGCCTCGTCGATCGCGGCCTCGGCATTCTTCTCCAACTCCCCCAGCTCCGCCTCGGCGACTCCAACCGACAGCAGGCGTTCCCGATACCGAGGGATGGGGTCGCGGGACAGCCACTCCCGCACCTCCTCCTCGGGGCGGTACTTCCCCGGATCGGCCCGGGAGTGTCCGCCGTGCCGGTACGTCTTGGCCTCGACCAGCGAGGGGCCGCCTCCCTCCCGGGCCCGGGCCAGGCAGTCGGCGGCAACGCGGTACACCTCGTCCGCGTCGTTGCCGTCGACCACGACCCCGTCCAGCCCGTAGGCGGCGGCGCGGTCGGCGGCGGGGTGCTCGACCGCGGTGACGGCGGCGATCGGCGTGTACTCCATGTACAGGTTGTTCTCGCAGACGTACACGACGGGGAGCTTCCACACCGCGGCCATGTTCAGGGACTCGTGGAAGGCGCCGATGTTGGTGGTCCCGTCACCGAAGAAGCACGTCACCACCTGACCCGTGGCTCGCTCCTGGGCCGCCCAGGCGGCCCCGGCGGCCACCGGCATGTGCGATCCGACGATCGCGTAGGAGCCCATGGCTCCGTGCTCCACGTCGGTGAGATGCATTGAGCCGCCCTTCCCACCGCAGATGCCCGTGGCCTTTCCCATCAGCTCGGCCATCAACGCCGACATCGGTGCCCCCCGCATCAGCGTGTGGAGGTGCCCTCGGTAGGTGCAGAAGCTGAGATCCTCCGGGCGCATCGCGGCCACGAACCCCGCGGCCACGGCCTCCTGACCGGTGGCCAGGTGAGAGGTGCCCTTGATGAGCCCCTCCATGAAGAGATCGTGGGCCCGCCGCTCGAACGCCCGGCCCTCCAGCATCATCCGGTACATCTCGAGCCGGATGGCCCGGTCGATCTGGCTCGACTCCACCTGGTCGCTCTTCGTGGCCATCCCGGTCCGGGTCAGTACTCGTTCGCCACCATCAGCTCTTCGCACGGGAAGAGCGTGATCACCCTGGGCCCCTCGGCCGTGCAGACGACCTCTTCCTCGATCCTCGCCGCCGACCGGCCGTCCGATGCGGGGCAGTACGTCTCCAGGGCAAACAGCATGCCCTCCTTCAGCTCGATCGGGTCGGCCAGCGAGTTCAGGCGGCTGATGATGGGGCGCTCGTGAAGCCCGACCCCCACTCCGTGTCCGAACTGGAGGCCGAAGGCGTCCATCTCGTCCACGAACCCGAACTCCTCGGCCTTCGGCCACACCTTGGCGATCTCGTCAGTGCTCACGCCGGGTTTGACGAGGTCGATCGCGGCGTCCATCCATTCCCGGGAACGCTTGAACGCGTCGCGTTGCGCCTGGGTCGCTCGGCCGACCACGAACGTTCGGTAGTAGCACGTCCGGTAGCCGTTGAAGACGTGGATGATGTCGAAGTACGCCTGGTCGCCCGGTCGGATGAGCCGGTCGGAGAAGACGTGAGGATGGGGGCTGCACCGTTCCCCGGCGATCGAGTTGATGGCCTCGACGAACTCAGAACCCATCTCGAGCAGCCGGCCCTGGGCCAGAGCCACGATGTCGCTCTCCCGGACGCCCGGCTTGAGCGCCTCGAAGATGTCCTGGTACACACCGTCCACCATGGCGCAGGCTTGGGTCAGCAAGGTGATCTCGTCGGGACTCTTGATCTCTCGGGCGTCCGCCATCACCTGCTGGCCGTCGCGGACCTCGATCCCGGCGCGCTGGAGCTCCAGGAACACCGAGGTCTCCGCGAGGTCGACGCCCAGGGGCATGGCCGCCACGCCCTCTTCCCTCATGATCGACCGGATCTCCTGGGCGGCCCGGGCCTGGAGACCGACCCG
This sequence comes from Actinomycetota bacterium, assembly GCA_050692555.1. Taxonomy (GTDB): domain Bacteria; phylum Actinomycetota; class UBA4738; order UBA4738; family CALAEC01; genus DAITPV01. The sequence continues at coordinate 33,324 of JBOGVS010000034.1, forward strand.
CGGGTGGATGGCTCCCTGGAGCCCGGTGTTCCCGCCGACCGAGTTCGTCTGGTCGTACATGTGAGGGAGCTGGCGGCGATGCGCCTTCGCCGCCGAGCCGAAGTCGAAGATGCGGGGGCGCCCGGTGCGGGTCAGCAGGGCGTACCGCTCCCCCTTGTTGAACGCCCAGTACCCGATGTGGGTTCCGGTGACGTAACGGATGTTGCTGGTCTCGAACAGCAGCAGGGCACCGAGGTCCGATCCCTCGAGGGCCTCTTGAGTCCGCTGGAGCCGGTATCGACGGAGCCGGTCGAAGTCCACCCGGATCTCCCAGTCGACGCCCTGGACTCCCGGGGCGGCGGTCGTGGCGACCGGGAACTCACTGGTCATCGGCCCTCCCCTCCCGCTCGGACGAATCCAGTGCCACTGATTTCCCCATTCAGCAGCGCTGTACACGGAGGATACCCGGGGCCGTGATGAGGGACAAGGTGCGGGGACGGGCCAGGTGACGCCGGGTCCCCATGGAGCGGGGTCGACCTCGAGCCCCGGGAGGCTGGCGTGTCAACGTCTCCGCCGCCGTTCAGTCTCCCTGTAGACTTGCGGCCACCGTGGAGCGGAAGGCCGAGGTGGCCCGGTCGTTCGGTGACATCGCCGAGCGACTGCGAGACGAGCGGGTGCGACAGGGTGTGAGCCAGCGGGAGCTGGCCAAGCGGGTCGGGCTGTCAGCCAGCCTCATCTCGCAGATCGAGACCGGCCGGTCGAAGCCTTCGGTCAGCACCCTGTACGCCATCGTCACGGAGCTCGGCATCTCCCTGGACCGTCTGTTCCAGGCGAAGCCGGAGGATGGAGAGACGCCCCTCGCCGAGGCAGCGGCAACCACGGGCTCGGGGGCCAGCTCCGGGACTACCCCGGTGGTCCGGCGAGGAGAGCGCCAGGCCATCGAGCTCGAGACGGGCGTGCGGTGGGAACGGCTCGCCACCGGGCCCGAAGACAGCGTCGACTTCCTCTTCGTCGTGTACGACGTCGGCGGAGCCTCCTCCGATTCCACCCTCATGCGCCACCCCGGGCGGGAGTACGGGTACGTGATCTCCGGACGTCTGGGGGTCAAGATCGGCTTCCAGGAGCACATCCTCGATCCCGGCGACTCGATCGCCTTCGATTCGACGCAGCCCCACCGCCTGTGGACCGTGGGGAACCAGCCGGCCCACGCTCTGTGGTGCGTGGTCGACCGAGGAGGGTGATCCCCGCATCGGGGCGGGGGGAGTGGTGTCTGGTTTCACGACATAGTTCACAGCTGTCTCGGGACATCGTTCACACCTCGATCAAGGAGGGTGGGCGATGGGCCTGGGGCAGCTGGTGGTGGCGGCGGTCAAGGAGCAGGGGCGGACCAAGG
>JBOGVS010000035.1:0-3450 GCA_050692555.1 Actinomycetota bacterium
TGCCCCGTGCCCACGATGAGGACCCGGCCCACCCGGGCCGCGGCCTCGCGGGTCGTGCCGGCCGGCTCCCGCATCACGCCGCCCCTCGGCCCAGCGCCTCGCTCACTCGCCGCACGTCGTTCACCAGAGACCCGAACATCGCCGGGGTCAGAGACTGGGCGCCGTCGGAGAGCGCCTCGGCGGGATTCGGATGGACCTCGACCAACAACCCGTCGGCGCCGGCGGCCACCGCCGCGAGAGCCACCGGCGGGACCAGCTCCGCCCGCCCGGTGGCGTGGCTGGGATCCACCACCACCGGCAGCGAGGTGAGCTGCTTCAGCACCGGCACCGCGTTGATGTCCAGGGTGAACCGCGTGGAGGTCTCGAACGTCCTGATGCCTCGCTCGCACACCGCCACCCGGTCGTTGCCCTCGGCCAGCAGGTACTCGGCCGCCTGGAGGAGCTCCTCGATCGTGGAGCCCAGGCCTCGCTTGAGGAGGATGGCCTGGTCGGCGCCGCCGGCGGCCCGGAGGAGCTGGAAGTTGGCCATGTTGCGGGCGCCGATCTGGAGGATGTCGGCGTGTTCGGCCACCAGCGGCACGTCGCCCGGACTCACCACCTCGGTGATCACGGCCATCCCCAGGTCGTCGGCCACCTCACGGAGGAGACGGAGCCCCTTCTCCCCGAGGCCCTGGAAGCTGTACGGCGAGGTCCGCGGCTTGAACGCCCCGCCGCGCAGGACCCTGACCCCCGCCGCCGACACCGCCTCGGCGGTCTCCCGGAGCTGGTCGCCGCTCTCCACGGCGCACGGGCCGGCCATCACCAGGACCCCGGACCCTCCGAGGCTGGCGCCGTTGGGAAGGTCGATGACCCGGTCCTGGGGGTGGAAGTCCCGGCTGGCGAGCTTGAACGAGTGGAGGATCCGGACCACCCGTTCCACGCCGTCCAGGGCCTCGAAGGCGTCGTCGGCGACCGGCCGCTCGTCCCCGATGACCCCGACCAGGGTGCGTTCCTGGCCCTGGGACAGGTGGGCTCGGAACCCCAGGGACTGGACCCGGTCGACCACCGCGGCCAACTGGCCGGCGGTGTGCCCGGCGCGCATGACGATGATCATCGCCGTCCTCCCGTGGCCAGGTCGGGCCGCAACATCGACGCGCCCCGGAGGTACACGTGCCGGATTTGATCCTGCGACGCCGAGGTGTTCCACAGCACCAGGACCCGAAGGCAGCGGGCCAGCGCGGGGTCGCCGCCGTGCTCGCGGGTCTGGATCAGGGGAACCCGCGACCACCCCGCGGTCCGCGCCGCCGCGGCGGGGTTCCCGCCGGCCAGGTCGTCGGTGAGCGTGAACATCACCGCGGCCACGTCGTCCAGGCGGCAGCCGTTGGCTTCGACCACCGCGTCGAGCAGCTCGAGGGTGGCTGCCTCGATGCCGCCGTCCTCGACCGTGGTGGCCCCCCGGATCCCCCGGCAGGCGATGGTCGCCTCGGTCACGTCACTCCTCCCCAACAAACGAAAAAGGCGCGGAGCCCGGCTCCACGCCTTCCCGTCTGCTGCTCTGTCGGTTGTGCTACCCGCTGCCGCTCCTCCGGGAAGGCGTGGCCGAGCTCCAGTAATAGAAGCCGAACGCGCGCCAGCCGTTCCCGTGCGACATCAGGCCGTCAGTGTGAGGGCTCGAGCGGCGCACGTCAAGGGGCCCGCTCAACCACACACGGCGCCCTTCGAGGCGCTGCCGACCAGGCGGGCGTACTTGGCCAGGGCTCCGGACGTGTACCGGGGCGGGGGAGGGATCCAGGCGTCCAGGCGTCGCCGGAGCTCCTCCTCGGGCACCTCCAGGTCGATCCGCCGGGCGTCGCCGTCGATCGACACCTGATCCCCGTCCTGAACCGCGGCGATCGGGCCGCCGTCGGCGGCCTCGGGGGCCACGTGGCCGACCATCAACCCCCGGGTGGCCCCGCTGAACCGCCCGTCGGTCACCAGGGCCAGGGCACCGAGCCCCGCGCCTGCCACCGCGGCGGTCACCGCAAGCATTTCGCGCATCCCCGGCCCGCCTCGCGGTCCCTCATGACGGATCACCAGGACGTCGCCGGCACGTACGTGCCTCCCCGCCACTGCGGCGAAGCAGTCCTCCTCCGAGTCGAACACCCGCGCCGGTCCTCGGTGCGACGTCCGTTCGGTGGCCGCCAGCTTCACCACGGCGCCGTCGGGGGCCAGGGACCCGCGGAGGATGGCCAGGCCGCCCTCCGGATGGATCGGGTCGGAGATCGGCCGGACCACCTCTTGGTCTGGTGGGAGCCCCGCGGTCTCGAGGTTCTCAGCCACCGTCGTCCCCGTCACCGTCGTGGCGTCGCCGTTCAGGAGCCCCGCCTCGAAGAGCTCTCGCATAACCGCCGGCACGCCTCCCGCACGGTCGAGGTCGGCCATCACGTACCGGCCCCCGGGGCGGAGGTCGGCGATGTGAGGGATCCGCCGGGCGATCCGGTCGAAGTCGTCGATCGCCAGGTTGACCCGGGCCTCGTGGGCGATGGCCAGGAGGTGGAGGACCGCGTTCGTCGACCCGCCCACCGCGGCCACCACGGCGATGGCGTTCTCCAGGGCCTCACGGGTGATGATGGCTCGGGCCGTGACGCCCCGCTCCACCAGTCCCCCCACGGCCTTCCCGGCATCCCGAGCCGCCCGGCCCCGCCGGGGGTCCACCGCCGGGGGAGAGGCCGATCCGGGCAGCGACATCCCCAACGCTTCTACCGCGCAGGCCATGGTGTTGGCGGTGTACATCCCGGCGCACGAGCCGGGGCCCGGGCACGCCACCCGCTCCAGGCCCCGGAGCTCCTCCTCGCTCATCTTGCCGGCCTCGGCCGCCCCCACCGCCTCGAACACGTCCTGGATGGTCACGTCTCGGTCTCGCCAGCGCCCGGGCAGGATGGTTCCCCCGTACAGGAACACCGCGGGAAGGTCGAGCCGGGCCGCGGCCATCACCATGCCGGGGAGCGACTTGTCGCAGCCGGCGATGGTCACCAGGGCGTCGAAGCGCTCGGCGTGAGCCACCAACTCCACGGAGTCGGCGATCAGCTCCCGGGAGACCAGCGAGGCTCGCATCCCCTCGTGCCCCATGGCGATCCCGTCGGACACCGCGATCGTGGTGAACTCCACCGGCACCGCGCCGCCGTCCCGGACCCCGACCTTGGCCTGGTCGGCCAGGCGGTCGAGGTGGAAGTTGCACGGCGTGACCTCGTTCCACGAGGACGCCACCCCGACCTGGGGCTTGTCGAAGTCCTCGTCGGAGAACCCCACGGCCCGGAGCATCGCTCGGGCCGGAGCTCGTTCGATTCCTTCGGTGACGTCGCGGCTGCGTCGCCTGGTGTCGGTGATGCGATCCATGTGCGTGGCCTCCGAGAACCACCAGGATAGCGGCCGGCGGCGAACCGAGGTGAACGTTCCGGCCCTTGCCTTGACAAGCGAGTGTGGCTCCCCCAG
>JBOGVS010000035.1:3550-32541 GCA_050692555.1 Actinomycetota bacterium
GCCTTGACAAGCGAGTGTGGCTCCCCCAGAATGCCGTTTCGAGATGAGAGCGACCGCACAGCCTTCGAGCACCACGCGGCACGCCCTCGTACTTATTACGTAGGCGCGCCCGGGCCCCCGACGCCCGGCTGCGCGCCGAGAGACCACTCGATCGAGTGGTCTTTCTGTTTTCTCCCCAGGAGATCTCGCGCAGCCGGAGTGCGGACCCGTGCGCTCGGAAAGAGGAGGGACGGGAGATGCGCTTCGACATCTACGACGGCGCCAGGAGCGTCGGCACGGTGCTGTGGGAAGGCCCCGGACAGGTTCGCCTGGAGGTGGAGGACCGCCGGGACCGGGAGTTCCTGACTCGGTACTTCACCACGGAGGTCACCTACCTGACCGCCGGCTTCGACGAAGATAGCGACGGCACCCACAGCCGGCGGCGGGACTGGTCGCCGTGGGAGTTCCAGCGAGCCTGCCGGTCCCTGGCCGGGTACCAGATGGTGGCCCAGCCCGCCGGTCCCGTCGAGGAACGCGAGGGGGCATGACGGTCACCGGCGCCCGGGCCCTGATCGCCAGCCTCGAGCGGGAGGGTGTCGATGTCGTCTTCGGCATCCCCGGCGGGGCCATCCTGCCCGCCTACGACCCCCTGCTGGACTCGCCGGTCCGCCACGTGCTGATGCGCCACGAGCAGGGGGCCGGCCACGCCGCCGAGGGATATGCGCACGCCACCGGCCGTCCGGGGGTGTGCATGGCCACGTCGGGGCCGGGGGGCTGCAACCTGGTGACTGCTCTGGCCGACGCGATGATGGACTCGGTTCCGGTGGTGGCCATCACCGGTCAGGTCCCCACCTCGGTGGTGGGGAACGACGCGTTCCAGGAAGCCAACGTCACCGGGATCACCATGCCGGTGACCAAGCACAACTGGCTGGTCACCGACCCGGGTGACATCCCCGGCGTGGTCCACGAGGCCTTCCACATCGCCACCACCGGCCGCCCCGGCCCCGTGCTCATCGACGTCCCCAAGGACGTGCTCCTTGCCGAGACCGAGTCCCGGTGGCCGGACCAGGTGGATCTTCCCGGGTACCGCCCCACGATCCGGGGCAACCCCCGGCAGGTCCGCGAGGCCGTCACGCTGATCCGGGAGTCGGAGCGTCCGGTGATCTACGCGGGTGGCGGGATCCTCCGGGCCCAGGCCTCGGACGAGCTGTTCCGGCTGGCCACCGCGGGCGACCTCCCCGTGGTCACCACGCTGATGGGGCGGGGCGCGTTCCCCGACTCACACCCCCTGGCGCTGGGGATGCCGGGGATGCACGGCTCGTACTGGGCCGTCACCGCGATGCAGAAGGCCGACCTGCTGATCGCCCTCGGCGTGCGGTTCGACGACCGGGTCACCGGCAACCTGGCGGCGTTCGCTCCGGGCGCCAGGGTGATCCACGTGGACGTCGATCCCGCGGAGATCGGCAAGAACCGCGCCGCGGACGTCCCCATCGTGGGAGACGCCAAGCCGGTGATCGCCGACCTGGCTGAAACCCTGGAGGCCGAGCAGGCCGAGCGGGGGCGGCCCGACCGGTCCTCGTGGCTGGCCACGATCGACGACTGGCGGACCCGCTACCCCCTCCGGTACGAGCAGGAGGACGGCGGGCCGGTCAAGCCTCAGTTCGTCATCGAGCGGCTCCGGGAAGCGTTTGGGACCGACACCGTGGTGGTCTCGGGGGTCGGCCAGCACCAGATGTGGACCTCGCAGTTCTGGACGTTCGACCGGCCCAACACGTGGATCAACTCCGGCGGTCTGGGGACCATGGGGTTCGCCGTCCCCGCGGCCGTTGGCGCCAAGGCCGGCCGCCCGGACGCCCGGGTGCTGGCCATCGACGGCGACGGCTGCTTCCAGATGACCGCCCAGGAGCTGGCCACCGCCACCACCGAGGGATTCCCGATCACCGTGGCCATCATCAACAACGCCTACCTGGGGATGGTCCGGCAGTGGCAGGAGCTGTTCTACGACCGTCGGGAGTCCCAGGTGTACCTGTCCCACGACGTGCCCGACTACGCCAAGCTCGCCGAGGCGTACGGGTGCATCGGGCTCCGGGCGGAGACCGCGGAGGACGTCGACCCGGTGATCGACAAGGCCCTGTCGGTCGACGACCGTCCGCTGGTCATCGACTTCCGGTGCGACCCCGCGGAGATGTGCTTCCCGATGATCCCCGCGGGAGGCTCGAACGACGACATCATCCTGGGACCCAAGGAGTCCGAGCCGACCGGCGATCCGCAGGAGGCTCCGGTCGCATGAGCCTGCACACCATCTCCGTTCTGGTGGAGGACAAGCCGGGAGTCCTGGCGCGGGTGTCGAACCTGTTCGCCCGGCGAGGCTTCAACATCCACTCGCTGGCCGTGGGGACTACGGAAGAGCGGGGACGGTCCCGGATGACCATCGTGGTGGAGATCACCGCCAAGCCCCTGGAGCAGGTCACGAAGCAGCTCAACAAGCTGATCAACGTGCTGAAGGTGGTGGAGCTCCGGCCGGGGGAGGCCGTGGAGCGGGAGCTGGCCCTGTTCAAGGTTCGCGCGGAGGGAGACGCCCGGTCGGGGGTGATCGAGACCGCCTCCATCTTCCGGGCCCGGGTGGTGGACGTCACCCACACCACGCTGGCTGTGGAGGTCACCGGCACCCCGGACAAGGTGGAAGCCCTCCGGGAGCTGCTCGAGGGGTTCGGGATCGAGGAGATCGTACGCACGGGCCGGGTGGCTCTCGCTCGCGGCGAGCGGGACCGAGGCCCCCGACTCGAAAGCATCGCCACGGCATAGGCGGCAGCGCCCGCCACGACACCGGGAGGAGACGACATGGCCACCATCTACTACGACAAGGACGCGGACCGGTCGGCCCTGGAGGGCCAGCGGATCGCGGTCCTGGGATACGGGAGCCAGGGGCACGCCCACGCCCTGAACCTCCGGGACTCCGGCTTCGACGTCCGGGTGGGGCTCCGCCCCGGGTCCCGGTCCTGGCCCCAGGCCGAGAAGGCCGGCCTTCGGGTGGTGCCCACCGCCGAAGCCACCGCCGAGGCCGAAGCGGTGATGATCCTGCTGCCCGACACCGCGCAACCGGCCTGCTTCGAGGCCGAGGTGGCCCCCAAACTGGCCGACGGGGCCCTCCTGCTGTTCGCCCACGGCTTCAACATCCACTTCGGGCGCATCGATCCCAAGGAGAGCGTCGACGTGGCCATGGTGGCCCCCAAGGCTCCCGGCCACCTGGTTCGCCGAACCTACGAGGAGGGTCAGGGCACGCCCGCGCTGCTGGCGGTGCACCGCGATTCGACGGGGAAGGCCCACCAGCGGACCCTGGCCTACGCGCAGGGGATCGGGACCACCCGCGCCGGGGTGCTGGAGACCACGTTCGCCGAGGAGACCGAGACCGACCTGTTCGGCGAGCAGGCCGTGCTTTGCGGGGGGACCTCCGCCCTGATCCAGGCCGGGTACGAGACCATGGTGCAGGCCGGCTATCAGCCGGAGGTGGCCTACTTCGAGTGCCTGCACGAGCTGAAGCTCATCGTCGACCTCCTGTACGAGGGTGGGTTCGGATGGATGCGCCACTCGATCTCCGACACGGCGGAGTACGGCGATTACACCCGGGGCCCGGTGGTGGTCGACCCGGAGGTCCGCCGCCGGATGCTTCGGATGCTCGAGGACATCCGCTCGGGAGCGTTCGCCGAAGAGTGGATCTCCGAGGCTGAAGCTGGGTTCTCCCGGTTCCGGGAGATGCGGGCCGAGGCCCGATCGCACCCCATCGAGACCGTGGGACGGCGCCTCCGGTCGCTGATGCCGTGGCTGGACGCCAAGGAGGTCCTCGATGCCTGACCGGGTGTCTATCTTCGACACCACCCTGCGCGACGGCGAGCAGGCCCCGGGCATCGCCCTCAACGTCCGGGAGAAGGTGGAGATCGCCGAGCAGCTGGCCCGACTGGGGGTCGACGTCATCGAGGCCGGGTTTCCCGCCTCCTCGCCGGGTGAGCTGGAGGCGGTTCGGGAGATCGCCCGCCGAGTAGCCGGGCCCACCATCGCCGGGCTGGCCCGGTGCGGCGTGGGCGACATCGACGCGTGTTGGGAGGCCGTCGGGCCCGCGCAGCGGGCCCGGATCCACGTGTTCATCGCCACCAGCGAGGTGCACATGGAGCACAAGCTGCGGATGTCCCCGGCCCAGGTCCTGGAGGCCACCCGGGCGGGGGTCCGCCGGGCCCGGGGCTACACACCCGACGTGGAGTTCTCCGCGGAGGACGCCACCCGCTCGGACCCCGAGTTCCTCCTGGAGGTATTCGGGGCGGCGGTGGAGGAGGGGGCCACGGTGATCAACGTCCCCGACACGGTCGGGTACGCCATGCCCCACGAGTTCGGCGAGCTGGTGGCCGCGGTCCGCCACGCGCTGCCCGACCACGTCACCGTATCCGTGCACTGCCACGACGACCTGGGGCTGGCGGTGGCCAACTCCATGGCCGGGGTGCTGGCCGGGGCCCGCCAGGTGGAGGTGGCGGCCAACGGGATCGGGGAGCGGGCCGGGAACTGCTCGCTGGAGGAAGTATTGATGACCGTGGCCACCCGGGGCGCCGCGCTCGGACTGGAGACGGGGGCCAACCTCCGGGAGATCGCCCGGACCTCCCGTCTGGTGTCGATGCTCACCGGCTACCCGGTGCAGCCGAACAAGGCCGTGGTGGGGGCCAACGCGTTCGCCCACGAGTCCGGGATCCACCAGCACGGCGTGCTGATGAACCGGGCCACCTACGAGATCATGGATCCTCGCGAGGTCGGCCTGGATGGGTCCCGCCTGGTTCTGGGGAAGCACTCCGGGCGCCACGCGTTCGCCGACGCCCTTGCGGCGCTGGGGTTCGAGCTGGCCTCCGACGACCTGGACCGGGCCTTCGCCCGGTTCAAGGAGCTGGCCGACCGGAAGATCAGCCTCTCCGACGCCGACCTGGAGGCCATCGTGGCCGACCAGCTCGGTGCCGCGGACGAGGACGCCTACACCCTGGAGTCCCTCCAGGTGGCCGGGGGCACCCACCTGTCCCCGACGGCCACGGTCCGGCTCCGTCGGGACGGCCGGGTGCTCGAGGGCTCGGCGCTGGGAGACGGCATGATCGACGCGGCCTGCAACGCCATCCAGGAGGCCGCGCAGGTCCGGGGTCGCCTGGCGGCCTTCAGCGTGTCCTCGGTCACCGGCGGCACCGACGCGCTCGGCGACGTGGTCGTGCAGCTCGACGTCGACGGTCGCCTGTTCACCGGCCGCGGCGTGTCCGCGGACGTGGTGGAGGCCAGCGCCCGGGCGTTCCTGTCCGCAGTGAACCGGGCCATCCGCAGCGGGGCAGCGCGGGGGGTTCGGGGGGGTAGCCCGCCAGGAGGCGAAGACCGGTCTGGCGAGAAGGCGGGCGGACCCCCTGATCAAAAGGGCCGGCTCCCGGAGACCGAGGCACCAGCCGAAGGCCAGGAAGTGGCGTGAGCCGGCAGACCATCACCGAGAAGATCCTGGCCCGAGCCGCGGGTCAGGACTCCGTGCGTCCCGGCGACCTGGTCATGGCCCGGGTGGACCTGGCCATGGGCAACGACATCACCGCCCCGGTGGCCATCCGCCGGTTCCGGGAGCTGGGCGTGGAACGAGTATGGGATCCCTCCCGGGTGGCCCTGGTGCCCTCGCACTTCGTCCCGGCCAAGGACATCGCGTCCGCGGGGCTGGTCACGGCGATGCGGGAGTTCGCCCGGGAGCAGGACATCGAGCACTTCTTCGAGCTGGGGCGAGGAGGGATCGAGCACATCCTCCTGCCCGAGCAGGCCCTGTCGCTGCCGGGGATGGTGATCATCGGGGCCGACTCCCACTCGTGCACCTACGGGGCGCTGGGGAACTTCGCCACGGGGGTAGGCTCCACGGATCTGGCCGCGGTGCTGGCCACCGGGCAGATCTGGCTGCGGGTGCCGCAGTCGGTGAAGTTCGTGTACACCGGAGTGCCGGGGCCGTGGGTGGTGGGCAAGGACCTGATCCTCGCGGTGATCTCCCGGATCGGTGACGACGGGGCGTCCTACCGGGCCATGGAGCACACCGGCCCGGCCCTCCAGCACCTGTCGGTGGAGTCGCGGCTCACGCTCACCAACATGGCCATCGAGGCCGGGGCCAAGTCCGGGATCATCGCCCCCGACGAGGTCACGCTGGCCTACGTCCGGGAGCGTCAGGCCATCACGGGGCGGCACCGAGACTTCCACGTGGACGCCTCCGATCCCGACGCGGAGTACGTCGAGGAGCACGAGCTCGACGTGAGCGCGCTGGAGCCTCAGGTGGCCCTGCCGTCGCTGCCGTCGCTGGCTCGTCCGGTGTCGGAGGTGGACCCGGTGGCCGTGGACCAGGTGTTCATCGGCTCGTGCACCAACGCCCGGATCGAGGACCTCCGGATCGCCGCGCACATCTTCCAGGGGAGGAAGGCCGCCCCCACCGTTCGCCTGATGGTGATCCCCGCCACCCAGGAGGTGTGGATGCGGGCGAACGAAGAGGGGCTCCTCCAGGTCTTCGCCGAGGCGGGGGCCACGGTGTCCACGCCGACGTGCGGAGCGTGTCTCGGCGGGCACATGGGGGTGCTGGGGCCGGGCGAGGTGTGCGTGTCCACGTCGAACCGGAACTACCGGGGCCGGATGGGCCACCGGGACGCCCAGGTGTACCTGACCAACCCCGCCGTGGCCGCGGCCACCGCGGTGGCGGGGCGGATCGTGCACCCCGAGGAGCTCGGCGTGGAGCCTCCGCCGTTCCTGCTCGAGCGAGCGCCGGCATGACCGGGTTCCGGTTCGAGGGTCCGGCCCACGTTTACGGGGACAACGTGGATACCGACGTGATCATCCCGGCCCGGTACCTGACCGCCACCGAGCCCGCGGAGCTGGCCAAGTACTGCCTGGAGGACCTGGACCCGGGGTTCGTGGGACGGGTCCGCCCCGGCGACCTGATCGTGGCGGGACGGAACTTCGGCTCGGGCTCGTCGCGCGAGCATGCCCCGCTGGCCATCAAGGGCGCCGGAGTGGCCTGCGTGGTGGCCGCCTCGTTCGCCAGGATCTTCTTCCGGAACGCCATCAACGTGGGGCTGCCCATCGTGGAGTGCCCCGGTGCCGCGGACGGCGCCGAGACCGGGAACGTCTACCGCGTGGACCTGGAAGCCGGCGAGGTGCAGAACGTGAGCCGGGGGACGCATCTCGAAGCCACGCCGCTGCCGGAATTCATGCAGGACATCCTCCGCTCCGGCGGGCTGATGCCGTGGGTCAAGCGCCGGCTCGGTGACGGCGGCGGGGTCCGGGTGGGCGTGGCCGAGGGAGAGCCGGCTCAGGCCGACTGGAGGATGGACTGAGCACCTATCGGCTCGGCGTGATCCCCGGCGACGGCGTCGGGCCCGAGGTGGTGGCCGAGGGCCTGAAGGTCCTGGACGCCGTGACGGACGGGTTCGGGTACCGGGCCACGACGTACGACTGGGGAGGGGAGCGCTATCTGCGCACCGGCGAGACCCTTCCCGACGGCGCGATCGAGGAGCTCCGTTCCCTCGACGCCATCTACCTGGGCGCCGTGGGCCACCCCGACGTCCCCCCCGGCCCCCTGGAGCGGGACCTGCTGCTGCGGATCCGGTTCGAGCTCGATCAGTACGTGAACCTCCGGCCGGTACGCCTGTTCCCGGGGGTCACCACTCGGTTCCGCGACCTTCAGCCGGACGACGTTGACCTGGTGGTGGTCCGGGAGAACGTCGAGGGGCTGTACGCCGGCGCCGGGAGGTTCCACGCTCGGGGGACCGAGCAGGAGGTGGCCATCCAGGAGAGCGTGAACACCCGGCTGGGCGTGGAGCGGGTCATCCGCTACGCGTTCGGCCTGGCCGAGGGGCGCCGGAAGCACGTGACCCTGGTGCACAAGACCAACGTCCTGGCCTACGCCGGTGACCTGTGGCAGCGGACCTTCGACCACGTCGCCGGGGAGAACCCCGGCGTGGAGACCGCCTTCGCCAACGTGGACGCCTTCTGCGTCCTGCTCCTCGAGGATCCCGGCAGGTTTGACGTGGTGGTCACCGACAACATGTTCGGCGACATCGTCACCGACGTGGGCGCGGTGCTCCAGGGCGGGATGGGGGTGGCCGCGGGGGCCAACATCAACCCGCACGGGGTGTCGATGTTCGAGCCGATCGGCGGCACCGCCCCGCAGTGGGCGGGCACGGGTCGGATCAACCCGATCGCGGCCATCGCCGCCATGGGCATGCTTCTCGGCCACCTGGGGGAGTCGGAGGCCGCGGCCCGGGTGGAAGCGGGGATCCGGCTGGCGGTGTCCAAGATGGGGTCCCAGCTGGCCGGGGAGATGGGGCTCACCACCTCGGAGGTGGGGGACCTGGTGGTGGAGGGGGCCCTCGGTGACTGAGCTGTACGACACCACCCTCCGCGACGGCGCCCAGATGGTGGGGCTGTCGTTCTCCGTGGAGGACAAGCTCAAGGTTCTCCACGCCCTCGACGGGCTGGGGGTCCCGTTCGTGGAGGGAGGATGGCCGGGATCGAACCCCAAGGACACCGAGTTCTTCCGGGTGGCCAGGTCCGAGCCCCTTCGGCGAGCCACGCTCACGGCGTTCGGCTCGTGCCGGCGGCCGGGGGAACGGGCCCAGGACAGCTCGGTGCTGCGGGACCTGCTGGCGGCGGAGACCGAGGTCGTCACGCTGGTGGGCAAGGCGTGGGACGTACACGTGACCGAGACGCTGCGGGCCGCGCCGGACGAGGGACTGCGGATGATCGAGGACTCCATCCGGTTCCTGGCGGCCCGGGACCGCCGAGTGTTCTTCGACGCGGAACATTTCTTCGACGGCCACCGCTCCAACCCTGCGTTCGCCATCGACTGCCTCCGGGCCGCGGAGGAGGCCGGCGCCGAGCGAGTGGTGCTGTGCGACACCAACGGCGGCACGCTGCCGTCCCAGATCGGCACGGTGGTACGGGAGTGCGCCGCTGCGGTGAACGCGCCACTGGGCGTGCACAGCCACGACGACGCCGGGTGCGCCGTGGCCGGCTCGATCGCCGCGGTGGAGGCCGGGGTGGTCCAGGTCCAGGGCACCGTCAACGGCTACGGGGAGCGGTGCGGGAACGCCAACCTCGTGACGATCGCCGCCAACCTCGAGCTGAAGTTGGGCCAGCTCGTGCTGCCCGCGGGTTCCCTGTCCCGCCTTACCGAGGTGTCCCGGTTCGTGGCCGAGGTGGCCAACCTGCCTCCCGATCCCCACCAGCCCTACGTTGGCCGGGCGGGGTTCGCCCACAAGGCCGGCCTGCATGCGTCGGGGCTGGCCCGCCGCCCCGGAGCGTACGAGCACGTCCCTCCCGCCGCCGTGGGCAATGAGGCTCACACCGTGGTCTCCGAGCTCGGGGGCCGGGCCTCGCTCCTCCGCAAGGCCGGCGAGCTGGGACTGGACCTCCCCGCCGGATCCGCGGAGGAGGCTCTGGCCCGGGTCAAGGACCGGGAGGGCCGCGGGTACACGTACGAGGCCGCGGACGCCTCGCTGGAGCTGCTCCTTCGCAACGGGGACGACTCGGTTCCCCGGTTCTTCGCGCTGGAGTCGTTCCGGGTGGTGATGGACAAGCGAGAGGGTGAGGAGACCGCCGCCGAGGCCACGGTCAAGGTTCGCGCGGACGGCCGCCGGGAGATCGTCACCGCCGAGGGCCGCGGGCCGGTGGGAGCCCTGGACAACGCCATCAGGTTGGCTCTGGGCGGGGTGTACCCGGAGCTGGCCGAGATCTCCCTGACCGACTACCGGGTCCGGGTCCTGAACCCCGGCGAGGGAACGCAGGCCGCGGTCCGGGTCCTGATCGAGTCCTCGGACGGAGAGAAGGAGTGGTCGACCGTGGGGGTCTCGGACAACATCATCGAGGCCTCGTGGGAGGCCCTGGCCGAGAGCCTGGTGTACGGCCTCCTGCACCCCCGGGCCCGCGCCGAGGAGGCCGCGGGATGAGCGTGCATCCGCTTCCAACCCATCGCCCAAGGGTGGCGTACCAGGGCGAGCCTGGAGCGTTCAGCGAGGACGCCGTGGCCCGGCTGTTCCCCGACGCCGAGACCGAGCCGCTCCCCACGGTTCGGGCGGTGTTCGAGCGGGTGGAGATCGGCGGCGCCGACCAAGGTGTGGTGCCGCTGGAGAACTCCCAGGCCGGCTCGATCAACGAGACCTACGACCTCTTGGTCCGCCACGGGCTCCGGATCCTGGGCGAGGCCATCATCCGGGTGGAGCACGCGCTCCTCGGCCCGCCGGGGGCCTCCATCGGGGACATCCGCCGGGTGTACTCGCACCCCCAGGCTCTGGCCCAGTGCGAGGAGTTCCTGGTGGACCTGGAGGCCGAGATCGTCCCTCACCAGGACACCGCCGGAGCGGCCCGGATGGTCGCGGAAGCGGGAGACCCGGCCCAGGCGGCGGTGGCCGGGCGGCGGGCCGGGGAGCTCTACGGCCTGGAGGTGCTGGCCGAAGGGATCCAGACCAACCCGGAGAACTTCACCAAGTTCGCGGTCATCGGGTCGGGGGCACCGGTGGGCACACCCGACAAGACCTCGATCGTATTCGCGGTGGCCGACGTCCCGGGCTCGTTGCACCGGTGCCTTGCGGGGTTCGCGGGAGAGGGGATCAACCTCATCAAGCTGGAGTCCCGGCCCCGAGGTGGCCGGCCGTGGCGGTACTGGATCTACCTGGACTTCGAGGCCGGCGCCGAGGACCCGGCCGCCCGCCGAGCCCTCGACGAGCTGTCGAAGCACACCAGCTTCATCCGGATCCTCGGCTCATATCCCGCTTGGAAGGAGTAACGCTCCTTGAGGCAGCTTCCTTCGCGCGGAACTTCGCGATGTATTCGATCAGCTTCACGGGGACGGGCTGGGAGAGCGGGAAGCGGATCGTGCCCCTGCTGACCTCGTACGGGGCAAGGTCGTCCTTGAACGCCTCGACGAGCTGATCGGTTGCGGGATAGAGCGAGAAGTGCTTCTTCCACCCAGCGAAATAGATCACTGCGTCACCGTGCAGTTTGTACGTGGGGATCTGGTAGCTGATCACTTCCTCGGCTCCGGGCCCGGCCTTGCGGATGGTGCTGCGGACGCGCTGAAGGATCGCCTGCACGTCTTCGGGGTGCGTTGCGATGTACTCGTCGACGGACTTGAAATCGGTCTTGGCCATCGGTTCCTTGATTCCCGTGCTGCGATCTAGGAAGCTAAGACTAGCCGACGAGCTCGTTCCAGGCGGCGTACTGTTCGGATTCTCCGCGGACGGCGGCGAAGAACGCTTCTTGGAGCTCCTTGGTGATGGGGCCTCGGCCGTTGGTCCCCAGGACACGTCCGTCCACGTCGCGCACGGGGACAACCTCGGCAGCGGTTCCGCACAAGAACGCCTCGTCGGCGGTGTACAGGTCGGACCGGACCAGGTTCCGCTGCTGAACCTTGTAGCCGCGATCGCGGGCGATCCGGATCAGCGTGTCCCTGGTGATCCCCAGCAGGATCCCCGCGGACTCCGGTGGCGTGAGGAGCTCGCCGTCCCGGATCACGAACAGGTTCTCCCCGGAACCGTCGGCGATGTGGCCGAGCGGTGAGAGCATCACGGCCTCTTCGTAGCCCGCTTCGAGAGCTTCCGCCTTCGCCAATGCAGAGTTGATGTACTGCCCGGTGGCCTTGGCGGCGGGGGGAACGATGTTGGGATCGTGCCGGCGCCACGAGGACACCTTCACGCGGACCCCGTTCTCCACCGAGTCCTCACCCAGGTAGGAGCCCCACGGCCACGCCGCGATGGTGACCTTCGCCGGGGTGGGGAACAGATTGACCCCCATCTCCCCGTAGCCCTGGTAGGCCAGGGGGCGGATGTAGCACTCGGTGAGCTCGTTGGCCCGGGTGGTGTCCTTGATCGCGGTGTGCAGCTCGTCCAGCGAGTAGGGGATGGTGGTCCGGTAGATCACCGCGGAGCGGAGCAGCCGCCGGAGGTGGTCGGTGAGGCGGAACACCGCCGGGCCCCTGGGCGTCTGGTAGCACCGGATCCCCTCGAACACCCCGGTGCCGTACTGCACCACGTGGCTGAGCACGTGGATCTTGGCCTCGTCCCAGGGGACCAGGTCCCCGTCCATCCAGATCTTCCGGGCGGGAGTGATGGGCACTGAGCTCCTCCCTTCGAGCGAAGCCTAACCCGTCCCGGCGGCCGGCGGCGGGCGGTCCTCGGGGTTCAGGTCCTCCAGCGACCGCCGGGCGGTCTCCGGGTATGCGGCCAGCACCAGCACGGCAAGAAGGAGCGGTCCGATGGCCAGCGGGGCGATGGCCGGGCCGAAGCTGCCGGCGGCATCGGCCACCGTGCCGGCCACCAGCAGGCCGGTGGCGCTTCCGGCCAGGCCGGCCAGGGCGAGGAGCCCGCCGGCCCGCCCCCGGAGCGAGGTGGGGAACAGCTCGGCCCCGTACACCCCCAGGGCCGGCAGCGAGGCGGACCCCACGATGGCCCCAACGGTGTTCATCGTCCACATCGCCGGTCCCGCGGTGAGGAACACGAGGGCGTGGGTGACCGCGTATCCCGCCACCGCGACGGCGCCGACGGGGCGGCGACCCCGGGTGTCGGCCAGCCGCCCTCCGACGATCACCCCGAGGGCCCCCGGGGTCCCGGTGGCCACGGTGAACACCGAGATGCCCAGGGCCGAGAACCCTCGCTCCACGGCCAGGTACCGGTTCTGGAAGAACGCGGTCGGGGCGGCCAGGAGGTTGAACAGGAACGCCGAGGACGCCAACAGCCACAGCCGTCCGCCATGGCCGGGGAGCCGGGCCCGAGCGGGAACGGCGGCGAACCGGCGAGTCTCGGGCAGGTTGCGACGGAGGCTCCACACCAGCGGGAGCCCGGCAAGCGGTAGGACGTACAGGACCCGCCAGGCCCGCTCGCCGAGGTCGGCCACCGGAAGGGCGGCCACCGAGACGCCGGCGCCGAACGCCGCCGCCAGGCCCAGGGCGCTCACCGCGTACGCCCGGGACCCGGCGGGCATCTCTTCCGCCGCGGCGATCGACGCGCAGATCAACAGGGCCACGCCGAGGGGCCGGCCCGCCGCCTGGCTGGCGGTCAGCCAGGGAAGGGAGGGCGCCAGGGCTCCGGCCGCGGTGAGCAGGCAGCCGGCCGCCGCGGCGCCCAGGATCACCCGGCGCCGGCCCAGCCGGTCGGCCGCCGCCACCGCCGCCACCAGGGCCACCGCGCCGCCGAACCGGATCACCGCCCCGGCCACCGCCTGCGAGCCCGACCCCTCGCCGAACTCCCTGCCGGCGAAGGCGATCGAGGTGGTCAGGAGGCCGGTCAGGTAGCCGCCGATGGCCGCGGCCACCGCCAGCGAGCCCAGCGCCGTGGCCCCTTGAGCATCGACCCGCTGCGGCGGCGCCCACCACGGAGCCCGGCCGTCCGGCCGTTCTCCCCGGGCCATCTCCCGCCGGAACGGGAGAGCGAACAGCCATGCCACGTATGGGACGGCCAGCCGGTACTCGATGGTCTGGGTGACCCGGGCCGTGCCGTCGCCGAGGTCCTCGACGCGGACGGTCCGCTCATACCTGCGCACCGGGCCTTCAGACGCTTCGAACCGTCCGTCTCCTGTGGCCCGCTCGGCCACCACGCCGTCGCGCGGCTCGAGGAATCGTTGGACGTTGCCCCGGGGGACGACCTCGGTGGTCACCACCCGGGACACGGGATCAGGTCAGAAGATGTGCGGGCACCACGGCGCGAGGTCCGCGGCGAACATGGCGTCCGCCCGGCGCACCGCGCCGTCCTTGGCCTCGGCGACCCGTCCCGCCCGGGCCAGGGTGGCGAACGGAACCGCGCCCAGATACGTCCCCGCCAGGTCCGAGACGTCGAGCACCAGGTCGGGCTCGCTGGCGAACCTGGTGCACGACGCGCCCTCCGGCCCGCCCTGGAGCTCCCAGGTCCCCTCGTTCCACGGGCAGAACTCATCGCGGACCTCCAGCCTGACCCGGTCCGCCACCGCATACCGCCGGGCCTCCAGAGCGGCGGGAACGTCGATGAGGCGAAGCCACGTCCCGTCCCGAAACCGGAGCCCGAGGGCCCGGGGCTCGGCCAGCATGTGCAGGAGCGGCTCGTCGACGGGACGCTTGAACCCCTTGATCCGTCCGATCAGGTCCACGTCGAAGCAGAACCGCCACAGGTCGGCATAGGCACCTCGCGTCGCGGCGACCAGCTCCTCGACGTCCATCATCCCCTCGGATACGCCGCTGACCGAGGACCAGTCGTGCTTGACCCGGTAGACCACGTACCCATCGGGGCCGTCCGGGGCCTCGTGGAGGGCGAAGAAGTACGAGCTGGCGCCCTCGCGGTCCTCGGGGCTGTCGTGGAACCGCAGCTCCCACCAGGGGCCCGGTCGGTCCAGCATCCCCGGCTGTCCGGGGCGGACGCGGTCGTACACGGAAGGGAACGCCTTGAACGCCTCGCTCCGCTCGATCAGGCGAACCCGGCCGGCCGGCTGGTGGGGACGGAGGAACGCAGTCCGGTGCTTGCGGATGTCGAACGCCGCGGCCGGCGCCCCGGTCCCGTACCCGAACCGCTGGTAGATGGCCCCCTCGGAGGCCCACAGGTAGGCGGTGGGGTGTCCCTCCTGGTGCAGCTCGTCGACCTGGCGGCGGAGGACCTCCCTCATCACCCCCCGGCGTCGGTGCGTGGGCAGGACTGCCACCGTGGTGATCCCAGCAGTGCCCACGGTGCCCCCGGGCGTGGTGAGGTCGAACGCGCAGGCGCCCGAGCAGCCCACCAGCTCGCCGGCGTCGTAGCCGCCCCACGTCCTGCCCGTCTCGAAGATCAGCCG
Organism: Actinomycetota bacterium; assembly: GCA_050692555.1. Taxonomy (GTDB): domain Bacteria; phylum Actinomycetota; class UBA4738; order UBA4738; family CALAEC01; genus DAITPV01. Next base: position 18,344 of record JBOGVS010000035.1, read on the forward strand.
GACCTCTTCGCGGTCGCTGGCGGCGGCGTCCTCGCCGAACGCCCCCCCGAGCATCCGGATCAGGGCGTCGAACTCCGCGGGGTCGAGCGGTCGGTACTCCATGGCCCTGCGAGTGTACCGGGCGGGGGATACTTCACACGTGTCGCCGATGATCCGCAGGCTCGCGGTGCTCCTGGTAGCCGGGCTGGTGGCCGCCGCGGCCGTCCCGGCGGCCTCCCAGGAGACTCCGCCGGACCGGTTCGCGGGGATCAGAGACCTTCTGGCCCGCCGCTCGGAGGCCATGCTCGCCGGCGACGAGGACGCGTTCATGGCCACCGTGGACCGCGGGGATCCCGAGTTCGTGAAGCGGCAGCGCCTCCTGTTCGAGGGGTTCCGCCTGATCGGCCTGGAGGACTACCGCCTGGACCTGACCTTCGAGTACTGGCCGGAGCTGACCACCGACGTGGAGGTCGATCGGTACGGGGAGGAAGCCCAGCCGTACGTCCTCCACGTGGAGGAGCGGTACCGGCTCGCCGGCTACGACCGCCAGCCTGCCCTCGAGGACCTGTTCCTCACGTTCGTGAACCGGGACGGGGAGTGGCTGGTGGCCTCGGACACGGACCTCGACGACCTCAGGATGTACTCCGGGCGCAAGCTGTGGGAGTTCGGGCCGGTGGTGATCCGGGAGAGCGAGCACTTCCTGTACGTCTCCCCGCCGGAGCTGGGCCCGCGCTCGGACTTCATCCTGGGCGCCGCGGAGCGAGCCCTGGACACGCTCGACCAGGAGTGGCCGGAGGAGTGGTCGCGCCGCGTTCCCATCTTCGTGCCGGAGACCACCGCGCAGCTCGACCGGATCCTCCAGGCCACATTCGACCTCGAAGTGTTCGTGGCGTTCGCATACTCCGGTGTGGACCGGGCCCGGGATTGGGACCTGGTGGGCCACCGGGTCATCCTCAACTGGCCCAACTTCTCGCGGAACTCCGAGGACTTCCAGCAGACCATCCTGGTCCACGAGCTCCTCCACGTGGCCACCAGGGAGCAGAGCGGCCCGCACACCGCGGTGTTCGTGGACGAGGGCGTCGCCGAGCTGGTCTCCAACGACACCGATACCTACGAGATCACCGCCGATCTGGCGGCCGGGAGGTTCGACCGGGCCCTGCCCCGGGACTACGAGTTCATCACCGGAGCGCAGTCGGACATCATCCAGTCCTACCAGGAGTCCTACACGGCGATGCGGTTCGCGACGGTCAACTTCGGCCTGGACGCCGTGGCGGACTTCTACCGGATCCTGGGGGAGGCCCGACTGGCTCCGGGGACGTCCCGCTATCACGTCGGCCGGGCCATGGAGGCCACGTTTGGTCTCTCGTTCCCGGAGTTCGAGGAGGCGTGGGCGGAATGGGCGGAGGACAACCTGTGAAGACGGTGGGCCGGTGGGCGGTAATCCTGGTGGCGGCGGCGGCGTGCGGCGGAGAAGAGTCAACCCCGGTCCTGGACGAACCCGCCCCCGCCCAGAGCCCCGCGCCGCCGGAGGAGGGTGAGACGCTGACGGTCACCAGCCCGGCGTTCGGAGAGGGGGACACCGTTCCCACCGAGTTCACCTGTCGGGGTGACGACACCTCGGCGCCCCTGGAATGGTCCGGGGTCCCCGAAGATGCCGCGGAGCTCCGTCTGACCCTCACCGACCCTGACGCTCCCGGCAGCACGTTCACGCACTGGGTGGTGACCGGCATCGACCCGGCGACCACGGGTGTGGAGGCTGGAGAGGTCCCGGAGGGCGGGACCGAGGAGGAGAACAGCTTCGGGGAGACCGCCTACGGCGGGCCCTGTCCGCCCGCGGGCCCGGCCCACACGTACATCTGGACCGTGGAGGCGGTATCCCAGGACGACCAGGTGATCTCCGCGGGCGTCCTCACCGCCGAGTTCGGCACCTGAGACGCCGCCCGGAGGGGTGGCCTTCGGTACGATGGCCCTTTCGGGAGCCAACGCGATGAGCGACGACCAGAACGACCTCGACGTGCTGCGCCATTCGACGGCGCATGTGATGGCCCAAGCCGTGTGTGATCTGTGGCCGGGAGCCAGGTACGCCATCGGGCCGCCGATCGAGGACGGGTTCTACTACGACTTCGACCTTTCGGAGCAGCTCACCCCCGAGGACCTCCCCCGGATCGAGGCCCGGATGCGGGAGATCGTGGCCGAGGGCCAGCCCTTCAAGCGGGAGGAGCTGTCCCGTGGGGAGGCCCTGAAGCGGTTCGCCGACCAGCCCTACAAGGTGGAGATTATCGAAGGCGTCGAGGAGACCGAGGGCGCCACCGGCGAGAAGGTCATCGTGTACCGGAACGACGGGTGGGCGGACCTGTGCCTGGGCCCTCACGTGGAGTCCACGGGGAAGATCGGCGCGTTCAAGCTGCTCTCGGTGGCCGGGGCCTACTGGCGAGGCGACGAGAACCGCGCGCAGCTCCAGCGGATCTACGGGACGGCGTGGCCCACGGAGGCGGAGCTGGAGGAGTACCTCCACCGCCGCGAGGAGGCCGAGAAGCGCGACCACCGCAAGCTCGGCCGGGATCTCGACCTGTTCTCGTTCCCCGAGGAGCTGGGGGCCGGCCTGGCGGTGTGGCATCCTCGCGGCGGCGTCCTCCGCAAGCAGCTCGAGGACTTCGTCCGGGAAATCCACGTGAGCCGGGGCTACGACGTGGTCACCACGCCGCACTTGGCCAAGTCGCAGGTGTGGGAGACCTCGGGCCACATCGACAAGTACCGGGAGAACATGTACCCGTCCATGGTCGACAAGGACGTGGAGTACTTCGTCAAGCCCATGAACTGCCCGCTGCACGTGTTCATCTACAAGTCGCGGACTCGCTCATATCGAGACCTGCCGCTGCGACTCTCGGAGCTGGGGACGGTGTACCGGTACGAGCGGCCGGGTACGTTGCACGGCCTGCTGCGGATACGGGGCCTGTCCATGGACGACGCTCACATCTTCTGCACGCCCGACCAGCTGGTGGACGAGATCCTGCGGGTTTTTGACCTGACGCTGGAGGTGCACCGGACATTCGGGTTCGACGAGCCCAAGGTGGAGCTGTCCACCAAGCCCGGCGAGGCCATCGGCGAAGAGTCGATGTGGCAGCGGGCCACGCAGACCTTGCGGGCGGCGCTGGACAAGAGCGGGCTGGCCTACGACGTGGCGGAGGGAGAGGGTGCGTTCTACGGGCCCAAGGTGGACTTCCACTTCCGCGACGCCATCGGCCGGTACTGGCAGCTCACCACGGTCCAGTGCGACTTCGCGCTGCCCGAGCGATTCGACATGGAGTTCACGGGCGAGGACAACCGCCGCCACCGTCCGGTGATCATCCACCGGGCCATCCTCGGCTCGATCGAGCGGTTCACCGGCGTGCTGATCGAGCACTACGCGGGAGCCTTCCCGCTGTGGCTGGCCCCGGAGCAAGTCCGCGTGATCCCCATCGCGGACCGTCACCACGAGCACGCCCGAGGTCTGGCCGAGCGGCTCCGAAGCGAGGGCCTGCGCGCGGATGTGGACGATAGCCGGGAGACGTTGGGGAAGAAGGTGCGGGACGTCCAGATGATGAAGGTGCCCTACGCCCTGGTGGTGGGGGACAAGGAAGTCGACTCGGCGACAGTCGCGGTGCGCGACCGCGGAGGGAACGAGGCCAGGGCGGTGCCGTTCGAGGCCTTCTTAGCGAAGGCGATCGAAGAGAAGGAGTCCCGCGCGGTGGAGACGGGCGACATCAGCGAGCTGTGATGGAGCGGCTGTGGGCCCCGTGGCGGATGGAATACATCGGGTCCGCCAGGGAGGGCGGGGAACAGGGCTGCATCTTCTGCGAGAAGCCCAAGGAAGGCGACGACGAGAGGGTCTACATCCTGGCCAGGACGGAGCTGTCGTTCGCCATCCTGAACACCTATCCGTACAACAGCGGCCACCTGATGGTGGCCCCGTTCCGCCACGAAGGCGACCTGGAGAACCTAAAGGAAGATGAGCTCCTGGATCTCCAGAGGCTGATCCAGCGATGCATCAAAGCGCTCAAGGAAGCGATGCAGCCGGACGGGTTCAACCTGGGAATGAATCTCGGCTTAGTCGCCGGTGCCGGGATTCCCGACCACCTTCACTGGCACGTCGTCCCCCGCTGGTCCGGCGATACCAACTTCATGCCAGTGGTCGGGGAAACGAAGGTCTTGCCCGAGCTGCTATCAGCAAGCTACGAGAAAGTCTTCGCATCGATTCGCGACTAGTGTGATCTCCTTCCTGGCCGGTCCACGACGGTCTTGGCGGCTCGCTCGGCGCGCCGGCGGCTCGCCTCGGAGGCAAGCGCCGCGATGACGATGACCACAAGGGCCACAAGCTGGATGGCGGCGGCCAAGTAGAGCCCGAGGACGACCGTACCGAGCGCGATCACGGCCGCACCTGCCCGGTAGGCGATCGGGCGGATGCGCATCACTCGGCGGAAGGCCACGTCGCCGGTTAGGTAGAGCGCGACGCCACCGGCCAGCAACACCGCCGGTGCGATTTCGAGTCGCGCCAACACATCTCCGATGGACAACTCGAGCCCGGCGGCTGTGGTGATCACGCCGAGCAGGATGGGGATGTAGGCGAAGAAGTAGCCGTTGATCGCCAGCCCGAACCGCTGGGCCGGTGACGCGGAGGTCATGGCATGATCGGCGCCCTCCTCGTCGCCGACGAAGTAGGCCCACCACATCGCGGCCACCAACGCCAGCGCCAGTACGCCCGCCCCGAACAGCTTCAGCGTCAGTGGTACGCCGGCGAGGCCGATCCCGATCGCCACGACGGATTCCCCGAGAGCCACGATCAGGAGCAGGCCGTGCCGCTCGACGAAGTGCCTGGAGCGCACCGGGAACTGGGGCGCCGCGCGGCCGGCGATCCGCGGGGTCACGAACAGGATGACGATCGCCGCCACCCACAGCGCGTAGGCAGCCGGGCCCTCCAGCATGCCGGCGATGATCACGCTTACCGCAGCCGCCACGTTGAACGGCCCGAATCGCAGCACCACCCTGGATTCGTAGACCTGGGTCCACAACCCGGCGTGCACCAGGATCACGAGCAGGTACCCGATCCCGAGGGCAACCCCGCTGCCGTCGAACGCCTCCGGGATCGCCAGGGCGCACATGAAGAAGGCTGCCATGCCCAGGATCATCAGAAGCCGGCGAGCGGGCCGGTCCGGCGGCACCTGGTTGGTCAGCCACACGTAGCCGCCGTACATCCAGAACAGCACGACGAAGATCAGTACGACCCGAGCCAGGTTCTCGGCGGTCGGGTGTTCAGCCAGGAGCGAGGTCAGCTGGGTCAGGGTGAACACGAAGACCAGGTCGAAGAAGAGCTCGATGGTCGAGACCCGTAGCTCTTCCTGATCCGGCGGTTCCTGTTCTTCGGCGCGGTCGGCAGTTGCCATACGGCCTCCTGGAGGACCGAACCACGAGTAGCACGGCCATCTTCCCGGCGGACTAGGCTGTCGGAGCCGGTCGTGATCTCGTTCGAGAACACCGTGACCATCAGTCGGAAGCTGGAAGACGTCTTCGCGTTCCTGGCCGACTTCGAGAACATACCAGCTTGGAACTACGCGATCTCCGAGACGATCAAGACCTCTGAAGGTCCCCTTGGCGTCGGAAGCACGTACCGACAGCTTCGCCACGTACCACGTCGGAGCGAGGAAGCGTTCGAAGTGACGACGTTCAAGCCTCCGCGGGAGCTGGCGATCGCCGGGACTCTGGGGCCGTTTGCCTCCCGCCTGAGCTACCTGCTGGAGCCCATTGACGGAGGGACGAGGCTGGTGAATCGAGTCGAGCTCGAACCGCGTGGAGTCCTTCGCCTCTTGGGTAATGCCGCGGCTTCCCGAATCAAGGAGCGGTCGCCACGAACCTCATGCAGCTGAAGCGGATCCTCGAGGGCGAGGCAGGGTAGAGATGTATTCGCTCAGTCGAATCGGGCGTTCGCCTGGGTGCCGAGGAATAGCCCGATGTCCTTCGCCTCCGCCTGCACTCCCTTTCTCATCGCGAGACCGAGGGCCGAGAACGGACGGGTGCGCACATCGAGCCCGTCGTCACCTCGTTCGGTGGCCCAGGTCCCCACGGCCCGGCCGTCCGACAAGATCATCGGGTGGAGCCACCCACCGCCGGCGTTGATCTTCTTCCAGTGCTGGGACGGGACAACCAAGCCGCGGTCTTTCCATCCGAGCACGTACTCGTCGAAGGCGGGGAGCAGCCGAACCAGGCCGGGCCGAGCTTCTCCCCTCTGAGACTTGATCGTCCAGAGGGAGTTGCGACCGACCGGTACTTCCTTCAATCGGTTCTCGATGGCCTGCCACGCGTGATTGGCGTCGGAGGCCTTGATCCCCGACCAGCCCGCGAGGTCCGCAACCGTGGCCGGTCCGTGCGAACGGAGGTATCGGACGGCCAGCTCGGCCAGCGCGGCGTCGCGATCCAGGGGCCGGCGCGCTCCCACCCACTCGTCAAGAAGGACGAAGGCCGGCTCCCCATCGATCTCGGGCCCGTAGCAACACACGCCTTCGGCCGCGGCCAGCCACACCAGGTGGGCGATGGCCTGGCCATCAGTACGGATGCCCTTGCGGCGGAGCCGTTCGGCTAGCTGCGGCCGGGTCAGCGGCGCGTCTCGCTTCAGGATCCTTCGGATCTCAGCCACGGCAGCTTCGTGCTTGCTCTCGGGGATACCTTCCTGCACCAGGCGGCGGTGGGAGCGGGGGATCCGAGGCCTCGACAACGAGGGGATGCAGCCACCTGAGGTCCTCGGCCGCCACGAAATGGAGCGTCCGTCGCATGGCCCATGTCCACACGATGCTTCTATCCTCGAAGCGGGCCCGGTCCACGGCCGCGGCCGTGAGGCCGCGCGTCCGGGCTCGGAGGCCGAGCGCCGCGGCGTCGGGGATCTGGGTCTGGACACTGACGAGGTGTCGCACCACGTCGGCCGGATCGCGCTTGCCGGAAGGCCGATGGAGGAGCTGGGCCGCCTGCCGGAGCCGCCGTAGTCGATCGTCGCTGCCCTTCGGCATGGGCGACAATCATGGCCTACAGAGGAGCGTGACCGTGGCGGGAGAGTTCCCCTTGGAGGGGATGGAGCTCACCCACATCCTTGTTGTGAGCGACGCCGATCGCGCTCGGGACTTCTACGTCAACGTCCTTGGGGCACAGCTCTACCGCGAGTACGGCGGCACTTCGGTGGTTCTCAAGTTCCTGAGCACGTGGATGCTCCTGGTGACCGGCGGCCCGCCGACCGAGGACAAGCCCACCGTGACCTTCACCCCGCCGTCCGACCCGGACACCGTCAGCCACGCCTTGACCATCCGGGTCCCCGACTGTCGGGCCGCGTACGAGACCCTCCGGGCCCGGGGAGCCGAGTTCCTTACCCCGCCCGTCGAGTCGGACTGGGAGGTCCGAGTGTTCCTCCGAGATCCCGACGGCCACCTCCTCGAGCTGAGCGAAGCCAAGGGCTAGCTCGTGGAGCAGGATCTTCTGAACGACGTGCGTCTGCACATCTATCGCCGGTTCGTGGAGACGAGCCAGCCTCCCACCGTGCAGGAGACAGCGGACGTCCTGGAGCTGACCGCGGTGGAGGCTACCCAGGCGTATCGGCGACTGGCCGATGGACACGTGATCGTCCTGGAGCCAGGGTCACACGACATCTGGATGGCCAATCCGCTCTCGGCTCGGGAGACCTCGTTTCGGGTGGAGTCCCACGGCCGCTCCTACTGGGGAACCTGTGCCTGGGATGCCCCCGGGGTCTTGGCCATGCTCGGTGCGGAGGGCACGATCTCGACGAGCTGCCCGGACTGCAAGGCACCGCTCGAGCTGCGAGTCCGGGATAGGGAGATGGAGGCCGCCGAGGCCCTGGCCCACTTCGCCGTCCCCGCCGCCCACTGGTGGGACGATATTGGCTACACGTGAAGCACGATGCTGCTCTTCCGGTCGGAAGAGCATGTGGATCGGTGGTGCGCCGACCGGGGGCTCCCACGCGGCGGGGTTCTCACCCTCGGGCAGCTCTGGGACCTGGCGAAGGCGTGGTACGCGAACCGGATGGCGCCGGACTGGCGGCGCCGCACCGCCGAGGAAGCCGAGGCCGTGTTCGAGGGGATCGGGCTGACCGGCGCGTTCTGGCGCTTGACCCCGGGGTGATCTGGTGCCGAAGGAGCGGGACTACCTCGACGCCAACCGGGCCCTGTGGAACGAATGGGCCCCGATCCACGAGCGCTCGGCGTTCTACGACGTCCCGGGGTTCAAGCGAGGCGAGCAGCGGCTCAAGGACTTCGAGATCGAGGAGGTCGGTGACGTCACCGGCAAGTCGCTGCTGCACGTCCAGTGCCACTTCGGCCTGGACACCCCTTCTTGGGTCCGGCTGGGAGCCACGGTCACCGGCGTGGACTTCTCCGAGCGGTCCATCGAGCAGGCCAGGGCCCTGGCCGAGGAGGTCGGCCTCGACGCCACGTTCCTCCTGTCGAACGTCTACGACATACCGGAGGTCCTGGAGGGGGAGTTCGACATCGTGTACACGTCCCGCGGCGTGCTCGGATGGCTTCCGGATGTCCCCCGGTGGGCGGCCGTGGTGGCCCGCTACGTGAAGCCGGGCGGGTTCTTCTACATCAACGAGATGCATCCGTTCCTGTACGTGTTCGGCGACTCGAAGGAGGCCACCGAGCTACGGGTGAAGTTCCCCTACTTCGCCCGGACCGAGCCTTTGGAGTTCCCGGTGGAGGGCTCCTACGCGGAGCTGGATTCGTACGTGCGCACACCCGTCTCGTACGACTGGCCTCACAGCATGGGGAGATCGTGACCTCCCTGGTGCAGAACGGGCTGCGGATCGATTTCCTCCACGAGTTCCCGTTCCTGGACTGGTCCCTGCCGTTCCTGGAGAAGCGCGGGGAGTATTGGTGGCTGCCCGAGAACCAGGCGGGGGAGCTGCCGCTGATGTTCTCGCTGAAAGCGATCCGGCCTTCCGCTTCCTAGATTCCTCGATCGAGTGCCCGGGGATGCTCGCCCGATATGTCCGATGGTTGCACTGGTTGGCCCGCGGGTAACGGCTCGCTGTGGCCGGCACCGTGACCGTCCGGCTCCCCGAAGCACCTCCGGAGCACTACCTCCGGTGGATGGTGTTCTGGCGCGACGTCGAGCTGATCATGGGGCAGACGCCGACGCTGGCCGAGGCGGCCGCGGAAGAGAGTGCCCCGTTCATCCGGGATGAGGTGGCCGACTTCCTCTCCCGAGACGTGGTCGGGTCCATCCTCAAGCAGGCTCGCGAGGCTCGGGACGCGGGATCGGAGACCGTGATCCCGGTGCTCGTCGTGGACCGGGATCTGCTGCGGCAGGGAGCCGAGTACGTGGTTGCCCGGGGCATGTGGCTGGAGCGTCCGGGCGTCCTGGAAGCGATGGGCGTGGCGCCGCTTGAGGAGCACCTGGCCCACCTGCGAGCCCGGGCCGTGGAAGAGGTCCGGCGGCAGCTCGCCGAGTAAGCCCTCAGGAACCAGACTTCAGTGCGCTCTCGAGCTCCGGATCGGTGGGCTCGACCAGGATCCTTCCGTCGGGTAGGACGATCACCGGTATGTTCTTCCGCCCGTTCGCCAGGTCCTGAGCCTCCTGGGAGGCCCCGGCGATCACGTCGATGTCGATGTACTCGTAGTCGAGGCGGTGCCGCTCAAGCACCTTCCTGGCCCTGATGCAGTCGCTGCACCAGGCGGCTCCGTACATCTTGATGTCGCCCATGGCTCCGCTCTTACCCTACTTGCTTCGGGGCCAAGCCCGCTCAACCGATGCCGGCCACGGTGATGCAGGGTAGCCCTGCCCGTGGCCGCCTGGCTTAGCCGGCGCCCCGCCCGGCAGCCGAGCGGAGGCGGCCGAGGAACATCCTCCACCCGTCCTCGTGCATCTTCCTGGACTCGTCGTCGGGGATGCCGGTGTGGCGCAGCCGGACCACCGTGTCGTCGCCGTCGGGCGTCAGGGTCACCTCGACGGTGGTGGACCCGGGGGGACCTCGGACTTTCCCTCCCATCCCCAGGTGAACACCAGACGGCGAGGTGGGTCAACCTCGAGGTACTCGCCGCGAGCGACGTCCCCGGTCTCCATCTCCACGCGGTAGATCCCTCCCGGTTGGGGATCGAGCTCCGCTCGAACCCCCTGCCAGCTCGGGTACTTCTCCGGATCGACGAAAAAGGAGAATGCGATCTCCGGACAGGTGGGGATCCGGATCTCGGTCTCCACACCTCGAGGGTGGGCTCGGTGGTCATCATCTCCGGCGTCGTTCGGCGGCCGCCGCGGCCCGCAGCCGCCGAAGATCCGTCTCCCACATCTCCTGGAGGACCTTCCGCAGCGATCCCAGGGCTCGGCGGTCGGCACGGTAGAAGCGCCAGTTGCCCTCACGGCGCTCGGTCACCAGCCCAGCCTCCCGCAGCACTCGAAGGTTCTGGGAGATCGTCGCCCAGGTGACATCGCGGAAATGCGAAGCGATCTCGCCGGCGGGCAGCTCTCCGTCCCACACCAGGCGAAGGATCTCCCGTCGCCGCGGGCTGGCCAGGACCTCCAGTACGTCCTGCATGACGACTCCATTTAAGCACATCCTAAAGCGCCTGTTGACATCTATTTTAGTCAGGGCTTAAACTACTGGGTGAGGTTCGGGTACGCGAAGAGAGGAGGAGCGATGGGGTGCGACATCCTGGTGGCCGTCGATGTGGAGGCCGACCCAGAGAAGGTGTTCGAGGCTCTCAGCACCCAGAAGGGGTTGGCCAGCTTCTGGACCAGACAGAGCAAGGCTGAGCCGAAAGTGGGATCGGTGGCGACCTTCCAGTTCCCCACGGCGCCGGTGCCGTGCAAGATGCGGATCGACGCTTTGAAGAAAGGGAAGCGAGTGGCGTGGACCTGTGAGGGAGACTTCCCGAATTGGAAGGACACCACGGTCACTTGGGACCTGGGGGAGTCACCCAACGCCCAGACGCGCGTGATGTTCCGCCACGGGGGATGGCCCGAGTGGTATCCGGACGAGGAGTTCGCCTCGGTGAACTTCGTGTGGGCTCAGGTCCTCGGCCACCTGAAGGGGTATGTGGAGTCGGGTGATCCCCCGCCGTTCTTCCCGTAGGTCAGCGACGGCGGAAGGCGGCGAGTAGCGCGGGGTGCCAGCCGGCCCGAGATCCGAGAGCCCGAACATGGGGGGCGAAGGACCACTCCAGCGTGTCGAAGCCGCTCGACTCGAAGAGCCGGCGTAGTTGATGGCCGCTGGGCCGGTACACGTGGGTCGGGTCACCGGCGTATGCGAGGCGGTAGATGAGACGGCTGACGGCGTTGTTGATCGTGGGAAGGTGCACCACGCACAGGCCGCCGGGACGGAGCGTCTCGGCCAGGCTCCGGACGCCGGCCTCCGGGTCCGGGACGTGCTCGACGACGTTGATCGCCAGGACCACGTCGAACGGCTGGTCGAACGGGAGGCCGCGCTGAACGTCGGCCTGAAGGATCAGCGCTTCGGGGAGCCGGGCCCGGGCCCGCTCGGCGGCATGCGTGGACAGGTCGATGCCGACCAGGCGGCGCCGGCCCCGGAACCTGGCCAGCAAGTAGCCGTAACCGCAGCCGATGTCCAGGATCGGTCCGTCCCCGGGAAGGGCGTAACGGTCGACGAGGGCCACCACCCGGTCGTCGCGGGCCCGGTCGAACCGGGTCTGGCGGGGGACGTCGCCGTAGAGCGTGCGGAAGTACTCCTTGTCGTATGCAGTCGAGCCCTTAGACACCGGCGTTACGTGTCCGCCAGGACCCGGTAGGTCTCCACGGGCTCGGACCGGCCCTTGACCTCCTGAGCCCCGGCCGGCTCGGCGTTGATGCCGGAGGCCGCCTCCACCGTGGCTGCCGAGGCCAGCACCTCGCCTCCTTCGGCCACGGCCTGGAGGCGCTGAGCGATGTTGACCGCGTCGCCGACCACCGTGTACTCGAGCCTGCCGCCCCCTCCGAGCGTTCCGGCGATGACCATTCCGGTGTTCACGCCGATCCCCATGTCCACCGGCGCCACTCCTGCGGCCGCTGTCTCCTCGTTCAGCGCCCGCTGGCGGAACTGCATGGCCAGGGCGCACCGGAGCGCTCGTTCCGCGTGATCCGGCAGGGGATCGGGAGCGCCGAACACCGCCATGACCGCGTCGCCGGCGAACTTGTCCAGGGTCCCGCCGTGGTCCAGCACCACTTCGGCCATGGCCGCCAGGTGGCGGGACAGGAGGTCGACCACCTCGCGGGGGGACATGGTCTCGGCCATCGTGGAAAAGCCCCGGATGTCCGAGAACAGGATGGTGGCCTCCAGCTCCTCCTGCTCGATGGGAGCCTGCCGGAGCCGGTCGGCCACCTGAGAGGGGACGAACGACCGTAGCGTCCGGGTGGAGGCCTCCCGGTCCACCACCGCGGCGTGGAGTCGCTTGAGCTCGTCGACGGCCGCGCTGGCGCCGCGGCCCGCATCGTCGGCCAGGCGGGCGAACAGCTCGGTGACCCGCCCGTCGATGTCCTCCTGGGTGGTGCTCAGCCGTTCGGCCATCTCCGCGTAGCCGAGGCCCTGGGCCATGAGGTCGAGGACCTCGCGATCGTGTCCCAGGGACTCCTTTCTTCCCGACAGGCGCTCGGCGATCGTCGGGTCGACCAGGGAACCGCCCGCGGCCACCTCGCGAATGGCCCGGGCCAGCTCGTCGCCCTCGCCCAGCCGGTCCTTGAGGAGATACCCGAGCCCGCTCTGGCCCTTCCCCAAAAGCGCCAGCGCGTAGGCCTCGTCGTCGTGGGCCGAAAGCACTACCACCGCGGTGTCGGGATGCTTGGCCCTGATCTCGTGGGCGGCCTCGATCCCCTCGAGCTGGAACAGCGGGGGCATCTTGATGTCGGTGACCACCACATCGGGCACCAGCTCGTCCGCGGTGGCGATCAAGGAGGGGGCATCCTCGGCCACGCCCACCACCTCGATGCCATCGGTGGCGTCGAGGAGGGCTCGGACGCCCTCCCGAACGAGGACGTTGTCGTCCCCCAGCACCACCCGGATCGGCTCGCTCACCGTGGCCTCCCGTATACCATCTCCGCATGACGCTCCGCGTGGTGTTCGCGGAGGACAACTACCTGGTCCGGGAGGGAACCGCCGCCTTGCTGGCGGATGTCGAAGACCTCGACCTGGTGGCCACCGCGGCCGACCTCGACGAGCTGCTCCAGGCGGTGGAGGAGCACCGGCCGAACGCTGTGCTCACCGACATCCGCATGCCACCGTCGAACACCACCGAAGGGATCGACGCGGCGCGACGGATCCGCGCCGCGCATCCGGAGACCGGTGTGGTGGTGCTTTCGCAGTTCGACGAGGAGGAGTACGCCTACGAGCTGCTGAAGGAGGGCGCCGAGGGACTGGGCTACCTGCTTAAGGAGCGCGTCGCGGACGTCGCGGAGATCGCCCGGGCGCTGCGCGATGTTGCGGGTGGCGGCTCGGTCCTCGACCCCAAGGTGGTCGAGCGCTTGGTTGCTCGCCGTGACCGTGAGGCCCGGTCGCCGCTGGCACAGCTGACGGAGCGCGAACGCCAGGTCCTGGGCCTGATGGCCGAGGGGAAGAACAACGCCGCCATCGCCGGGGCGCTGTTCCTCACCGAGCGAGCCGTCGAGAAGCACATCAACTCCTTGTTCCACAAGCTCAGTCTGTCCGAGGAGCGCGACGTTCACCGCCGCGTGATGGCCGTGCTGGCGTTCCTCCGAGAGACGGGACTCCCCGCGCCCGGTGCACGCGGGGAGTCCTGAGCGCACCTCAGGCCACCGTGAACTCGCCGAACATGCCCTCGAAGGCGTGCGGCGTGCCATCCTCGGTGGTGATGAAGCACACGTAGCTGTACCGCCCGCTCTCCAGGTCCGCGGTGAAGGTCTTGGACTTCCCCGGCTTGGCCTCGGTGCGGCCGGCGTCCTCGATGACCTCCTGGACCTCCTTCTGGGGGAGCTGGATCAGCTCCTCCAATGGGCGGTCGTCGTTGATCTTCGCCAGGGTCATCTCGTGCTGCTCCTCCCCCTCGTTGACCAGGGTGAACGTTGCCTCGCCGGCCTCCATGGTCTCCGGGACGCCGTCGAAGGCATACTCCGTGGGGATCACCTGGAACTCTTGCGCCGCCGGCTCCGGGGACGCCGGCTGCTGGGCGGGCTGGTCCGTCTGCGGCTGCTGCTGCTCGGCGCAGGCGGCCAGCACCACCATCAGAACCACCGCGATCCTTCTC
>JBOGVS010000036.1:0-31570 GCA_050692555.1 Actinomycetota bacterium
GAGCTCGATCACGTACGGGCTCCTCCTGGGCATATCCTCCCTCCTCTCGGAGGAAAGCATGCCCCACCAGGGGCGGCAACTCCAGCACTCTAATACGCTATGTATTTAGGAAGGAGCGTACTAAGCTGCTGTCCGAGTCAGGAAGGACCTGTCGCCAGGGTCAGTGCACGGACCACGTCGGGCTGGACGGCCGACCAGCGGAACAAGCCTCCAAGGCGCACCAGTGCAACCCGCCGTCCCAACACGACCTCGACCACGCCCCGGACGTCGAATAGCGCCGCGGCCACCCCCTCGCCCTCGGCCATCTCCCGGCTCTCCGCCACCACCCTTGGACCCTCCCGCCGGATGGCGAACGCCCTCGGTTCCTCCTGCGGCGGCAGGGGCTCGGGCGCTCCCCACGCGGTGAGCAGCCTCCGCTCCGCGGCGTCGCCCACGGCGATGGCGCTCGTCCCCGGCCTGAGATTCACCCGGCAGCGATAGCGGTGGAGATCGAGGGCCCGAACCTCGGGGAGGGCCAGCAGCCGGTCGAGGGGTGCGGGCGGGACGGCCGGTGGGCAGGTCTCGATCGTGCGGTCCGTCAGCTCCTCGGTGGTGTGGAGCCGCAGAACGGACGGGTTGGACACTGCCTCCATCGCCCAAGGCATCCATCCATCCTGGCAGACGGCTCTATCTGCCGAGGCCCTGGGTGGGGAGTAGAGTCGGCTGCGTCGAGGGGACGGAATTCGAGAGGGACTGACTCGGCGGTCCGGCCCAGTCACCTCTACGATGGGACTCGATCGCGAAGGAGGCCGCTGAGTTGGCTGGAACCTCGATGATGCTCGCCCTCGGGACACAAGCGCCGGACTTGGCCCTGCCCGATGTGACCACCGGCGGGTTGGTGCAACGATCGGACTTCAATGCCAGGAAGGGGCTCCTGGTGATGTTCATCTGCCGGCACTGCCCGTATGTCCGGCACGTCCGGAAGGGACTCGCCGACCTTGGCCGGGACTACCGGGGCCGGGACGTGGGGATCGTGGCGATCAGCGCCAACGACCCCGAGGCCTACCCCGAGGACGCCCCCGACAGCCTGGCCGAAGAGGCCCGAGAGGCCGGCTACGCCTTCCCGTACCTGTTCGACGAGACCCAGGAAGTGGCCAAGGCGTACTCGGCCGCATGCACCCCCGACTTTTTCCTGTTCGACGCCGACCGAAAGCTCGCGTACCGCGGGCAGTTCGACTCGAGCCGGCCCGGCAATGGCGTTCCGGTGACGGGCCAGGACCTCCGGGCGGCGATCGATGCCGTGCTCGACGACCGTCCTGTTCCCAAGGATCAGCGTCCGAGCGTCGGCTGCACCATCAAGTGGCGGCCCGGAAACGAACCGGGCCACGCAAGATAGCCTCGATTCCAAACCCTCGGATTCGGCCGCCTGCACCCTCCAGGTCATGTCCCAGAGAACGATCACGCCCACCAGGGCGGTGTTCGTCAGGACGACGAGTCGGGAGCGAGCCCTCTCAGCAGGTTGATCCAGTCGAGTCGGGCCGCGTCAGGTCCACGGTTGGAGTCTCCAGTCTGGGCTCGACTGGTCGTCTGTGCCGCTCGATCCTCCGACACCAGAGCAAGCCCTGCCGAAGTGAGGGGGCCATCGTTGCTCCGTGTCGCTCTGCCTCCAAGTCGGCGACGGCGTCCACACGGCTGTGGACGCCACGCACGAGATCACCGTCACCGCCGTGTAGCGGAACCCACCCGCGGGGCTCGAAGAGCGGGAAGGTCAGGGCGAACTGCGGTCCGTAGAGAGCCCGCTGGGCCCCTGACGATGGATCCTTACTCGTTCGCCGCGGTTCCTCCCCGCTCCGTCCCGCCGGGCTGAGGCGGCCCGTTGCCACCGCCGAGGGTCGCGCCTATCTGCTGGAGCGTATCCAGGGGCAGCGGGAAGATCACCGTCGTGGTCCGATCCGAGGCGATCTCTGACATCGTAGACAGCACCCGGAGCTGCATCGCTGCCGGCTCCTCCCTGAGCTGCCGCCCGGCCTGGGAGAGGGTCTCCGCGGCCTCGAGCTCGCCCTTGGCGTGAATCACCTTCGCCCGGCGGTCCCGCTCGGCCACGGCCTGATTGGCCATGGCCCGGCGCATGGCCTCGGGAAGCTCCACGTCCTTCACCTCGACCAAGGTCACCTTGACCCCCCACGGGTTGGTGAGGTCGTCGATGATCTTCTGGAGGCGGCGGTTGATCTCGTCCCGGGCCACCAGCAAATCGTCCAGGTCGGCTTGTCCGATCACGCTGCGCAGAGTGGTCTGGGCCACCTGGGACGTCCCGAAAAGGTAGTCCTGGATGGCCACGGTAGCCTTGATGGGATCCACCACGTTGAAGTAGGCGACCGCGTTCACCCGAACCGTGACATTGTCCCTGGTGATGATGTCCTGGCTGGGGATGTCGTTGGTGAACGTCTGGAGGTTGACCTTCACCATCCGGTCGATGATCGGGATGATGAAGAACAGACCGGGGCCCTTGGCCCCGATCACCCGCCCCAGCCGGAAGATGACCCCGCGTTCGTACTCCTTGACGATGCGGATGGCCGAGATGCCGATGATCACGATGAGAAGCACCGCGATCCCGATGCCGTACAACGTCGCTTCGCTCATGTCTCTCCTCTCTCCCTTCCCTCCCCATCCTCCCGTGTGGGCGGCGCCTCCTGCTCCTCGACCACGAGGTCGAGACCCTCGACTTCGACCACCCGTACCGTGGCGCCCTGCCGAAGCTGCTCGCCTCGCGTCTTCACGTTCCACCAGGCTCCCTGGACCATCACCTGGCCGTTGGTCCCCGTGGCCGACCCCACCTCGGCGACCGCCCCCAGCAGCCCGCCGGCTCCGGTGGTCGCTGCCAGCCTGCGGGTCCGCCATGCCAGCCGACCGGCAAGCACGGTCGCCCCGCCTACGACGACGGCGACGGGGATCAGCACTTCCGGATCCACTCCGA
Organism: Actinomycetota bacterium; assembly: GCA_050692555.1. Classification (GTDB taxonomy): domain Bacteria; phylum Actinomycetota; class UBA4738; order UBA4738; family CALAEC01; genus DAITPV01. The sequence goes on from JBOGVS010000036.1 coordinate 2,954, forward strand.
CCCGGCCGCGGAACAGGAACAGGCCGCCCAGGACGAGGGAGGCGGTCCCTCCCGCGGCGCCCACCCCCACCCCCGGGGTGAAGATCTCCACCACGAAAAGGATCGCCGCGAGCAGCAGGAGGAGCGCACCCAGAGCGTTCACCGGCAGAACGGCCAGGCCGAACAGAGCGAGCAGGATCAGGATCACGCCCACGACCGCCCCGCCGCCGAGCCCCGGGTTGGCCAGCTCGTAGATGATGGCCAGGGTCCCCAGCGACATGAACAGGAAGGCCAGGTTGGGGTCGGCCAGCCACTGGAGGATCGACCGGAATGTCCCGAGCTCGTGGGAAACGATCCCGACCCCCCTGGTCTCGAGGGTGACGTCGTCCCCGTTCGCGAGTGTCACGGTCTCCCCGTCGATCTCCTCGAGCAGCTCGGCCCGGTTCGAGGCCAACACGTCTATCACGCCGATCCGCTCCGCCCGATCGGCCGTGACCGACCGAGCCTCACGCACGGCCTCGACGGCGAACTCGACGTTGCGTCCCCGAGCCCTGGCCACGGATTCCGCGTAGGCCGCGGCGTCCTCGATGAGTTTCCGCTCGACGTCTCCGCCGCCCCCGAGGTCAACCGGGGTCGCCGCCCCGATCGTCGTGCCGGGAGCCATGGCCGCGATGTGCGCCGACATCGTGATGAGAGCCCCGGCCGACGCGGCCCGCGCCCCGGAGGGAGCCACGTGGACCACCACGGGAACGTTCGCGCCGAGGAAGGCCTGGATGATGTCCCGCATCGAGGCATCGAGCCCGCCGGGCGTATCGAGCTCGATCAGGAACGCCTGGTGGGCCTCCTCCTGTGCCCGGACCAGCCCTTCCCGGATGTGGTCGGCCATCACCGGTGTGATGACCCCGTCCACCTCCGTCACCAGCACCGTCGTCGCCTGGGCCCGGGCGCCGGTGACCGAGGCCAGCAGCCAGAGGGCAAGAGGAAGGACCAGCAGGCCCAGGGCGATCCGCCGCGCCGGGTGAGGGGCGGAAGGCCACGTCCGCACTACGAGAAGCATAGATGCAGGTCTCTCTGGTAGGCCTGCCCTCCACCTCCCAAGTTACCTCGCGGCCGTCGCGGGCGCAGGAGCCCATGCCCGGTCGCCCTGCGCAGGGACGCTGCGGGCCGGGCGCCGTTAGCTGCGGGGCGCGCCCGACCTCGCGAGTGTTTCAGGCAGATCCGCCCATACAGCGAAGACGCTGGGGGGTGACATCGGACGCCTGTCACCCCTCAGCTCCGACCCGGCATGACCCCTGGTAGCCCGGGAAGGCCCGACGCATGGCCCGTTCTTCCTGGACGATTCTGACCCCGATCAACCTGCGCTCACAGGCCCCTCCGGTACCCACCGCCAGTACGGAACTCGGCCCTACGGCGGTCATCCGGCCTCCCGGGCAAGACGAACGTCGATCTTCCAGTGGTTGCATCGAAGCATTCTTCCGGCGTACTCGAAGTCGACCTCCTCGACCTTCGTGAATCCGGTCTTTCTGCAGATCGCGTTGGACGGGGCATTGGTGGTGGCGGGGAACGCGTGGATCACGTCCCAGCGCCCCTCCGGGCGAGCCTTACGGAGCACGGCACGCACGGCGTCGCCGGCCAACCCCCGGCCCTGGAATCGGGGGAGGACCATCCAGCCGATCTCGTTGATGACCTCGCCGTTCCACTTGTGGTCCCAGACGCATACGGTCCCTGCCGCAGTGCCGTCTTCCTGGTCCGGGATGATCGTGAAGAACCACACCCGGCCCACCACCACGTCGTCGACGATGCCTTGGAGCTTCTCCTTGAGGCCCGACCGCGGCAACGGGCCTCCTAGCTCCGACATCATGCTCGGATCGGTGAGCGCCCCCTCGTAGAGCGGCAGGTCGTCCATGGTGATGTCGCGAAACTTCATGGCCCCATTCTTACCGTCGAGGCGCGTTCTAGCTAGGCTTCTCACCGGTAGGTTCTGCTCGGCGGGGCTGGTGAACATCGTGGCAGGCAGTCGCGACCTTCCCAGGATCGAGGGGTCCGTCGGGTACGCTGCTCCGCGAGCGAGATGCTGTTTCCAACGACCGACTTCGCGATCTTCCTGGTCATCGTGTTCCTGGCGCACTGGCTCCTGAACCCATTCCGGGTGCGCTGGAAGCTGTTCATGATCGCGGCCAGCTACGTGTTCTATGCGTGGTGGGACGTTCGGTACGTCTGGATCCTGGCCATGGTCACCGTCGTTGCTCAGGTGGGGGCGCTATGGACCGCCCGGAGGGAGGGTCGGAGCCGGCGGGTGGCCGTCGGGGTGTCGGTGGCCGCCACGCTCGCCCCGTTGTTGTGGTTCAAGTACTACGGGTTCCTGTCCCTGAATCTGGCCAACGGCTTGGGGGCCGTGGGCGTGCCCTCACCGCTCCCGCTGATGGAGATCGTCCTTCCGGTGGGAATCTCCTTCTACACGTTCATGGCGGTCACCTACGTCGTGGATATCTACCGGCGGAAGCTCGCCCCGGCCACCTGGCTCGACTTCTTCTTGTACCTCTCGTTCTTCCCCCACCTGGTGGCGGGACCGATCGTTCGAGGGGGGGAGCTGCTGCCCCAGTTCCGTCGCCCCCGTGACCCCAAGCGGCTGGACGTCGCCGGATCCGGTTTTCTGATCCTTAGGGGCCTGTTCAAGAAGGTGGTGATCTCCAGCTTCCTGGCCACCACCCTGGTCGACCCGGTCTTTGGCGACCCCGGCCGCCACGGGGCCCTCGACGTGCTGTTCGCCGTGTACGCCTACGCGATCGTGATCTACGCCGACTTCAGCGGGTACACGGACATCGCCATCGGCGTGGCCAGGCTCCTGGGGTTCCAGTTCCCGCAGAACTTCAACCGGCCGTATACGGCACGTTCGCTTCAGGACTTCTGGCGCCGGTGGCACATGACCCTGTCTCGGTGGCTTCGCGACTACCTGTACATCCCGATGGGCGGATCCCGCCGGGGGGAGCGCCGCACCTCGGCGAACATCGTGATCACCATGCTTCTGGGAGGTCTGTGGCACGGCGCGGCCTGGACGTTCCTGGTATGGGGGGGCATCCACGGCCTGGGCGTGGCGTTCGGCCGCCGGAACCGTCTTCGCAGGGAGGCTCGAGGTCTGAACCCGCTGCCGGACGACCCGGCGTCGGTCCTGCGACAGCGGGTCGTCACCTTCCATCTGGTGTGCCTGGGGTGGGTGTTCTTCCGAGCCGACTCGATCGGAACCGCGGTGGCCGTGCTGTGGCGCTTCGTGGTGGGGTGGGCCACGGCCCCCACCCTGGTGAGCCCGGTCGTGGTGTGGGTGATCGCCCTGAGCCTGGCGGTCCAGTACCTGCCCCGCCGGCCCGGCGAGCATCTCCAGGTTGCGTTCTCCCGCCTTCGGCCGGCGTTCCAGGCCCTGGCGGTGGCGGGCGTCCTGGCTGCGATCACCACCCTTGGGCCGGCGGGCGTCCCGCCGTTCATCTACTTCCAGTTCTGAGGAGACGGATGTCGGATCAGTCGCTGGGCACAGGATCGGAGTCCGGGGCTCGGCCCGGACCCCGGAGGCTTCAGCCGGCGGGGGAGGCCCTGGTGATCATGGTCGCGGGCCTCATGTTGTGGCTGCTCATCGAGGCCCCTCGGTTGGAGCGGGCGGCAGAAGTGGCTCCGTTCGGGGCCCGGCGGACGGCGTCGTTGATCTTCCTGCGCCCGTTCGCCGCGGTGAGCGATCTCCTGGGCTTCGGGCGGCTCACCGCGGGCATGGAGCGAGCCCTGGGGAAGGAGGAGCTTCGCGCCGGTGTGGAGGTTCAGGCCCCCCCGCCCCCGCCTCCGGAGGCCACGTTCCCCACGACCGAGGATCCCAGCCCGGCGCCACCTGCGTCGCCCGTGGAGCCGCTGGAGGCCCTCCCCACTCCGTCCACCGACGACAAGCTCCGGGTGGCGGTGGTGGGGGACTCGTTCGCGATCGGCCTGGCCTCGGCGGTCGGGTCCGCCCTGGATCCAGAGCTCGTTCAGGTGTCGGCCCAGGGGGAGCTGGCCACCGGCCTGGCCCGGCCGGATGCCTTCGACTGGCCGGAACGGGTCCGGCGGATTGTTCGCGACTTCCGCCCGGAGGTCCTGGTGGTCATGCTGGGCTCCAACGACGCGCAGTCGATCAGCTATCCCAGCGGCCGGTTCATCTCCACGGGGAGCCACGAATGGGTCCTCGCCTACCGCGCCGAGATCGAGGAGCTGATCTCCGTGGCCACCGAGGGAGGCGCCCGGGTGGCGTGGGTGGGCCTCCCCCCGATGAAGGAGGGGATCCGGCATCGGTGGGCCCGACAGCTCAACCAGGAGTACGCGGAGGTCGCGGCGGCCCATCCGGAGTCCACGTTCGTGGACACCTGGGAGACGTTCGATCGCCGGGACGGCAGCTACACGGCCTACCTCCGGGACGAGGAGGGGAATACGGACCTGGTGCGGGCGGCAGATGGCGTTCACTTTTCACCGACCGGCTACCGGATGGTGGCCGACCTGATCATCGATCGGATGCGAGAAGCCTGGGGCCTCGATCCCGTCGCCCTTGTCTAGGTCCCGGTCTCCAAACTCTGCGCTAGTGCGGCGACCACCTGCTCCTGTAGCCAGCCGAGATAGGCGTACACGGCAAAGGCTGGCGCTCGGGGGTCGTCCTCCGGAAGACCCTCCTCGTACAGCTCCTCGGTGACATCGAGCCTGGTCCCCAGGACCAGTCGCAAGTCGTTCAACGCTCCGAGCCATGCGGTCAGCTGGTCCTCGTCCACACGCCGGGCGTCGACGGTCTCCTCGATGATCCGGAGGGCCTCGCGCTTCCCGGCCAGGAGGTCGTCGCGAACCATTCTGCGGTACTCGGCCTCCCGGTCCGGGTCGTCGGCGTACGCGGGTGGGAAGAGGCGGCGCAACGTCGGGTCGTCGGAGTCCAGCAGCTCGCGGAGCTGGCCCGGCAGGCCGCGGAGCAGCGCTCGCTCTTCCCCGGGCAGGTGCAGCTCGAAGGCCCCCCGGCGGGTCCGCCGTACTCTGGGCTGCTCGCTCACTCAGACGTCCTGCTGCATCGTGGCCCACAGACCGTGTGCGTGGAGGCGGGCCGTGTCGAACTCGGCGTTCTCCCGAGTTCCGTGCGAGACGATGGCCTTCCCCTCGTTGTGGACCTGGAGCATCAGACGGTGCGCTTTCTCCCGCGGGTAGCCGAACAGCTTCTGGAACACGAACGTCACGTACGACATGAGGTTGATCGGATCGTTCCACACGATGACCAGCCATACGCGATCCGGCTCCACGACGTCCTGGCCCGAGGGACGGTCGACCTCGACGGGCGCGGTGGAAGGGCTCATGGCCACAGAGTCAAGGGTACTCGCAGCCCACGCAGAGGTCAGCGTCGTGGCTCCACCAGGGAGCGTTCCACGGAAAGGGTTGCGGCGCCACAGAATCGAGCTAACGTGCGTCGCGCGACAGGATCCGGACGATCTGGTCCTCGATCCGAACCGCCCGGTCCTTGGACATCCCCCTCGAGAGGACGGAGAACTCCGCCCAGGTGTTCAGCCGGCGGAGATACACCCAGCCGGAGAGTGCGGAGATGCCGCTGAGGGTCCCGGTCTTGGCGTGGAGCGAGACGTGCCGGAGCCGCCCCTTCAGGGTTCCCTGTCCCGGACCGGGAAGGGCGTTTCGCAAGACCTCCCCCCATTCCTGGTCTTCGGCGATCTCCAGCAATCGGACGATCGCTCGCGGGGACACCCGGTTCGCGTAGGACAGTCCCGAGGCGTCGAGGGACCGGACCCGGGTGCCCCCTTCGGCCGCGTAGCTCCGGATGGCCAGTGCTCCCTTGTGGATGCTCCCGGGGATGCCGGCCACCTCGGCTCCGAGACGCTTTCCCAAGACCTCCGCGAAGAAGTTCGAGGAGAAACGGTTCGTGTATTCCAGGAGATCGATCAGCGGCCGCGAGTGCACCTCGGCGATAGGGACCAGTCCGGGCGGAGCCCGGCCGGCATCGGGGTCGGCGGATACCTGAACACCTGCCTTGCGGAGCCAGTGGGTCATGGCCCGGGCCGCGCGGAGCTCGGGGTCCCGCACGTGCTCGCCGCCGGCCTCGTTGCCCTGATAGGTGAGGGCGGTTGGGAAGGCCACCTGGGTCCGGGGAAAGTCCCGCTTCCACCCGGGAGCCCGCCAGTCCCGTTTGAAGAAGCCGGTGCTGCCGGCCACCGAGCCCTCCACCCGCGTCACGCCGGCCGAGGCCACTGCGGTGGCCAGCTCTCGAAGGCGGGTGGGGCCGAGGGCGGGGTCGCCGGTCCCCAGGATCCACAGGTCCCCGGCCACCACGCCCGACGTCACCGGGCCCGCTGCGGCCTGGGTCACCAGCCGGGCGTCCGGCCCGAGCCGGTCCAGGAGGGCCATGGAGAGCAAGAGCTTCTCGTTGGATGCCGGGGCCCGTCGACGAGCGTCGGCGTGCCGGTACAGGAACCTTCCCTCCTCGGCCACGGCCACGCCGATGCCCTGGCCACGCACCAGGCGGTCGATCCTGGCCACCCAACCCGGCCGGGGTGCCAGCCGATGGTCCCCGGCGCGGGCCCGGGTGGGCACGGCGGCCTCCGCGGGACCGACGGCGGGGGCCGCGAAGGTCACCATCACCATCAGCCACAGCGCGGTTCGGCGGGAGCGATGGAACATGGCGGAGCGCCATTGTGGCGGGCGGCCTCGTCCAGCTCAAGGACTACCGGTTGGCCGGGGTCCCCGCCCCGGGTCTACTGTTGGGGACCGTGCTGCTCGAAGGGAAGAAGCTCCTGATCACCGGGGTGCTCACACCGCAGAGCATCGCCTTCGCGGTGGCCCGGATGGCCCAGGACGAAGGAGCGGAGGTCGTGCTGACCGGCTTCGGGCGGGGGCGGTCGCTGACCGAACGGAGCGCCCGCCGACTCCCGCGGCCACCCGACGTCCTGGAGATGGACGCCACCGATCCCGAACAGGTCGCCGCGGTAGCCGCCGACCTCCAACATCGCTGGGGACGGCTCGACGGGATCCTTCACGCCATCGCCTTCGCCCCCGAGGACGCGTTGGGCGGCAACTTCCTCCGGACCGGCTGGGACAGCGTGGCGATCGCCCTCCGGGCCAGCGCTTACTCGCTCAAGGAGCTGGTGGCGGCGCACCTTCCGCTCCTCGGTGAAGGACGAGGGGGCGTGGTCAGCCTGGACTTCGACGCCACCGTGGCCTGGCCGGCCTACGACTGGATGGGGGTGTCCAAGGCGGCCCTCGAGTCGGTGACCCGGTATCTCGCTCGAGACGTGGGCCGGGACGGGGTCCGGGTGAACTGCGTGGCCGCCGGGCCGCTTCGCACCATGGCCGCCAAGGGGATCCCCGGCTTCGACCGGTTCATCGACGTGTGGGAGCGGCGGGCACCGCTGGGCTGGAACCCCACCGACCCCGATCCGGTGGCGGAAGCGTGTGTGTTCCTGCTGTCCGATCGATCGCGGGCCATCACCGGAGAGATCCTCCATGTGGACGGCGGTTACCACGCCATGGGCACCGACCTGGACCCTCCCGAAGCCTGACGGGTCGTCCAAACGGCGGACCCCGGCTACGCCGCCTGGGGGACGACTGAACGACCGGCTGCGTCTAGCATGCCCGGATCGTGCCCGTCCCCTGGCGCCGGATCGGCCCCTGCACGCTGGTCCTGCTGATCCTGAGCCCCTTCCCGGGCCGGATCGTGGCCGGGGAGGAGCCGGCGCGACCTAGCCCGGTGGCCCAGGCCCTCATGGGGACCGGCGCCGGCCACCGTCATCCCAGAGGACCGTCGTCGACCCTTCCACCGGGAGCCACATGGTGCCTCGGAGATCTCCCGGCCACCTACGTCATCGAGGGCCCCATCCGCCCATCCTGGGCTCGCGCGGTCCGCAGGGCGTTTGCCTCCTGGACACACCAGCCGGACTCGGCCATGGCCTTCGCCGCCGGCGGGTTGGTGGAGCCCGGAGTGACCGCGGACGATGGGGTGAACCGGGTCCGTTTCGTGCCGGGGACCGGTGTGGGTTCCGCGTTCGTCTACGGCCAGGGCACCCGGATCACCGGGTTCGACATCGAGGTCAACACCCGTCGTCCGCTGGGCACACGAGGCCGAGGGTTCGATCTGGAGACCGTGGTCCGCCACGAGGCCGGTCACGTGGTCGGCGTGGCGCACTCGCCGTCGTCGGGGGACGTGATGTATCCGGGCCTCCGCCCTCGGACCAGCAAGGATCTGGGGCCCGGTGATCTCGCCGGGAGCAGGGCCCTGTATCCGGTCGCCGGGATCCCACCGGCCTGCTGATTCGCCCCAGGCCTTCCCAGGGCGCGGTGCTATTGTCGGTCTGGTGAGCCGATCGGCGACCACACGAGTGGCCGCGGTGGCGGCGAGCCTCCTCTTGGCCCTGGCGGCCTGCGCGCGCACCGAGCCACAGGGGACCGAGGCCTCCCCGCCAACGCCGGCGACCTCCGCCCAGCCGGAGCCCGGCACCTCGACCGATCCCGTGGTGGAGGTCGTGGAGCGGGTCCGCCCCGCGGTCGTCAACGTCGCCGCCGAGCTGTCGTCCGAGCAGGTGTTGGGGGGTGGCCGCAACCGGGGCGAAGGGACTGGGTTCGTGGTTCGGGCCGAGGGGATCGTGGTCACCAACTATCACGTCGTGGAACGCGGGCTGAACATCCGGGTGGTGACCGCGGACGGGCGGCGCTTGGAAGCCCGGGTGATCGGCGGCGACCCCCAGGCCGACCTGGCGGTGCTCCAGGTCGAGCCGGAAGAGGACCTCCCCACCGTGGCCCTCGGCAGCTCCGACGACCTGGCCCTGGGGGAGCCAGTCGTTGCGCTGGGGTTCGCCCTGGGCCTGGAGGGGGGTCCCTCGGTGACGTCGGGGATCGTGTCCGCCGTGGGCCGGACCATCACCGCGCAGGACCCCAGCTTCCGGGAAGGGGAACGAACCTACGAGGACCTGATCCAGACCGACGCGGCGATCAACCCCGGCAACTCCGGGGGGCCGTTGGTCGACCTGTCGGGCCGCGTCGTGGGGATCAATACCGCGGGGGTCGGCGCCGCGGCCGCTGAGAACATCGGGTTCGCCATCGCCATCGACCGGGCCCGGCCGGTGATCGAGGAGGCTATCGAGGACCCCGCCGCTCCCGAGGCCTACATGGGGGTGGCCACCCAGGACCTCGATCCCGCCCTGGTCGCCCAGCTCGGGCTCCCCGTTGACGAGGGAGCGTTGGTGGTGGACCTAGCACCCGGTGGACCCGCAGACCGGGGAGGGATCAACCCGGGAGATGTCATCCTGGGCATCGAAGGAGCAGAGATCGCCACGTCGGACGACATACGGGACCAGATCACGTCGCGTGAGCCGGGAGAGGAGATCACCGTTGAGCTTGTGCGGGACGATGGCACCGCAGACGAGGTCACGCTCACGCTGGGTGTTCGTCCCCTTCCGATCGAGCAGGGCTAGCCGTGCATCGGGTGGAACAAGCCACCCCCGGGCACCTGGAGGCGGTGGCCGAGATCGACCGCCTAGCCTTCGGTGAAACCGACCACCGAGCCCTCCGCCGGCCATCGACGAGGGGGAGTGCTTCGTGGCCTCCTCGGGAGACGCGGTCCACGGGTATGCGCTGTTCGGACCGTTCCTCCATGGCCACGGGTTCCTCCGGGTGATCGCGGTGCATCCGGAACGACGGAGGCAGGGAGCGGCCGGGGCCCTCGTGCGACATCTCGATACCCTGTGCCCGACGGACCGATTGTTCACCGCGACCGAGGAGTCCAACCCCATCATGCAGAAGGTGTGCGAGGCATTGGGCTTCGAGCCGGCGGGATTCATCGACGGCCTGGAAGAGGGGGAGCGGGAGCTCATCTACATGAAGGGTCTGAAGCCGGGGGGTCCCGAAGGAACGGTGGCGTGACGACCTGGCGCGGTGCGGACAGCCGACCACCGGCCGGTTCTGCGCGTTCTGCCGGGCCGTCGGTCCCGGACCAGGATCGCCAGGTGATCAGGGAGCTGTCCGAGGAGGTCCTGCCCGCGGAGATGTACGGCGGGGGAGCGTGAGCCAGGAGCCGTTCCTTGCCGGCGAGCGTGTGGTGCTGCTCGACCCCCGGGGCCGCCGGTTCCTGATCCGTCTGGAAGCCGGACAGACGTTCCATTTCCACGGCGGGGCAGTTCCTCACGACCTGGTGATCGGCTCCGAGGAGGGCACCACGGTCCACTCCACGACGGGGGCTTCGCTGGTGTGCTTCCGTCCCCGGCTGGCGGACTTCGTCCTGAAGATGTCCCGAGGAGCTCAGGTCATCTACCCGAAGGACCTGGGGTCGATCCTGGTCTACGCGGACGTGTTCCCCGGAGCCCGGGTCCTGGAGGCGGGGACCGGGTCGGGAGCCCTCACCCTGGCGCTGTGCCGGGCGGTGGGCGCAGAGGGGCGGGTGGTGTCCTACGAGCGCCGGGAGGACTTCCTGGCCGTGGCCCGGGCCAACGCGGAAGCGTTCTTCGGGAAGGTGCCGGCATGGCTCGATCTCCGTCTGGGCAACGTCCGGGAGATCGGTGAGACGGGGGAGAGCTTCGACCGGCTGATGCTCGACCTGCCCGACCCCCAGGCCGTGCTCCCGGACGCCGCGGGGGCGTTGCACCCCGGCGGGCTGGTGTGCGGTTACGTCCCCACCACCGGACAGATCCAGGAGCTCGTGGCCTCGCTGGTGGACATGGGCTTCGCGGAGATCGAGACGTTCGAGGTCCTGCACCGCACGTGGCACGTGGAGCGGCGCAGCGTCCGTCCGGACCATCGGATGGTGGCCCACACCGGGTTCATCACCGTCGCCAGAAAGACCGGGTAAACCCGCCCCCCGGTCACGCCGAAGCGGTAGTGGGAGGTTCCGAGGAGTCGTGGGGTGCCCACGGTATACTCGGCCCGGAGAGGGAACTCGGAGGACGAGACGTTGCCCCAGGACGAAATGGACGCGTACGAGCGCATCGAGCAATACGAGAAACAGGTCGATGAGCTCCAGACCCACGTGAAGTTCCTGGAGGACGAGATCGCCCTGCTCCGGCGCAGGCTGCACAGCGCCCCCCGTCAGGTCCGGTCCCTTGAGGAACGGTTGCTCGAGGCCAAGAGTGACGTGGCCCGAGCCCTGGCCCAGAACGAGAAGCTCGTGGGGACCCTGAAGGCCGAGCGAGAGAAGATCGAGGCCCTCAAGGAAGAGGTGGAGAAGCTTACCCGGCCTCCCGCCTCCTTCGGGGTGTTCATCGGCGAGAACGAGGACGAAAGCGTCGACGTCTACACCTCCGGGCGGAAGATGCGGGTGAACGTGGATCCGGAGATCGACCGCTCACACTTCCGTCGTGGCGCCGAGGTCATCCTCAACGAGGCCCTCAACGTAGTGGAGGTCCTCGAGCAGGACCGCCAGGGAGAGGTGGTGACCATCAAGGAGGTCCTGGGTGAGGACCGGGTGGTAGTCATCGGCCGCGGGGACGAGGAGATGGTGGCCATCGTCTCCCAGGTCATCACCGCCGACCCGCCGCTGCGAGCCGGCGACCCACTGCTGTACGACCCTCGCTCCGGTCACGTCCTCGAGCGGCTCCCCAAGGAAGAGGTCGAGGAGCTGATCCTCGAGGAGATCCCCGACGTCACCTACGAGGACATCGGAGGGCTCGAGGGACAGATCGAGGACATCAAGGACGCCGTGGAGCTCCCGTTCCTGTACGCCGAGCTGTTCCGGGAGCACCAGCTCACCCCGCCGAAGGGGGTCCTGCTGTACGGACCGCCCGGCTGTGGGAAGACCCTCATCGCCAAGGCCGTGGCCCGCTCGCTGGCCGAGCAGGTGTCGGCCAAGACCGGCCGGTCGGACGCCCACTCGTACTTCCTGAACATCAAGGGACCCGAGCTCCTGAACAAGTACGTGGGGGAGACCGAGCGACAGATCCGCCTGATCTTCCAGCGAGCCAAAGAGCGTTCCGAGGAAGGCTTCCCGGTGATCGTGTTCTTCGACGAGATGGACTCGATCTTCCGCATCCGGGGGTCGGGGATCTCCAGCGACGTGGAGAACACCATCGTGCCCCAGCTGCTGTCGGAGATCGACGGCGTGGAGACGCTCAAGAACGTCATCGTCATCGGGGCGTCCAACCGCGAGGACCTGATCGATCCGGCGATCCTCCGTCCCGGCCGGCTCGACGTGAAGATCAAGATCGAGCGGCCGGATGCCAAGTCGGCGGCCGACATCATGTCCAAGTACCTCACGCGGGACGTCCCCATCCACGCCGACGAGGCCCGCAGCAGCGAGGACATGCAACAGACCGTCCGGCGGATGATCGAGCGCACCATCGACCGGATGTACTCCACGGCCGACGAGAACCGGTTCCTGGAGGTCACCTACCAGAACGGGGACAAGGAGATCCTGTACTTCAAGGACTTCAACTCGGGAGCGATGATCGAGAACATCGTCAAGCGGGCCAAGAAGCTGGCCATCAAGCGCTTCCTCCAGTCCAGTCAGAAGGGCCTCACGCTCGACGACCTCCTGGACTCCATCCGAGCGGAGTTCAAGGAGCACGAGGACCTGCCGAACACCACCAACCCGGACGACTGGGCCCGGATCTCCGGCAAGAAGGGGGAGCGGATCGTGTACGTCCGGACCCTCCTGGGAGATCGCGAGGGGGAGACCGGCCGGCAGGTCGAGCGGGTCAGCCCCGGCCAATACCTGTAAACCGCGGCTTCGGACCGTATCCTAAGAACCGTCGTGGCCATTCCCAAGGTGATGGGCATCGAGACGGAGTACGGGATCTCCGGTCCGGGGAGTCTCGACTTCAATCCGGTGCTGGCTTCCTCGCTCCTGATCAACACGTTCGCCGGATCGCTACGGCGGATCCGGTGGGACTACGAGCAGGAGAGCCCCCTCCGCGACGCCCGTGGCTTCGAGCCGGTCCAGGAGCGCGAGCCGGTGGAGGAGGACCTCGGCCTGGCGAACGTCATCCTGCCGAACGGAGCTCGGTACTACGTGGACCACGCCCACCCGGAGTACTCCACGCCCGAGTGCGCCACCCCGCGCGACCTGGTGATCCACGACAAGGCCGGAGAGCGGATCCTGGAGGCCTCCCTGGCCATGGCCGCCGACCTCCTCCCGCCGGGCGAGCGGCTTGCCGTGTACAAGAACAACACCGATGGCAAGGGCAACTCCTACGGCTGTCACGAGAACTACCTCCTGGAACGGAAGACCCCCTTCTCTCGCATCGTCCGTGACCTGACGCCGTTCTTCGTGACCCGGCAGATCTTCACCGGGGCCGGAAAGGTGGGCGTGGAGGGCGGGCGCGCCGAGGACCCCGACGTGGGCTACCAGCTCAGCCAGCGCACCGACTTCTTCGAGGCCGAAGTGGGGTTGGAGACCACGCTCAAGCGCCCGATCATCAACACCAGGGACGAGCCGCACGCCGACCCGGAGAAGTATCGGCGCCTTCACGTGATCATCGGCGACGCCAACATGTGCGAGGTGGCCACGTTCCTCAAGCTGGGGACCACGGCGTTGGTCCTGCGGATGATCGAGGACGAGTTCCTCCCCGACCTGTCGCTGGACACTCCGGTGCAGGCCCTCCACGAGGTGTCGTGGGACCCCACGCTCCGGCAGACCGTGCGGCTGTCCGACGGGCGTTCGGTCACGGCGCTGGCCCTGCAGTGGGAGTTCCTGGATCACGCCAAGAAGTACGCGAAGGAGCAGGAGGACACGGCTCTGCAGGCGGAGCTGATAGGGCAGTGGGAGAGCGTGCTCACCGCGCTGGAGGACGACCCCATGAACCTCCACCGGGAGCTGGACTGGGTGACCAAGTACCGGCTCCTGGAGGCCTACCGGGAGCGCGACGGGCTGAGCTGGGGCGACCCCAAGCTGGCCCTGATCGATCTCCAGTACCACGACGTCCGCCGGGACCGTGGTCTGTACCACAAGCTGGCCGGCTCCGGACAGGTGGAGCGTCTGGTGGCCGAGTCAGAGATCGCACAGGCCATGAAGGTTCCACCGATGGACACCCGGGCGTTCTTCCGCGGGTCGTGCATCAGCCGATACCCCGACGCCATCATGGCCGCGTCCTGGGACTCGGTCATCTTCGACACCGGACGGGACGCGCTTCAGCGGGTCCCCATGCGGGAGCCGCTCCGCGGCACCAAGGAGCACGTCGAGGCGCTGTTCGAGCGGGCCGAGGACGCCGCCACCCTGGTCGACCTCCTCCAGTCCTGAGCCTCCCTGACCCCGGAAGGGCCCGCCGTACAATGGTGGACGGATCCCCCCCACGAGAGGAGGCTGCGGTTGCCGGAACAGGAGCAGAAGCGGGTCCAGAAGAAAGGAGGAGGACCCGGGTCGGGTGACGCCGCCCAGGCCTCCACCACTGCGAAGGGCGAGAAGCTCAAGGAGGAGATGGACGACATCCTCGACGAGATCGACGAGGTCCTCGAGGAGAACGCCGAGGAGTTCATCAAGTCCTACGTCCAGAAGGGCGGGGAATGACCGGAGATCCACCCGGCTCCGCCTTCGGAGCCAACCCCAGCTTCTTCGACCTGATCCGGGCCTCGGGGGGTGACTCGGTGCCTCGGGCGTCGTCCGGCGAGCCCGCCCCCCCGGCACCACACGGGACCACCGTGGTGGCCCTTCAGTTTACCGAAGGCGTGGTGATGGCGGGCGACCGACGGGCTGTGGAGGGCTTCTCCATCGCCGACGACCGGATGGAGAAGGTGTTCCTCGCCGACGACCACTCCGCGGTGGGGATCGCCGGAGTGGCCGGACAGGCCCTGGAGCTGGTCCGCCTGTTCCAGACCGAGCTCGAGCACTACGAGAAGGTCGAGGGCGAGGAGCTCTCGCTCGAAGGAAAGGCCAACCGGTTGGCCCAGATGATCCGGCAGTCGTTCCCTCTGGTGATCCAGGGCCTCGTCGTGGTGCCGCTCTACGGCGGCTACGACCTCCACAAGCGCGTGGGCCGGATCTTTCGATACGACGCCATCGGGGGCCGGTACGAGGAGATCGACTACAACGCCACCGGCTCCGGCGGCCGGGACGCCAGGGCCAGCCTCAAGAAGCGGTGGCGTTCCGATATGCCCCGAGCCGCGGCCGTGGAGGCCGCGGTGGAGTCGCTCCTCGATGCATCGGAGGCCGATACAGCCACCGGGGGCCCCGATCCCTCGCGAGGGATCTTCCCCAGCGTCCACGTGGTCACCGAGGAGGGCGTCGCGGAGGTGCCCTCGGACGAGGTCAGGCTGGCGTACGAGGCCGTGGTGGCCCGGCGGGAGGAGAACACCTGATGCCGATGCCCTTCTACGTGGCGCCGGAGCAGATGATGAAGGATCGCTCCGACTACGCGCGCAAGGGCATCGCCCGAGGCCGGCCCGTGGTGGCCCTGGAGTACGCCGACGGGATCCTGTTCATCGCCGACAACCCCTCCACGCATCTATACAAGATCTCCGAGATCTACGACCGGATCGCCTTCGCCGCGGTGGGCAAGTACAGCCAGTTCGAGAACCTCCGGATCGCCGGGGTCCGCCTGGCCGACGTGCGAGGCTACTCGTACGGGCGGGACGACGTGACCGCTAAGAGCCTGGCCAACGCGTACTCCCAGGGCCTGGCGAACATCTTTACCCAGGAGATGATGCCCTACGAGGTGGAGATCCTGGTGGCCCAGGTGGGGGAGCGGCCCGAGGACAACGAGCTGTTCCACATCCTGTACGACGGCAGCGTCACGGACGAGGACGGCTTCGTGGCCATGGGCGGCGAGTCCGACCGGCTGACGGAACGGCTCCGGGAGGGATACCGGCCGGAGCTGCCCCTGGCGGACGCGCTGAAGGTCGGTGTCGATGCCCTGCCCGCGCAGAACGGCCAGGCCGAGGGCGACGGCAGCGAGCCCCTGACCCCCGCCCGGCTGGAGGTCGCGGTCCTGGACCGCAATCGCCCTCGCCGCAAGTTCCGCCGCATTGCGGACGAGGAACTGGGCACGCTCCTGGGCGGCTAGGAACGTCCACATTTCCTGAACTACTTCTGAACATGCCTTCGGTAAGTTTCGGGTGTGCCCCCAACTGCAGGTCCGAGCCCCGATCCTTCCGGAATGACGACCTTAGGAGTGGTCCTGACAGTGATCGGTCTTCCACTCCAGTTGTTCGGACATGGAGTGGCCGCCGGTCGAGTGTTAGTGGCTGCTACCGACCCGTTCAACGCGGCATCGGCGATCTGTGGCGACCTTCATCCCTTCAATTACCCAGCCTGGCATCGCTGCCTTGAGCCCGCGAGCAATCACCCGCTGGATGCAGTGAGCTGGCTGACCTTCATGTTTCCACTGCCGGGGCTCATCCTGTTCTCGATCGGAGGGTGGTTTCTTGTCCGTGAAGCGGGGGAGCATACGAGGCGTGAGAGGTTCGCATGGTGGGTTCTCATCACGGCGTTGACGTTGCACCTCCATGGGTGGCTTCTGCTGTGGATGTATTTCTCGGAGTCGGACGATGTGCCTCGCTGGATCATTCTGGTGGCCGTTTCCGCCGGCTTGCTTGGGGTAACTCTCCTCGTCCGAGCCCGGGCGATGGCTCGAATCCGAGTCGGTACAGGCCGAGAAATCTGGCGCCCCTTGGTGGCAGACTCGGGCATCTGCAGTGTGGTCTCGGCAACCACGATCTGTGGGGCCCTGCTAATGCCCGTCGGCGTCGACGCCGTTCTCATATTCAGGGCCTCTCCCGCGGGGGCCTCCACGGCCATTGCCGGACTCCTGGGGTTCCCAGCCGTTGCGACCCGGAAGGACAAATCCCCTGGTCGGGGTGAATAAATCCCCCGGTTGGGGGATGTGCCCGAAGCCGCCGATCCATAGAGTTACAAGCATGGAATTCGACCCCTGGGAGAAGCGGATGGCCGCCGTGGACCGGGCCCACGCCCGGCTGTGCGCCGCCTCGGCGGACCTGCTGGAGGCCGTGGCTTCCCTGGCCGAGCTCGAGGAGGAGGCCGAGGAGCCCATCACCACGTGGCTGGCGCCCCGGTACCAGGAGGGCTCCGCCACTGTGGACCACTGGGTGAGGGTGGGAGAGGCCCTCCGGGACCTCCCGGCCATTCAGGAGGGCCACCGGGAAGGATGGATCTCCTGGGACCAGCTCAAGCCCCTCACTAAGTTCGCCACCGCTGAAACGGATCAACACCACGCCCAAGAAGCCTCCCGGATGAGCCCCGCTCAGCTGTGGAGGAAGGCCCAGCGCCACCGGAGGACCGAGGTCCAGGAAGAAGCGGAGACGGCCCATCAGCTCCGGCATGCCTGGATGGGGTGGGACGAGGATCGCTCCTTCCTCCAGCTGTACGCCGAGCTCCCCGCGGAGCAGGGTGCCCGGGTGGAGCGGGCCCTTGCCCAGAGGGCCCAGGAGGTGGTCCTGGAGGAGGGCCTCCCCCTGTACGACCGGGCCGGGGCCCGGCTGGCCGACGCCCTGACAGAGCTGGTCACCTCCGAGGTAGGGCAGCCTCCCACCGACACCCTGGTGCTCCACGCCGACGCCCGGGTGGTGACGGAGGAAGGGGACCCCGGACTGCTGGGAGAGACGGGCTCGGGGATCCAGCTTGCCGATGAGACCATCCGCCGCCTTGCCTGCGACGCCAAGGTGGAGTGGGTGGCGGAAGCCGACGGCCGGACCGTGGGGATCGGGCGGCAGGCACGGGTGGTGCCGGGATGGATGCGCCGCCAGCTGGAGCACCGAGACCCCGAGTGCCGGTTCGATGGATGCGGACGGACGAAGTGGCTGGTCATCCACCACGTCGTCCCCTGGGCCCGGGGAGGGCGCACCGACCTGGACAGCCTCATCCGGGTGTGCACCACGCACCACCGAGCGCTCCACGAGGGTGGCTGGAAGGTCACCGGCCATCCAGACCGGAAGCTCAGGTTCCACGATCCCGGGGGACGGGTGCTGGGAGCACCACCGGAGGTGAATCGGGCCCTCCAGAAGGTCCCGGAGCCTACACTGGACCCGTGGAACGCAGGATCTTCGGGCTGGAGAACGAGTACGGGGTGACCTGCACGTTCCGGGGGCAGCGGCGGCTGTCGCCGGACGAGGTGGCCCGGTACCTGTTCCGCCGGGTGGTCCACTGGGGACGATCCTCCAACGTGTTCCTGGAGAACGGGGCCCGGCTGTACCTCGACGTGGGCTCCCACCCCGAGTACGCCACCCCCGAGTGCGACTCCGTCCACGACCTGGTGGCTCACGACAAGGCGGGGGAGCGGGTCCTGGAGGCCCTCCTGTCCGCCGCGGAGGTCCGTCTCCACGAGGAGGGCATCTCCGGCGACGTGTTCCTGTTCAAGAACAACACCGACTCCGCGGGCAACTCGTACGGCTGTCACGAGAACTACCTGGTGGCCCGGCACGGAGAGTTCGCCCGGATGGCCGAGGTCCTGATCCCGTTCTTCGTCACCCGACAGGTGTTCGCGGGGGCGGGCAAGGTGCTTCACGGCCCCCGGGGAGCCCAGTACTGCCTGTCCCAGCGGGCCGAGCACATCTGGGAGGGAGTCTCATCGGCCACCACGCGGTCCCGGCCGATCATCAACACCCGCGACGAGCCCCACGCCGATGCCGAGCGCTACCGCCGGCTCCACGTGATCGTGGGCGACTCCAACATGAGCGAGTTCACCACGTTCCTGAAGGTGGGGGTCACCGACCTGGTGCTCCGGATGGTCGAGGAGAACACCGTGATGCGGGACCTCACCCTGGAGAACCCCATCCGGGCCATCCGGGAGATCAGCCACGACATCACCTGCCGGAAGAAGGTCCGGCTGGCCAACGGCCGGGAGATGTCGGCTCTGGACATCCAGGAGCAGTACCTGGAGCGGGCCCAGCGGTTCGCCGAGCATCGAGGGCTGGAGCCGGTGGCCAAGGAGCTTCTGCTGGAATGGGAGGAGGCCATCCTGGCGCTCCGGGAGGGGGAGCTCGACCGCCTCGCTCGCAAGGTCGACTGGGTGGCGAAGTACAACCTGATCCGGGCCTACCGGCAGAAGCACGGGCTTCCGCTCTCACACCCCCGGGTGGCCCTCATCGACCTGGCCTACCACGACGTCAACCGGGACCGGGGCCTGTACTACCTGATGGAGCGGCGGGGGCAGATGGACCGGGTGGTGGCCGAGCGAGACGTCCAGCGGGCCATGCACGAGCCCCCCCAGACCACCCGGGCCCGGCTTCGCGGCGAGTTCATCCGCCAGGCCAAGCAGCGCCGCCGAGACTACACCGTGGACTGGGTGCACCTGAAGCTCAACGACCAGGCCCAGCGCACGGTCCTGTGTAAGGACCCGTTCCGGTCGCGAGACGAACGGGTGGAGCAGCTGATCGCCCACATGTGACCGCGGCCCCGGAGGGCGCCCTCCGAGTCCGCGGTGCCGGTCAGCTCCCTAGCAACATTCCGGAGGGCAGCAGTCCGGCGGACAGTCCTCGCAGCCACCCATACGGGTTACCTCCCTTCCATCGATGGCGTTCGATATGTTGACGGAAGCATCGACGCCTGTCAATATGACCGGAATGAAGCTGATCGCCATAGACGAGGCCTGCTGCCCTCCGTTCCTGGAGGAGCCCATCCGTCCCGAGGAAGCCGAGCGGCTGGCCGGCGCTCTCCAGGTCCTGGCCGAGCCGGCTCGCCTCCGCCTGCTCAGCCTGATCGCCTCCCGCCCGGACACGGAGGCGTGCGTGTGCGAGCTGACCGGGCCGCTGGGGCTCTCTCAGCCCACGGTGAGCCATCACCTGAAGGTCCTCAGTGACGCAGGGATCCTGACCCGAGAGAAGCGGGGGCGGTGGGCCTTCTACCGCCTCGATCCGGAGCCCCTCCGGCTGCTCAGGGGTGCTCTGATGGACCGCATGCCGGTGTCGGCCGGCGCGTAGCTACTGCCTGAGGAATCCCTCGGTGATGATCCGGCGGGCCAGCTCGAAGGCGGCCAGGCAATCGTCGGCCGAGTTCGCGGAGGCGGCCACCAGCGTCAGCCCGGCCTCGTGCCGGTCGGCCAGGGCCATGGCCCGGCGAGCGCCCAGCCCCACCACGTCCCACCCCGTCCGTCCGGTGATCCGGGCGGTGGTGGCGAAGCACGCTGCCGGCGCTCCTCCCAGGAGCGCCGCGTCGAAGGCCGTGCCGCCGGTGGACGACACCACCACGACCACCCGTCCCTCCATCTTCACGAGCGTGGGGAGCTCGGCACCCTGGTTCGCCACCAGCTCGTAGTGCACCCCGGCCGTGGTCAGGGCCTGGAGAACCGGCAGGGCGCCTGCTCGCCGCTCCCGCTCGGGTCCCACTCGCGGCTCGGCCACCACCACCACGTCCGTGTCGCGCTCCTTGGCCACGGCCCCGGCACGGCGGCCGATCGCCCCGGGTTCCAGTTGGGTGGGAGCCCGCATCCCGGCGGGGGAGGCTCCCAACACCTCGGTGGCCCCAGCGGCCACGGCGGCCTCAGCGCTGGTGGCGGAGTCCACGATGTCCACCACGGTCACCACCCGTCCCCGGGCGCCCGCGTCCGCGGCGCCGCTGGCGTCGAACCCAACCTCCAGGCGCCGGGGCCTCAAGCTCCCTGCTCCTTCCACCGCACCGAGGCCGCGGCCATCCGTCCGGCCAGCACCCCGGCCGCCCCGGCCGCCAGGAAGAACGCCGGGTCGTCCTCCACCCGTCGCCCCATGGTCTCGCCTTCGATCCCTCGTTCTCGAAGCACGTCGAGCGCCGGTTGCCCGGTCACTTCCACGAGCTGATGCCGCTCCTCCAGCCCCGCGTCCTTCAGCATCTCCCACACCGCGCTCCGCTGCTCGTCGTGGAGGGCGGGGACCGCGACGTGTACCGGGACCAGCGCGACCCGGGACAGCGTGGTCAGCGAGTGGGGGGAGACCCCGTGGTGCCGGTAGGTGGGGTCGGCGAAGCTGATCCTCAGCGCGGCCACCGGCCGTCCCTCGAGGATCCCCACCGCGTTGAGGGCCATGCCCGCGGCCACGTCGGACGCTCCCCATCGGGTCTCGGTCCCCACCTTCCCCGGCCCGTCCGCCACCACCACCACGTCGGCATCGGCCACGCCCCGCGCGGCCAGGAGGCCGGAGAACAGGTTCACCGCCTCCAGGTCGCCTCCCAGCGATTGCCCGCACGTGATCGTGGCGTCGAGGAGCCCCGAATCTCGGAGGAAGGCGGCCTGGCGGGAGAGCCACAGCGGAAGGGCGGCGCCGTCGGTCATTGCGTAGATCACCCGTTCGGCTCCGGCCGCCCTGGCACCGGCCACTACCGCCCCGACCATCGAGTGCAGCGGGGCCCATACCACCGGAAGCCCGTCCAGGCCGTCGATCGCTTCCATGGCCTCCCGATGGGGGCCGTCCGGCTCCTCGACCGCCAGGACCTTGGCCTGGACGGGGGTGTACCGGAGCTTCATGACGTGGCCCTCGACGGGGGGATCGACGTCCGGCTGTCCCTCGACCGCGACCACGAAGTGGTAGCCTCCGGTCCCCAGTCCCTCGGCCAGCGCCGTGGTGTTCAGGAGCACGGTCTGGCCCTCGCCAACCGGACCGGTCAGCGGTGGGTACGCCAGGGCGGGCTCCTCGCGGCCATCGACCTCGACCACCAGCTCGACCACGCCGGGCCGGGCCGCCTCCAAGCGAAGCACCCTCCCTCGGCGCAGCCTGATCACGTCGGCCGTAATGCTAGTTCCCTATGCTGGGCCCCGATGCACCCCACCGAGCGGCTGCTGAACCTGCTGGCGTTGCTCCGAGAGGCCCGTCGTCCGATCACCTTCGCCGAGATCCGCCGCCTGATCCCGGCCTACGAGCAAACCGACAAGCAGACGGCCAAGAGGCAGTTCGAGCGGGACAAGGACACCCTCCGCCAGATCGGGATCCCGATCGAGGTGTCCCCCACGGACGCCTGGGAGACCGAGGAGGGGTATCTGGTCCCTCCCGAGCGGTACGAGCTTCCGGAGATCTCGTTCACCCCCGAGGAGGCCGCCGCCCTGTTCGTGGCCGCCAACGCTCCGGGCGGGGAAGCGGAAGCGGCGCAGGCGTTCCGGAAGTTGGCCACCGGCGTGGACAGCGGGATCCTGTCCGGGCTCCAGGAACGGGCCGCGGCGACGGGGGTGGACACCTCCGGCCCACACCTGCTGGAGGTGGCCCATGCGGCCCAACGCCGGCGGCGACTGCGATTCCGGTATCGAACCGCTCGGGGCCGCGCCGGCCGGCGAGAGGTGGACGTGTGGATGCTCCGGCTGCTGAAGGGCACCTGGTACCTCATCGGGCTGGACCGGAAACGCGGCGAGCCGCGGGCGTTCCGGCTCTCCCGGATCGTGTCCCGGGTCGAGGACGCCGGCGAGGCCGATCCGCCTCCGGAGAGTTTCCGAGCGGAGGAACACCTCCCCCGGGGCCCGTGGGGGCTGGGTGAGCCGACCGGGACCGCCCGGGTGGCCTTCGCCCCCTCGGCGGCCTGGTGGGCACTGGCCGACATACCCGGGGCCCGGACGCTGCGGACCCGGCGGGACGGATGGACGGAGGCCGAGGTGCCGGCCGGAGAGTCGTTCGTCCCCTGGATCGTCTCCTTCGGCCCGGAGGCGCGGGTGGTGTCCCCGAAGGCACTCCGCGAAGCCGTCGTGGCCCATCTCGAGGCCGCCAGTGCCGCCCTCTAAGACGGCCGAGCGCGTTCGGCGGCTGATGGCCGTGGTTCCCTACGCGGTACAACAGCCGGGGACCCCCCTCGATGAGCTGGCCCGGTTGTTCGGGGCCACCGAGCAGGACCTGCTGACCGACCTGAACATGCTGATGATGACCGGCCTGCCCCCGTACAGCCCCGGTGACCTGATCGAGGTGGACGTCGAGGAAGGGCGGGTGTGGATCCGGATGGCCGACCATCTTTCCCGCCCGGCGCGCCTGACCCGAGCCGAGGCCCTGGCCCTGTACCTCCGAGGTACCGAGCTGGTGGGCTCGGCGGGGCTCGAGGAGGCGGACGCCCTCCGATCGGCCCTGGCCAAGATCGCCGAAGGCCTGGGGCTCGAGGGCCTCCCGGTGGAGGCCGGAGAAGGGGAGCGGTCCACACCTTCGCACCTGGCCGCGGTTCGGGGCGCCGCCTCTCGGCGGGAGCGCCTAGAGATGGACTACTTCTCGGCCTCCAGGAACGAGGTCACCACCCGGCGGATCGATCCGGAGCACGTCCTGGGGGCCATGGGGCACTGGTACGTGGTGGCCTGGTGCCACCGGGCCAAGGCGGAACGCCTGTTCCGGGTGGACCGGATCCGGGCGACCCGGGAGACGGGGGAGCGGTTCGAGCCCCGGGGCCTGGCCGGCCAGGGGCGGGAGCTGTACACGCCCTCCGAGGAGGATCTCCGGGTCCGCCTGCGGCTGGGGCCGGGGGCCCGGTGGGTCGCCGAGTACTACGCCGTGGAACGAGCCGTCCAGCGGGGTGGGAGGCTGGAGGTCA
Organism: Actinomycetota bacterium; assembly: GCA_050692555.1. GTDB lineage: Bacteria > Actinomycetota > UBA4738 > UBA4738 > CALAEC01 > DAITPV01. The sequence continues at coordinate 26,313 of JBOGVS010000036.1, forward strand.
CCCTGCCCACCGGTGACCTCGGCTGGGTGGCCCGACTGGTGCTCCGCCTGGGGGGTGAGGCCCAGGTCCTGGCCCCCCCGGCCCTGAAGGAGGCGGCTCGGGGGGTGGCCCGGGAGACCCTGGCCCTGTACGGGTAGTTCGTAAAGGTCTGGCCGAGGGCGTCCGATAACCCTCGCAGGATGACAAGCATTAGGACCACCTGCCCCCGGTGCGGCGAGGTCGAGATGCGGGCCGAGGTCGTCCTCCTCTCGGTGGACCCGGGGTCCGGAGAGGGCTCCTACAGCTTCGTGTGCCCGGTCTGCGAGGACCTGGTGGAGAAGCCCGCCGACCAGAAGATCGTGAACCTGCTCCGCTCGATCGGGGTCGACGTGGCCGAGCGGCCGCAGGTCGACCCCCTCGACCCTCGTCCCGAGGGCCCCCCGCTCACCCTCGACGACGTCATCGACTTTCACTTCCTGCTGGACCGGGAGGACTGGTTCGGCCGCCTGGTGGCCTCCGCCGAGTAGGCGGAACCCCCCTGGTATCCTGCCCCACGCAGTGATCCCGTTCCTCGTGGTGGTCGGAACCGCAACCCTGATCGTGCTGGTGGGGCTCCTGGTGGCCCTGTTCCGTCGAATGCGGGCGCTGGCCCTGTCCATGGCCAGGCTCCAGCGGGACCTGATGCCCCTCCTGGAGTCGATCCAGAAGGACTCGGAGCGGGTTCAGGCCCGCCTGGCGGACGCTACCCGGCCCTCTCGAGAGCCCGGAGTAGGATGAAGAGAGGTCCATGCCTTCCCTAGGATTCGGCGAGATCCTGGTCATCCTGGTGTTCGCGCTGATCATTTTCGGTCCCCGTCGGCTTCCCGAGATGGGCCGGCAGGTCGGCCGGTCCCTCCGCGAATTCCGCCGCCAGGCCGCCGAGCTCCGGGCAGAGGTGGAGCAGGACCTCGACGAGCCGCCTTCCACTCCGGCAGGGCGACGGAAACAGATCGAGGACCGCCAGGACTCGCCCTCCGAACCTCCCGGGGGCGGGACGGCGCCGGACTGAACCCCCGTTCTCCATGCGGCTGATTCCCCGGCGGCGCGAGCGGCCGCCCGACGGAACCATGTCGCTCGTCGAGCATCTGGACGAGCTTCGGCGCCGTCTGGTGATCATCCTGATCGCGATCACCGTGGCCTCCGTGGGCGGACTGATCCTGTACCCGCGGATCCTGGACTTCCTGGTGGGCCCCTACCGGGCAGCGCTGCGGACCCTTCCTCCGGAGGCCACGCCCCCCGGTGCGTTCTCCGAGGCCCTGGTGTTCAACCAGGTGACCGAGCCGTTCCTCCAGTTCCTGAAGGTCGGGATCTTCACCGGCTTCCTGGTCGCTCTCCCGGTGGTCCTGTGGCAGCTGTGGGCCTTCATCACCCCCGGACTGACGGCCCGGGAGCGGAGGCTGTCCATCCCGTTCGTTCTGACCTCACTGATCCTGTTCGGTGGCGGGATGGCGTTCGCGTTCGTGGTCACGCCCCGGGGGCTGTCGTTCCTCCTCAGCTTCGGGGGCGCCGACCTGGTCCCGCTGGTGACGATCCAGCACTACCTCAACTTCCTGATCTTCCTCATCCTGGCGTTCGGGATCTCGTTCGAGTTTCCGCTGGTGCTGGTGTTCCTCGCGGGAGCCCGGATCATCACTTCGGCCCAGATGAGGAAGAGGCGCACGTACGCGTACTTCGGAGCCCTGGTATTCGCCGCCATCATCACCCCTACCCAGGACCCGTACACTATGGTGTTGATGTGGGTCCCCCTCGTGCTGCTCTACGAGGGCGCGATCCTGGTCGCTCGACTGTTCAAGAGGTAACGCATGGCCATCAAAGGAAAACGCCGTCCCAAGAGCCGCAGCGGCCGAGTGGTGGCCGGTGCGCCTCGCCAGTTCATCGTCCCCCCCAAGACGCCGTTGTTCCAACGGACCGGGGCCCGAGTGATCCTGGTGATCCTGGTCGAGGTCCTGGTGTTCGGGGCCGTGGTGATGGCCGGGGCACGGTCCGAGGAGCAGGCGTACCGGAATCAGATCAGCCGGTTCACCTCGCTGGTCCACGCCGCGCTGTACGGCAGCGGCGCGGCCCAACAGCTCCCCACCGCGCCGCTGGTCCTGCCCGAGCTGGGCCAGACCATGTCACAGCTCCAGGCCGGAGAGGAGATCAGGGAGCGCGACGTCGTGGAGAACGCAGAGAGCTGGGGGAACGTAGCCGAGCGCGCGGCGAACACGATCGAGGAGATCGAGGTCCAGGGGCTGGCCCTCATCGAGGCTCAGAACATGATGGCCCAGGGCCTTCGGGTCTACTCGGGGGTCGCGGATTTGCTGGGAGTGGCCATCCAGCTGGAGGCCGACCCGCAGACGACGTTGCTGGGCGCCATGAACACTGAGTACCAGGCCGCCGCGGAGATCTTCGATGCCGGATACGGCAAGCTCCTCGAAGAGAGCCGGAAGGCCGGGCTGCCGTTCAGCAGCACGCCTTCCTTCCCCCAGGACCCGGGCGTCCTCCCGTGACGGGCCTGGTGCTGATCCACGCCTTCCCCGTCGATGCGGCGATGTGGGACCGCCAATTGGCGTCCCTGGAGACGGACGACCAGGTGCTCGCTCCGTCCCTTCCGGGGTTCGGGGGGACTCCTCCGGCCGGCGAGATCCTGAGCATGGATGCCGCAGCGGACTTCGTGGCCGGGGAGATGGACCGGGCCGGCCTGGACCGCGCGGTGGTGTCCGGGCTGTCGATCGGCGGGTACATAGCCTTCTCGCTATGGCGGCGGCATCGTCAACGGATCGCGGGGCTGGCCCTGGCCGACACCCGGGCGGAGCCGGACGACGAGGCTACGGTGGAGCGAAGGAAAGCGGTGGCCCAGAAGGCCCTGACCGAGGGCAGCGCGGCCATCGCCGAGAGCCCTCCGCCGCTGCTGTCCGACGCCGCCGACGAGCCGCTGTGGGAACAGGTCAAGGAGATGATTCGCCGCCAGCCGGGGGAAGCCATCGCCGCGGCCTCCCTGGGTATGGCGGCGCGCCCCGATTCCCGGCCAATGCTGCCCGAGATCGACGTCCCCACCACCGTGATCGTGGGGTCCGCGGACGCTCTGACCCCTCCGGCGATGTCGGAGACCATGGCCCGGGCCATCCCGAACGCGGAGCTGGTGACTCTCCACGGCGCCGGCCACCTGTCGAACCTCGAAGACCCCGACGGGTTCACCGCGTCGCTGCGGCAACTCATCCAACGGGTCTCGTAAAGATGGCTCAGCGGTTCGCGTCCCGATATCCGTTCCCCCTGGACGATTTCCAGGTCAAGGCCGTCTCCGCACTGGCCAAGGGGGAGTCGGTCCTGGTGGCGGCGCCCACCGGATCCGGCAAGACGGTGGTGGCCGAGTATGCGCTGGAGCGGGCCCTGGAGGCCGGACGAAAGGCCTTCTACACCACGCCGCTCAAGGCGCTGTCGAACCAGAAGTTCGGGGACTTGGTGGCAACGCACGGGACCTCCCGGGTGGGGCTGCTCACCGGCGACAACGCCATCAACGGCGAGGCTCCGATCGTGGTCATGACCACCGAGGTGCTTCGCAACATGCTGTACGAGGGCAGCCGGACGCTCGAGGATCTCGAGGTGGTGGTCCTCGACGAGGTCCACTACCTCCAGGACCCCTATCGGGGAGCGGTGTGGGAGGAGGTCCTGATCCACCTGCCGCTGTCGGTGTCGGTGGTGTGCCTGTCGGCCACGGTGTCGAACGCCGAGGAGTTCGGGGAGTGGCTGGGGACGCTGCGAGGCACCACCCGGGTGATCATCGAGGACCGCCGCCCGGTCCCCCTCGAGCACCTGTACATGGTGGGCCGGTCGCTCCACCCGATGCACGTGGTCCAGGACGGCCGGGATCTGCCCAACCCGTACGTGGTGTCGCTGAACCAGCGCGAGGTTCGTCACCGCGAGTACCGCCGGGCATCCGACGGCCGGCGCCAGGTCCAACGGATCTCCCGCCCTCGCGAGGGACACCGCCGGGTGTACGTCCCCCGGAGGGAGGAGGTGGTGGAGCGCCTAGCCGAGGAGGACATCCTCCCGGCGATCTACTTCGTGTTCTCCCGGGCGGGCTGCGACCAGAGCGTCCGGTGGCTGATGGAGTCCGGGGTCCGCCTCACGACCCGGGAGGAGGAGGCCCGGATCCGCGAGCTGGCCGATCTCCGCTCGGCGTGGATGGACGAGGACGACCTGGCGGCGCTGGGGTTCTTCGACTTCCGGGAGGGCCTGGCCGCCGGCATCGCCGCCCACCATGCCGGGATGGTTCCGGTGTTCAAGGAGACCGTCGAGGAGCTGTTCGCGGAGGGGCTGGTCAAGGTGGTGTTCGCCACCGAGACCCTGTCGCTGGGGATCAACATGCCTGCGCGCACCGTGGTCATCGAGAGCCTGTGGAAGTTCTCCGGCGAGCGGCACGAGCTCCTGACCCCCGGCGAGTACACCCAGCTCACCGGGCGGGCGGGGAGGCGGGGGATCGACGAGAAGGGATACGCGGTCGTGCTCCACCAGCGCGACGTGGACTTCGAGCGGGTGGCCGGGCTGGCCACCCGGCGCACGTACGAGCTGATGTCCTCGTTCCGGCCCTCTTACAACATGACCGTGAACCTGGTTCGCAACTACACGCCCGAGGAGGCCCACCACCTCCTGAATTCGTCGTTCGGCCAGTTCCAGGCGGACCGGGGAGTGGTGACCCTGGAGCGGCAGCTCGAGCGGGACCGGGCGTTCCTCTCCGGATACGAAGAGCGGATGGTCTGCGACCGCGGCGACTTCCTGGAGTACTGGGCCCTCCGTGAAGAGGCGGAACGGATCCTCCAGGATGCGGAACGGCAGACCGAGCGATCCAGACGGGAAGAGGTCAAGGACGCCCTGGCCTCGCTCAAGCCCGGTGACGTGGTCTATCTCCCCCGGGCCCGCCGGCGCGGCCTGGCCGCGGTGGTGTCCAACCGGGACGGGCGCCCCACGCTGCTCACCGAGGACCGACGGTTCTTCCGCGCTGCCGCCGGCCAGTTCGACGCGCCGCCTCGTCCCCTGGCCCGGGTCCCCCTGCCCCGATCGGGGAGCGGGCGGAGCGCTCGGTATCGACGCGATGTGGCCGCCAGGCTGGTCTCCCTCAACATCCGGCTTCCCCGGAGCCGCAAGGCCGTGCTGGCCCCGGAGGCCCGGGCCAGGGCGGAGGAGCTCGAACGCCGGGCCGCCGCCCACCCCTGCCACACGTGCCCCGAGCGCGCCGAGCACGAGCGGTGGGGCCGCCGGGC
>JBOGVS010000037.1:0-28799 GCA_050692555.1 Actinomycetota bacterium
AGCCGGCGGAGCTGTGCCTCCTGCGCGTCGCTCAAAGCGAGCGGTTCGGCCGCAGCCCACGGCATGGACTCAGTCTGACAAAACCTCGCCCCCATTGTCAAGTTACTTCCGGTACAGCATACTAGGCTCCACCGCGGCTCCCAGGACCGAGGAGGTGGCCGTGGGCGAGAGAGACGACGATCCCGCGAGAGCTGCGGATCAGCGGAAGGGACCTGCTCAAGCGAGGGGCGGTCGTCGGCGGGACGCTTGCGTGGGCCGCCCCCGTGATCCACAGCCTTGGGCAGAAGGCAGATGCGCAGGATAGGCTGGAGACGAGCTCAGGGACGCACCCGTGTTGTATCTGTTCCGGGCATCCACGTTCGACTTGGGGAGCTTAGCGAGAGGTTCCTAGCTTCCGGGTCCCCGGCATCAGTCGTTGTCTCTGATCCGGCCCCTCCCTCGGGCCGTCCCCCCGGTGGGCTCGGTGACCTTCAGGAAGAACCGCTCGGTGTGCTCTCTCCGACCATCGTCCCTGGTCTGCACCGACACCTTGATCACGGACTTCCCCGCCGGAAAGCTGATCGTGCCGGACTTGGCCGTGAAGTCCTCGCCGGCTTTCGCCGTGCCCTTGACGGTCCTGAACGTCAGGACGACGGGGTCTGCCCCGGCCGGCATGGCGGAGGACAGTCTCACGGAGAACGTCACCGATCGCCCCTCCCTCACCTTCGCCTTGCCCACGCTCGGCACGGCCGCGGTGATTTCCAGCCGCCAGCCGCTCATGGTTCCCGATTCGGCAGCACCACCGCCGTCGTGTACGAACAACTTCCACTGGCCGTTCGGGTTGGAGTGGACGAAACGGCGCAGGGTGGCCAGCTTGTTGGGTGTGGGAGCGGGTGGGGGGAGGACGTCGCCCGTCGCCGGGTTCGCCGGCTTGAACCTGCCGGAGGTCAGGACCGCGGTGGGGGAGAGGCGAGCGGCAGCCTCGTCGTCAAAGATGACCGTGAGATCGGAGACCGGGGATTCCCCTCCCACGTCCGACATGATCAGCGTGTTCGCGCCGCTGGGGCCGACCAGGAGCAAGTCGGCCTCCCTGGGGCGTGGATGAGAGAAGCCATCCACCGTCACATTGATGTCGGTGACAAGTCCGAAGACTCGGGAAACGTTGATCGTCGAGGGGTACGGTGTGGCCGCCCCTTTGCCGGGGATGGAGATGGGACCCGAGCTTCCGAACTGGGGAGCCGCGCTCGCAAGACCGGGCAGCATCGTCGCCATCAGGGCGGCGGCGGCGGCCAGCACGGCTCGGCGCCTCCCACGGGTGCGTTGTTTCCCTGGCCCCATGCCTGGATTCGCCGTTTGGTCCCCCTGTCCGCTCTGACCGCTCATAGGAAGATAGCGGATGAGGGCAGAGGTCTGAAACCCAGAGTCTCAGAAGCCTAGGGGTAATTGCCCAGGAGTTCATCAGGGCGGGCTGATCTCTCGATCAGCGCGCACGTTCTCAGCCCCAACCGGAACCGTTCCAGAGGGAGGCAAAGATGGATAATTGGCCCACAGACAGCATCGGAGTGGATGCCCGTGGAAACCTCCGCCGACAGAGGTGCACGGCGGCGCCCGCGCGACGAGGGCCGCGTAGAGGAACGACCGGTGGCTGACCCCGTCACCTCGTTTGGGGATGACATCTCCACCCCTCTCCGCCAGTTGGTCCAACGCCTGCAAACGCTGGAATCGCGAATGGCCGCCCAGGAGGTCCAGCAGGATCAGTTGTGGTCCCCGGAGCAGCTGAGTCCCGTGCGCAGCGGGGTCGGCGATGCGGGGCCATTGCAGGAGCCATCCCAGAGCGTGACGATCCTCCGGGAGCAGGCTGCGGCCCACAGTGAGCAGCTCGCCACCTTGACGGAGCAGGTGACCTCCCTGGAGGAAATGGTGGCCCGCACCTCGCCGACCGCCGACCTCTCCGCCGACGTGGCCCCACTCCGCGATCGCCTCGCCTCCCTGACAGAGCAGGTGACCTCCCTAGAGGGAATGGTCGCTCAGGCCTCTTCGACCCCCGGCCTGTCCGAGGACGTGGGCCCCCTGCGCGAGCACCTCGCCTCTCAGGAGGAAACGCTGGCCAACCAGAGCGCTCAGCTCGCCACTCTCGTGGAGCAGCTCGGTTCTCTGGAACGGCGGATCGCCGAAGGGACGCCCACCCCGGCCCTGTCCGAGGACCTGGCCCCCCTCCGGGATCACCTGGCTTCCCAGGCCCAGCATTTTGCCTCCCAGAGCGAACAGCTTGAGACCGTTGGCCAACAGCTCGGGTCGTTGAGCCAGGGCCTAGGGTCCCTTGCCGAACAGCTGGCCTCCCAGCAGGGCCGTGTGGACGAGGAGAACGCCACGCTCGCTGCGTTGCTAGCCGACCTGTCCTCTCTGGCGGATCGGATCGGCGCGTTCGAACGGGCCTTCTCGGCAGCGGCATCGTCGGGGGCTACCGGCGAGCAGGTCGATCGGCTTGGCACGGCCCTTTCTTCGGTCCTCGAGAACGTGGCGGGATTGGAACGTCGGATCACGGAGGGGACCTCGCCGCTGGAGGCGATGACCGAGGCCCTCTCCTCGCTCGGTGAGCGTATCCGCTCACTCGAGGAGTCGGCGGCCGAATCCGGCCTCGTCGAGCGGTTGGATCTCCTCCACGGGAGCGTAGCGTCGGTGGCTGAACAGATCTCCGCTGAGAACCCGACCGATGCCCTTCTGTTGCAGCGAGTGGACGAAGGACTCGCTTCCATTGAACGACGGCTCGGCTCCCTGGAGCATCGGGTCGAGGGATCCACGCTGGAGCCCGAGCAGCTTGGGCGGCTGGCCGGGCGTCTGGCTGAGGTGGAGAAGGTCGCTCAGGAGGGCCCGATCGCGCCGGCCCTGGACCTGATCGACAAGGCCCTGGCGGAGAAGTTCAAGACCATCACTCGCATGCTCGAGTCAAGGATGCGATGGATGGAGGAGCACCTGTCCCAGGAGATCCGTTCCCGCCGGTTGTTCCGGCGGTCCAGTAGCTGACCCTAGACGTTCCAACTTGCGCGGTCGTTTCCGTGGACTTGGCGGGCGGGGATATCCCCCGCCCGCTTTTTTGCTTGTCAGACCAGACGCGGATTCCGGCGGGACCCGCCGTCGTACACTTATCGATGGAGGGCATACAGAGGGGTGTCCAAGTGAGGTTCGAATGATCATCGTGGATCGGGCCGTTGCCGAGCGAGCGGCAGCAAGTGATCCCGTCCGCGTGGGGATGGTTGGTGTCGGGTACATGGGCCGCGCGATAGCCCGACAGATCGTGCAGCACGTCCCGGGGATGGATCTGGTGTCCATCTCGAACCGGACGGTGGACCGAGCCGAGGAAGCCTACCGGCACGCAGGGCTGGACGGCGTGGTGAAGGTCGGGACCGTAGGCGAGCTCGACGACGCGATTGCCTCGGGGAAGCCGGCCGTAACCGATGACCCGGGCCTCTTGAGCGGGGCCGCCGGCATCCACGTCATACTCGAAGTCACCGGGGAGGTCGAGTTCGGGGCCCAGGTTGCCCTGGAGGCCCTGGGGGCCGGCAAGCACCTGGTGGCCATGAACGCCGAGCTCGACGCCACCCTGGGGCCCATCCTGAAGGTCTACGCCGACCGGGCCGGAGTGGTTTTCACGAACGTGGACGGGGACGAGCCCGGCGTGACCATGGGCCTGTTCCGGTTCGTCGAGTCGATCGGGTGTCGTCCCGTCCTCACCGGCAACCTCAAGGGGATCCTGGATCACTACCGCACCCCGGAGACGCAGGAGGGCTTCGCCAAGGCCACCGGGCAGGGGGCCAGGATGGTTACCTCGTTCGCCGACGGAACCAAGCTGTCGATGGAGCTGACGATCGTGGCCAACGCCACAGGGTTCCGGGTGGGAAAGCGCGGGATGTTCGGCCACCGCACCGATGACGTCTGGGACGTCCTGAAGATGTTCTCGGAGGAGCAGCTGCTGAGCGGGGGCCTGGTGGACTTCCTCCTGGGCTCGGAGCCCAAGACCGGCGGGGCCTTCGTGGTGGGATACGACGACGACCCGGAGCGACGCCGGTACATGGACTACTTCAAGATGGGTGAGGGGCCGTTCTACGTGTTCTACCGCCCCTGGCACCTGCCCCATCTGGAAGCTCCCCACACCATCGCCCGGGCGGCGCTGTTCTCTGACCCCGCAGTGACCCCCCGGGGAGCCCCGAGCTGCGACGTCCTCGCCATGGCCAAGCGTGACCTCAAGGCGGAGGAAACCCTGGACGGTATCGGGGGATTCACCTGCTACGGGACCATCGAGAACGCCGAGGTGAGCCGGCGAGAGCGCCTCCTGCCGATGGGACTCTCGGAGGGCTGCACGCTGACCGCCGACGTCGCCAAGGACCAGGCCATCGCCTACGGGGACGTGGAGGTCCCGGAGGGAAGGTTGGCCGACAAACTTCGGGCGGAGCAGGAGGCCCACTTCCCCGCGTGAGAAGCCGGAGCTGGCTCCGTCTCCCGGAGCAGCCCGCTACAGGCCGATGCCGTCGTACCGGGAGAACAATCGTTTGTCGAGCATCCGCCGCCCATCGATGAACGCGGGCGGGGCGGTGGCTTCCTTGAGGAGCTCGGGCAGCCATTGGTACTGGTGCCACCGGGTCACCAGAACCACTGCGTCGGCGCCCTGGACCGCCTCCACGAGGTCCTTCGCCAAGCCGACCCGGCCCTCGCCGAACAGGCCGTCCAGGTCCGGGCGGGCCACGGGGTCGTGGGCGGTGACCACGGCGCCGGCGTCCAGGAGCCGGTAGATCAGCGGAAAGGCGGGGGAGACCCTGGTGTCGTCGGTGTCGGGGCGGAACGCTAGCCCCAGCACGGTGATTCGTGCGCCCTGGAGGTCGGGAACGTGCCTCCGGATGATGGCCATCAGCTCGTCCGCCCGCCGGTCGTTGATCCCGATCACCGCCTTCAGCAGGTCCATGGGTCGGCCCTGCCGCTCGCCGTGCCGGATCAGGGCCTCAACGTCCTTGGGCAGGCAGCTTCCCCCGAACCCGCTCCCGGGCAACAGGTAAGAAGCGATCCCTGCCAGGATCGGGGAACCATCGTGCGCCCTGGCGGTCAGGTTCCTCGATCCGTGGACCCCCCGCATCACCTCTATGGCATCGATCCCCAGCGAGGAGCACAGATCGGCGATCTCGTTGGCGAAGGAGATCGCCGTGGCCAGCAGGGCGTTGGACGCGTACTTGATCATCTCCGCGGTCCGGTTGTCCGTCCTGATCAGGGGAGCGTCTGGGAACCCCTCGTACAACCCGGCTAGCCCGTTCACGGTGTCCTCGTCGATGCCTCCGACCACGATCCGGTCGGGGGCCATGAAGTCCTCGACTGCCCGTCCCTCGGTGAGGAACTCGGGGTTGGTCCCCACGCCGAAGTCCGGGCCGGCCTTCCTGCCCGAGGCGTTCTCGAGTTCGGGGAGCACGGTCTCATCCGTGGTGCCGGGGACCACCGTGCTCTTGACCGCCACCACGTGGTAGCCGTCCTTGCCCCGGAGTTGGGTGCCGACGTCGCGAGACGCGCCCACCACCGCCCCCAGGTCGATGTCCCCGTCCCTGGAGGGAGTGGGGACGCACAGGAGGGTGACCTCGGTCCCGGCCACCGCGGCGGCCAGATCGGTGGTGGCGGTGAGCCCGGCGCCGGCGTGCCGCTCCAGCATCTCGGGGAGCCCGCGCTCGAAGATCGGGGTTACCCCCCGGTTGACCTGCTCGACCCTGGCAGGGTCGATGTCCACACAGATCACCGTGTGGCCCTTTTCGGCCAGGCCGGCGGCTGTGACCAGGCCCACGTAGCCGGTGCCCACCACCGAGACCCGCATCAGTCCTCCGTCCCCTCGCGGTGCTCCGTGTACCACACCAGCGATCGGCGCAGGCCCTCGTCCAGCTCGATGCCGGGCTCGTATCCCAGCTCTCCCCTGGCCTTGGCGATGACGGGGCACCTGCGGGATGGGTTGTCCTCCAGGTAGTCCCGCTCCTCGGGCGATCGGTGGACCACCTTCCCCGGATACCCGAACAGCTCCCGGCCGGTGGCCGCCATCCGCTCCGCCAGGTCCAGGACGGAGATCTCCGGCTCCTCGACCCCGATGTTGTAGGGCTCCCCGGGCCCTCCCCGGACCAGGGCCTTGTAGTAGCCCACCACCGCGTCGGCCACGTAGCAGAAGGTCCGGGTGGGGCTTCCGTCGGAGAGCACCACGATGTCCTTGCCCGACAGGATGTCGGCGGCGAAGTCCGGGATCACCCGCCGGTCGGTGATCTTCAGGCCGGGACCGTAGTTGTTGAACGGGCGCACGATCTTCACCGGCACGCCGAACTGGCGGGCAAACGTCACGCACAGGGTCTCCCCGTATCGCTTGGCTTCGTCGTAGCAGGCCCGGGGGCCGGTGAAGGACACGTTCCCCCGGTAGGTCTCCGGCGTGGGGATGTTCCCCGGAAGCGGATCCCCGTACACCTCGCTGCTGGAGAAGAACAGGAACCCTCGCACAGGGCGGCCCCGATCGGCCTGCCGCCTGGCGTGATCCAGCAAGGTGCGGAGCCCGCCCACATTGGCGTCCATCATCTCCAGGGGGTTGCGGCGATAGAAGGTGGGGGAGGCGATGCCCGCGGCATGGATGATGGCGTCGAAGTCGGGGACGTCGTCGGGGAGCGGGCCCCGGATGTCGTGCTCCACCAGGGTCACGTCCCTGCCTCGGGCCACCTCATCGAGCCACGTGGGAACGCCCCGAGCGTAGTTGTCGTACACCGTGACGGCGATGGGGTCGGCATCCGGGTGCCGCTCGTTCCACCGGGTGGCCGCCTGGACCAGGTAGTGGCCCAGGAAACCGGCTCCCCCGGTGATGAGCAGCGAGGCCCCCGAAAGGCCTGCCAGCTCCGAGGAGGCCGTGCTGAGGATGTGATCGAGGTCCTGGTCGACCACGTCCCGGGCCCCCGCAGTCCTGAGGGTCGTCATCCTCAGGCCAGGACCACCTTGCGGCCGTGAAACCCCTCGGCGAACCCGGACGGGGCCCTCGACTCGATCCCTCGCAGCCTCATGATGGCCAGGAACGTGTCCTCGGTGAACCAGGGCTTGTCCCGCTGGCTCTGGAAGTGGTTCAGCAGGTTCCGGACCTTGCGGTCGCTGTGCTGGCGATCCAGGTGCACGAACACGTTGGGCCTCCCGAGATCCCCATCGTACTTGGGAACCTCGTACTCCAGGATCAGGTGGTTGCGAAAGGTGTTCCAGGTGAGCTCGGAGATCAGCCGGTGGTCCTGGTGGAGATCCTCCCGGTGATGGGTGAAGATCAGGTCCGGTGAGGAACGCTCACCGAGCCGGTCGAACCGCTCCTTGATCGCGGCACCCTCGTACGGGAAATAGCTCATCCGGAAGCTCTCCACGACGATGTTGGTCTCCTTGGCCTCGCGGAGAAAGTCCATGGCGCTCCGGGTCGCCTCCGGCTTCCGCCCTTCGGGAGCGCTGAACACCACCCACTCGACCGAGATCCGGCCGGCTCCGGCCTCCAGGAGCTTGAGGATGGTTCCTCCACACCCGATCTCGATGTCGTCGCCATGGGCGCCCAGGCACAGGACGTGCTGGACGGCGAGGCCTTCCTGGCCGATGGCGAGCATTCAGAAGGGGGCGGGGACGGCGGACGCGGGGAGCCTGCCGTTCTTCCATACCTCCCACGGTGCGTCTCCCCGCTGGGCGACTTCCATGAGCCACTGGCGGTCCTTGAAGGTGTCCATGGCCGCCCAGAAGCCCGTGTACTTGTAGGCCATCAGCTGCTTGCCGGCGATGAGGCGGTGGAACGGCTCTGCCACCAGGTCCTCGCCGGGCTCGATGTAGTCGAAGATCTCCCTCCGGAACGCGAAGAACCCTCCATTGATCCACACGTCGGAGTCCCGGAGCGGATCGATGCCGGACACGGTGCCCCTGTCGTCCGCGGAGACCACGTGGAAGGTCTGCGTCGACTTCACGCACAGGAAGGAGGCGACCTTGTCGGCGGCGTCGAACGCCTCGAGGTATCCCGGAAGCGGGAGGTCGGTCAGCCCATCGCTGTAGTTCGCCAGGAACATGTCCTCGCCCTCGAGGTAAGGCTCCACGGCCTTCAGCCGCTCGCCGATGGACGCCGTGGCTCCGGTCTCCGCGAACGTGACGCGCCAGTCCCGGATGGCCGGGTCGGGGGCGGGGACGTCCGACTGCGGGCCGCCGATCAGCGCCTCGTCGACGAGGACCCCGTTCCCGCCCTTGAAGTATCGCCGGATGTAGTCGCCCCCGTACCCCAGGCACAGGACGAAGTCGGTGTGGCCGAAGTGGGCGTAGTACTTCATCACGTGCCACAGGACGGGGTAGGAACCGATGGTGACCATGGGTTTGGGGGTGGGACCGGAGTAGTCGCGCAGCCGGGCTCCCATGCCTCCGCAGAACAGGACGACCTTCACCGTGGGCTCCTTGGCACGCGGGGCTTCATCAAACGCTCCTCGGGGCGATTTCCGAGCCGTAGTCTACGCCGCCCGCCGTATCCGCCGGATGCGCAGGGCATCGTAGTTTCTGTACCCCCGATGGCGGAACCTCCGGGGTGGTCAGTGCTCCGGCCGGGGGTTCGGGGGAGAGCCGGCGGGCCGGAGCACCAGGCGGTCGTGGGGCTCCTCCACGTCCAGCAGTCCCTCCAGGCCCCGCTCCACGTAGAGAGTCATGTCCCCGATCCGCTCCTCGCGGTCGCCGGGCTCGGAAGCCTCGGCCAGGAGGGCCTGGACGGAACCACCCACCCGGGCCAGCCGGATGGTGACGGTCGGGTTGAACCTTCGGGCCGCGGCCTGGGACCGCGTCAGGATGTCCCGGGCCCAGTCGGTGACCTCCAGCATCCATCCAGGGTACCGGGCGTGGCGAGTGAAGCCGAAGGGTCCTCCGTCGCATACACTCGTTTGCCATGCTCCAGGAAGGGGTGCGGGCTCCGGAGTTCAGCTTGCCGGACCAGCACGGCAACCCCGTCTCATTGAGGGATTACCAGGGACGGTGGCTGGTGCTGTGGTGGTTCCCCAAGGCCTTCACCGCCGGCTGAACGCTGGAGGGACAGGGGTTCCGTGACCGAGCCCCCGCGTTCGAAGAGGCCGGCGCCGCGCTGGTGGGCGTGTCCTTCGACGTGCCCGAGGACAACCGGACGTTCGCCGAGCAGCAGGGGTTCCCGTTCCGGCTGCTGTCCGACGCCGACCGGAAGGTCGGGGAGCTCTACGAGACCAAGCGGCATCCCGAGGAACCGGCGCCCGAGCACGCCAAGCGAAGGACATACGTGATCGACCCCCAGGGCGTGATCCGCAAGGCCTACCGGGTCCGGGACATCCCCGCTCACCCCGACGAGGTGCTGGCCGACCTGGGCCCCCTCATGAAAGAAGGAGCATGAGGCTCCGCCTTCTGCTCGGGGTGGTGGTCGCCGTGAGCCTGGCCCCCGGACCGATGCCTCTTCCGGCGGCTGCGGCCCGGAGGGATGTCGTCCACGTGTTTCCGGGAAAGGGCGCTCTCCAGCGAGGGCTCGATCGCGCGGGCCCCCGCGACGTCGTCCGGGTTCACAAAGGACGGTATGGAGGGCCCGTGGTGATCGAGGATCCGATCACGGTGAAGGGTGTCGGTGGCCGGGTAGTGATCGACGGGAAGTGTCAGACCCAGGTGGTGGTCGACGTCCAGAGCGACAACGTGACCCTTCGCGGCCTCACGGTTCAGGGTGCCCAGTCGGCGCCGGGGGCCTTCTCGACGGAGGTGAACGTGAACTTCGTGGGAGGCTTCCGCGCCAGGGAGATGGTGTTCCGGGACACCTGCGACGCTCTGTACGGTCTGAACCTCTACCAGACCGGGACTGGGGTGGTGATCAGGGACAGCGTGGGGCACGGGTTCAGCGATACCGCTTTCTACGTGGGCGACATCCACCAGGGATCGGTCGTCGTGCGCGACAACCGGTCTTCGAACAACTACCTGGGCTTCATCGTGGAGAACTCGGACCCGGGGACCGTGACGCTCGTGGAGAACAAGGCCCTGGCCAACCGGACCGGCGATCCACCGAGTGGGATCTTCGTCCACAACAGCGACGGAGCCGTGATCATCGACAATGTCATCCGGGACAGCGGATCCTACGGGATCCACGTGGACGCCACGTCGGAGGGGAATCAGATCCTCAACAACGTGATCAGTGGCAGCGGATCGCTGGACGCGTTCGACGAGGGCACGGGGAACTGCTGGAACGGCACGGTCACCGGGAGCAGGCAGCCAGATCCGCTCCCCACCTGCTGACCGATGCCCGAGCTGCCGGAGATGCGAGCTCTGGCCGAGCGACTCCACGCCGCGGTGGCCGGGTCCACGCTGTCCGGCTTCGAGTCGCTTCAGTTCTCGGCGCTCAAGACGTACGAGCCGGCACCCGACTCGCTGGTGGGCCGGACGGTGCAAGGGGTGGCGAGCCGGGGGAAATACGTGATCCTCGAGCTGAGCGGGTCCCGGCTTGTCTTCCACCTGTCCCAGGGAGGCAGGGTGGACATCGAGGATCCCCCCAAGCGCACCCGTCCTCGCGGCGGGGTCCTCCGGCTCCGGTTCGACGGACGTCCGTCCGTTCTGGTCAAGGAGTTCGGGTCGGAGCGACGGGCGGGCTGGTGGGTGTTGGGACCCGGTGACGACGGCCCGCTGGCGAAGCTGGGTCCGGAGGCGGTCTCGGAGACCTTCGCGGAGTTGGTGCGGAGTGGTGACGACCGCCGGCGGGTCCACACCATCCTCCGTGACCAGCGCACCGTGGCGGGGATCGGCCGGGGATACTCCGACGACATCCTCCATCACGCCCGGCTCTCTCCGTACGCCACCCTGGCCTCGCTGGAGGAGGATCAGCGCGAAGCTCTGGTCGAGGCGGTCCGGGACGTGTTGGCCGGGGCCCTTGAGATGGAGCGCCGCCGGACCGGCGGGCTTCCCACCAAGATCGGCGAGCACTTCGCGGTCCACGGGCGGTGGGGGCAGCCCTGCCCCCGGTGTGGGGAGGACCTCAGGCGAGTGTCCTACGAGAGCCACGAGGTCACCTATTGCCCGAGATGTCAGACCGGGGGGAAGGTACTGGCCGACCGGCGGCTTTCCCGTCTGCTGCGATGACCGATCTGTCGCCGACTCACCAAGGCTCCGGCGTGAATTCCCCATGTATGAATTCTGGGCGCGATCCGGTGTGACGATTTTCGTTCTGCCCGCAAGGGTCTCTTCCCGCACGGACCGAACCCAGCTCTCTCGTGTTAAGAGGTGAAGCGTTGCAGGCTGTACTCACGAGGCTGAAGCGCCCCGCAACCTCGGAACGGGCGAATTCAGGGCGGCTCCCCTCGGCGGTTCACGGGGTCTCCTTGGCCGTGGGCTATCTCGTTCTCCTCTGGCTCAACCGGGGGCAATGGTTCTCCGGCGACGAGTGGTATTTCCTCACCGACCGACTATTCGGTCCTGGAACACCCGGTTTGCTCGAACCCAGCAATGAGCACTGGTCCACGATCCCGATCTTGATCTACCGTGGTCTCTACTCCCTCGTGGGAGCTCGCGCCTATCTGCCGTACGTGGCAGTTGCGTTGATCTTCCATGTGGGGGTGGCGCATCTTCTGTGGCGAGTGATGCGCCACTCGGATGTCGAACCCTGGATCGCCACCGGAGCCTCCGCGATGTTCCTGGTCTTCGGTGCCGGGGCTGGGAACATCCTCTGGGCTTTCCAGATGGGGTTCATCGGTCCCCTGCTGCTGGGGCTGGGCCATGTGCTCCTGGTCGACCACGCCGGAACCTTCGATCGTCGGGACGTGGCCGGCTGGGGCTCTCGCTGATCTCTCTGATGTTCTCGACCATCGCCGTGCCGATGACCGCCGTCGCGGGGATCGCCGCGCTCATCCGACGCGGTTGGAGAGTATCGCTCATGACGGAGGCCCCGGCGGCCACGGTCTTCCTGGTGTGGGCGGTCGCCGTGGGCAGGGGAGCCCTGGCCGACGACGCCCCTACCGCAGGAACGTTGGTGCGGCTGCCGCTCTACGTTGCGATCGGCGTTCGGGAGACCGTCCAGGGCATCGCCACTACGGAGCTGGGAGTGGCGTTGCTTCTCCCTGTCCTCTTCCTGTTGGGAGCCCTCGCCTGGATGAGACGGCGATCCGTTCCTGCCGCCCCCGTTGCCTGCGCCGTGGGACCGTTCCTGTTGTTCATCCTGACGGGGATCGGGAGAGTGTCCTTCTTTGGAGTGGGCCAGGCTGGAAGCTCCCGGTACGTGTACGTGGCCGGCGCCCTTCTGCTGCCTCTGGTTGCACTCGGCCTGACCTCGATCGCCAGGGTCGGTAACCTCGCCCGGATCGCGGTACTCTTGTTCGTCACGTACGCGGTCGTGACGAACTTCCGCATCCTTCAAGGGGAGGCCGCGGAGGAAGCACGGCGGGAACAGTTCAACAGGCAGTTGACCATCGCGGCCGCCGAGCCGTCGTTCTTCCAGGGTCCGATCCTGGCGGACACGATCACTGCTCCGCACCTGGGCCCGCCATACGCTCCCGGTCCGGTCCGGGTACAAGATCTGGTGGCTCTGCGGGCGGCCGGAGCTCTTCCGGAGCTCCGAAGGATCGCGGCTGAGGTTCGCTTGCAAGCCGCCGCGGACCTCCAGGTCACTTTCTCAGCCGAGCCTCGGCTGGCATCTGAGGACCGATCGGCGGTCCTGGTCGCCGGGACAACCCGCCTGATCGCGGACGGATGCGTCTCGATCGGGCCGAACCCAAGCTTGCAACGGCCCACCGCCGTCATCGGCGTGAGCGAGCCGGCCTCGCTGGGGATTCAAGCCGAAGTGGCGGGGGAGATCGATGTGCTGATCCGTCGGGATGGAACGGTCACCCCGCTGCCTCGCACCTTCAACCTGCCGGAAGGCCGGATGTCGTTCCTGAATCTCGGGGTTGTGGGATCGGAGGCCATCGTGAGGCTCCCTCCGGCCGGACAGACGACCCTGTGCAACCTTCGCCTGCCGTGAGTTCGAGGCCGTGCCTCTGTTGCTGGACTCGCAGAAGGCTGGTCCCGGCTGGCGAGGTAGGGTTGTCCCGGGCGACCTTCTACACCGTGAGTGACTGGTCGTTCTTTCCGGCGACGGTCGGGCTGCTCAGTTCACTCCGCTTGACCGGCCACGGGAATCCCCTGGTCATCCTGGACTGCGGCTTCTCCGTCGACCAGTGCAGGCATCTGGGAGGAGCACGTCACCCTCATCTCGTTCAACCGGACCAGGGCCACGAACCCGACCCTATTCAAGCCCATCGCTCCCTCAGCCCAGAGATCGGGGATCGTCGTGGTGGTCGACAGCGACGTGATCGTGACGGCACACCTCGGACCGATCGTCGAGGAGGCGGCCGCAGGCCGCTTCGTCATGGTGGCCGATCCCGAGCCGCGGACGGATGGGCCCTTGATCGGGCCGATCCAAGCAGAGCTCGTCTCCGTTAGCCCGACCGCTTCCGCTTCCACATCTTGAGCGATTGCAATCCTGGAGCTCGTCAGCGAGCAACGGATCTGAAATCAGTGTCAACGCCGTCCCTCGTCCAGTCTGATGCCGGATCACCCGAGGGAAACGAGCGCCATGACGCGCTCTGCTTCGCCATTCAGGGAGTCGAAGAACGGCGCGGGTACAAGCGGCACACCCAGAGACACGGGGCGTCGTATCCACCGGACGAGTCTCTTGGGTGGACGCAAGAGCAGCAGCCGCAAGATCTTCTCCCTCCGCAACTCTCCGGGGTTGTAAACGACTGCCCTGGCCGCAGAGATCACCGGTCTCATGCCCGGGTCTCTTCGGCCCGAGTTGAGGGCGAATTCCCCCCATAGCGTACCCACCAACCGCCTCATCGCGCGACCGTGATGCCCCCCTCCGGCCGTCACGCCCTCCAGTTGCTCCGAGAACGAGCGGACGGCCCTTGAGGGCGACTCCGACGCCATGGCGGCAGCGCTGAGCTGCCGCGTGACCTGCTTCACCGCCCGGGGCCTTGTAGCCATCACGGGGAAACGCTTCAGGGCGAACACCAGCCGCTCCGCCATGCGCTCGAACTCGCCGACCTCGTGGAGGAGCGAAGCGAACCACAGCTCGTGCTGAGCGCGTGCCTCGTCCTTGAGCTCCTCGTGGCCATCGAGTAAGGCCAAGCTCCTCTCCAGGACTCGCGGGAACTCCGACTCGAGTGACCCCTCCAGGACGTTCGTGGACGCCATCCCGGTGATGGAACGGACGTAAATGGCCACAACGCCCGGTACGAACTTGAAAGGAAAATGATACGCGAGGCGCAGCCACATGTCCCCGTCACCGGCCGCTGACTCCAGCTCCTCATCGAAATATCCCGCCACATCGAACGCCTCGCGTGGGATGAGCATCGCCTGCTCCGCCAAGAACGTGTTTTGCAGGAGGCAATCCCGAAAGATGTCTCCAGAGGGTTGGGCTCCCGGTGGAGCGACATCCACGGAATCGCCGGTGAAGTAGACATGTTGACTGTACGCGATGGTCAACTCCTCTACGGACTCAAGCGCCGGAACCTGAACCCTGAGCTTGTGCGGCAGCCACATGTCGTCATCGATGAGGAACGCCACGTACTTGCCCGTCGCTTCTTTCAATCCTCTGTTCAGGGCAGCCCATAGCCCTCGATTCGACCCCATCTGGATGTGCTTGGTGCCCGGGTATCGGCGAATGACGTCCGCCGTCGGATCGGCGGATGCGTTGTCCGCCACGATCACCTCGAGGTCGAAGAGCTCTCCCAGACCTTCCTGTCCCCAGATCGATGCCAGCGCGGTCTGCAAGAGGTGAGCTCGATGGTCATATGTGGGCACGATCGCGCTAACCAGCGGTCGCTCTGTTGATACCTCAGGCACGGGATCTCCCCTTGTCGAGACTTCACTTCTACAGTTACGTAACGGCCATCTTAGCTCAACCCCCCTCAGGCCCGGTCGCAGGCCTCCACTGGTAAGGTCACCACCGATCGAGGGCCAAATGGCGGAAGAACCAAGCGGGATGCAGATCGGGAAAGTCACAAAGAGAACGGGGCTTTCCCTTCGAACGATTCGGTACTACGAGGAGATCGGCCTCGTGGTGCCATCCGGCCGGACCAAGGGGGGGTTCCGCCTGTACACGGAGGCGGACATCGAGCGACTGCTTCTGGTCAAGGCAACGAGGCCCCTTAGGCTGAGCCTCGAAGACACCCGCAACATGCTGGCCGCTCGTGACCGGATGCTCGCCGGCGGACAGGACGGCGAGGATCGGTCACAGGTGGCTTCCTATCTGGCCTTTGCCGAGCGGCGCCTCGCCCAGGCGCGAGTGGATATTCAGTCTGCAGAACACGCCATTCGCCTACTTCATCGCGACTTGCGGATAGACGCCCAACATCTCTAAGGTGGTGGATTCGCTCTCCAAGCTACCTCCGCTTGGAGCACCGGTGGCTCCTGGCACAATGCTGTGGATGAAGCACCGTCGTTCCTGATTATTTGCGTTCCCGGATCGGAGCTCATCGTGAGGCCCCCTACGGCCGGGCAGACGACCCAGTGCAACCTTCGCCTGCCGTGAGTTCGAGGCCGTGCCTCTGTTGCTGGACTCGCCAAGGCTGTCCCGGCTGGTGAGGTAGGGCAACGTCCCGGGCGACGTTCTATACCGTGAGCGACTGGTCGTTCTTCCCGGCCACGGTCGGGCTGCTCAATTCACTCCGCTTGATGGGCCACCAGAATCCCCTGGTCATCCTGGACTGTGGGTTCTCCCTCGCCCAGCGCAGGGTGCTGGAGGAGCACAGCACCCTCATCTCGTTCGACCGCACCAGGGCCACGAACCCGACCCTGTTCAAGCCCATCGCTCCCTCAGCCCAGAGATCCGGGGTCGTCGTGGTGGTGGACAGCGACGTGATCGTGACCGCCCACCTGGGACCGATTATCGAGAAGGCTGCCGGGGGCCGCATCGTTGCGGTGCCCGACCCGGAGTCCGACCGCCGGTTCGAGGAGTGGCAAGGGCTCTTCGAACTCTCCGGCATCCCTCGGCGCCAGCCGTACGTGAATGCCGGCCTCGTCGCCTTCTCCGTCGACCACTGGCCCGACCTCCTTCCGCGGTGGAGCGCGGCGTGCCGGAAGATCTGGTCCCATCGAACCATCCATGAGTATGCCCCCGATGGGCCCACGTCCCAGGCCGACCAGGATGCGCTGAATGCGCTGCTGATGACGGAGTTCCCTCGCGAGGCGTTGATGCTTCTGCCCGCGGTGGCGGCCCCCCTGGGCAATGCGGGAAGGAAGGCCCGGGTGCTCCACCTCCCGTCCCTGTCCTGCACGTGTGGGGGGCGAAGGACTCTCCTCGTGCAGAGCACGGGACGGCCGAAACCGTGGGGGCGGCGGGCCTGGGCTGGTGTCGGCCACGGCGCCTACGTGCGACTCCTACGCCGGTGTCTCAGAGGTCCGGGTGTCGCGCTCCGACCTCCCGCCAAGGGGCTCGCCCCGTGGCTCCGGTCCGGCGCTTGGGGGACGATCAGGATGACCGCCCTCCGAATGCTCAGCTGGAGCTATTCGCGGGCGGCTCGGGTACCCCGGGTCCGGGCCCTGTTGCGATCACTGCAGCACGTGGTGAGACGGTTCCGGGGAGCCGACCGACCAACTGAGGGGTTGCACGAGGGGATTGATCGTCATGGACGAGTCGGGTAACGCCGGCTTGGTGCAGCGGTCCTAGGATCGGGTCGAGGCCCGAGACTGGGACGCCCCCCACCGCCCTGCTGACCAAGGGCTCCGCGGGCGAGGGCCGACTCCCGGGACCGCTGCGGCCTGCGTGGGATTGCCGAAGTACCGCCAGTTCCTGTAGAGGTTGCTGGTCACGCCTGGCTGTGGCGGATTATCGTCAGCCGACGAGCCGCGTCCCTGCTTACCTCTTGCAGGGTCACATGGGTCTCGTCTCGCTCGTGAGACTCAGAGTGAACGATTTCCGTCAGTGATCTTTACGATTGGGGAGCGAAGCGATATGAACCCACGCCGAGTTCTACGTCCACTGCGCAGAACCCTCCGTCCTGGCCGGAAGAAGTGTGAGGCCTTCCTAGCATCACGCCGAAGAATTAGGGACCATAGATCATCTATCAGGTATCTGATGCTGCTCGACCGGATTCATGCCCTCCTCCGTCCCCGTACGTATTTCGAGATTGGCGTCGCCCGGGGGAGTTCGCTGGCCCAAGCGCGACCCCCGACCACCCTTGCCCTCGGCGTTGACCCCGCTATGGACATTGACTCAAATATTCAAGTCAGAGCGAAGCTGTTCCGGCTCTCGAGCGATGAGTTCTTCCGGGATCTAGACGTGTGGACCGAATTGGAAGGGCAGCCGGTGGTTCGGGACGGGCTGATCCGGCGGGGCACGGAGTACTGGGTCGATGAGGCGGAGCAGGAGCCTCCGGACTGGCGGCGGGTGTACTCCGAGCCGATGAGCCCCTGAATACTTGCCAAAGGACTCTCTTGGTCAGAAGATACGGCCAACGGGAGAAAGGAGGTGGTCCAACTGTCAAAACGGCATGCGACCCCCGAGGTGGCTGGCTGCTGAGGCCGTCCCTCGCGGGCGGGGCCTGACCTCCCGCCCGTTCCACCGGGGCGACCCGGCGGAATCCACACCAGACCACCGACCTCGCGGTCCCCGGGCCGGTCGACCCGGGCGGAGGCACCGAGGGCCGAAGCGATCGTGAGGGAAGGTCTTGAAGGGCCGGGATCCAAACGGATCCCGGCCCTTTTTCTTTTCAGGTGTCTGGTCTGGTCTGCCTACCGGGCGCGCGCTGAAGAGTCGGCTCCGGGCTCAGGTAGGCTCTAGGCAGAAGTCGTCGGAGGAGCGAGCGGATGGCCCAGAACATCGTGGAGAAGGTCGTGGCCGAACATCTGGTGTCGGGGAACCTGGAGCCGGGAGAGGTCATCTCCTACCGGATCGACCACGTCCTTCTCCAGGACGCCACCGGCACCATGGCCTGGATGGAGTTCGAGCTGCTGGGGGAGGAGCGGGTTCGGGTGCCTCAGGTCACCCAATACGTGGACCACAACATGATCCAGCTCGACTACAAGAACCCCGACGACCACTTCTTCCTCCAGACCTGCTCGATGCGGTACGGAGCGGTGTTCTCCCGGCCGGGCAACGGGATCTCCCATTACGTCCACCTGGAGCGGTTCGACCAGCCCTGGCAGACCATGATCGGCTCGGATTCCCACACCACAACCGGCGGGGCCATGGGGATGATCGCCCTGGGCGTCGGGGGGATGGACGCGGCGGTGGTGATGGCCGGCCACCCCTTCGAGCTGACCTACCCCCAGGTGGTCCGGGTGGTCCTGGAGAACGAGCTGCCGCTGTGGGTCTCCGCCAAGGACGTGATCCTGGAGATGCTCCGCCGGCTCACGGTGAAGGGCGGGCTGGGCAAGGCCTTCGCCTTCGACGGGCCCGCGGTGGCCACGCTCTCGGTCACCGAGCGGGCCACGATCTGCAACATGATCCAGGAGCTGGGAGCCACCGCGGGGATCTTCCCTGCCGATCGGCGCACCGAGGAGTGGCTGGAGACCCAGGAGCGAGGAGAGCACTTCCGCGAGCTGGTCCCGGACCAGGGGGCTCGGTACGACGAGGAGATGGTCATCGATCTGGCCGCGTTGGAGCCGCTGATCGCCAAGCCTCGAAACCCCGACAACGTGGTACCGGTGCGCGAGGTGGCGGGGACCAAAGTGGCCCAGGTGTGCGTGGGCTCCTCGGTCAACTCCGGGTTCGACGACCTGGCCATCCCCGCCTCGATCGTCAGTAGGGGCGGCGGGGTGGACGAGTGGCTGGACATGACGGTGTCACCCGGTTCGCGGCAGGCCCTGGATCTGATGGTCCGAACCGGTGTGCTGGAGGACTACGTCAAGGCAGGCGCCCGGCTCCTGGAACCCGCGTGCGGGCCGTGTGTGGGGATGGGACAGGCCCCGCCCACCGGCCAGCCTTCGGTCCGGACGTTCAACCGGAACTTCCAGGGCCGGTCGGGGACGGACGACGACTACGTCTACCTCACCTCCCCGGCGGTGGCCGGAGCGACCGCGCTGAGGGGCGTGATCACCGACCCGCGGGACATCGACATGGAGCCACCCAAGCTGGAGGCACCCCGGCCGGTAGTCGACGACTCCATGCTGATCCATCCCCCGCCGCCCGAGGAGGCCGCGAAGATCGAGATCTGGCGGGGGCCAAACATCGTGCCGCCGCCTCTTCCCCCCGACCTCCCGGATGCCCTCGAGGGACGGGTTCTGATCGTGCTGCCCGACAACGTCTCCACGGGGTCGATGTCCCCGGACGGGGTCATCGTCATGGGAGAGCGATCGAACATCGAGGCCATCAGCCGGTACGTGTTCAGGAAGGAGGATCCTGGCTTCGTGGACCGGGCCAAGGAGTGGAGAGGCGGGTTCATCGTGGCCGGCGACAACTACGGGCAAGGCTCGTCGCGAGAGCATGCCGCGCTGGCCCCGATGTACCTCGGCGTCCGGGCGGTGTTCGCCAAGGCCATCCACCGGATCCACCGGCGGAACCTCATCAACAACGGCATCGTCCCGGTGCTCGTCGATGACCGGCTCCACGGCAAGGCACAGGTGGGGGACGCGTGGCGCCTGCCGAGGATCCGGGAGGAGCTCGAACGCGGCAGCGAGACGTTCACGGTGGAGATCGACGGACAGACCTTTCAGTGCCGCAACGACCTCAAGGAGCACGAGCGGGAGCAGCTCCTGGCCGGTGGCCTCCTGCGGTGGTTGAAGGAGCAGCGGCCCGCCTGAGATCCCACAGGAAAGGGCCCGCCCTTTTCGGACGGGCCCTTCACCCTACGGTCGAGGCGTTACGCCACCGGGCGTACGTTCGCGGCCTGAGGTCCCTTCGGGCCCTCGGTCACGTCGAACTCGACCTTCTGGTTCTCGTCGAGGTTCCGGTATCCATCGCCCGCGATAGCGCTGAAGTGCACAAACACATCAGGGCCGTCCTCGCGGGTTATGAAGCCGTACCCCTTGTCGGGGTTGAACCACTTCACGGTTCCAGTTGCCACAAGCAATCCCCTCCTTTCGTGGCCGCACGAACCTGACTGCTGTCCGATTGGCCGCCGGCCGGTTCGCCGGCGAGGGAACTGCTCGAAGCCAAGACTACGATGCTGAACCCTCCCCACCAGTATACGGGACCGGGGGGGGATCGCCCAGCGGCCTATTCCAAGTAGTCCCTCAGCTGCTGGGACCGGGACGGGTGGCGAAGCTTGCACAGCGTCTTGGACTCGATCTGCCGGATCCGCTCCCTGGTCACCCCGAAGACCCGGCCGACGTCCTCCAGGGTGCCGGGCTCCTGGCCCCGCAGGCCGAACCGCATCTCGAGGATCCCCCGCTCCCGGTCATCCAGGGTGTGCAGGATCGCCTCGATGTGCTCCTGGAGCAGGGTCCGGGCGGCCGCGTCGGGGAGCGACTCGGCGTCCGGATCCCCGATGAAGTCCCCCAGCGTGGAGTCCTCCCCGTCGCCGACGGGGGTGTGGAGGGACAGGGGCTCCTGTCGCATCCGGAATATCTCCTTGACCTGTTCGGGGGGGAGCCCGATACGGGTCCCGATCTCCGCGGGGTTCGGGTCGCGGCCCAGGGTCTGGGCCAGGTCCCGCTGTGCCCGGGCCACCTTGGCCATGTGCTCGGTCATGTGGACCGGAATGCGGATGGTCCGGGCCTGGTCGGCGATGGCCCTGGTGATGGCCTGCCGGATCCACCACGTGGCATAGGTGGAGAACTTGAAGCCCTTCCGGTAGTCGAACTTCTCGACCGCTCGGATCAGTCCGAGGTTCCCCTCCTGGGTCAAGTCCAGCAGCATCATGCCCCGCGAGGCGTATCGCTTGGCGATCGACACCACCAGCCGCAGGTTGGCCTCGATCAGCCTCCGCCGGGCCCGTTGCATGTCCGTGGCCACCCGGCGCAGGAAGAACGCCGCCTCGGCGCGAGACTCGGGCCGGTACCCGCGGCGTACCGTCTCCCGGCCGACCCCGTCCGGTCGCAGCTTCGTGGTGGCATCCTGATGTGCGCGGACGGAGACCACCGCTTCGACGACGCCCTGGAACCGCCGGGCATCGGACGACTCGCCCTCCTTGGTCGAGGACAACAGGCTGGCCGCCAGGTCTCCGGCCTCGATCCTCATGGCCAGGTCGACCTCCTGCGCCGCGGTGAGGAGAGGAACCTTGCCGATCTCCCTGAGATACATCCGAACGGGATCGTACGTGGGGGCGGGGGCCATGAGGTCAGCCACGGTATCGAGACCGGCCAAAGTGGGAGAGTTTCGTCAAACGCTGACCTTCAGTGTGTCACACCCTGACCCTCCGCGGGGCCGGGGCGTGGCGCGAACCACGAGCGGTCGGCAACCGTCCTACAGTCTGAAGCCATGGGCTGGCGAGACGAGGATCCGGGCCTGCCGGTCACCTTCGGCCCGGTGTCCAACGGTGAGTACGACCCCCAGCCCCTCTCGCCCGTCCTCCGGGAGACGATACGGCGGGCCCGCGAAGCCTGCGAGCGGAACGCCCGCCGAACGGGGATGACCCGGCGACAGTTCCTCCTGTCCGCCGCGGGGGCGGCCACCACCCTGTTCGTCCTCAACTCCTGCACCCGGGAGGCCATGCCGGGCGGGGAGCCGGGCGGCGGGTACCCGATCTCCCCCGAGGCCACCATGGACCCCGACGCGGCCATGGAGGAGGTGGGTGGAGAGGAGTTCGTGTTCGACGTCCAGGGCCACCTGCTCGAGTACGAGCTGAACCCCGCGACCCGTGACCCGGTCCAATTCTGGACGCGGTTCCCTCAGCAGAACTGCGGAGAAGATGATCCCCGGGACTGCTTCTCGATCGAACACTTCATGGAGGAGATGTTCCTCAAGAGCGACACCAGCATGGTGGTGGTGTCGTCCCTGCCCCTTCCCCCGGACGGGCCGCTCTCGCTCGACATCATCGCGGAGACCGGCCGGGTGGCCCTGGCGCTGTGCGGCGACGAGCGCGTGCTGCTCCACGGCAACCCATTCCCCAACATCGGGCCACTCCAGTCGAACCTGGAGAAGATGGAGGACGCGGTCCGGAACCACCCCATCGCCGCGTGGAAGGTGTTCACGAACTATCCGCATCTGTGGGACGGGTCGGGGAACGTGTGGTGGTTCGACGACCACGACCCGTCGCTGCCGCAGGTGGGGGAGCGGTTCATCTCGAAGTCGCTGGAGCTGGGGGTGCAGAACATCGCCGTGCACAAGGGCCTCTCGGGGGGCACCCGGAACGCCTCACCCGAGGACATCGGGCCGGCAGCCCGGATGCACCCGGACGCGAACTTCATCGTGTACCACTCCGGCTACGAGAACGAGCTGGCCGAGGGGCCGTACACCCCGGCCACCGCGAACCAGGGGATCAACCGGCTGGTCACCTCGATGAACCGCGCGGGGATCGGGCCCAATCAGAATGTGTACGCGGAGCTGGGAACGACGTGGTGGAACGTGATGCGGTACCCGGAGCAGGCTGCCCACGTGCTGGGCAAGCTCCTGAAGCACGTCGGTGAAGACAACGTGGTGTGGGGGACCGACTGCCTGTTCTACGGATCACCGCAGGACCAGATCCAGGCCCTCCGGTCGTTCCAGATCAGCGAGGAGTTCCAGGACCGGTACGGGTACCCTCGGCTGACCAAGGAGATCAGGGCCAAGATCCTGGGTCTCAACGGGGCCCGCGTCTACGGGGTGGACCCGATCACGGTCCCGTGCGAGTTCTCCCGGAGGGAGCTGGCCCAGATCCGCCAGACCCTCCCGATCAAGAACACGGCCTACGGCCCCACCACCCCCGTCGAGGCCGCCGCGTTCCGGGCCGCCCACCAGGGCTGGCCGTAGTCAGTCTTGCGGGGACGCCGGCCCCCAGGGGTGTGAAGGATGCTCTCCTCGTGTAGCCAACTGGATACGGTGACTTGACACAGTCACTCAACAAGCCCCGGGGCCTCGTTCCCGCCGGGGGACTACCGGTATTCGATCCGGCTGAAGCGCATCAGCTTGTCGAGCTGGTGGTGGCCCTCCACGTACCGCACCGTGCCGGACCGGGCCCGCATCACCATGGACTGGGTGACCACGTTCGCCTGCCGGTACCTCACCCCCCGGAGGAGGGCGCCGTGGGTGACCCCGGTGGCGGCGAAGAACACGTCGCTCCCGGCCACCAGGTCGTCGGTGGTGAGGACCTGGTTCAGGTCGTACCCGGTGTCCAGGAGCTTCTGACGCTCCTCGTCGTTCCGGGGGGCCAGCCTCCCCTGCATCGCTCCGCCCATGCACTTCAGCGCGCCGGCGGCCACCACTCCCTCGGGGGTGCCTCCAATGCCCATCAGTAGGTCGGCGCCCTGGCGCTCAGGCGCGGCGGCCACGATGGCCCCCTGGACGTCCCCGTCGGTGATGAACATGACCCGGGCTCCGGCGGCCCGGATCCGCTTGACCAGGTCCTCGTGCCGGTCGCGCTCCAGCACCACCACCGAGACGTCCTCCGGCCGCATCCCCTTGGCCTTGGCCACCCGGCGGATGTTCTCTTCGGGTCCGGCCTCCAGGTCGATGGCATCCGCGGCCTCCGGCCCCACGGCGATCTTGTCCATGTACACCGCGGCGCCGGGGTCGAACATCGCTCCCCGCTCGGCCACCGAGATGACCGCCAGGGCGTTCCCCATGCCCTTCGCCGTCAACGTGGTGCCGTCGATCGGGTCCACCGCCACGTCGACCGGTGGACCCTCCCCGTTGCCTACCTTCTCCCCGTTGAACAGCATGGGGGCCTCGTCCTTCTCTCCCTCGCCGATGACCACGATTCCGTCCATGGCCACGGTGTCGATCATCAGCCGCATGGCGTCCACCGCCGCCTGGTCGGCAGTCTCTTTCTCTCCCCGGCCGATCCACCGGCCGGCGGCCATGGCCGCGGCCTCGGTGACCCGGACCAGCTCCATGGCCAGGTTGCGGTCGGGTCGCTGATCGTTCATCGGATCGCCTCCAGGATGCTCGCGGGCGCTGCCCCTTGGTGCACGATCCGGTATATCGCGTCGTGCACCGGGAGGTC
Source organism: Actinomycetota bacterium (assembly GCA_050692555.1). GTDB lineage: Bacteria > Actinomycetota > UBA4738 > UBA4738 > CALAEC01 > DAITPV01. The sequence continues at coordinate 24,015 of JBOGVS010000037.1, forward strand.
GAGGCCGGCCTCGGTGGCCAGGTCGTGGACGTCGCGGGCCGACTCCACGCCCTCCACGGTCAGGCCCCGGGACTCCATGTCCCTGGCGGCGTGTTCCGGATCGGCGCCGGCGCCGATCATCTCTCCGTACTGGCGGTTCCGTCCGCCGATGCTGGTCACCAGGAGGTCGCCGAGGCCCGGGAGGCCCAGGGCGGTCTCCCGCCGGCCGCCGAGGGCCTCGACCAGATCTCCCATCTCCGTCGCGGCGCCGGTGAACAGCACCGCCCGGGCGTTCTTGTAGGCCTGTTCCCTGCGCTGGCCTATTCCCTCCAGGATCCCGGCGCCGATGGCCCCCACGTTCTTGGCCGTGCCGCAGTACTCCAGGCCCAGGCAATCGGCGGTGGTGTGCACCACGTAGCTCTCTCCGTGGAACACCTTGGCCGCCTCCCGGAGAGCGGCGTCGTCCTCGCCGCCGAACACCGCCGCGCAGGGAAGTCCCTCCGCTACCTCCGCGGCCAGGGCGGGGCCCCCCACGGCGACCACGGGCCGGCCGCCGGTCTCCTCGGCGTACACCTCGGTCATCCGCCACCGGGTGTCCGGCTCCAGGCCCTTGGCGATCGACACCACGATGTGCCCTGGTTCCAGGACCGAGGCCACCATGCGGGCCAGGGACCGCGCCCCGCCGGAGTTGGCGGCCATCACCGCGATGTTGGAACCGGCGGCGGCCTCCTTCAGCTCCTGGGGGCCCAGGACCCGGAGACGGTCGGGCAGCCGCTCGGGAAGGGCGGGATGGCTTCGGCGCTCGGTCAGCTCGGGAAGAACCCTGGCGTCGTACTCGCTGCCCCACAGGGTCACCTGCTCGCCCTTGCGGGCCAGGTGGATGGCCAGGGCGGTGCCCATGGCCCCGGCCCCAAAAACAGTTACCACCGCCACGGGCGCGAGGATAGCCGACCCCAGGGGTAGCATCGGCCGGTGTCCCGCCCCAGCGTCGACGCCGTGGTGCGCCGTCTGCGCTCGCTGGCCCGTCCCGGCGGCCGGGAGGGCATGGCCAGGTTCGGCATCAACCCCGAGCGGGCGCTGGGAGTCCGGATCCCCGACCTCCGCCGGGTGGCAGGGGAGATCGGGACCGACCATGGGCTGGCCCTTCGTCTGTGGCGCACCGGGATCCACGAGGCCCGGATCCTGGCGTCGATGATCGACGACCCCGCCCGGGTCACCGAGCGCCAGGCCGACGCATGGGTCCGGGCTTTCGACTCCTGGGACCTGTGCGACCAGTGCTGCGGCAACCTGTTCGACCGGACGCCGTTCGCGGCACGGAAGGCCCGGCAGTGGGCTCGCAGCGACGAGGAGTTCGTGCGCCGGGCCGGCTTCGCGGTGATGGCGTGGAAGGCGGTCCACGATCGCGAGGCCTCGGACCGGGTGTTCCTGGAATTCCTCCCGGTGATCGAGCGGACGTCGGACGATCCTCGGAACTTCGTGAAGAAGGCGGTGAACTGGGCCCTCCGGCAGATCGGGAAGCGCAACCGCCGGCTGAACCGCGCGGCGATCGGGGCGGCGAAACGCATCGCTCGTCGAGGGACGGCGTCGGCGCGGTGGGTAGCGTCGGACGGCCTCCGAGAGCTCCGGAGCAAGAAGGTGCTGGAGCGGTTGGGGTGAGACCCCGGCAGCTCGCGCTCCTGGTTCTGGGGGTCCTGGCGGTCTCGGTATCCGCCCCCCTGATCCGGCTGGCCGACGCCCCGCCGCTGGCGGTGGCGTTCTACCGGAACCTGTTCGCCGCCGTTTTGCTGCTGCCGCTGGCTGCCGTCCGGCACGGGGACGAGCTGCGGTCGTTGGGGCGGCGGGACCTCGGGCTGCTGGCGGCGTCGGGGGCGTTCCTGGCGCTCCACTTCGCCACGTGGATCCCCTCGGTGACCCTGACCACCGTGGCGGCCAGCACCGTGCTGGTCACCACCCAGCCTGTGTGGGCCGCCGGCGGCGCCCGACTGCTGTTCGGCGAGCGCATCCGGCCGGCCGTGGGCGTGGGGATCGGCGCCGCGCTGGCGGGGGCGGTATTGATCTCCGGAGCGGACTTCATCCTGTCGGCCAGGGCATTCGCCGGGGACCTGCTAGCTCTGGCGGGAGCGGTCACCGCGGCCGGCTACCTGCTGATCGGCAGCCGGCTGCGCCGGCGTCTCTCGCTCCTCACGTACACGGGCGTCGTGTACTCCGTGTGCGCCTTCCTGCTCCTGGTGGCGGTGCTGGTGGCCGGAGTCCCCCTGGCCGGCTACGAGCGCCGGGCCTGGCTCCTGTTCGCGCTGATGGCTCTGGGCCCGCAGATCCTGGGGCACACGGTGTTCAACTACCTGCTCCGCGACCTGGGAGCCACGGTGATCGCGGTGGCCGTGATGGGGGAGCCGGTCCTGGCCACGGCGCTGTCGCTGGCGTTGTTCGGCGAGGTCCCGCCGTTGTCCGTGGTCCTGGGCGGCGTGGTGGTCCTGGCGGGGATCTACGTGTCGGTGACCGCCCAGACCCGGGTGCCCGCGCCGGTCGAGTAGCATCGGCGACATGCCTCGGGCCGGCGCCGTGGACATCCGCGAGGTCCAGGTGATCAAGGACGACCGGACCTTCCTGGTCACCGACCGCTACGGCGACATCCCCGAGGGCAACACCGCGGCCCTGGGCCTGTATCACATGGACACCCGGTTCCTCTCCGGGTTCGAGCTCCGGGTGAACGAGGCCAAGCCGCTGCTGCTTCACTCCTCCACCGAGCGGAACTACTCCCAGATCGTGGAGCTGGCCTATCCGTACGAGTCCGAGGGACACGAGGGGATCCACAAACGGGAGAACGTCTCCGTGCAACGGTTCCGGGTGCTGTCGGGCCCGCTGTACGAGCGGATCCGGATCCGCAACTACGGGAGCCGTCCCCGAAAGCTCACGTTCACGGTGGCCTTCACCGCCGACTTCCTGGACATCTTCGAGGTGCGGGGGTTGGCCCGAGAGCGGCGCGGGGAGCTCCGGCCCCCGGACGTGGATCGCAGCCGGGTGGTGCTCCGGTACCGGGGACTGGACGGGGAGACGCGAACCACCACGATCCGGTTCTCTCCGTCGCCCGACAAGGTGGACGCTCAGGGAGCCGTGTATGAGGTGGAGGCCCGAAGGGGCAGGGACGTCGAGCTGGCCGTCGAGGTGATCCCGGAAGTCGGCCGGCAAACGCCGCCCCGGCGCACGATGGCCCAGGCCGAGGACCGGCTCACTCGCGACTACACGTCGTGGAGGAAACGGTGCACCAGGTACCGGACCAGCAACGTCCAGCTGTCCAACTTCCTGGACCGGGCCATCCTCGACCTCCGGATGCTGACTTCACACGACGAGGGCGGGACCGAGTATCTGGACGCCGGCATCCCGTGGTACTCCGCGTTGTTCGGCAGGGACGCCATCATCACCGCGTACCAGGCTTTGGGGGTCAATACCGACCTGGCGTGGGGCACCCTCCGGGGCCTGGCGGCGCTCCAGGGCAAGGAGCAGGACGACTGGCGGGAAGAGGAGCCGGGCAAGATCCTCCACGAGGTCCGGGTCGGCGAGCTGGCCCGGGCGGGGGAGATCCCCCACACGCCGTACTACGGCTCCGTCGACTCCACTCCGCTGTGGCTCAACCTGCTCCACGGCGCCTACCGGTGGACGGGCGACCTCGACGCCGTCCGCGAGCTGTGGCCGAACGTCCTCGCCGCGCTCCGGTGGATCGACGAGCACGGAGACTCGGACGGCGACGGGTACATCGAGTACCGGCGGAGATCGCCGCTCGGGCTGGAGAACCAGGGCTGGAAGGACTCCGACAATGCCATCGTCCACCCCGACGGGACTCCCGCCGAGCCCCCGATCGCCCTGGTGGAGGCCCAGGGCTACGTGTACCAGGCCAAGCGGAACATCGCCCGGGTGGCTCGGGACCTCGGGGAAGGGGAGCTGGCCCGGGACCTCGACCGTCAAGCCGACGAGCTGCAGGCCCGATTCAACCGTGACTTCTGGGTGGAGGAAGAGGGCTACCTGGCCCTGGCCCTCGACGGGAACAAGAAGCGGGTGACCACGATCACGTCGAACCCCGGCCACTGCCTGTGGTCACGCATCGTCGACGAGGAGAAGGCCCCCAAGGTCATCCGCCGGCTGGTTTCGGACTCGCTTTCGTCGGGGTGGGGGATCCGGACGCTGGCCACGAGGCAGACGGCCTACGACCCCATTGGCTACCACACCGGCACGGTGTGGCCTCACGACAACGCCCTGATCGCCCACGGCATGAAGCGGTACGGGTTCGATCGTGAAGCGCAGCGGGTCCTGGACCAGCTGGCCCTGGCCGGGGCGTTCTTCCCCCTGGCCAGGTTCCCCGAGCTGTTCTGCGGGTTCGCCTCTGAGGATGTGCCGGTCCCGGTCCAGTACCCGGTGGCCTGCCGCCCCCAGGCCTGGGCCTCCGGTGCCACGCTGCTGATGATCAGGTCCTACGGCGGGCTATCGGCGGACGCCCCCAACGGGCAGCTGTTCATCGAACGTCCGCGGCTGCCCGCGTGGCTCGAGCGGATCGAGGTCCAGGGGATGCGCGTGGGCCAGGCCCGGCTGGATCTGGTGTTCACGAACAACCAGGGCGTGACGGCCACGGAGGTCCCTCGCAAGGAAGGCGAGATCGAGGTCCTGATCCGGCAGTAAAGGGCTGGGGCTAGTGTTCTGCATCTAACGCTTCTTTACAACGGGCCACCTTGGCGAGGATGAGGTCCGCGCAGGCCTGCCACTCGAACGGCTTGGGGTGCGCGTTGTTGAGAGCGATGTGCTGATCAATGGCGC
>JBOGVS010000038.1:0-26473 GCA_050692555.1 Actinomycetota bacterium
GGTCAGCAGAGCGTTCGTCGTGGAGCTGCTTGATGGCGAATCTGTCATCAAGCAAGCGGGGCGGGCGTACCTCCGCGGGGCGGACCTCGGCGGGGCGTACCTCGGCGGGGCGTACCTCGGCGGGGCGTTGGGCCTTACCGACGAGATCCGAGCACGCGCCAAGCTGTGATCGACGTCGACGAGCTCGCGGAGCTCACCGCCACCGAGCCCGTGTTGCGGTGGGCCGGGGACATCCAGCCCGTCGCGCTGTCGCGGGCCCGGGTGACCTTCAAGGGCCGGGGCGCCTCGGCGCACAACGAGGAGAAAGACGTGCAGTTCCGGAAGGATCTCCAGACGCTCTGGCGGAACGCGAGGCTCGTGTCGGAGCCGTTGGAGGACCGGCTGCTCGTGGTGATGACCTTCCAGGGGAAGAGCCGGACGCCTCTGGGTCAGCGACTCAACGAGCCCGACCTCACCAACCTGCTCAAGGCAGTCGAGGACGCGGGCAACAAGCACCTGTGGCGAGACGACCGTCAGATCAAGTTCCTCGTCGGAGAGCTGGTCGCGTGGGGAGCCGACGTGGAGCCGCTGGTGATGATCAGCGCCTGGAGCCTCTCCCTGTGAGCGCCGTCCTCGAATCGCGAAACAAACAGGGGGAAACTTTGTCGAGGCCCTGGAGCAGCAAGGAGATTGCGCTCCTCCGCGAAGTGGCCCCCCTGGGGGTGGAGGCGGCTGCGGAAGTCCTGGAGCGTTCGGTGGCCGCGGTGAAGATGCAGGCCCACCGTCAGCGCATCAGCCTCCGGGGCGAAGGTGAACGTCGTGGGCTGATCCTCGGACAGCCGCGGGGGACTCGGCTACGCGAGCACGCCAAGCAGGTGGCCGCGCTCCGGGCCCTGCGCGAGGACGTGCTCGCCGGCCGCGTCGATGTCGCCCGGATCGAGCGCCGGGTGAAGCTCGCGGTGGCCGGCGCCCCTCTCTGCCCGGCGTGTGTCAAGCGCCCCCAGGAGGTCGAGTCCACCGGCCTGTGCGAGGTCTGCCACCTGCGCCACCTGGCGGAGGGGCATCGGCTGGAGCAGGAGGACGTCGAGGCTCGGCGAGAGCTGGATCGGGAACGCCAGCGGAAGCATCGCCGCCATGTGAAGCGTCGGCGTCCGAAGAAGCCATCCAAGGCGAAACGGAAGGGAGCGAAGGTGGCGTGAGGGGAAGGGGGGGGATCCCGAGCCCGTGCATCGAATGCGGTCGAACCACCCCCCGGGGGGGGCGGTGCCGGGAGTGCGGACCGAGGCAGCGCCAGGCCACCCAGCCCTATCGAGCCGCGTACTTCACTCCCCAGTACCAGCAGGCTCGGCTCCGCCGGCTGGAGCTGGCGGGCGGTCAGTGTGAAGCGAGCGTCTATGGGCGGCGCTGCCCCCGCCCAGCCTCGGAGACGCACCACGTGGTCCCGCTGTCGACGGCCTCGACGCTGGCCGAGGCGATCGCCCTTTGCACCGTGAGGAACCTTCGAGCGGTGTGCACCCACCACAATCCGAGGCTCGGCCGTCGTCCTCAGCGTTCGGACTCGTCGACGAGGAGCGCGAGCTCATGATCGAAGGGGAGAGCCGGTCGAAAAGTTGGGGGCAATCCACCCCCGGACACCCCACGAAAGGGAACTGCACGCGTGCTCGAAACTGGGCGATGGGCCCTAAATACCTCGTCACGAATGGCTGAGGCCCAGGCCCTTCGCTGCGCCGTCTGTCGGGACCCGATCACGGCCCGATCCACCGGGCGGCCCAGGCGGACCTGCTCGGATCGGTGCCGCCAGCGCCTCCGCCGCGGCCAGGGCTCTCCCGGCTCGGCTGCGCCTTGCCCGATGTGTGGCCGGTCTCCTCTCCGCCGGGTCTACTGCTCGATCGCCTGCGCCAGGCGGGCCAGGGCTGTGCTCTACCGGGAGTGGAACCACCGGTGCTGGTGGTGCGGCGAGCTGTTGTCGTTCGGCCCCGAGCTCCTCAAGCGGGGACGCCCCAGGCGGTTCTGCTCCGAGGCCCACCGCCACGCGTTCAAACGGTGGCGCAAGAGGCATGGGCTGCCCCCCAGCCCCACGAAGATCGAGGCTCGACGGCGCGTCCTGCTCCGCGATGGCTACCGGTGTGTCTGGTGCGGGCGAGGGTGCTGGCCTGGCCATCCTGATCGCAGGCGCCACCTCACCATCGATCACGTCGTGGCCGGGGGACCTACGTCGGTGGAGAACATGGTCGTGGCCTGCCGATCCTGCAACTCCAAGCGTGGCGGGCGCCCCCGCCCGAAGTCGTGACGTTCTGTGACGTGACACCCCCCGTAGGGTCTCCCCTCGATGGAATCAGCTGCCAGAGCTCTCCGTCTTCAGGTGTGCGAGAACTGCGGCGAAGAGCTCCCGCCGCCGCGGCCCACCGGTCGTCCTCGACGGGCGTGCTCGGATCGGTGCCGGCAGCAGCTCCGCCGTCGACGCACCGCGGCGCCGTGGCCACCGGTCGCTCCTCCCGGCTATCCCTCGGATCCCGAGCAGGTTCGGCGCCGGACGGTGGAGGCCCTGGTAGCCGTCCTCGACGGGCGGCCGCCGGCACCCCCGGAGGACCAGCTGGCCCAGGGGCTGCTCGAGCTCGACTGGCTGGCTTTCCGGCTCTCGGCTCTGGAGGCCGAGTTGGCGCCACGGCTGGCCGGCCGGACCGGGGAGCTCGCGAAGCTCCTCCGGCAAGCCCGGGGCGTGACGTTCCCGGAGATCGAGGAGCCTGAGTGAGGCGACGACTTGTTCTTGTTCTCGCCGGGGCGGTCTGGTTCGGGGTGTGGGCCTATCCCCCGCCGGTGGCCATCCCCCGAGCTCCTGGCGGCCAGCCATGTATGCAGGCTGAGGTCCGCCATCCCGGATCCGCGTGGAGTTCGCCGCTGACCGTCCGGGAGGGCCGCCGCCGTGTCGACGACCGGCTTCAAGGGGCGATCGGGGATCCTCGGCCGGCCCCGTTCTCCATCCGCTTGGCCCACCTGGACACCACCGATGTCCCGGAGCTCATCTCGTGCCTTGCCCAGGCGCTCCACGTCGATGTCCGGATGGCGCTCAACGTCGCCGCATGTGAAAGCAGATTCGATCCGCAGGCGCGCAACGGGATCTACGTGGGCGTGTACCAGATCCACGTGGACCTATTCGCCGAGACGGCGCGGGCCCTGGGGCTTGGAGCAGCTGACCCGATCGATGCCTGGTCCAACGTCTTCGTCGCGCTGGACATCGTCCGGCGCGAAGGCTGGCGCAGATGGGCGTGCGCGTGACGCGACCGTGGACAGCCGAGGAGCTCCTTGAGCGCGTCGATACGACCGACCCTGAGAAGTGCTGGATTTGGCAGAGGGGTCGTACTACCTATGGGTACGGGCACGTCCGCAAGGACGATCGCGACCAGCTGGTCCATCGGCTCATCTACGAGTTGCTGGTCGGACCAATCCCAGGTAAGCGTTCGGAGAAAGCGTTGCGTTGAAGCTCAAGGAGCTCGGCTGGCGCGAGTTGCACCTGGGCGGTGGGCTGATCCTCACCGCGATCAAGGGCTACAAGGTGGACGACATCGTCGGGTTCGTCTTTCGTCACCCCTCGGCCGTCGGCAAGGCGATCCCCGGGGGCGGGAGCTGCGAAGGCCTCATCCCGATCACCCCCGAGTACGCCAAAGGGGAGGAGTGCTGGGAGGTCCGGTCGTGGAACCTGCTCACGATCGAGCCCTCCTTCGCGTGCACGATCCACCCGGAGGTACATGGGCGGATCACCGGCGGGCTGTGGGTGGACCAGTGAAGGGCCGGCCGAAGGACCCGAAGCGAGCACGCCGGCGCACCGGCCACCGCCGGAAGCCGGACGAGGCGCCGGCCCTGCGAGCTGTTCCGAGCCCGATCGCTGAGCGGACGCTACCGCCCCCGGAGCACCTGTCGGACGACGCGAAGGAAGCATGGGTCCAGATCACCACGGCGATCGAGGCCGGCGGTCTGCCCATGCGGAACCTCGACGCCTGGACGCTCGAGGCCTTGGTCGTCCAGGTCACTCGGATGAGACAGGCCGGGGCGGTGGTGGACCAGTACGGGGTGCTTCACCGGAAGGGGAACGACGACGTCATCGCCTCCCCGTTCCTCAAGGCGGAGCGGGAGGCGGCCTCGATGCTGCTCCGGCTGGCTGAGCAATCGGGGCTGACCCTGGCTGCACGGATGAGGCTCGGTCTCATGCAGCTCCAGGCGAAGACGCTGACCGAAGCGCTCTCCGAGGATCTGGAGAGCGGGCAGTGACGGAGCCTTGGGCAAAGGTGCCTGTGTCACTCCTGGAGCTGCCCCTGACGGGGGAGGAGATCCGAGCGTTCATCGCTCTCAGTGCGAGGGCCGATGAAGTAAGTAGACGTGTTGAAGGGCCGGTGCCCGTGGTGCAGGCAGCTCTCTTGGTCAGTCGGTGGCGGGCCCAGGGGCTTGTCGCCCGGCTCCTTGAGTACGACCTGGTCCGGGATCTCGGTCAGGCCGATCCTGACGAGCCGGCCAGCTACCTGGTGGCTCCATACCCTCCAGAACAAGAACGCTGGCTCGACGAGCGCCGGGACACCCCCGAGTAGATGGCCCGCGCCGCAACCGCGGAGATCCCCGCGGTTCCACTGGCTCCCTCTGAACGAATACGCCGGTTTTTCGTCCGACAGCTGCGCCACGCGAAGGATCGCTGGGCCGGTGAGCCGTTCATCCTGGAACCCTGGCAGCTTGATGAGTTCATCGAGCCCGTCTACGACACCCTGATCCCCAAGGGAGACGTCGCCCTCCGGCAGGTCCATGAGGCCCTTCTGGGGGTCTCCAGGAAGAACGGGAAGACACATCTGGAGGCGGGCCTCGGTCTGTACCACCTGACCGCCGACGGGTTCTACCGCCGCGACGGGGACGGGTGGGTGTGGGCCCCGGAATTCGGGGCGGAGGTCTACAACGTGGCCGGCTCCCGGCCCCAGGCCAAGATCCTGTTCCAGATCGGCGTCGACTTCGTCGAGCGCTCACCCATGCTCCGGGCGCTGGCGCGTGTGTACAAGGACGCGATCGAGATCCCCGAGACCGGGAGCGTCTGGAGGGTCCTGGCCGCTGATGCGAAGCTCGGCCACGGATACAACCCCTCCGCGGTGATCATCGATGAGCTCTGGGTCCACCGTGACCCCGGGCTCTACGATGCCTTCGCCTCCGCCGGCGGTGCCCGTCAGCAACCGCTCCTGATCTCGATCACCACCGCGGGGTGGGACCAGGCCTCCATCGCCTACAAGCTCTACCAGCGGGGCCTCCGGGGAAAGGACCGGCGGTTCTTCTTCCTCTGGTACCAGGCTCCCGACGGCGCGGCGCTCGACGACACGAAGGCCTGGCGGACGGCGAACCCGTCGCGGTGGGTGACCATCAACTACCTGCGGGCTGAGCTCCGGAGAGCACGGAGCCTGGGGCTGGAGAACGAGTTCCGCCGGCTGCACATGAACCAGTGGACCAGCGCCCGGGAGCAGGCGATCCCCATGGAGCTGTGGCGCCGGGGCGACGGCCGAGCACGGATCCCCGACGGGGCCCAGGTGGTCGCTGCGGTGGACTCCGCTCCGAAGAAGGACTCGACCGGGATCGCCATCGTGCACCGGGACGAGGCGGGTACCCACCACGCCCGGGTGGCCAAGATGCGAGCCGATCCCACCACCGGGTACCTGGACTACGACGCCCTGGAGAACGCGCTCCGGGAGATCGCCCGTCGGTACGAGTGCGAGCGGATCCTGGTGGACCCCTACAACATGCTCCGCTCGCTCCTGGTCCTTCGCGACGAGGGGCTGCCGATCGAGGAGTTCCCCCAGTCGGACGTCCGGATGGTGCCGGCCTCGATGAACCTGTACGAGCTCCTGGCCCAGGACCGCCTTCGCCACGGCGGCTCCGCCGAGATGCGCCAGGAGGTCCAGGCCGCGGAGAAACAGATCACCGAACGGGGCTGGCGGTTCACCAAGCGGAAGTCGAAGGGCGAGATCGACGGGCTGACCGCGCTGACCATGGCCACCTACGAGGCCGAGCGTGGGTCCGAGGAGGAGGAGGGTCCGCCTCAGCTGTTCGTCTGAGGTCGTGACCCGGCAAGCACGATGGCCCCGATGCTGAGACGGTTGCGAGCTCTCGCCGCCCGGGCATCGGTCCTCCTCCGGCGCCGGTCGCTGTGGTCGAGCCTCCTGGAGCTCGCCGGCTTCGGCCTGATCACCGGGGCGGCGTATCGGTACTCGCTCACCGTGGCGCTGCTCGTGGGGGGCGTGTTCCTGGTCCTGATCAGCTACGGGCTGGCCGGACCGTCGAGGCCACGGCGATGAGGGGCGTCGGCCGCCTGTTCTGTGACGACTGCCGCCGGACGTTCGGCGGGGACTCCACGTTCTCCAAGCACATGATCGGCGCCGGCGAGTCGCGGCGGTGCCGGACGGTCCGCGAGCTCCGGAAGATCGGGCTTCACCAGCGCCCCGAAGGAACGTGGGTCCGGCCGAACCCCCTGACCGTGATCCGGCAGCTCCGGCTCATTCGTCTGGGCCGGCCCAGGAACCGCCGGGAGCGGCCTCCCCTCACCAGATCCCGGAAGCGCTCGGGGGATAGCCCTGCAGGGAACCCCGCCCTTTTCTCGGTGGCATCGGGATCGGGGGGGCAGTGAGCATCCTCCGCCAGATCGTCGAGCGCCGGGATCTCGGCGCCGGGTGGTGGGGATGGGACGGCTCGGACCCGTCGGAAATCCCCAATCCCGCTGACGGCTGGACGAGCTGGGCCGGCGTCCCGGTGCACGAGGCCCAGGCCCTCCGCCAGCTGACCGTGTGGTCATGCGCCTCCCTGATCTCCGAGACGAACGCGACGCTGCCGATCGCGGCGTTCCGGAAGGTCGAGGGGTTTCCCCAGCCGGTGAGCCCGGACCCGTCGGTGCTGGCGAAGCCGCACGCCGAGCTGGAGACCGTCGACTGGCTGGGGATGATGTTCCTGTCGCTGGTCATCCGGGGGAACGCCTACGGGTGGATCACCGCCAGGGACCGTTACATGGTCCCCACCGAGATCCTGCCGCTGCACCCGGACAAGGTGGCCACCAAGCGGGAGAACGGGAAACTGTACTACCGGCACGGCTTCGAGGACATCCCAGCGATCGACATGCTCCACGTCCGGGGGATGCGGCTCCCCGGCAAGGCCGAGGGACTGTCCCCGATCGAGCATGCGATGCAGCCGATCGCCACCGCGCTTGCCGCCGAGGAGTTCGGGGCACGGTTCTTCCGCGACAGCGCCAACCCCTCCGGGGTGCTCCAGTCGGACCAGAAGCTCAAGGAGGAAGACGCCGAGCGCTACCAGAAGCTGTGGATGGAGCGCCACGGCCAGCGGCACCGGCGGCCGGCGGTCCTGGGGCAGGGGTTGAAGTGGACGCCGATCAGCCTCGCGCCCAACGAGTCCCAGTTCCTGGAGACGATCCAGGCCAAGCGCTCGGAGATCGCCGGCTTCTTCCGGGTCCCCCCGCACATGATCGGCGACGTCCAGCGCTCGACCTCCTGGGGGACGGGGATCGAGGAGCAGATGATCGGGTTCGTCACCTTCACGCTCGGGCCCTGGATCATCCGCATGGAGAAGGCCCTGTCGGCGATCCTCCCCCGGCCCCAGTACGTGAAGTTCAACGTGGCCGGGCTGCTCCGCGGCCGGTTGACCCAGCGGTACCAGGCCTACATCACCGGACGCCAGGGCGGATGGCTGAACGTCGACGAGATCCGGGCGCTCGAGGAGATGCCGCCGATCCCCGACGGTGCCGGCCAGGAGTACGCCCAGCCGCTGAACTGGGGGCCGCTCGGTCCTCCGAAGGACGAGGACGAGGAGCCGGCTCCGGCACCACCCGATCAGCCGGCATGAGCATCCACATCCGGACCCGGTGCACGAACTGCGGCGAGCAGCCGGAGCTCGAGCCGGCCGACGTGAGCTTCGTGGTCCACGCCGACGGCAAGGGGCGGTACACGTTCACCTGCCCGGAGTGCTTCGTCACCATCCACAAGGACGCCACCGCTGAGGTTGTGGCCCAGCTGGATACCGCGGGGGCGATCAAGCTCTCCCAGATGCTTCATCCCGAACTCCTCCCCGACCTTCGTCGGGGTAGAGGCCCGCTCACTGAGAAGGACCTGAAGGACTTCGACCGGGAGCTCCGGCGCATGAAGTACCCGGCGGCGGAGGCGCAGGACGAGACCTGAAGTGCCCGTCGTGACGGGCCGAGTCTCATGTCGGCTGTGGGCCAGTCGCTGAGCCGAGAGGCACAGAAGGAAATCCACCGCCGCAAGGAAACCCGGCGGCGCCGCGCTCGGAACAGGATCGCCCGGGCGAGCCGTCAGAGGAACCGGCCGTGAAGCGGGCCCGCCTGGCGAAGCGGAAGGCCACCCCGGAGCAGAACGAACGGGTCACCCGCCTGGGCCGGATGGACCAGGAGGTCCGGGTGGTCCGCGCCGCCTCCCCCATCGAGGTCCGCCAGAGCACGTCCGGCGGGATCGAGATCGAGGGGTATGCCTCCACGTTCGACGACGTGTACATCCTAGAGGACTTCTTCGGGGAGTACGAGGAGGTCGTCGCCAAGGGCGCGTTCACCAAGACGCTCAACGACGGCGCCGACGTGCGCCTGACGGTGAACCACGACGGTCTCCCCCTGGCCAGGACGAAGAGCGGGACCCTGGAGTTGGAGGAGGACGATGTCGGCCTGCTGTACCGGGCGCCCTCCCTGGCGGCCGACGACCCCGACGTGCAGCGCCTGGTCCCCAAGCTCGAACGCGAGGACGTCGCCGAGTCCAGCTTCATGTTCCGGGTGATTCGGGAGGACTGGTACTTCTCCGATCCCGAAGACGACGAGGACCTGGACCGCCGCACGATCCTGGAGGTCAAGCTGTACGACGTGGGGCCGGTCACCTGGCCGGCGAACCTCAACACATCGATCGGGCTCCGGAGCGGCGCTGTGAACCGGGAGCTGGCCAGGGAGCTCGGACCCCAAGGGCTCGAAGGCCTCCTGGTCCGGATGCGCTCCGGCCAGCCGCTCACCAGCTGCGACCTTGGCGTGGCGCGGGCCCTGCTGGACGAGATGGGCACGAACCGGCGGAACTCGAAGGACCCAGCCGAAGCCGACCCGCCGGCGGATCCTCCCGCCGGCGATCCACCCGCTGAGACACCCGGCGACGAGCCGACCGAAGGCGCCGAGGAGAACGAGGGCGAAACGGACGGCCGTGACGCTCCTGGGACCCTCTCTCTCGACATGGCCAAGCGCCAGGTCGAGGTTCTAGAGCTCGCCGGGCGCTGAAGTCACGCCGGAGCGGTCGCCAAGGCCACGCCGGACCCGCACCTAGCGGGATCCACCTGGCACCGATCGCCACCACCTGACCGGGCCGCAGGACGAGGCACGGAAGGAGGGATCAGGTGACGATCGACGAGATCATCGCGAAGCTCGAGGAGCAGCGCATGGCCCAGGTGGAGATCATGCGCAAGCTCACCGAGACGGTCGCGACCGAGAAGCGCACGGAGTTCTCGGAGGACGAGCAGCGCCAGTACGACGAGGCCAAGGCCGAGGAGGAGGCCCTGCGCACGCGCAAGGGCGACTTCCAGGCCGAGAAGAAGCGGCAGGACGACGCTGCCGCCGCCTCCGCGGCCGCCGACGGAGCCCCGGACGTCCGGGTGCTCAGTGAGCCGAGGACCTACCGCCGCGGCGTGCGGTCCTCGTTCTTCTGCGACGTGTTCATGGCCACCCAGCGGGGGGACGTGGACGCGATGCAGCGGCTCCAGAAGCACTCGAAGGAGCAGCACGAGGAGCTGGAGGCCCGCCGCAAGGCCTACCAGAGGCACGAGCAGGAGATCCGGGAGCACGAGTTCGACTTCGTCCGCTCCGGCAAGCTGGAGCGGGACGAGATGCGACGGATGTCGCTGGAGCTCGAGCGCCGGGACCTGTCTCGGGTGGACGGGGCCGGCGGCGAGTTCGTTCCTCCGCTGTGGCTGGTGGATGAGTTCGTGGCCCTGGCCCGGGCGGGCCGGGTGACCGCGGACCTGTTCAACGGCCGACCGCTGCCCCCGGGCACGGACTCCATCAACATCCCCCGGGTCACCGGCGGGGCGGCGACAGGAGTCCAGACCGCGGACAACGCGGCGGTGACGGAGGTCGACCCCACGACCGCATCGGTGAACGTGCCGGTGCGGACCATCGCGGGGCAGGTGGACGCGGCGATCCAGCTGCTGGAGCAGTCGCCGATCAGCTTCGACGAGATCATCTTCGCTGACCTGATCGCGGACTACAACAGCCAGGTCGACGCGCAGGTGATCGCCGGGACGGGCCTCTCGGGTCAGCTCCTGGGGATGCTGGAGCTCTCCGGGGTCAACACGGTGACGTACACCGACGTGACCCCCACGGTTCCGGAGCTGTACCCCAAGATCGCCAACGCGGTCGCCCAGGCGGCCGCCGGGCGGAAGCTCCCGCCCACGGCGATCGTGATGAACCCGCGTCGGTGGTTCTGGATCGCCGCCGCGCTCGACGCGCAGAACCGGCCGCTGGTGGCCATCAACGCACCGGTGGTCCTGCCGAGCGTGGCCCAGGCCACGGACCTGCTGGCCGAGGGGCCGGTCGGGTTCCTCCTGGGTCTCCCCGTGTACATCGACGCAAACGTGCCGATCAACCGCGGGGCGGGCACCAACGAGGACGCGGTCATCGTGAGCCGGTTCCTGGACCACTGGCTGTGGGAGTCGTTCCTCCGTACCAGGGTCCTTCCCGAAGTGGGCTCCGGGAACCTGACGGTCCGGATGCAGGTGTACTCCTACGTCGCCGGAACGGCGGGGCGGTATCCCGCGGGGACGTCGGAGATCGAGGGCACGGGGCTCGTCACCCCGACGTTCTAGCCTCTCGATGAAGGAGCTGGAGACGAGAGCGGGAGCGGGTGGCCTCCGGGTCACCCGCCCCGTCGAATCGGAAGGAGGCACGGTGAGGATCATCCTGTTCATGCTGCAGGCGGTGGCAGCGTTCGCCTGGAGACTGGCGGGCGCGTTCGCTCAGCCGACGCACGCGATCGACCCCCGCATCGAGGGCCACCAGTCGGCCGTCGACGCGTACATCAAGCAGGAGGCCAGGGTCAACGCCCTCAAGGAGGAGCTGGCTGGCTACGAGCAGCAGGGGAAGAAGGACCGGGCCGAAGAGGTCAAGAACGCACTCGACGAAGCCGAGGATCAGCTGGCGGAGGCGCGAGAGGCCGCGGACATCAGCCTGGAGGGATACGGGGACGCCGCGATCGAGGAGCGCCGGAAGGCCCAGGACCCGACGGCGTCCCGCCGCTCGCCACAGACGCCGGCCGAGCTCAACGCACAGCGGGCCGGTGTTCCCCCGGCGGGCAGCGAGACGTTCGAGACCCACCCGGGAGAGGGACCGCCGGAGCGCGCCGTGTCGGGTGCGGAGAAGGCGGCCGAGAGGGCATCCGAGCGGGCCCCGGAGGATCCGGGTGCCACGTCATCGGAGGAGTCGGCCTCCAGCTCTTCCAGCCCGAAGCGGACCTCCCGGAAGAGGACCAGCAGGCGGAAGCGCTCGACGGCCAAGCGGGAGACCGGCACCAGCACGCCCAAGGCCGAGACGGCGACCCCGCCGGCACCCGACCAGCGGTAACCCGCTGTGGAGCGCCTGCTCAGGGCGCAAGCCGGCGAGATCAGCCTGATCGTCGAGGACGCGGACGGGGACCAGGTCCCCGCCACGGGCCCCGGAGGGGCCGGCCTGCCGTCGGTTGCGGTCGTCGACTCCGCGGGGGCGCCGGTGGCCGGCTCCCCGTTCGCGTCACTTCTCCGAGGCGGGACGACGGGGACCTACGACGCCCAGATCCCCCCCGGCGCCACGGCCGTCCTGGACGAGTACGAGGCCACCTGGACGTTCCGGTCCCAGGGCATCACCGTCGACGAGACCGAGCGCCGTCGGTTCAAGGTGGTGGGCGCGCACCTGTTCACCGTCGCCCAGCTCCGAGCTACCGATCCCGAGCTGGCCAGTTCGACGAACTACCCGGGCCGGGTGGTCATCCGAGCCCGGGACCACGTCGAGGAGCGGTTCGAGGAGATCACCGGGATCGCGTTCACCCCCCAGGGCCGCCGGGTCAGCCTGCAGGGATCCGGGAACCAGCTGCTGACGCTTCCCGATCTGTACGCCTCCCGGGTGGTCTCGGCGGTGATCGACGGCGTCGCGCTGGGGGCCCCGGCCCTGGCCGACATCACCATCCACCCCGCCGGGTTCCTCGAGCGGAAGACGCTGGGGGCGTGGGTCTCGGGCCCAGGGCTCAACACGACGGTGTTCTACGAGTACGGGCTGACCAGCCCCCCGGACCCGATCGTCCGGGGCGGCCTTCTGCTGGCCCGGCACCTGCTGCTCCGGAAGGCCCTGGAGAACGAGCGGGCCACAGCGGTGTTCACCGACATCGGCGGGTACCGCCTGTCGATCGCCGGGCGTGAGGGGCCCACCGGGCTCCCCGAAGTTGACGCCGTCCTGGCCGAGTATGCTCGGCCGGCCGCGGCCTTCGCCTGATCCCCGGGGGGTGACATCCCGGGGTATGGCATTTCTCCCGATGTCACCCCGGCGCCCCGGGTGACCGCCCGCCTACGGTTCGGGGTGTGCGGATCGACTGGGAAGGGCTCGCTGGCCGGCTCCTGGAGCTGCTGTTCCTGGCGGGCCTCGCGGTCACGGTGCTGGCCATGGGGATGTGCATCATGAAGCGGGCCGGGTGAACGGCAACGATGAGCTGCCCGGGACCGATGGCCGGCTACCCGAGAGAGCACGGGCGGTCCTGCACGAAGACGCCTGGATCTGGCACACCCAGGACCCACGGTCGTTCGGGGTCCTGGAACTCCGGTGGGGCATGGAGGCCGGGCGGGAAGTCGCCCACGCGCTCTGGGGCGTCCAGCAGATCCGGCCCCGGGACATCTATCTCTGAGGGGAGGCCAGCATGAAGAAGGCACGCGGCATGACCATGCTGTGGGGGCGGGTGGTCCTCACCACCGTGCAGCAGCCGAGGACCGCCCCGATCCTGGACGCGGCGATGACCACGCTGACCGAAGGCCGCTACGACGGCCGTCAGCGGCACGGGGTGGCCGTCCGGGTACCCGGCACCACGCTCGCGGTCTGTGTGGCCTGGAGCCGAACCCCGCTCAAACCGGCGCGAATCTGGAAGCTGGCTCACCCGTTCCGTCGGCGGATGACGGGGACGACGGCCGCGGCCGGCGAGTTCGCGGAGCACAACCGGGAGATCCACTGATCGGTGCCGGCCACATCGGTCCTCGAGACAGCTGAAGCCGAGCTGCTAGCGGTCCTCCAGGCCCAGGCCGCGTTGCCGGGAAGTCCCATGGCCGGCGTGCGTCTTCAGATCGGGGATCCGGGCGCCAACCTGGGCCGGGAGCACGTGTGGCTCCCCGAGAACGTCGAGACCGAGCAGCGGTGGGAGACGACCGGCATTGGGGCCCAGGCCAGGCGGGAGGAGTTCGATCTCCCAGTCCTGGTGTTCATCGAGAAGTCGGGCGATGACTTCGAGGCCGTTCGGGCCCGGGCCCAGGCCCTGGCGGAGGAAGTCGAGAAGGCCGTCCGGGGCAACCCGACGCTGCAGGGATCGGTGTGGGACAGCTGGGTCCGCAGGATCGAGCACGCGACCGGGGCCACCGAGTCCACCAGGATCGACTTGGCCACCGTGACGGTGTTCTGCCGGGCGTTCCTCTCGTGACCCCCTCCGTAGGGTTGGCCGCGATGTCTCAGAGCGAGCGGAATCGGCCGGCGGTCCCCGCGGGGATCCTCACCGAGAAGACGGAGCTCCGGATCCGGAAGCTCGCCGACACCACCAAGGGCACCCGCGTCAAGAAGTACGACCCCACCACCGGCCAGTCGGAACTCATCAACCCGGCCACGGGCGAGGCCGAGCCCTGGCCCCTGCTGGGAGTGACCGTGGAAGCGGCCCCGGATGTGCACGAGTTCCCCATGCGGTGGGTGCTGGCGGCGGAGCGGGAAGGCTGGCTGGAGCTCAAGGGCCGGAAGGTCGTGGTAGTCGCGGAGTCGCCCGACGGGGCCACCCACACGGTGCCGGGGACGGGGATGCCGGCGCCCTACGCCTTCGTCGAGGCCACGGAGATCGTCATCAAAGCGGTCGAGGGGTCCATCCGCTACAAGGTCACCCGGAACCCGGGCCAGCACCTGACACCGATCCATCCCGCCGAAGAGTCCGAGGTCAAGACCCAGTACCGGATCGACTGGTTCTACATCGGAGAGCTGATCGGTGGCTGACGGGGTTTTCAACATCGCTCTGGGTCGGTTCGCCCACTACGCGAGCCTGCCGGCGGCGGCCGACGCCATCATCGTGGCCATCCTGCAGACCACCGGTCTCCAGGCGGACGCCACCCTCCGGGATCACGATGACCTGGGGGCCCTGCTCGGGGCGGCGAACGACGAGCCCACGAATACCGGATACGCCCGGAAGACGGTCACCGCCGTCACTGTCACCGTGGACGACACGAACGAGCGGGTCGACGTCGACCACGCCGATCAGACCTGGACGGGTGTGGCCGCCGGGACGAACTGGTCGAAGCTCTTGGAGAACTACGACGGCGACACCGGCGCCGGTGCCGACGCGAACATCATCCCCGTCTCGTTCCACGATTTCGCGGTGACGCCCGACGGCTCGGACATCACCGCCCAGTACGCCGCCGCAGGGATCATCCGAGCGTCCTAGCGAGCGGGCCCGTGGCCCACCGTTCCATCGACTCCGGTCAGGAGGGGTAGATGGCCATCACGCTCGTCGGCGTCGGAGCCTGGTCCAACGGCAACAACACCGACCTGTCCCCCGCTCTGGCGACTCACCAGGAAGGCGATTACCTCCTGGTGCTGGCCAGTAGACGGGTCGCGGCCCACACCCTGGCGATTCCCTCCGGCTACACGGAGCTGTTCAACAACGCGGGTGATGGCACGTTGTCCCTGTTCGGGAAGTTCGCGGGGGCCTCCGAGTCCGCCCCCCTGCTGGACTGGAGCGGCGGGGCGGCCGGCCAGACGGTCATGGCCCAGGTCGCCGCCTTCCGGGGGGTCGATCCCACCGACCCGATCGACACGGACCCGTTCAAGACCTACCCGGCCAACGCTCAGAACATCGGCCCCATCGACGGCTTCACCCCCGGATCCGCCAACGCCGGGGTCATCGTGATCGGCTACAAGTGGCGGATCTGGACGAGCGTCGACGTCCTGACCGGCGACGGGCTCAGCTGGTCCGAGATCAGCGAGAACAGCACAGCGCTCGGAGACGACGCCGCGGCGGTGTGGGACCTGGCCGTGATCGCGGGAGCCGCGGTGGAGATCACCTCCAAGACGTTCACGGTCACCGGCGGCGCTGCCGGGGCCATCAACGGCATGATGCTGGCGCTGCGGGCCGCCTCGACGGGCCAGGCCATCGCCACCGGGCAGGCCGCTGAGGTTGACACCGCCCAGTCGATCGCCCGGGCGAAGGCACGATCGGTGGGCCAGGCCGCCGAGACCGACGTCGCTCAGCCCGTCGCCAAGGCGAAGGCCGCGGCGGTGGGTCTGGCCCCGGAGGCCGACGCGGCCCAGCCGATCACGGCGGTGAAGGTCCGTGGGGTCGGACAGGCCGTGGGAGTGGATCTGGCGCACCCGGCCCTCCCCACCAAGGGCCGCGGGGCCGCCCAGGCCGCCGAGCTCGACGCTGCACAGCCCGTCAGCGGCAGCAAGGTTCGGGCCCTGGGTCTGGCGGCGGAGCTCGATCTCGCCCAGCCGATCACCCCGGCGAAGGGCCGATCGACGGGGCAGGCGCTCGAGGTCGACGTGGCCCAGCCGGTCACCGTTCGGCCGCTGAAGATCCAGGTCGGCCAGGCCATCGAACAGGACCTTGCGCAGCCGACCTCCCCGGGGAAGCTCCGGGGGATCGGCGAGGCCGCCGAGACTGACCTCGGCCAGCCCGTCGGACACGCGAAGCTCCGGGGGGTCGGCCAGGCGCTGGGGGTGGAGGTCGGCCAGCCGATCACCGGGGCCAAGGCGCGGGCGATCGGGGAAGCGTCCGAGCTTGACCTGGCCACCGCGACCGGCGGGACCAAGCAGCGCGGGATCGGTCAGGCCATCGAGGTCGACGCCGGCCAGGGGGCCAGTCACCCGAAGACGAAGGGCCTCGGCCAGGCGACCGAGACCGCCCTGGCCCAGGTGATCGCGGCCGTGAGGAGCCGGGGTGTTGGCCAGGCCATCGAGCTGGATGTCGCTCAGCTGGTGGGGCGAGCGAAGCTCCGCGGGGTCCTGCAGGCGACCGAGTTCGACATCGCCCAGGCGGTGGCCGTCTTCGTTCTTGTGCCAGAGGCAGAGCC
This sequence comes from Actinomycetota bacterium, assembly GCA_050692555.1. Classification (GTDB taxonomy): domain Bacteria; phylum Actinomycetota; class UBA4738; order UBA4738; family CALAEC01; genus DAITPV01. The sequence goes on from JBOGVS010000038.1 coordinate 16,315, forward strand.
GTCGGTCATCGATGAGGCCGAGCTGGGGCTTCGGGCCCTGCTCCAGGGCCGCCCCGGATTGGCCGGCGTGCGGCTCGACCTGGGGGATCCGGGGGCCCACCTGCTCCGCGAGCACGTGTGGATCACGGAGGAGCCCGGTGGCACCCAGGAGTGGATGGTGCCCGGGGCCGGGAAGGCCACCCGCCAGGAGACCTTCGACCTCCAGGTCCGGGTGTTCGTGGAGCGATCGGGCGCCGATCCGACGGGAGCACGAGCCCGGGCCCAGGTCCTGGCGGAGGAGATCGAGCTGGCCATCCGGGCTGACCCCACGCTCCTGGGTGCGGTGTGGGACGCCCACGTCAGCCAGATGCGGCGGGATGGGGGGGCCACCGAGAGCACGCGAGGCTTCACCGCCACGCTCCTGGTGACGTGCCGAGCGTTCCTCTCGTGACCCGTAATCCAGCATGCCCACGATGGCCGACGAGCAGACCGGCTTCCTGATCGGCGAGCGGTGCCTCTACGAGGGCGTCGATCCCACCACGGGCGACCGGTTCCACTTCCGGGCCGCCGCCGGTGAGGTCCGGATCCCCAAGAACGAACGGGAGGAGCAGGCCTTGAGGGGCCTGGTGGATCTCGGGGTCGCCGAGCAGATCGAGGTCACCAGCCAGGCCGACGCGAAGCAGGGCGGCTCTCGAAAGAACGCTCTCAAGCCCCCCTCGAAGCCGGAGGCTACCGAGGCCGAGCTGGCCGAGGACCTCGATGACGAGGTCACGACCACCGAGAGCTCCCAGACCGAGGGCGACGGCGAGAGCCAGGAGCCCCAGGACAACGATGACGAGGACCAGGCCACCGACGACGGCGAGCCGGGATTCTCGGAGGAGGGCCAGGAGTAGATGCCCCCAGTCCAGACCCTCATCGGCCTCGTCGGGATCGCCAAGCAGACCGGGAAAGGCGCCGCCGCGGCGAGCCCCGCCTACGGGCTCGGCCTCACCGACGGCAAGGTGTTCAACGTCGAGATCGACCAGGAGCCCTCGCGCCTGACGCTCGGGGGGAACCCGAACGACCGGATTGCCCCCCACGCGGTCCGGACCGGAGCGCACCCGGGGATGGCGTTCACCACCCGGGCATGGCCGCGTTCGATCCCACTTCTCTGGTACGCGGCCCTGGGGACGCTGGCCACCACCGGCGTCGGCCCGTACACCCACACGGCCTCCCCGGGCATCGACCTCCCCTACCTGACCGGCTTCGGCCGGCTCGGGCCCAGCGAGTACATGAAGCTCCCCGACTGCAAGGTCAACGAGCTCACGATGTCCTGGGACGAGCGGAACCCGCTCGAGGTCGAAGCCGACCTGCTGGGGCTGGTGCCGGCGCTTGGGACGGCGCCCTGGGTCCCCACGAACGACGAGACCAGCCAGTCGTTCTACGGGCCGCAGGCAGGGACCTTTCAACTCGACGTCGCTTCAGCGGTCCCGGCCACGGCGAAGGTGACCAAGGCCTCCCTCCACGTGAACAATAACCTGGCCGAGGTCCCTCTGTCGAAGTCGATCCTCCCCGACGACTTGCTCCCCGCGGCCCAGGAGATCGACGGGACGATCACCCTGATGCCCGACGACCTGACCGACTGGCGGAAGGCCGTCACCGGCGCCGCCGGCGGGGTCGCCGTCAGCGAAGCGGTGATCTACGGGTCGTTCAGCCTCAAGGTGGTCCTCGATGCGAACACCGACCTGACGCTCGCCGGGATCCGGGTGCCGATGATGACCGAGCTCCCGGATGCCAACGCCGAAGGTGGGCCGGCCGAGGTCGAGCTGGCCTTCTCCATCATCCGTCCGACGGGCGGAGAGAACGCGTTCACCGCCGCCGGGCGGAACGCGGTCGCAGCGTACTGATCCCCGCGGGGCGCTCCCTGGCGCCCCCGACTTGGGTGGCGGCACCGCCGCGGGCCCCGCCCCCTACCCCAGCGGTATCCGACCGAACGTCCATCAACTCACCAGGAGGAACCGGATGAACGACCAAGCACAACCTCGCAGGAAAAAGCGCGTTCGGATCATCGTCGACATGCTCGACGGCACCCGCGTCGAGTGCGTTTCCACCAGCTTCATGGCCACCGCGGACCGGGTGGCCTTCGAGCGCACGTTCCAGGTCTCCAGCGGCGAGCTCGCTGCCTTCAAGGGGGCGTTCGACCCGGACACCGGGAAGGTGCTCGACGAGGCCAAGGCCAAGGGCGTCAAGAACGAGTGGATGGCCTTCTTCGCCTGGCGGATCGTCAACCGCGAGCGCGGGGACCAGGGCTCCTTCGACGCTTTCGTGGATCGGGTCGAGGAGATCTCGATCGAGGACGTGAAGCTGGAGGGGGTTGGTGACGGGGACCCTACGGACGCGGCTCAGCCAACTGGCTGATCGCCTCGGCCGCGGCGGCCACGGGAATCCCCATCCGGGAGCTCCTGGCCGACGTCGAGGGCACCGAAGTGCTGCTCGACCTCCTGGAGTACCAGGACTCCCAGCGGCGGAGCCAGGGCCTGCTCGACAAGCTCAAGGGCAAGGTCCGCGGCCGGCGGGGGCGGTGACCGGCCGGTGATGGGGGGCGTTGAGGTCGACGGGCTGAAGGAGTTCCGGGCCGCGCTCCGAGCGTCGGTCTCGGCCAGCCCCCGACAGCTCTCCACGGCGATTCGGAACGCCGGGCGGCCGGTCATCGCCCGGGCTAGTGATCTCGCTCCCGTTCGGACGGGGCTGCTCTCTCGGGGCTACACCGTGAGAGTCCGGGGAACCGCTGGCGACGTTGTGTCCAGGGTCCTGTACGGGCCCGGCGCCGAATGGGGATCCCGGGGCAAGTGGAAGGGCTTCGTGAAGCACGGGCCACCCGGGCAGCGCTTCGCCGGGCAGGCGCTCGAGGACCGCGCCGATGAGGTCGTTCAGGTGATCGAGCTGGAGATGGCCTCGATCGTCGAGATCAACGGGTGGGCGGTGCCGTAGGTGGTCACCACCAAGGAGCTCAAGGTCCGGTACGTGGGGGACGCCTCCAGCGTGGACAAGACGCTGGGGGCGATGGACAAGGCCCACGCCACCTTCGAGTCCAAGATGAAGTCCTGGGGTCAGTCAGTCTCGAAGGTGGGGAAGGGCCTGTCGATCGGGCTGACGGCTCCCCTGGCGCTGTTCGGGAAGATGGCCGTCGACGAGTTCACCGAGGCCCAGCAGGCCGCCGGCCAGACCGCCGCGGCGATCAAGTCCACCGGCGGTGCCGCCAACGTCACCGGCGATCACGTGGCCTCCCTGGCCGACAAGATCGGGGACCTGTCCGCCGAGGAGGGGGAGGTTATCCAGGAAGGTCAGAACATGCTCCTGACCTTCACCAACATCCGGAACGAGGTCGGGGCGGGCAACGCCATCTTCGACAAAGCCTCGATGGCCATGGCCAACATGGCCGCCCGGATGGAGACCGACGCCAGCAGCGCGGCCATGCAGCTGGGGAAGGCTCTGAACGACCCGTCCGCGGGGCTCTCGAAGCTGACTCGGGTGGGGGTGGACTTCACCGCCGCGCTCGATCCGATGTCCCAGGAAGCCCAGCTGCTGGCCCAGCAGTTCCCCAACCTGGCGGACAAGATTCGCACCGGCAACATGACCATGGAGGAGGCCATCACACTTGCCGACGAGCACGGCAACGTGACGCTCGCTCAGCGGATCATGCTCCAGGAGCTCCAGAAGGAGTTCGGGGGATCCGCGGCCGCCATGGGGGCGAATGCCTCGCCGGCGACCAAGATGAAGCTGGCCATGGAGGACCTGGCCGCGGGGGTCGGGGCGTTCCTGGTGCCGGCGCTGTCGAAGCTGGCCGGGTGGTTCAGCGGGATCGCGAACTGGTTCCAGAACCTGTCGCCGGGGGCCAAGCAGCTCATCGTCACCGTCCTGGCCATCGCCGCGGCCATCGGTCCGGTCCTGTTCATCGGGGGCAAGCTCATGACGATGTTCGGGGCCGTCTCGGGCGCCTTCCGGGCCCTGTCGTCGCTGTTCATGACCAACCCCTTCATCCTGCTGATCGCGGCAGTCGTTGCCCTGGTGGTGGCCATCATCGCCAACTGGGACAAGGTGAAGGACTTCCTCATCGGGATCTGGAACACGATCAAGGCGGTCGCCGAGGCCATCTGGGGGGCCATCAAGGCGGTGATCGAGGGGGTGTGGAACGGGATCAAGGCCAACGCCGAGTTCGTGTGGAACGCGATCAAGCTGGTGATCGTCACCCCCATCCAGGCCGCGGCGAACGTGATCCGGACCGTCCTCGACTTCATCGCGGACATCTGGTCGAAGGCCTGGAACGGGATCAAGGCCGTGGTCACCACTGTGTGGAACGCCATCGAGAGCGCGATCGTCAAGCCCCTGCAGTCGATCTGGAACTGGATCACCGGGGTCATCAGCAAGATCGTCGACTTCTGGGTCAACGCCTGGAACGGGGTGAAGGACTTCTTCGTGAACCTGTGGGACGGGATCGTGGCCGTGTTCAAGGGCGCGATCAACGCCATCATCGGGGCCATCGAGTGGGCCATCAACGCCTTCCTGGCCCCGTTCCGGTGGCTGTCGAAGGCCCCCATCATCGGCGCGGTGATCCCCGACATCCCGGTGATCCACCTGCCCCGGCTTGCCGAGGGGGGGAGGTTCCTGCGTGCCGGCATGGCCATCGTCGGTGAGCGGGGGGCGGAGGTCGCGTCGTTCCCTCGAGGAGCCCAGGTGGCGCCGCTGGACGGAGCTGGCGGGGGAAGGTCGATCAACGTCATCGTCAACGTGCAGGGCAGCGTGATCGCGGAACGGGACCTGGCGGAGACCGTCCAGAATCAATTGCTCCGGAAGCTGCGGGACAACCCCAGGCTCGGATTCCGCTGATGATCCCGGGCCACCAGGAGGCACGAGGCGCGTTGTTCGAGGCGGTCCTGACCATGAGGCCATCCGGGCCCTGGGGAGAACCCTGCAGGGAACCCCGCCCTTTGTCAGGGGCCCTGCAGATCGGGGGGGTGGGGTAGGTGGCCAGGCCCACGGTCACCGTCGACGTCGCCTTCGGCAAGGACCCCCTGGCCACCCCGGGGGTGAACGACTGGACGGATATCACGTCCTACGTCCGGGAGCTCCGGATCAAGCAGGGCCGGTCCCACGAGCTCTCGCGTTCGGAAGCCGGCACCGCCGAGCTCCAGCTGGCCAACCTCGACCGCAGGTTCGACCCTTCGAACGCCGCCTCCCCGTACTCCCCGAACCTGCTGCCGATGAAGCGGATCCGTGTCCGGGCCGCCCACCAGCAGAGCACCCGGACCTTGTTCACCGGGTTCGTCGACGGGTGGCCCCAGACCTATCCGCCGCGGCCCATCAAGGATGTCGGGGACGCCGAGGTCACTATCCGGGCGACGGACGCGTTCAAGGTCCTCAATCAGTACGAGCTGGTCCCCTACTCCAACGCCATCCTGTCCGACGCGCCGGTGGTCTACTGGCCGTTCAACGAGCCGAACACCGGGACCTTCTACGAGACCTACTTCGACCAGCTCACTCCCCAGCTGGGCTCGATCAGTGACATCAAGCTCTTCCTCTCGGGGATCGGCAAGCCCGCGATCTTCGGGCGTCCCGGGCCACTCATCGGGGGGGCCACGGCTCTGGGGTTCATCGGCGACCAGACCGTGTTCGTGACCATCGACGGGGACGGCTCACCCGACGCTTTGAACCACCGGGGCAGCATGACGATCGAGTGCTGGGTGCGGATCCGGAACCCGCTCTGGACAGTGGCCTCGCTCCTCGGCGACGGCGGGTACTTCTGGGACCTGAGCATGACCGACACCCGGAAGCTCCAGTTCTTCCAGTTCAACGGGCTCGGCCCCTTCGGGTTCGAGGGCTACCAGTCGCCGTTCACCGTCCCCGCGGACACCTGGACCCACGTGGCGGTCACCCGGGACGTCGATCGCCGCGAGCTGCGGTGGTTCCTCAACGGCGTCGAGCAGTCCCCCCGCCAGCCGTTCGCCGGTCCGCCGCTCGAGGTCATGGCCGGGGGGAACTTCAAGCTGGCCAACACCCACGACTGGGACCTGGCCCACGTGGCGGTGTTCTACGAGGCCCTTCCCCCTGAACGGATCGCCCAGCACTACGCCTCGAAGTTCGACCAGTTCGAGCCGATGGCCACCGGCGCCTACCTCGGCGCGATCCTCGACTCGATCGGGTGGCCGGCCGGCGAGCGCCAGATCGACACGGGGAACAGCACGATCAAGGCCACGCCCGCCGGGAACGCGCTCGACAACCTGCTATCGGCGGCGGAGGACTCTGAGGGCGGCATCTTCCAGGTGATCGGCGACGGCAAGCTGCTCTTTCACGAGCGCCACGCCCTGTGGAAATCGCCCCACACGACATCGCAGGCGACGTTCGGGGATTCCGGCGCCGAGCTCCCCTACGCCGACATCTCGAACCTGGAGTACGACGACAAGGACCTGTTCCCCCGGGTTCGGGTGGAGCACGAGGACGGCCGCGCCGCCGAGGCCTCCAACGCAACAGCGGTGACGAAGTACGGGCCCCGGACGCTCAGCCGGTCGGGGGTGAAGGTGGCCAGCTACGGCGAGCTCATCGACGCCGCGAACTACTGGGTGAAGCGGTACAAGACGCCGCTCAAGCGGATCGCGGAGCTATCTCTCATCGGAGCGGGGGATGACGACGTGTGGGCGCAGATCCTGGACGCGGACACCCACCACCGCCGGATCACCGTTCGGAAGCGTCCTCCCGGCGGCGGGGCGGTCATCGAGCTCGTGTGCCACATCGAAGGTCTGGAGCACGTCGTGATCCCCCCGGCAAGATGGACCACGAAGCTCCACCTGGTCCCCGCGGACCCGGAGCAGTTCTGGCTCCTCGGCGACTCGACATATGGGGTCCTGGGGACGTCGACGAGGTTGGGGTGGTGAGCGTGCTCAAGACGGCGGAGTCAGAGTTCATCCCGGAGGGCGGCCTCACCGTCCCCGAGCAGATCGTCGAGCAGTTCTGGCCCCACGACCGGGCCCCGTATCGTCGTCCCGAAGGGCTGGCCGCCGTCGAGGCCGTCGCGGAGGTCAACCACGGACGGTGGATTGTGCCGTGTCCCTTCTGCCCTGGCGGCCAGTTCGCCAGCGCCGGCGACCACCGGTTCTTCTGTATCGAGTGCTTGCACCAGGGCAGCGCCGCGGAGGGCCGGTGGATCCCGGTGCGCTGGCCCACCGACGCGGACCGGGCCCAGGTCGAGGAGGCCCTGACGGCGCGTCCCAATCCCCGCACCCGGAACTGGATCCCCGCGCTCGAGGCCCCGGGCACCCTGGAGAAGGAGAACCAGCTGCATGAGCTCCTGGACCAGCTCCCCGTCGCCGCTCGAGGAACGGCGGCGACTGAGGACGACGAGGTCGAGCAGGCCCTCCGGGCCCAGGTCGAGGATCTGCGCGCCGAGGTCCCAGACCAGCAGCCGAGGATCGCGAAGCAGGAGCCTCCCCCCGATCCGCCTCAGATGGCGGATCCCCGGAAGCAGAGGGAGGCGAAGGCCTGATGGCCTGGACCGCTCCCAGAACCTGGGTCACTTCCGAAGTGGTCACGGCCTCGGTGATGAACACCCACGTCCGGGACAACGAAACGTTCCTGCGCGGTGGCCACGGCTGCCGGGCCTACCGGGGCGCCGCGGGAAACATTAACAACTCGACCGACACTACCATCGGGTTTGAGTCCGAGAGCCACGACACCGACGGATACCACGACCCCATCACCAACACCGGCCGATTCACCATCCCCTCGACCCTGGCCGGCTATTACGACATCTATGCCCAGTATCTCTTGGCGACCGCGTCGGGGAGCCGGATCGCCCGGATCCGCTTGGACGGCTCGACGACCCTGGCCGAACAGCAAACCGCCGCCCAGTTTGGAGCGCAAGTATTCACCACCGAGTACCTAACCGCCGGCCAGTATGTCGAGCTCCAGGTCTGGCAGAACAGCGGGGGGGGGCTGGCTCTCCTCACCGGGCGCCAGTACACGTTCATGCAGCTGATGCTCCGCGGCAACTGAACCGCGTGACCCGTCGGGGATTCTCAACCCCCGATGGCGACCGACGAAGAGGCACGCCGGGAGCGCGAAGACGCTGAGGAGCGCGGCCGGGACCTCAAGCCCGACCGATCCCCCGAGGCCAGGCTGTCTGGCGATCTTTCGGACGAGGACCCCGAGGGCCGCGAGGAACGCTCCCCACCCCCTCCGACCTACGACGTCGGCGAGGACGGCGAGGATTGATGGCCGGGCCACTGGTCGGTCTCGGCCGGAGGTTCAAGCGAGCCGGCCTGGACGTCGTGGCTGTCGATGGGTGGCGGGAGCGCGGGTACGACGACTTCGACCCCCGGGGCACAGTGTTCCATCACACTGCCTCGAACCGCCATTCGGGCCCTGCTCCCTCGCTCGGGATCGTGACGCACGGCCGAGCCGGGATCCCCGGCCCACTGTGCAACATCCTCATCGCCCGTAATGGGAAGATCTTCCTGGTCGCCGGCGGCAAGGCGAACCATGCCGGGCTCGGTGGTCCCCTCCGGGGAATCCCCAGGGACTCGGCCAATCGCTACACGGTTGGCTTCGAGGTCGAGAATGACGGGGTCGGTGAGCGATGGTCCCGCGAGCTCATCCGAGCCTGCGACCTTGCGTTCGCCATCACCCTCGAGTTCGTCAAGGAGCGCGCTGGGCGACACTTCGGTCACAAGGAATGGGCACCCGATCGGAAGATCGACCCGGCCCGCCTCGACATGGACGACGATCGCCGGCGTGTCCGCAGGCTTCTCCGCGGCCTGGACCGCGAGAAGAAGCGACGCCGGCCCAAGGGCCACCGCTGAAAGCGACGAGGTGGGCGAGGGAGTACTGATCGCGTTGATCACGACCGTTCCGGCGACAATCGCTGCTCTGGCCGCTCTGATCTCGGCCAGGAACAAGCGGCGGCTCGACACGGGGAACGGGAAGACGATCGGCCAGGCCGTCGCGGCCATCGACGAGCGCCTGGAACGGATGGAGGGAGTCCAGGACGAGGTCAAGCAGGACGTTCGCGAGCTCCGGGGAGAAGTGGCCGACCACGTCGAGGATCGAAGGGCCCACCCCCGCCGGCGCTCGTGATCGAGTCGTCTGTTCCCCGCTGGATGATGGTGGTCTTCGCCGTCCTGGTGATCGGCATCGGGACCGCTCTGGTGATCGTCTCGAACCAGGTGGGCAGCACCCTAGCGGCGATCGAGGCCAACCAGGGAGCCCTCGAAGAGGCCCAGGGCTCGCTCGACGACACCCAGGAACAGCTCGGCGAAGTGGGCTCAGCCCTGGGGACCGTCGAGGGCCAGATCATTCGCCGCTTCGCCAATTACATCCAGCGTCTTGAGCGAAAGCTCCGGGCGAGCGGTGAGTCGGTGCCCCAGGGCGGTCTCGCGCCACTGGGAGGGTCCGCCGGCGGGAGCTCCCCCGGGTCGAACAAGGGGGGCCAGAAGGACGGGGGCAAGGGCGGCACCGACAACGGGACCGATGCCCCGCCGAGTGGTGGAGAGGCACCCGGGGGCGGAGGCGGCGGAGGGGGAGAGGAACCGGGCGACCCCCCTCCTCCCCCGCCCGGCTCGGTCATCGAAGCGGTCTGTGAGAGGTTGCCCCAGGTATGTGAGGCGCTTCCCGACGAGAGGAGGACAGGATGAACATCTGGAACGAGGAGCCGGTGGCCCTGGTCGAGGCCGCCAAGGTCCTCGTGGCCGACGTGGTCGCGGCCCTGATCGGCTTCGGGGTCCTGGACTGGACCCCGGAACAGGTGGGATATGCCATGGGGGCGCTGAGCAGCCTGCTCGGCGTGTTCACCCTTCTGGTGGTGCGGAACCAGGTCACCCCGACGTGGAAGGTCGAGAGCTACAAGCCGGAGCAGCCCTGATGGATCCGATCCCGGTCCTCGATCAGGGCGGAGAAGGGCCCCCGGTGCGTCGCGACGTCCGGCGGGAGATCGAGGGAGCGCTCGAGCCCCTGCCGCAACGGGTCCAGGAGGCCATCCTGGACATCTACGACGGGGCCGTGGAGGACTCCCGTCGGCGCCACCCGGCCAGGGGAACGCTTCGGATGGAGCGGGCGAAGGACGTGCTCAGGCAGTTCGCGTTCGACCTCCGGGACACCCCGCTCGAGGCCAACTGGGGCTGAGGGCCACCCGGCGGAATAAGCCGGGAATATT
>JBOGVS010000039.1:0-12244 GCA_050692555.1 Actinomycetota bacterium
ACACGATCGCCGTCCACGTCGCCGCCCGACTCGGCAGCTCCCATGACTCGCCGGCGACGCGGGACAGGATCAGGAGCAGCACGCTGCCCACCCCCATGGCCGCGGCGTTCATCGAGACCGGGTGCGCTTTGGGGAACCACTTGGCGATCACCCCGGCCTCTCCCACGGCCACCGCCGCTCCCAGGAAGGCGAGCACCGACCCGAGAGGAACCCCGCCGGGAGCCCCGAACATCACCACGATCCCGGCCAGGGCCACGAGGGCGCCCACGAGGGCCCGCCAGCGGAACCGCTCCTGCCCCTGGAAGAACGCCAGCAGGAAGGTGGTCAACGGCGCCAGCGACAGCAGCACGGCCCCCGATCCCGCCGAGGCCTCCTGGAGCCCAACGTAGGCGAGGGCATAGAAGGCGCCGAACCCGAGCAATCCGTAAAGGCTGGCCCCCACCAGAGTCCGGCCTCGAGGGAACGGAACCCGCAGTGCCATCCCGATGAGAGCCAGGATCGCGGCCGAGACGATGAAACGAGACCCGGCTCCCCAGAACGGCGGGAGTTCTGAATTGCTGAAACGAACCGCGACGAAGTTCGCTCCGCCCAGAAGAACCATGGCCAGGAAGGCTCCCAGGACCACCGCCGGGGCCACCGCCGCTTCCTGGGGAGTGGGTGGCGCTCCTGCGTCGCCACGTGCTGCCGCGCTCACTGCCCAAGCATCCTGTCATGCCGAGGCCCGGCACAACGGCAACGCCCACCGAAACGTTGCCGTATCTGGAGATATCCAAGGAGGAGGCCACAGCGGTCAGCTGAGGAGTCCGGTCGTCTGTCCGCCCTCGATGATATGGCCGTCCGGTCCCGAACGTATGCGCGGATCTCTCGCCCGTGGTCCTTCGGTTCGGTGAGGAATTGGGCCCCCTTGGCCGTCCAGCCCTCGTAGATCTGATTGATGTCGGCGACGCGGACGTTCAGGAAGGCGCTGGTGCGGTCGGGATCGGTCGGGGTCACGAGGCTGACGTTCGGTTTGTCGTCGGTAGGACCGCCGCCTTCGTTCAGGATCAGCCATGTGTTCGCCACCTTCATGATGACCGGGTCGCGCTCCAGGAGCACCCGGCCATCGGAGAGCTTCGTGTAGAAGTCGCGATTGCCATCACACTCCTGTTGGCGTCCTGCGGCGGCGGGGGCGATCCCTCGACGAAGCAACAACCTCCTCGGGTGGGGTCACCCGCCCCCGACTTCGAGCTGCCCGAGGCGCGTGGGGGCACGGTCTCGCTCGCCGGCTTTCGGGGAGAGCGCGCGGCACTCCTGTACTTCAGCATGGGCCCGGGGTGATACGGCTGCATGCAGCAGGTAGTTGACCTGCACGAGAACAGGGAGTTCCAGACGCTGGACGTGGAGCTGCTAAGCATCTCCCCCGACTCCGTCGAGGACTGGCGCGAGGGCGTGGAGGAGTTCGGGATCGAGAGCCCGGCGCTCTCGGACGCGGGGAACCTGGTGGCGGATGCCTACGGCGTAATGCAGTGGGGCATGCCCTCTGGCGAGCCGGGACACACGTTCATCCTTGTCGATCGGAGGGCCGCATCCAATGGATCCGGGACTACGGCGCACCGGAGCATGGCGGCGCGATGTACGTCCTCCCCGACGAGCTCGTACCCGAGCTCGACCAGCGACTCTCACCGTAGGCCGCAGCTCGCCGACGGGGCGCCGCGCCGCCACGCGGGCGGACGGGGCCCGCTGCCGCTTCGGTCCAGCGAGGTACCGCTCGGGCTCGTGTGGTTATGCCGAACTACATCCGCGCGTTTGCAAATGGTTTGCAGCACCGTTTTCGATGCCCTTGACCTGGGCTTTTGCCCTTCGTTGCGCGGGCTGGATTTGAACCAGCGACCTCTGGGTTATGAGCCCAGCGAGCTACCAGACTGCTCCACCGCGCGCTCCCATGCTAGCAAACCGGGGCCCGCTCCGGCGAGCGGCTAGGTTCCTCCCCCGCCGCCTCCCCCTCCCTCGGCGGGCTGCTCCCCCTGGGTCCCCACGCCGGCCAGCGCGGCGGCCTCCTGGATGGCCGCCTCGGCGGCCTCGACCTCCTGCTGGTAGGTGGCCAGGTCGCCCTGAATCAGGGCCTCCTGTGCCGCATCGAAGTGCTGCTGGGCCTCGGCCAGCAGGGAGGCCACATCGGCCACGGGCTCCTCCGTGGGCTCGCCCGGTTCCTCCGCGGGCTCTTCAGGCTGTTCCGCAGCTCCCTCGAACAGAACGGCGAGCGCATCGCCCAGGGTCTCGGACATCTGGACCTGCTCGCCGTTTACCACCACCACTCGCTTGAGCTCGGGGATCCCGGCGGCCTCCTGGGCGGTCCGGAGGTACAGGGGCTGCACGTACAGGAACGACTGGCCGATGGGGATGGCCAGGACGTCGCCGTAGATCACCCGGGACCCCAGCTGGTCGAACAGGCTGAGTTCCCGGGACACGTCGGTGTCCTGTGAGATCAGCGAGGTGACCTGGGCCGGCCCCACCACGTTGCGCGCCTGGAACTGGAAGCTGGTCAGCTGCCCGTAGCTCGCCGGGTCGGAGTCCGCGGCCATCCAGGCCACCATGTTGGGACGGTCGGCCGGGGTGAACGGCGTGAACAGCAAGAACCGGGCCTCCTCCTCCCCGGGGAGCGGGACCAAGACGTAGTAGGGCTCCAGCGCCGTGGTGGCATCCTCCGGATCCCTGGACACCTGGGGGACCGCCCAGAAGTCCTCCTTGGCGTAGAACTGCCTCGAATCGGTGACGTGGTAGTTGGCGTACTGGTTGGTCTGGACCCGGAACAGATCCTCCGGATACCGGAAGTGTGCCCGAAGCGACTCCGGGGCCTCGGCCACCGGAGTGAACAGGTCGGGGAACACCTCCTGCCAGGCCTGGATCACCGGATCGTCCTGATCCACCAGGTAGAACGTGGTGGTCCCGTCGTAGGCGTCCACCACGACCTTCACCGAGTTCCGGATGTAGTTCACCTCACCGGACAGATCGCTTCCGGTCAGTTCGGCGAGCTCAACCCGTTGAGAGTACGGGAACGTGTTGCTGGTGGTGTAGGCATCCCAGATCCACACGAACCGCCCGTCGACGATGGCCGCGTAGGGGTCGTGGTCGTATTCGAGGAACGGGGCGATCTTCTGGACCCTGCTCCTCAGGTCGGTGTTGATGAGGATCCGGCTGTCGTCCTCCACGAGCCCGGAGATCACCAGGTTCACGTCTCGGTACCGCCAGGCGAAGGCCAGCCGGCGGAACAGCCCTCCCATCTCGATGCCCCCGGACCCCGAGTACTGGGTGAGCTCCTGTCCCCCTTCCTCGCCCTGGGGGAAGTCGAACTCCTCCGTCCCCGTTCCCACCATGACGAACGGCACGTCGGTGACCTCCTGGAAGTAGGTCCGGGGCTCCTCGAGCTCCCCGGCCAGGGTTCCCACCGGCGGGATGTCGTTCAACACGAACGCCGGGGCCCCCTCCGGGGTGACCTGGTCCACGCGGCTGGCCGAGCCCCCAAACCCGTGCGTGTAGAACAGGTGCTGGTTCTGCCACGTCAGCCCACCCGCCGGGATCCCGGATTGGGCGACCTCTCGGGGCGACAACATGACCACTCGGCGCTCGCCATCGACCACGTACCGATCCACGTCCACGTCCACGAACTCGTAGTACGGGCGGATCCGCTGGAGCTGGAGGTAGGACTGCCGGAGGACGTCGGGGTTCCACAGGCGGATGTTCTGGACGGTCTGCGTGGCTCCCTCGATCTCCTCCGTGGTGACGGTAGGCTCCGCGGGGAAGGATCTGGTCTCCACCTGGGCCAGGCCGTAGGCGCTCCGGGTGAACTCGATGTTCCGGTCGATGTACGGAGCCTCCCGCTGGAGCTCCTGCGGGGCCACCCGGAACCGCTGCACGAACCCCGGATAGATCGCTCCGACCACCACCGAGGCCAGGGCCAGGAGCCCGATGCCCAGAGCCGGAAGCGCCCATCCGCGGAACCGGATGTTCACCAGGAACAGCACGGCGCACAGGATGGCGATCACCACCAGGAGCCGGAGAGCCGGGAGGTGGGCGTTGACGTCGGTGTACGAGGCTCCGGTCACCGTGCCCCGCGGCGACATCAACAGATTGAACTGCTCCAGGCGGTACCCCCATGCCTTCACCAATACGATCAGTCCCAGGAGGACCGACAGGTGCACCTTCACCTGTGGGGTGACTCGTTCCCCCACCGACCGGAACCGGATCCCGCCCCACAGGTAATGCCCCCCCGCGACCACCACGCCGATCACCACCAGGGAGGTGAACAGCCACCCCTGGACGAACTGCTGGAACGGCAGCGAGAAGACGTAAAAGGACACGTCCCTCCCGAATAGCGGCTCGGCCTGCTCGAAGGAGACCGTGCCCGCCACGCGCCACTTCTGGTACACCTCCCACTGTCCTGCCACTCCAGCGGCCGCGAAGACGGCGAACAGCAGGGCCACGGCGGGGAGCATCCACCGGGCGTAGGGCTCGAAGGCGGCCCGGTACCGCTCCACGGCCTCCTCTTCCGCCGAGAACACCCGGTATTTGGGGCGCAGTCGCCGGACGATGAGCAGGTTCACGTACAGGATCACGAAGAAGGCCAATCCGAAGACCAGGGCCAGCACCAGCCGAGACCAGAACCGCGTCCAGAAGACGCTCGAGTACCCGACTTCCCGGAACCACAGGATGTCGATGTAGAAGCCGGATATCGCCCCGAGGATCAGGGCGATCCCGATGGCCCCGAGAACCAGCCAGAGGAGCAAGCGGCGACGAGGCCTGCGAAGGGGAACGGCAGCGCGAACCACGATCGGGTCAGCCTACCAGAGGGGTGTGTGAACCGGCGCCGGCCCGTGGCTCAGATCAGAGGCCCAGCCCGCCGGAGCCGGGACCGCCAGGGCCGCCGCCCAGGCCGTCTACCACGTCGTCGATGGTGCAGGAGACCGGGTCGCCGCATCCGCCCGAGTCACCGGGGTCCGTCTGATCGTCCGGCGGTGGCGCCTGCCCGGCCGAGCCGCCACCGTCGCTGCCGCCATCGTTGTCCGGCGGCTGGCCGCCCCCGTCCGCAGGACCGCCGCCTCCCTTGGTGCCGCCGGTGGTTGTACCGCCGGAAGAGGTGGTGGGAGACGTTCCGCCGGTGCCTCCTCCCCCGCCGCCGCCTCCTCCCGCGGCCGCCTGACCGGACGCAGCGGGGGGCGGGGCCACTGCGCGGGCGATGAGGCCGGTGATCCGCCCCAGTTCGCGAAGCACTTCGGTACTGGCCAGCCGCCACTCGGCGACCACGATGATCCAGTCGGCGCCGAGGAGCCGGAGATCGACCACGTCCTCCAGGGCCCGGCCCAGGGACACGCCTGCGAGGCGAGCGCCCTCCTGCGCCAGGACCGCGGCGACCACCGATTCGGCCGGCCGGGCCTCCCGGAGGACCGACGAGAGAAGCTTCTTGGGGAAGTCATCGAGCACGCTGGTGATCGTCGGACCGGCGTCTCCGGGGAGCTGACGGGCCAGCCCGCGCTCCAGCTGGCTGAGGTCGATCCCCAGGTCGATCGCCGCTCCGAGGAGCTCGGCATCCCACGGGTCGTCGGGTCGCACCGACAAGGGCTGCGGCCCCCGAGGGATCGCTCCGCCGGCCACCAGGGTGGCCTCCCGAAGGGCGGGGATGGGTTCCAGGCCGGAGCCCGGCACGAACGCGGCACCCCGGTACACCCCGACCGTGGTGGAGAACCCCCGGTCGACCCGGAACACTGTATCCCGTCCCTCGATGCGGGCGTCGCCGGTGCCCAGGGACAGACCGGGGCCGGTCCGGACCAACGCACTGCCCGCCAGGAGCTCGGGCTGGTCTTCTTCGCCCAACAGGAACTCGGCGTCGGGAGCCAGCTCCAGCCGTCGCTCGCCTGGGAGAACCACCTCGGCCCGCCCGCCGGTCTCCGTCAGCAGCCGGTCGCCCGCGGAAAGCTGAGCGCCCTCCTCGAGGAGGAGGGCCTCTCCATCGTGGACCAGACGGACGTCGCCGGACAGGGGAACGACCCTCGGGACCCCGGAGCCGGGCCCTGGGGCGTCTGCGCACGCGCCGGCGGCCAGGGCTACGGGCAGGATGACGGCCGCGAGCCTGCGCATCATGAAGAGGTATCGGCAGCGGGAAGGGTGAAGCTGAACGTGGAGCCCTCTCCGAGCCTGCTGGTCGCGCTCATCTCCCCTCCGTGCGCTTCTACGAGCCGCTTGGCGAAGGTCAGTCCCAACCCGAGCCCCCCGAAGGGCCTGGTGTCGGAGGCGTCCACCTGGCGGAAGTCCTGGAAGATCCGAGCAAGATCATCCCTCTCGATCCCGATCCCCTGGTCGGAGATGTCCACCGTAAGCATACCGTCCGCCCTCTTCACCGCCACCCGGACCTCCCCGCCTTCGGGGGAGTACTTCACCGCGTTGTCCAGGAGCTCGTCGAGGATCCGGCCGAACATCGCCGGGTTGATCTGTGCCGGGGGAAGACCCTCTTCGGCCTCGGCCGTGAATCGGTGACGGGTGGAGCGCCCCTGCCACCGTTCCACCACCTCGCGGGCCTCCGGGTGGAGCGAGGTGGGCTCGGGGCGAACCCGGAGCCGGCCCGCCTCGATCGCGGAGAAGTCCACCAGCATGGCCACGATCCGCTCCAGCCGGCGACCGGACTCCAGGACCGCGCCGGCGAACTGCCTGGTCTGCTCCGGGGAGATCTCCCGGCGGCTGAGGATCTCGGAGTACCCGATGATCGGGGTCAGGGGGGTACGGAGCTCGTGGGACACGTTCGACAGGAACTCGGACTTCATCCGCTCCACCTCATGCTCCCGGGACATGTCCCGGAGCACGAACACCCGCCCCAGTCGAACACCGTTCCCGTCCAGTAGCGGGGAAGAGATGATGGCCACCGGAACCGAGGCCCCGTCCTCCCGCTCCAGGAACGCCAGCCCGTCGGTGGCCAGTCGCTGCTCGGTGAGGGGATTGCCCTCGGCGTCCCGGCCCTGGAGCACTTCGCGTACCGGCATTCCCACGACCTGGTCCGGAGACCGTCCCACGATCTTCCCCGCCGCCGGGTTGTAGGTCACCACCCGGTCCTGGTCGTCCACCGCGACCAGGCCGTCGCCCATGGAATCGACCACCGTCTCCAGGCGGGCGCGGAGCCGGGATTGCTCGTCGGCCGCCTCTCGCAGCTCGTCGGTCATCGCGGTCACGGATTCGGTCATCCGGTTGAACGTCCCGGCGAGGTCGGCCACCTCGTCCTCACCTTTCACCTCCGCCTGGGCCTGGAGGTCTCCGGCCTGGACCCGCCTGGCGGCGCCGGTGAGGGCGACGATCGGCCGGGTGATGCGGCGAGCCACCACCAGCGAGAGGAAGAACGCCAGACCGATCACCGCCACCGTGACCAGGAACAGAAGCTGGTTGATGTCCCGGCGAGTTTCGGTCAGCGCCTCGGCCGGCTCGGCGACCAACAGGATCCCCACCGGGCCTCCGATCTGAGGGCGAAGCGGCGCCAGCGACGCGAAGTGCTCTTCGCCTCCCAGGGACAGGGTCCGGGCGATCGCCTGTTCCCCCACCAGGAACTCCTGGAACGCCTCCCGCATGACCTCGGGGGAGGCCAGAGGTGCCTCCGCGTCTTCGGGGAAGCCCGCCTGGGCCACCAGAGCGGGATCCTCTCCCCGGAATCCCCGGTAGGCGGCCGCTCTGGTGATCCCGCTGACCACGACCCGCCGGAGGAGGTCCTCGTCGACTCGGAAGCCGGCCACCGCGAAGCCGATCGCCTGGCCCCTGCCCTGAGGGACGATGGGCGCCACACCGATGAGTCCCAGCCCTCCCCCGGCGATGGTGTCCAGCGACGAGGCCTCCCGGACCCGGTCGATGGCGAAGTCGACCACGTCCGTTCCCACCACGTCGACCGCTTCCGCCCTGCTCACCCCGAACCGACCCTGCAACACACCCCGCAGGTCCAGGAACAGGATGAAGTCGACGTCGGGGAACAGCCGGGCCCGGAGGTCGCGGATGAGGTCCGGCGGGAGGGTCCGTCCCTCACTGATCGGTCCGGCGATCTCCCGGGCCTCGCCCACCACCACCAGAGACTGGACCTCCTCGTTGACCAGCCTGATCATCCGCTGCTGGGCGTCGAGAGCCTGCTCGCCGACCCGTTCCAGCGCTCCCTCGCGCAGGTTACGATCGATCACGGTGCCGATGGCCGCGGAGACGAACAGGACCACGGCCAGGAGCAGGCTGGCGAAGCCCACGATGAACCGGAACCGGATGGAGTTCCGCGTGAGGGCCACCACCGTCCGGCCGACGAACAGGTAACCGGACACCTGAAGCAGATGAGCCACCGCGGAGGCCGAGCCTCCCTGGACACCGAAGAACACTTCCGCCGCACCGAGGAGAAGGATGCCGGAGGCCAGCCACGTACCTCCCCGCTCTCCTCGGCGCCGGAACCACGTGAGGGCGCCGGCGAGCCCGGCGACGCCTGCCGAAGCGACCGCCCCACCCGGTACGGCGGCCACCGCGGCGACGGGAGTGCCTTGCGTCCGAGGCAGCGCCGCCACGAGCAGCAGCAGGTATCCGATCGTGCGGATCCAGGCCGGCACCGCACCCGCGTCTCCGGCCAACCCCGCGCCGTGGTACCCCTGGGCCGCGGCCAGGGCGGCGAATCCCAACGCCGCGGCCCACCGGGCCAAGCGGCTTCGGTTCCTCTCCCGCGCGAACGCCAGCGCCGCGGCCACTGCCACCAGGAACGACAGGAGGTGAGCGGCGAACAGGAGCGGCCCCGGGAGGGTCACGATTCGCGCTCCAGGAATCGGAGTGCATCCTTCATGGTGCCCACCGGTACAAGCTCGATGTCGGCCTCCGCCTCCTCCGCTTCGGCCATGTTGGCCTCGGGAACCAGGAAGAGGTCGGCGCCGTCCCGGTCAGCGGCAACGATCTTCAAGCCGATGCCGCCGATCGGGGCGACCTGCCCGTCGAGCAGCACGTCGCCGGTTCCCGCGACGCTCCGGCCATCGGTGAGGTCCTCCGGCGACAGGAGGTCCGCCACTCCCAGCGCCCACATCAGGCCCGCCGAGGGGCCCCCGATCGTCCCGCTCTCGATCCGGACGTCGAACGGAAAGTTCTCCACCGCCTGGACGCCGATGATCGGCTCCGCTCGACCGGCCCGAACCACCGGACTGATGCGGACGGACCGCGAGTCTCCGCCTTCCACCGGTCGGACCTCGAGCCGCAGGACCCCGCCCGGACCGGCCTCTTCGATGATCGCGATGAACGCGTCCAGGCCGTCGAGCCGGCGCCCGCCCACCGCGGTCACCAGGTCTCCGGGAAACAGCACTCCGTGTGCGGGTGTCCCCGGCACCGTGGCCTGGATGATCACCCCCGGACGGTGCTCCCGCGGATATTCCGTGTACTCGTCGAGCGCCACGGCCACGGCGGCGACCTTGCTCGCGTCCATCTGCGATAGAGACACTCGCTGGTACTCGCTGTCCGTCTGGCCTCGGGGGATGATCGCTCGCTCGGAGAACACCTCGTACGTGGGGGCCAGCCATGCCGCCACCGCGTCGTACGTGTTGACCCTCCCAACGCTCACGGTGGTGAGCAGGAGACGGCCATCGGGCTGGTACGTGGTCCTCCCATCGATGTCGATGAGCGGGACGACCTCGCGGGCCGGCCCCGGACCCACGACGAACACCGGAAGCTCCACCACGTAGAGGCAGGCCGCAAGCGCGAGAGCCGGCGCCGCCACCAAGACCCCTCTTCTCACGCTCCCCGTCCTTCCTCCGGCGATGGTACGTCGTCGGACCGGCGAAAGCCCCCCGGGACTACACTCGGAGGGGTCATGGAGGTCGTGATCATCCTGGCCCTGGCCACGGGCCTGTCGGCCTGGGTGGTGTGGTGGGCCCTGCAACCTCCGGCGGTGACCCGCGAGAAGAAACCACGTCGAAAGGCCTCTCCGGCCCCCCCATCGACACCCAGGCCGATCTTCCAGACAACCGGTCCGGAGCCGGTCTCGGACGGGCCCGGCGGGGACGGGTTGGGGATGCTTCCGAGTGGTGCTCCCCCGGCCATCGACGAACGGCCGCCACGTTCCATCTCCTTGGTGAGGCTGGCGCTGACGATCGCGTTCGTGGCGGTTCTGGTGGTCGCGACGCTGGCGATCATCGGTCTTCTGGTCAAGGCGCAGCTCGACCAGTACTTCACCGGCTAGGTTACCTGGGGCGTGATGTCCCGGACCTCTCGAACGATTGATTCGAAGATGACGTCGTCGTCCCGGATCTTGCCCTCCAGGTTCAGCTCGCCCGCGAAGTCGGCGATGGCCTGCCGGGTGGCCGGGTCGTACGCGCCCTCTGTCTCTCCCTCGTACCGGCCCAGGGCCGACAGTCGCCGCTGGATCTCGGAGACCAGCTCGGGGGTCGCCGGAAGCTCGGGGTCGTCACGAATCAGGATCTCTCGGTCGTAGGCCTCGAACACCCGGACCAGCTCGGTGGGAGCGTCGGGATGATCGTCGACCCGGAGATCGACGTACCGATCGGTGTACCCGCCGTACCCTCCACCCGTCCGAACCACCACCAGGGCCGCCGATTGCCTGCCCCGACGATCCCCTCCGGCCCGATCGCCGGCCACGATCGCGGCGACCAGCCTATCGATCAGGTCGCCGTCGGTGCCTTCGAACGCCGCAGCCATGTCGGCCACCACCTGGTCGCCGACCAGGATGTTGCCCTGGCACGCGTACCCGGCCCCGGTCCGGCCGCCGGCCCAGTCCAAGCATTCCTCACCGGTGAACGTGGCCGCGCCGCCCCGAGCATCCGCCATACCGACCTGTCGCTGGGACCGCCCGTCGTCGTCGGTGACCACCGCGTTCAAGGCCTCCTGTGCCGAACGTCCCCCGGCCATGAGCTCGAGACCTGCGGGGCCATACGAAGTGTTCGCGTATGACTGGGTGGCCACCGCTCCGGCGCCGGCCTGGGCCCAGGGCACCACCACCCCCACGGCCGGGAACTTCGAGGCCACGGCCACCCCGAGCTCCCCGGCCTCGGTGTCCACCGCGACGATCGAGAACGTCACCGCTTTTCACCGCAGCCACGGTGAGCCGCCGAACAGCCCGGCACTCTGGCTCAGCAGCTCGAGGCACTTCCCCGCCCCGACCACCACCGTCTGCAGCGGATGGTCGGTGAGGTGAACCGGCACCTCGCACTCGTGCGAGATCCGGGTGTCCAGGCCTCGCAGCAGGGCACCCCCGCCGGTGAGGAACATGCCCCGCTCCAGGATGTCGTGTCCGAGCTCCGGGTCGCTCTCCCCCAGACAGGCCTTCACCGCGTTCACCACGTGGACGACCTGCTCGTTGACCACCTCGCGCAGCTCCTCGGGAGCGATCTCCACCACCTTGGGCATACCGGAGGCGATCTCCCGGCCCTTGATCCGGGCGGGAGCCATGTCGGCCATCGGGTACGCGCTTCCCGTGGCGATCTTCACCTTCTCCGCGGCTCGCTCTCCGATCGCCACCCCGTACTCCCGCCTGATGTGCCGCTGCACGGCCTCGTCCATGTCGAAGCCACCCACCCGGAGGGATCGCTTCGTGATGATCCCGCCCATCGACACCATGGCCACCTCGGAGGTGCCGCCACCGACGTCGACGATGAGGTTACCGATGGGCTCGTGGACCGGAAGGCCGGCCCCGATCGCCGCGGCCATCGGTTCCTCGATCAGGGACACGGACCGGGCTCCCGCGGACGTCGTGGCGTCGCGGACCGCTCGTCGCTCCACCTCGGTGATCGCCGAAGGGACACAGATGAGGGACTTCGGGCGGGAGAACCTGGTGACGCCGGCACGGCGAAGGATGTGACGGATCATCTGGCTGGTGACCTCGTAGTCCGTGATCGCGCCACGGCGAAGTGGACGCACCGCCACGATCTGGGCCGGGGTCCGGCCGATCATCTCCCAGGCATCGTGGCCGATGGCCAGGACCTCACCAAGGCGCATGTCCATGGCCACCACGCTGGGCTCGTCGTACACGATGCCCTGCCCCTCCTGGAACACCAGGGTGTTGGCCGTCCCCAGGTCGATGGCCAGGTCCCCGACGCGCTTCATCGACGACGCTTCCGCCGGAGGCCGCGATGGCCGCACACGGGAGGAGCGCGCTGAAGAAGAGCGGTGGGGAAGGAGCGCCGCATGGCGGCCATTCTAGCGGGCCTCGGTCTCAGGTCGATCAGGCCAGGGCGCCGCCGCTGGAGAGGTACCGGCTGGCGTCGGGCAGCGGCCG
>JBOGVS010000039.1:12344-26258 GCA_050692555.1 Actinomycetota bacterium
GCCGGGCCCCGACGACCCGCTCGCGGACGTCCCGTTGCTGCGGGAGATCCAGCGAGTCCTCCTGTCCGGCACCGGCCCGGTGAACTGGGAGCTGGCCCGGCAGGTGGGGATCGCCACGGCGTCCTGGAGCGGGGACGAGACCTCGCCCACCGATGAGGACCAGCGAGGGTTCGAGGGCGCGGTGCGCATGTCGGAGCTCGAGGTGGCCGACCTCACGGGGATGAGCCCGCCGCCGGAGGTCACCCGGGTCCAGGCCGTGCGCCGGGCCGGCTGGGTCGAGGCGAACCTCAAGGGACTACGCGGGTTGTTCGAACCTGGGGCGGAGCGGTTGAGCCGGGCACTCGCGGAGCTTCGCCGGGAGGAGCTCCCGGCGGTCCCCCAGGGCGCCAACGTATTCGAGGCCATGCTGGAGCGCATGGCTCCGCTCCTGATGGGCGCCCAGGTGGGAACGATCCTGGGCTATCTCGCCCAACGCGTGCTGGGGCAGTACGAGCTGCCCCTGCCCCGTGGCGAGCAGCCTGGCTTGCTGTTCGTGGTCCCCAACGTGGCCGCGTTCGAGCGGGAGTGGAGCCTGCCGTCCGACGAGTTCCGGGCCTGGGTGGCCCTCCACGAGACCACCCACGCGTTCGATCTTGGACGCCCGTGGGTCGGGGATCACTTCCTTGGGCTGGTCCGAGAGGTGGCCGAAGGGCTGGAGTTCGACCTTTCCGACATCGAGCGGCGGCTGGAGGGGTTGGACCTGAGCGACCCCGACAAGCTCTCGGAGGTCCTGGGCGGGACCTCGGGGTTGCTGGCCGGTGAGCTCTCGGACGAGCAGCAGCTGCTCCTGCGGCGGGTCCAGGCGTTCATGGCCGCCGCCGAGGGCCACGCCGACCACGTGATGGACGTCCTCGGCCGGCGTCTCCTGAGTGCTTACGAGCGCATCGACGAGGCCATGGTGCGCCGCCGTGAGGGCCGGGGCGAGCAGGAGCGTGCGGTGGAGCGCCTGCTGGGCATCGACATGAAGCTCGAGCAATACCGGTTGGGCCGGGCGTTCTGCGACCGGGTGGCCGACCTCACCGACGAACGAACGCTGGCCCGGATGTGGGAGGCGCCGGAGGCGCTGCCCTCGATGCCGGAGCTGGAGGAACCGCGGCTCTGGCTCGCCCGCATGGCCTGAACCCTCGCTGGTATCCTTCCCGCCGTGCCCAAGGCCGAGCTGGTCTTCGCCAACGTGCTCGACGGCCGGATATGGGAGTCCGAGGGTGAAGGCGGTGTCCCGGTGGTGTACACGATCAGCCTTCCCGGCCGGGCCCTGCCGTTCACCGTGGTGCGTTCGTGGAAGGCTCCCCAGGGCTATGTGGCGGAGCACTTCGAGCTGGTGGCCCCTTCGGGGAAGGTGGCGTACGCGTCGGAGCCGGTGGTCCGGAAGATGCCCGGGCAGATGGATCTCACCACGCTCACGGACGTGGTCACCGATGCCCAGCTCCAGGAGCTGGGCATCTACGCGGCGTCGTTCCTGATCGACGGGGAGATCCAGGGACAGGTGGAGTTCCAGGCCATGCTGACGGCCCCCACCGCCCTGCCAAAGGAAGTCGAGGACGCCATCAAGAAGTCGGACGTCCTGTGGGTGGGCGAGGAGCGGAACGGTCGCGATCGCGCGGTACCCGTGTGGTTCGCCTACAACCAGGGCCGGATCTACATCCTGCACACCGACGACCGCGAGGCGGGCGAGCAGCAGATCCCCGGGCTGCCTGACGCTGTGGAGCTGGTCGTGGTGACCCGCCACAAGTACCGGGAAACCAGGGCCGGCCGGTTCCACGCCGCGGTGCGGCTCATCGAGCCGACCAGCCCGGAGTTCGATCAGCTCGCTGGGATGCTGGCCGATCGGAGGCGGGACCGGCACGGTCCCCCGGAGGAAGCCATCAAGCGGTGGAAGAGCTCGTGCGTGATCGCCGAGCTCACCCCGAGCGTGGCCTGAGGGCCTCAGGTTCCCTCTCTACAGCCGAAGCACTCCGGTGGTGGCAACCACCAGCCCGACCACCAGGATCGCCGCGGCGCCGGCGATCGGGAGGAACGCCGCCGCCCGCCGGGCCCGGCGAGCCATCAGATCCCGGACGCTGACCGCCGCGACGCCCACGGCGATGAGCGCGGCCGCCAGCCCCAGGCCGAAGGCGGCGATGAGGCTCACCCCGAACGCAGTGCGGCCCAGGGACACCGCTCCCAGGAGCACCACGATGGCGGTGGGGGACGGCAGCAGGCCCCCGGAGGCCGCCAGGGCCGCGATCCCGCCGCGAGATAGCGGCGGCTTGTGGCCGTGGTGGTCCGAATGACGGTGACGCACGCGGCGCCACAGCAGGGTGCCGCCCAGGGCCACGGCGGCTGCGCCGGCCGACACGGTGAGCCACGGATAGATCCGCTCGGCGGGGAACGTCCGCGCCAACAGCAGGACGACCACCCCCACGGCCACCACCGAGGCGGTGTGCATCACGGCCACGGCGATCCCGGCACCCACCGCGTGACGGGTCCTGGTCTGGGTGCCGACCAGGTAGGCGGTGGTCACGGTCTTGCCGTGCCCCGGGGCCAGGGCATGCAGGGCTCCCGTGGCGAACGCGGCGCCCAGGGCCAGCATCACCACGCCCACCGAGAGGTCCGGCCGGCTCACCAGACCGGCCAGGGGGCCGTCCTCGATCCCAGGCCGGCCATCACTCCCCATCAGCGAGACGCCGCCCGTGGCCTGCTCTCCGGGGCCGAAATCGAAAGCGGCTTCCCGCACCTCCAGCGGGCTGGACAGGAGCCCCTCCGGATAGGCCCGCAGCTCGTCGCTGACGCTCGTAGTGGGCACCGACGACCTCGACACCGCCACCCCACCGCTTCCCACGGCGGTCACCTCCCGCCATCCCACCAGGGCCGCGTAGTTGCGGTCCCGGAACGCGATCCGTCCTTCCCCGGCGACCGGCGCGGTGTACGTGGCCTCCAGGCGAAGGACGTCGAGGCCGGCCTGGCCGGGCGCCAGCTCCACCCTGGCCGTGTCCATGGCCAGGTCGAGAGGACGACCGTCCAGGGCAATGTGGAGTCCTCCGGCCAGGTCGTGGGCCCGGTCACCGGCCCACGCCTGGGCCTCCTCGGACTCCACCACGCCATCGCGGTCGGCATCGAGCCGTACTCGCTCCTGGAGTGTGGGGATCTCGGCCAGGTCGAGCACGTACTGGACCTGCAGTCGATCGGCCGTCACGGTGATCCCCGAGTAGGTGTTCACGGTGAAGTTGCCCAGCGGATGCGCCGACGCCGGACCGGCGATCATCAACACCCCAACGACGGCGGCGGCGACCAGGAGCATCCGGGCGGCCATCCTCGTCACCGGAGGCTCCTCAGCGCGTCCCGGGCAACGTCGTCCTGGACGGGGTCGAATGCCGGCCCGATCCGAAGGGCGGCCTCCAGCTCCTGCCGGGCCCGCTCCAGGTCGCCGAGGGCCAGAGAGATCATCCCGGCGTGATACAGGAGCCGGGGGTCCGGGGTGCCGAGGCGCAATGCTCGATCTGCGGCCTCGCGGGCCTCCGGGTGCCGGCCGGCCCGGTACAGAGCCCAGGCGTACGCGTCCCATCCGTACACGTCCTTGCGCACCTCCAGCTCCCGTGAGGCCAGGGCCAGCGCCGAGTCTGCCTCCCGGTCGTGGTCCGCGTAGAACAGCACCAGCTGGCGGTTGTACACCTGCTCGTTGACGTCGGCCAGGGTGGCAATGGCTTCCACGGTCTCGTACTGCCGGCGGGCCAGGGCGTCCTGCCCACGTTCGGCGAACAGGTCGCCCAGCGCGGAAAGGTACGCGGGGTCCGGGAGCAGCTCGATGGCCCGACGGTACTGCCCGATGGACTCATCGATCCGCCCGCCCGCGGCCAGGGCTCTGCCCAGGCCGGCGCGGGGGAGGTGGTACTGGGGGGCCGCCCGTACGGCCGAGCGGAACAGCTCCGCCGCGGCGTCATAGCTGCCGGTGTCGAACTCCAGCTGGGCCCGGAAGGACCGGTACCATGCCAGATCCGCTCCCGCCAGGCCGGCCCGGCGGGCCGCCCGTTCGGCCTCCGCCGCCAGCCGGTGAGCCTCGGCGACCTCGCCCAGGAGGTAGGAGAGCCTGGCCCGTCGCACAACAACCGCCGCGGCTCCCGGCAACCGGCGGCCGAGCTCGTCGTACGCAGCCGTGGCTCCCGCGTAGTCCCCCAGCTCGAGGCGGGCATCGCCGGCCACGGCCAGGGCTCCGACGTCCGCCGGGTCCTCGGCCAGGAGCTCCTCGGCCAGCCGGCGGGCCCCGGTGAAGTCGTGGACGGTGAACCGGACCGACGCCAGCAGCCCGCGGGCCTCGGGATCCTGGGGGTTGATCTCCAAGGCACGAGTTAGCGCTTCTTCCGCTCGGCCGTACGTGCCCACGTCCCCGGTCAGTCGCCCCCGCTGGAGGTAGAGCTGCCCCAGGAACGTGTAGTCCAGCGCCGAGGGCTGCCGCCGGACCTGCGCCTCGTACACGGCGATCAGTCGATCGACCTCGTGCCTGGCGGTCCCGCCGGGAACGGTCACCGCCCCCGACCCCGCCGCGACCCCCTCCGCGGCGATCCGGTCCCGGGCGGCCTGCGCTGCCTCAGGGGGCCGGTGGCCCGGCGACGTCATCGCCCTCACGACGTAGGTCGCCGCCACGACCAGGGCGGCGATCCCGATCAATGCGACTGCTCTTCTCATCCCGCCTCCGGCGGATCGGTGGGAGGCGGACCGAGGCCCGCCCCCCACCTCCCCAAGGTGCTAGTGCGGCGCTCCCAGGTACGGGAACTTCGCCAGATAGTCCGTGTGCGGTCCAACGCAGTCGCTGGGGATCGCACCCGTGGCGTCCCGTCCCGGGAACGGGAATCCGCCCGTGGTGATGTTCAGCTCGACGTCGATCACGTCGTCGGCGAGCCCGCGGCCGTTCAGCGGTCCGGCCGCCACCGTCGTCGTGTCGTAGGTCACCACGTCCGGCAGCAGGACCCCTCGCAGGGTGTCGAGCTCTGTGGCCGAGTAGGCGCCTTCTGAGTCCAGCGCCGAGAACGTGGCCAGTACGGCCTCGACGTTGTCGCCGAACCCGGCGTCGTCGTCGCGTGGCCTGCTGGCGTTGAACACGTTCTTGTCGTTGCCCGAGTTGAAAACGGTGTTGATCGCGGGACGCCCCATGCGGTCCAGTGGCCCGCCGCGGTTCATCGTGGTCGCCCATACACCGATGTTCGTGCCCAGCTTCCCGTCCGGCACCTCGATCACGATGCCGTTGGTGTTCAGAGCAATGAAGAAGTCCACCCCGGTGCCGCCGGGCTGGTCGCAGAAGCTCCGCCCCTGTGGCTGCCCCAGCACGTCGTCCCGGAACGCGGCCAGGTCGAAGAAAAACGGGTCCGAGCGGAGACCGGCGAACACCTTGGTCTTCCCCTTGGCCTTCTCCACGGTTCCCGTCTCGCCCTCGGCGACCACCTTGCCCTTCGAGAGGGTTCGGGCGCGAGCCCCGGCGTACCGGGTGAGGGTCCAGTCCTGCTTCTTCTTCTTGCCTTCGAACGTCATCACGTACGCCAGGTCCTGGATCGCGTCACCGGTGTTGTCGACGTTGATGACGTAGTCCACGTTCGTGGCGTACTTGAGTGGCGAGATCGCTCCGGCCGCAGGATGGGTGGTCATGGCGATCACCGTCCTGGCGGCGTCGGCGCCCTGGAACACGTAGACGTCGTTGATGTCCCCGGTCGACTGCCCCTCGGGCGACGTCAGGCCCGGGGCATCGAGGTGATCGGCGCCCTGCACCAGCAATGGCGCGGCCCCCAGGGCCAGTACCATCGCCGCCGCGGCTACCGCCAAAGTCCCCTTTCTCATTCCCTCTCCTCCTGTAGCGACTGACGCGGGCACGTCTATTCGGCGAGCAGGTATTGGGCCTCTCGGCGCGGACCTTCCGCGCGAGGGCGCCTATCACCTCCTTCCAGTCGCGGGGTGTTCGGAACGACCCCGGCAGGCGGATGTGCGGGTGAGCAGCGGCAGCGATCGAACCACCGTTGACGAACCTCCCTAGGCGGTGCCGCCGCCCTCGTAGGCCTTGCCCGCGGCCGCCGGCGGGTGGACGCGACCCACGAAGCCGGCGATGGCCACGATCGTCACGATGTACGGGATCATCCGAACGAACTGCTCGGGAACTCCCGGGATGTCGATCCGGAGCGGGATCGCGGTGGCCAGGCCGAACAGGAGTGCCCCGAGCATCACACGGACCGGCGACCAGTTGCCCAGGATCAGGGCCGCCAGGGCGATGAACCCCAGCCCCTGAGTCTGACCCTCTCGGAACAGCCCGTTGATCTCGATGGCCAGGAAGGCCCCGGCCAGCCCGGCCAGGACGCCGGAGATCATCACCCCGGCGTACCGGAGAGGGGCCACCCGAACGCCCAGGGTCCTGGCTGCCTCCGGGTTCTCCCCCGCCGACCGGAGCCGGAGACCGAACCGGGTGCGATTCAGGATGAAGATCGCCGGAGCCACCACGCCGAACGCCACCAGCACCACCGGGGACATGTTCTGGAACGCCCGCCCCAGTCCGAGCGGCAGGTCCGAGAGCAGGGGGATGTCGATGGCCCCCAGATGGGGGATCCCCGGATCTGACTGGGTGGCCTGCCCGAAGAAGGTCTGGGACAGGAACCGTGCCAGGCCGATGGCCACCACGTTGATCACCACGCCCGACACGATCTGATCGACCCGGAATGTCACCGTGGCCACGGCGTGCACCACGGAGAACAGCATCCCGGACACCGCGCCGATCACCAGGCCGGCGACGGGGCCCCACATCACATCTCCCCATGCTCCCGTCACGGTCCCCACGATCAGGAGGCCTTCCAGGCCGATGTTCACGATCCCCGACCGCTCGCTGAACAGCCCACCCAGCCCGGTCAGATAGATGATCGTGAAGTACCGAAGACCCAGAGCGATCACCGCGCCCAGGTCAAGCAGGGGCATCGGCCGTCTCCTCCTCGGCGCGCACCGCGCGCTGGCGGCGCCGGATCACGGCTCGGTTGACCAGCTCGTACGCGATGACCACCGACAGGATCAGGACGCCCTGGAGGATGATGAGGATCTCGGTGGGGAGGTTGGTGGTCACCGCCACCCCGTCCTGGCCCCGGCTCAGCATGGCGATCAGGATTGCCGCCAGGAACACTCCCGCGGGGTGGTTCCTCCCCAGGAAGGCCACCACGATCCCCGCGAACCCGAGCCCGGTCTCGTAGTTCGACCCCAGGTACCCCCGGTCCCCCAGGATGTGGTTCAGGCCGACGAACCCGGCCAGGGCCCCGGAGATCAGGAACACCTTGACCTGGATGGCCCCGATCGACACGCCGCCGGCTTCCGCCGAGCCGGACGACGAGCCCACGGCCCGGACCTCGTACCCCAACCGGGTCCGGAACAGCATGAACCAGATCACCATGCAGGCCAGCACGGCCACCGGGAACAGCCAGGTGAAGTGGGCCGAGGTGGGTACGGCGTCCTCGAACCCCAGGGTGGTGCTGATGTCGGGAACCAGGGCGCCCGAAGGGAACCGCGCGGTCCGCAGATCGATCAGTCCCTGCTCCGGGCTCCGAAGCGGGTTCAGGACGGCCCAGGCCACGAGGCTCGTGGCGATGCCGTTCATCATGATCGTGGTCACCACCTCGTGGGCTCCGGTCTTCACCTTGAGGATGGCGGGGATGAATGCCCAGGCCATCCCAGCCGCCATGGCAGAGAGGACCACCACCGGGAGGAGGACCGGCCCGGGAAGGAAGTCGAGGAAGATGGCCGCCGCCGCGGCCCCGGCCAAGCCGACCTTGTACTGGCCCTCGACCCCGATGTTGAACAGCCCGGCCTTGAAGCAGACCGCCACCGCCAGGCCGGAGAAGATCAGCGGGGTGGCGATGGCCAGCATCCGGGCGAAGTCCGACGCCCGGCGGGTGGAGAACTCCCACACAGTGGCGTACACGTCGAGCGGGTTCTCCCCGTATGCGGCGATGATGATGCTTCCGACGACCGCGGCGAACAGGAAAGCCCCGAGGAGGGCCAGGGCCTGCCCCCGGAGCGCGTCCACCCACGGGGCCCGAACGCGAACCGGAGTCCTGGCGGCGTCTGGACTTGCCGCCATCAGCCGGCCTCCGCTCCGACCCGGCTCCCGGTCATCCCGATCCCCACGTCCTCGGGAGCAGCGTCGGGCGGGTACTCCCCGGTGATCCGTCCCTCGTAGATCGTGACGATCCGGTCCGAGAGCTCGAAGATCTCCTCGAGCTCCGCGGAGATCAGCAGGACGGCCCGGCCGGCCGCCTTCTGGTTCAGGAGCTGCCGCCACACGAACTCGATGGCGCCCACATCCAGTCCTCGGGTCGGCTGGTGGGCGATCACCAGGCGAGGCTCGCCCTCCAGCTCCCGGGCCAGGATCAGCTTCTGCTGGTTGCCGCCGGAAAGGGTGGCTGCCTCGACCGTGATGGACCGGGCTCGGACATCGAACGCTCGGATCAGCCGGGTGGCCAGCTCCTTGATCTTCTTGATGAGCATCACCCCGAGCCGGCCGAAGTAGCCTCGCCGCTCCTGCCGCCCGAGCACGGTGTTCTCCCACAGCGACATCGACAGGACCAGCCCACGGTCGTGGCGGTCCTCCGGCACGTACGCGACGCCTCGCTCCCGGATCTCCGAGACGCTCCGGCCGGTGACGTCCTCCCCGTCCAGCACGATCCTCCCGGCGTCGGACTTCCGCAGACCGATGATGGCCTCAGCCAGCCCCAGCTGGCCGTTGCCCTCCACCCCGGCAACACCCAGGATCTCGCCGGCCCGGACCTCGAGGTCAACGTCCCGGAGCCGCCCGCCCGCCGACAGGTTCTCCACGGACAGCACCGGCTCACCGATCTGCACCTTCGGCTTCTCCAGCCGGAACAGGACCGGCCGGCCCACCATCATCTCCGCCAGCTGCTCCTTGCTGGTCTCCCGGGGCCGGGTCATTCCGACCACCCGCCCGCGACGCAGCACGGTGATCCGATCGGCGATGGCCAGCACCTCGTCGAGCTTGTGGCTGATGAACACCACGGTCTTCCCGCTCTCCCGGAGACGGCGGAGGTTATCGAACAGGTCGCGAGCCTCGGAGGGTGTGAGGACCGCGGTGGGCTCATCGAGGATCAGGAGATCCACCCCCCGGTACAGGGCCTTGAGGATCTCCACCCGCTGCTCCTCACCGACCGAGAGATCCTCGACCCGGGCCTGGGGGGCGACCAGGAACCCGTAGCTCCGAGCCAGCTCATCGACCTTTCGGGCGGCTCCGTCGTAGTCGACCAGCGGTCCCCCCTCCGCTCCCAGGACGATGTTCTCGGTGACCGTGAACCGGTCCACGAGCACGAAGTGCTGGTGGACCATGCCGATCCCCAGGGCGATGGCCGCTCGCGGCGAGGCGATCCGGGCCTCAGTGCCTCGGACGGCGATCGTTCCCTTGTCCGGTGGGTACAGGCCGTAGAGCACCCGCATCAGCGTCGACTTCCCCGCCCCGTTCTCCCCCACCAGTGAATGGATCTCGCCCTCTTCGAGCTCGAGATCCACATCGTCGTTGGCCACGACCCCGGGGAACCGCTTCGTGATCCCCTGCATGACGACGAGCGGGGCGCGTTCGCGCCCCGCTCCGTCGTTCCCCCCGCCAGTCATCGAGACCGGCTAGCCCTCGGGCTCCTCCGGCGGGACGATCTCGCCGTCGATGATGGCCTGCTTGGCCTCATCCATGGCGGCCTGCATCTCCTCGGTGAGCGCCTCGGGGTTGCTCTTCGAGTAGTCGATGCCCTCCTCGGCGATCCCGAACACCCGGAACCCCGGCTCGAAGGTGCCCGCCTGCGACGCCTGGATCGTGTCGTGGGTGGCGGTATCCACCCGCTTGAGCATCGAGGTGAGGATGTGCGGCTTCTGC
The DNA here is from genome assembly GCA_050692555.1 of Actinomycetota bacterium. GTDB lineage: Bacteria > Actinomycetota > UBA4738 > UBA4738 > CALAEC01 > DAITPV01. The sequence continues at coordinate 22,252 of JBOGVS010000039.1, forward strand.
TCCTCGCTGGCGGTGAGGTACTGGTCCGAGTCCACCCCGATGGCCAGCGCTTCCGGTCCCGCGGCCACCACCGCCTGGAAGAGCCCGGCTCCGGACGCCCCCGCCGCGTGGTAGACCACGTCGGCGCCCGAGTCATACATGTCCGCCGACAGGGCCTCCCCTCTCGTGGGGTCGTTGAACGCGGCGGTGTCGTCGCCGATGTACTCCACCAGGATCTCGACGTCGGGATCCACCGACCGGGCCCCGGCCTCGTATCCTGCCTGGAACTTCTCGATCAGCCCGGTCCCTTCCTGGCCTCCCAGGAACCCGATGGTTCCCGACTGGGTGGCCATGGCCGCGGCGATCCCCACCAGATACGACCCTTCCTGCTCCCTGAACGTGAGGTCCACGATGTTGGGCGCGTCGGTAGCGATCGTGGTGGCGAACCCGTCGATGACCCCGAAGTTCTGCTCGGGATAGTCGGCGGCGATCTCGGCCACACCTTCGGAGAACGCGAACCCGATGGCCATCACCAGGTCGTACCCCGCGTCTGACATGTTCACCACGTTGTCGTCGCGGTTCGAGCCCGTCGCGTTCGGCTCGATGCAGTCGGCTTCGGCCACCAACCCCTCATCGATGGCGGCGTCCAGCCCGCGCTTGGCGGCGTCGTTGAACGACTGGTCACCGAGGCCGCCGATGTCGAAGGCCACCCCCACGCCGACCCCGTCCTCAGCTGCCGCCTCGCCGGGGTCACAGGGCCCCGCCCCGCCGCACGCCGCTCCCAGGAGCGCAAGGGCCCCCACCACGGCAAGCAGCTTTGAATGCTTACGCATGCCTCCCCCTCCTTCTCCGGTGCCTCCCTGGACCCGGTCGGCCTGATTCTGCTGCCCGGCCCGGTGCGGCGTCAACGCGGGCGAACCGGGCGTACGATACCGGCGCCGTGCTGACCGTGGTCGACCATCCGCTGGCCCAGGACCTGCTCACCAGCCTTCGGGATCGGACCACCCCTCCGCCGGTGTTCCGGGCCCTGACCCGCCGGCTGACCCTGGCCCTAGTCCTGGAGGCCACCCGGGACCTGCCCACCGCTACCCATCGCGTGGAGACGCCGCTCGAGCCGGTCGAGGGCCGGGAGATCCCCAGCCCGCTGGTGGCCATCCCCATCCTCCGAGCGGGCCTGGGGATGCTGGAAGCGGTGACCGACACGTTCCCGGACGTCTCGGTTGGTTACATCGGGCTGGAGCGCGACGACCGGACCCTCCAGCCGACCTCGTACTACGAGAAGCTCCCGGACCTGACCGGCAACCACGCGCTGTTGCTGGACCCCATGCTGGCCACCGGCGGCTCCGCGGTCCGGGCCTCCACCAGCATCCTCAGCCGCGAACCCGCCTCTCTCCGCATGGTGTGTGTGGTGGCCGCACCCGAGGGAGTCAAAGCTCTCGAGGAGGTCCACCCGGACGTGCCCATCTTCGCCGCGGCCCTGGACCGCGGGCTGAACGAGCACGGCTACATCCTTCCCGGCCTGGGGGACTTCGGAGACCGCCTCTACGGGACCGAGCCCTAGCTCTCCTCCCAGCCCTTGGCGATGAGGAAGCCGCGGGCCCGCTCGGCCATGGGGTAGCGGTCCACCAGCCGCCAGAACCGCGTCGAGTGAGCGGGGATGGCCAGGTGAGCCATCTCGTGCAGGAGCACGTATTCCCGGACCCACGTGGGGAACTCGGCCACCCGGTGGGAGATGCGGATCGTCCCATCCTCCGGGGTGCACGACCCGTACCGGTCCCGCTGGTTGGTGACGTACCGGATCGAGCGCCACCGGAGGCGGCCGTCGAAATAGTCCCGGTTGAGCCGTTCGGCGGCTCGCTCGAGGTTCCGGCGGGCGTTGAGCCGCTCGGCCCGCTCCCGCTCTTCGAGGCGGCTGACCATGGTGTGGACCCAGGTCCGCTCCTCGGCCCGGGTCAGGCCCGTCGGGAGCCGGACCACCACCCGGCCCTCGCGACGCTCGGCTGTGATCGTCTTCCGCCGGCGCGGGCTCCGAACGACCTCGACCTTCATCTCGAGCCGATTGTAGGAATCGGCCAGAGAGGGGCAAAAGCGCTGGTCAGAGGGAGGGATTTCGACGGGAACCGCGAGGGGCCCGCCGGAGCGGACCCCCCACGAACCCGATCCTAGTACTCGACCTCGATGCCCTTCACGGCCTCCGGGAGCGTGTTGAACATGCCCTGGAGCTGCATCAGCTTCATCAGGTCGCCGTTGATCTTGAGCTTGCCGCTCATGTAGGCAGCGGTCCCGTTCAGCTCCCCCTTGGACAGGGCCGTGGAGGTCTCGTAGTCGGTGCTCAGGGTGGCCTCCGCGTCGGGGATCTCGCCGGTGGAAACATCGGCCTGGCCGTTCTCCACCTTGAAGTAGTACTTCTTCTCCCCGTCCGGGGCGGTCACCACGTTCTGGACCTTGGCGGTCTTGCCCGAGGCCTGCTGCTTGAAGGCGTCGTTGGCGTTCACGGCCTCGGTCACAGCCTTGGCCCATTCGTCGGACAGATACTTCACAGCCACCTCCGTGCCTCCTTCCAGGTCAGGGGGGGTAGTATCCCTGGTTCGCTGACCGCTGGTCAATCCGCCCTGGTGCTCCTCGAGCCGTTCCGCCGCCTGGACTGACGGGCCCGAAATGCCGAGGCGAAGGCCTGGACGTCGTCGAGCTTCCACACCCGGCCGCCGGCCAGGGACTCCACGGGCTCGGGGAAGGCCCCCCGCTTGACGTAGGTGGCCACCCGCCGCTTGTCCCAGCCCAGGAGCTCAGCGGCCTCGGCCACCCCCACCAGCCGGGGCACCACCTCCAGGAACACCACCGGGGGACCGTCCTCCCACGAGACGGCCGGCAGCATCTCCAGCACGTGATGGTGGACCTCGCGCAGGCAGTCCCGGAGGTCCTTGCCGCTGACCTCGATCGGGTGTCCTTCGGCGACGGCTCGCCAGTGCCCGTCGCGCTCCTGGCGCATCCTGAAGGCGACCGCCAAGGCGCTCCTTCCCCCCGTGGTGCGTTGACCGCATCATACGGTCAGGCCTTGGCGGAGTCACCCCTCCTCTTGCGGACGCGCCACAGGTCCTCGGCCGGCCACCGCCGGGCCCACTCGAGGTCGACGTAGTCGTCGTAGCTGGTGGTGGCCCGAGGCGATGGACGAAGGTGGATGAGCTCTTCGACCTCCAGGCCGTGGGTACGAAACAGGCGGATCCATTCGCCGTACGGGAGCTGGAACTGGATCGATTCCTCGTACGTATCGCTGCGCATTCGGAAGTAGTCGCCGTGGAGGGTCTGCTCGATCTTCTCGGTCTTGGGGTTCCAGCACATGAACAGGAGAGGGCTGGCGATGGAGAACGCCAGCACACCGCCGGGACGCAGCACCCGGCCGGCCTCCGGCACCGTTCGCTCGGGGTCGGCGAACTCCATGGCACCGTGGTCGCAGAACGCCACGTCGAAGGCCTCGTCCCGGAACGGCAGCTCCTCGGCGCTGCCCTGCACGAGCTCGACCGGGGGCCGTCGGCGGGCCAGCTTTCGACGGGCCTCGGCCAGCTGGTTCCCGGAGACGTCGATCCCCACGGCCCGGGCCCCTCGTGCGGCCAGGGCGGCGGACCACCGGGCCGCACCACAGCCGAGCTCCAGGACGTCCCGTCCCTCGACCTCGCCGAGGGCTCGGACCCTGGACTCCGGGATGCGCCACACCCCCCAGGACATCGCGTTCCGAGCGAGCCGGGCCCCGTGCTTGCGCTGATAGTCGCGAGCGATCTGGTCCCAGAACCGCCGGTTCTTCCGGACGTGCCGCGCCACGGCCGGATCGTAGGGATTGCGACGGTCGAACGTATGTTCTATGCTCCGTGATTCGGGATGCGCTGGGACAACCTCCGACTCGACACCGCTCCCCCGGACGACCGGGTCACGATCCCCCTGTTCGAGCAGGGCGCGGTGGTGCGAACCTTCGACACGCCGGAGTTCCGGGGGATGACGTTCTACGAGGTCCGGGCCAAGTCGATCATCAACCG
>JBOGVS010000040.1:0-25619 GCA_050692555.1 Actinomycetota bacterium
GGAAGGAGGTGAAGCCCGCTCCAGACCACCCCTTCAGGGTCGCCCACGGCGAGCGGCAGCGTTCGAGGACATCTTTGGTGAGGCAACCGAAGCTCGCTTCGAGGACATCTTGACGTGAGGCAACTAGCGAAGTGAGCGCCGGGCGGGCCGCGCCGGGCCGCTGGAGGCTACTCGGTGAAGTCCTCGGGGCGGACGTTGTCCAGGAACTCCCGGAACTTCTCGACCTCCTGCTCCTGGTCCTCGTCTTCCTTGATGATGATGCTGGCCTCGCCCAGGACCTCCTCGTGGGCGAAGATCGGCACCCCCAGCCGGACCGCGAGGGCGATGGCGTCGCTGGGACGGGAGGAGATCTCGTAGGACGACCCATTCTGGGCCAGCTCGATGGTGGCGTAGAACGTCCCCTCCCGGAGCTCGGTGATCAGGATCCGCTCCACCCGGACCCCCAGCTCCTCGAGGACGTTCTTCATGAGGTCGTGGGTCATGGGACGCGCCGTGACCACGCCCTGGAGCGCGAACGCGATCGCCGTGGCCTCGGAAGTTCCGATCCAGATCGGGAGGTACCGCTCGCCTTCGCTCTCCTTGAGCAGCACGATCGGCTGGTTCCCGGGAAGCTCGACGCGAACACCGATGAGGTTGAGCTCGATCATGGCCCCGAGGCCAATCTATCCCCTCCCCCCCAGATCCGGCAACACTATCGGTACGGCTCCCCCTCGGGGCCCAACAGGTCGGCTAGCGCCAATGGGTCGGCCGACAGCGCGTCGGGATCCTCCACCGCCACGATGAACGGGAGGTTCCGGTACACCTCGGCGTGGTCCAGGCCGTAGCCGATCACGAACTTGTCCGGGCACTCGAAGCCCCGGTACCGGACGTCCACGGGGGTGATCCGCCGAGCCGCCTTGTCGAGCAGCGTGCAGATCTCCAGAGAGGCGGGTTCCCGGGCCCGCAGGGCGGACAGGAGGTACGTGAGCGTGAGCCCGGTGTCCACGATGTCCTCGACCAGGATGACGTCCTGCTCCAGGATGTCCTCGTCCAGGTCCTTCATGATGCGGACCACCCCGGAGGAGCCGGCGCCGTAGGACGAGATCGACATGAAGTCCACGGAGGCCTCCAGGTCGATGGCTCGCAGGAGGTCGGCATGGAACATCGCGCCGCCCTTGAGGATGGAGATCAGGACCGGCTCGCGGCCCGCGTAGTCGCGGGTGATCGCCTGGCCGAGCTCCCGCACGCGCTCCCGGATGTCACCTGCGGTGTACAGGACGGTGCCAAGTCCCTCCACCCATCGGAATTGTAGGCCGCGGGGACCCGTTTGGTCCCGGTTCGCTCAGCCGAAGATCGCCCGGAACATCCGCCGGAAGAAGTCCGTCACGGCATCCCAGGCCCGCTCCCACCACGGGTCGTCCTCGATCCCCTCCTCGGGGGCCCGGGCGGCGGACTGGGCGACCAGGGGAACCTCTCCCAGCGTCCGGTCCCCCGCAGCCGCTACCACCGTTCCCACCCGCTCCCCCGCCGCGACCGGAAGTGTCAGCCCCGCCTCCGGCTCGACGGTGAGGTCCACGTCCCGTCCCCGGCGTAATAGGAGCGTCAGCGAAACGTCGGCGGCCACCGGAACATCTCGACCCTCGACACGGAGCGGGTCGAAGGACTGTCCCTCCTCGACCACCACTCGCCGCTCGTACGCGGCGAAGCCGTGGTTCAGCAATGCGCCGGCGTCGGAGAACGCATCACGCGGGGCCCCCAGGATCACCGCGCCCAGGCGGAGTTCGTCGCGCGCGGCTGCGGCCACCAGGCAGAACCCCGAGGCGAACGTGTACCCGGTCTTCACGCCGATGGCATCCGGGTACAGCCACAGCAACGCGTTGCGACTCTGGATGCTCCGCGGCGGCCCCTTGGGAGCGGGGATCTCGTGGAACTTCGTCCGGACCACCCGCCCGAACGTGGGGTTCCGGTACGCCTCTGCGGTGATCACCGCCAGATCCCGGGCGCTCGAGTACCCGGTGTCGTCGAGGCCGTTGGAGCTGGCGAACCGGGTGTCACGGAGCCGGAGCTGCCGGGCTCGCTGGTTCATGCGGTCGACGAAGCCCTTCACGGTTCCGCCCACGTGCTCGGCCAGCGCCACCGCGGCATCGTTGGCGGACTGCAGCATCAGCGCGTACAGGAGCTCCCGGACCGGGATCTCCTCCCCGGCCTCGAGGCCCAGGACCGCCCCGGACTGCGACGCCGCCGAGGGGCTCACCGTGACCACCTCTTCCGGAGGGACGGCCTCGAGGACCAGGAGCGCGGTCATGACCTTGGTGACGCTGGCGATCGGCCGGCGCTCCCGGGCGTTCTGCTCGTACAGGAGCTGCCCGGAGTCCAGGTCCACCAGCGTGGCGGAGGCGGCGGTGAGCTCCGGCGCCTCGGTGGAGGGATCGGGAGTGTCGAGCTCGGTGGGGAACGGAGACGGCGATCCGGCCGGCGGGACGGGGGTGGGCGGCGGAACGGTCGGTTGGGCCCCCCACGCCGGTGCGCCGCCGACGAACCCGGACGCCACGAAGGCCATGGACGCGGCGGCACGGATCGCCAGACGGGGCACGGCGGCAGGATACCGAGGGCCCTCAGGCGGTGAAGTGGCGGCGGAGATTGGCCGACAGCAGGGCCTGCTTCAGCCGGCGAGCCACGCTGGACAGCTCGGTCAGCGACTCCGCGGCCATCCGCCGGGCCTCCGGGTTCCGCTGTCGCAGCACCGGCAGGACGATCTGCTCGAAGAAGGCGGCCTCGCGGTCGGCGAAGTGCCGGTACATCGTGAGGTGCCGGGGCTCAACGCCGTACTTGAAGAAGTCCTTCACGATGCGGGCCACCACCACGTCGTCCCCGTCGTAGATCGGCTTCCCCTCGGCGTACACGGGGCGCAGGAGGCCGAACGACTGCAACATCTCGATGGTCCCCGGGTCCAGTCCGGTGGATCCGGCCAGCTCATCCGCGCTCATCCGGAGGTCCGTGTGCGGGGCGGCGACCTCGTCTTCCGGTTCCGGCTGCGGAGCCGCCGAGGCCGGAGCCTCGGGCTCCTGGGCCTGGCCGTCGAGACGCTGGCGGATCACCCGGAGCGGCAGGTACTCGTCGCGCTGGAGCCGCAGGATCGTGCGGAGGCGTTGCACGTCGGGGTCGTAGAACTTCCGGTACCCGGACTCCGTCCGTTCCGGGGAGATCAGCCCCTCGCTCTCAAGGAACCGGATCTTGGAGATCGTGATGTCCGGAAACTCCGGCTTCAGGTTGACCAGGACCTCACCGATCGACTGGTAGTCCCGGGCCACCGTGGCCATCACTCTCCTTTCGCCGAGAAGAACGCCAGCTTGAACTTGCCGATCTGGATCTCGTCCCCGTTGGCCAGCTGGGTGTTGTCCACCCGCTCCCGGTTGACGTAGGTCCCGTTGAGGCTGCCCATGTCGTGAACGAAGAATTTCCCGTCCTTCCTCCGCATCTCCGCGTGCCGTCGGGACACCGTGATGTCGTCGAGGAAGATGTCGCTTTCGGGATGCCGGCCCGCGGTGGTGACGTCCTTTTCGATCAGGAACTGCGACCCCGCGTTGGGGCCGCGCTTCACCACCAGAAGGGCCTGGCCCTCGTGGAGGTCGTCCAGCGGGAGGTAGACCTCCTCACCGGTTTCGTCCTCGATCTCGGTGGGGGTCAACCCGACCGTGGTGTCATCCTGCAGCGGATGCCCACACTTCGCGCAGAACCGCGAGTCGGCGGGGTTTCGATGGCCACATCGGGTGCAGTACACCTTGTCCTCTCCTGGAGGTGGAGGTTCAGGGTTGAGCGTCAGACAGTATACGAGGGGTCGAGGGTCGAGGCGCTACCTACTCCTGGTCGGGGCCGGCCTCGACCGTCTGTTGGTAGGCCTGGGCGTCCAGGAGGTCGTCGAGCTCCGCCGGGTCGCTCATCTCGACCACCACGATCCACCCCTCTCCGTAAGGGTCTTGGTTGATGAGTTCCGGCGTCTCGGACAGCACCTCGTTGCGAGCCACGACCTTCCCGGAGACCGGGCTGAACAGGTCCGAGACCGACTTGGTGGACTCCACCTCGCCGAAGGCCGCGCCGGCCCGGATCTCGGTCCCCTCTTCGGGGATGTCCACGTAGACCACGTCTCCCAGGGCGTCCTGGGCGAAGTCCGTGATGCCCACGCGGACGCGGTTCCCCTCCTCCACGGCCGCCCATTCATGCTCGGTGGTGTACTTCAGGTCTCCGGGGTACTCCATCCATGCCTCCCTCTATCGAGCGCCCGCCGCGGCCGCCTCGCGGAGGGCCCGGGCCCGGGCCTGCGCCGGCCTCCACGCCGGACCGCGGCGTCCGCCGCGAGCCAGCATCGGGGCCAGGAGGCTCTCGAGGCTCCCGCCGCACCGAGGGCAGCTTGCCGCTTCGGACCGGCCGGGGGTGATGCCCCGGTTGCCGCAATTCTCGCACCGCCACAGGGTCTTCCGACCGGACAGCCCGCCCCTCCGGGCGATCGGCCGGCCGTCCACCTCCACGAGTTCCAGCTCGAAGGGGACGGGGGGCGCCGCCGCCAGGGGGGTGTCCACGCCGAACGCGTCGGCATATCGGACCAGGGACCGGAGGTCCTCCTCCGACAGGTTGCCGGTGACCACGATCCGCACGTCGGGGTGCCCTCGCGCGTCCAGCTCCCACCGAACCTCCCGAAGCAGGCGCGGAAGGTCGGGACGTATGGACTCGCCGACGTCCAGGCGAACGGCGGACAGCCGCTCCCCCAGGGCCTCGGCAGCCGCCACCGCCCCGGCCCGCTCGTCCAGGATGGTGTCCACGGTGGCCACCCGGGGGACCTCTTCCGCCACCACCTTGTCGAACGCCAGCCAGGCATCGGGAACTCCCAGCACCAGGGCCAGGTCGTGGTCGATCGGCGCGAAGGCCCCGCTCCCCAGTGCCCGGACGCCCCGCACGGTGGTCACGCCCTCACAGCCGCCCAGGAAGGCGGCCCGTTCCATCACCGCGGCAACGGCCGGGTGAAGCCGGCGCGCGCCGAGCGCGTACACCGGACGGTCTCCGGCCGCCAGCTTCGCTCGGGCCGCCGCAGTGGCAGTCCCGGTGGCCTGGGCCATCGTTCCCAGGATCGGGGTGACCACCTCGGCGAACCCCAGGAACCGGCCGGTGATCACCAGGACCGGTTCCTCGGGGTAAGCCACGGAGCCCTCCGGGAGCCCGGCCACGTCCACGGGCTGGCCGGTCAGCAGGCCCAGGACCTCCTCGGTGCCCGCTACCAGCATCCAGGGCCAGGCTGCGGGCAGGACCGAAGCCTTGATCTCCGCGGTGACCAGCGGGTCGGCATCTCGGCCCCGCAGGACCTCGGCGGTTCGGGCCGTGCCCGCGTCGGAGGCCAGGCCGCCCCACACCTCGTCGGGGGTGGGGTGCTCGGTGTCCACCTCGTCCCCCATCGTTCAGGCCACCGGTTCCGCGTAGTCGAACCCGTCGTTTCGCTCGGCGGCGTCGAACCGCAGCGTTCCGCGCTCCCTGGTGTCCACCGAGACGCCCGGCTGGGCGTCAACCACCGCCAGGGCTCCCCCGGGGATCGTCAAGGCCTCGGTCATGGTGTCGGCGGGACCGATGGCCTCCAGCTCGTAGGGGCTCTGCAACGGCGCTCCGTCCATCATCACCTCGCCGGTCTCTCCCGGTCCGAACCACGTGGAGGCCGTCACCCGGCGCTCCTCCACCGACAAGGCCTCGGCGCCCGCGCCTCGGAGCTCCTGCACCAGGTCGAGGAGGGCGTCCCAGGCCACCCTCCGCTCGGGGTCGGAGACGGTGAGCACCAGGCCGGGACCTTCGACGGGCACGGTCCCCGAGAGTACCCGGAGATCGGCCAGCGAATCACGGGCGTCCCGGATCGCCAGGTCCTCTCGCTCCGCGGAGGACTGGTACCGGACCAGCCGGAGCTGAAGGTCGGAGACCCGATCGGACAGCTCCTCGGCCTCGGTGCTCAGGTCCGCGAGGATCCGGGTGAGATCCTCGGGCCGCTCAGCCGCCAGCCGGCTCACCCGGTCCGCGGGGCGCTCGGTGGCCTGGATGGCCACCAGGAACCCAACGGCCAGGGCCACCCCGGCCAGAGCCACCCGGCTCTCGATCCGGGTCGGAGGCCGCATCGACGGCCGGCGCCCGCCCAGCCACCGGTCGTCGGGTTCGGGGAGGCCGATGTCGGTCACGGTGCGGACTCCTTGATCACTGGCGGAAGTAGTACCGCCGGATCCCCGCCAGGCTCTGGAACATCCGAACCCCGAATACGATGATGATCCCCACCGAGAGGTCCGGAGCACCCAGCCGGTCGCCCAGCCACACCACGAACGAGGCCAGCAGGGCATTCGACAGGAACCCCACCAGGAACTCGCCCTCGTGGTACCCGCCCTCCAGGCGGGCCCGGAACCCCTCCAGGACCGTGTCCAGCGCCGCCACCACCACCACGGGGAGATACGGTGCCAGCCCGGCCGGCAGCGTGGGGCGAAACACCAGTCCCAGCACGATCCCGGCGAGCAGGGCCCCCAGGGCGACCATTCACCCTCCCGTGGGGACGGCGTACTGGAGGCTGGCCCCGGCGTCGAGCCCGGGCACCGTTAGCCGATACCCGGTCCGCAGCGAGAACCCCAGGCCGTAGACCTGTTCCCACAGCGCGAAGCGTCGCCCGATCTCCGATCCCGCCATCCGGCGGTGGAGGGTCTGGGGATCGCCGATGGCGGTTACCAGATACGGGGAGGAGACGGCCCCCAGGTTGACCAGGATGGCGTCTCCAGCGGCCCGGATTGCCGTGGTGGACACCACCCGGCGGTCGCCCACGGCCACGGCCTCCGCGCCTGCGGCCCACAGCGCGTTGACCACCAACCTGAGGTCGGCGTCCTGGATGCGCAGGTCGGCCGCTTCCTCCCGGGTGGCGGGAGCCTCGGGGCTGTCGGCCAGCTCCACGGTCACCCCCGGCCCTCGAACCGGCTCGATGCCGGTGACCTCCCGGAGGCGATCGAGGTCCTCGGCCAGGGCCTCGGTTCGCTCCGATCCTCCGATCGCGGCGTGCTGGGCATCGGCCAGCCGTCCCGACAGCGACGCCACCTCGTTTGCCAGATCCCGGATCACCGCCTGCCGCTGCCGAACCAGACCCTCGAGCTGCTCGGCACGGGCCGGGAGGTGCTCTTCCCTGAGCTGTTCCTGGGCGAAGGCCACGGCCGCCAGGAACCCCACCAGGGCCAGCAGCGCGGGAAGGACCACCCCCGACCCTGGGGCCCTCGGGGCGTCCACGTCCTACCCTCGCAGCTCTTCAACCAGTGCGGCGAACTCCGCCGCCATCGAGGCAGAGGCCTCGGGCCCGTCGGCCTCCGCCCACACCCGGACCACGGGCTCCTGCGGATGCGGGATCACCAGGACCCAGTCCCGGCCCCGGTACGACTTCACCCCGTCGATGGTCACGGTGCGCTCGCCGTCGAGCCGTTCGACCAACCGGCGCATCACCGACCCCTTGGCCTCCCACGGGGTGGCCACGTCGACCCGGGCCACGTGGCTGGGGGGCAGGCCGTCGATCACCTCGGCCAGCGAGCGCTCGGTCCGGGCCAGCAGCTCGAGCAGCTTCACCAGGGCCATGACCCCGTCGTAGGACGGAAGGAAGTCCGGGAAGATGTAACCGCCGCCCTCGGCGCCGGCGAACGCCACTTCCCCTTCCAGGCTGGCCGCTTCCAGCGCGGCGGGCGACACGGGGGTCCACACCACCCTGCCTCCTCGCGCGCCCACGATGTCCTCCACCACCCGCGAGGTGGTCACCGGGACCGCCACGGTGGGCTTGTCGGTCACCCGGGTGACCAGGTCGATGTATGCGAGGAGGGCCCGCTCCAGCCCCACCGGACGCGCCGCGTCGTCCACCAGCCGGATCCGCTCCCCCGTCGAGCTGATCAGCGCCCCGACGGTGGCGCCGCTGGAACGCACCAGGGCGGCCAGAGCCTCGGTGCTGGCGTCGGTCTCTTCTTCGGACAGCGCCGACTGCTCCTCGTCGAGCACCGCATTGATCGCCAGCACGTTTGCTCCCACCCGCCCCAGAACGATCGGCCCGGTGAGCACGGTCCCTCCGTACGAGTAGTCCATGACCACCTTGGGAGCCGAGGCTCGGATCGCGACGGGGTCGACGGCATCGAGCACCCCGCTGAGGTAGTACTCCCGGCCCCGGGCCGGGAACGTGAGCTCCCCGATCTCGTGATGGAACGCCCGCCGGAGGTCGTCTCGGAAGTAGTTCCGCTCGATCGTTCGCTGGCGGGGTGCATCGATGTCGATCCCCCGCTCGTCGAAGAACTCGATCTGCACCGCCTGCGGATCGAACGGCGCGGTGCGCACCGACACCCCGCCGAGTGCTCGGGTGGAGCGGGCGTAGAACCGGGCCACCGGCACGGGAGCCAGCTCCAGGTCGTGACAGTCGACGCCGGCGGCGTTGAATCCCGCCACCATCGCTCGCTTGATCAACCGCGCGGACCGAGTGGCGTCCCGGCAGGCGGTGAGCACGGACTTCTTCGGGATCGAGGCGGCGAACGACAGGGCCAGCCGCATGGCCATCTCCGGGGTGATGTCGATGTTCACCAGCCCGGAGACCCCGCGTTCGCCGAACAGCCCCCGGGCCCCCCGGGTCTCCCACACGATGCTCTGCGTCACCAGGGCCCCGGCCTCGACGATCTTGAACGGGTACACCTTCACCCGCGGGCTGAGCACCGCGCCCTCCCCCACGTGGCTCTCGTCGGAGACCACCACACCTTCCTCCAGCCGGGCGCCGTGCTTCACGTCGGAGTTCTTCCCCAGGACGCAGCCGCGAAGGGAGGCGGACGTGCCGATGTACGCGTTGTCGTGCACCACGGCGCGGTGCAGGAACGCACCGGACTTCACCACCACGCCCTTGCCCAGGACAGTGTGGGCGCGCAGCTCGGCGCCGGCCTCGACCCTGGAGTTCTCCCCGATGTACGAAGGGCCGTCGACCTTGGCCTCAGGGTCAACCTCCGCGCCCTCGCCCAGCCACACCCCGCCCTGCATCTCGAACCCCTTGAGCCTCACCCTCGCCTTCCGGTCGAGGATGTCGCGGTGGACGTTGAGGTAGGCGTCCAGGTTCCCCACGTCGGCCCAGTACCCCTCGGCGATGTGGCCGTACAGGGGAAGACCTTTCTCCTGAAGGAGGGGGAACAGATCGGCAGCGAAGTCGAACTCCTCGGCCGGAGGGACGTGGTTCAGGACCTCGGGCTCGAGGATGTAGATCCCCGTGTTCGCGGTGTCGCTGAACACCTCGCCCCACCCGGGCTTCTCCAGGAAGCGTTCCACGCGGCCCTCGTCGTCGCAGATCACGATGCCGAACTCCAGTGGGTTGTCCACGCGGTGGAGCACCACGGTGGCCGCTGCTTCCCGTTCCCGGTGGAGTTTGACCGCCGCGGAGAGGTCGATGTCGGTGACCGCGTCTCCCGAGATGACCAGGAACGTGTCGTCCAGGAACTGCTCGGCGTTCTTTACGCTGCCGGCGGTTCCGAGGGGCTCGTTTTCGGTGGCGTACACCATCGAGAGGCCCAGGTCGGAACCGTCGCCGAAGTAGTTGCGCACCACGCTGGCCAGGAACTGCACGGTGGCCACCACGTCGGTGAACCCGTGCTCCCGGAGGAGCATCAGGACGTGCTCCATCATCGGGCGCCCCACGATGGGAAGCATGGGTTTGGGCTGGTTGGACGTGAGGGGGCGGAGCCGCGTGCCCTGTCCTCCCGCCATGACCACGGCCTTCATCGGTGGTCATCATAGCCGCGAATCGGGCAAGCGGGACCTGAGCCCCTCAGGCGCGGCGAGCGGCGAACACGGTGCGCAGGTCGATGGCGTAGGCCGCGGCGGCGACGTAGTACTCGATGACCCCGACCGGGAAGACGGCCCATCCGACTACCCGTGTGAAGTCGTCGAGCGGCAGGCCCGCGTTGCCCCAGGCGATCATGGGGATCGCCCACATGAGGATGAAGGTGGCCAGCTTGCCGATCGGCCGGACCTCGATGCGCGGTCCGTGTGTCGTGGCCAGCCAGATCGCCGCGACGAGCACGACGGCGTCGCGGAACAGGATCACCGCGGCGGCCCACAGAGGGAACAGGTCCAGGGCCACGAACGTGATCAGCGCGGCGGCCATGGCCAGCCGATCGGCCAGGGGGTCGAGGAGCTTTCCCAGCTCGGTGACCTGGCCCGTCCGCCGGGCGATGTACCCGTCGACCCAGTCCGTGGACACCACCGCGGCCAGCAAGACGAAGCCCCAGAAGCGAGTGTCCTCCTCGACCAGGAGGAGGACGAACGCCGGGATCAGCAGGATGCGGATCGCCGACAGCAGGTTCGGAACCGTGAGCACCCGCCGGGACGCCGCTTGCTCCACCACGCCCGGAGTGTAGCCGCGCGGAAGTAGCGGCCTCTATCCAGGGGAGCGGCCGCTACTTCTTTTTTCTTCGCCTTCGGCACCATCCTCAGCTCGATGTCCTTGGACAGGCTCGGCGCGCAGGTGTGGATATGGGTGGGAACGATCTCCGTGAAGCCCTCGTACTGGATGTACAGGACCTGGTCCTTCCCGGGCCTGCGCACGAACGTGTACTGGCCTCCGGCGTCGGTGACCGCCCGGGCGACCAGGCGGGGCCCCGTGACCTCCCGCCGGTACAGGAGCACGGTCTGGCCCGCATAGCAGACGGGATCGGGTCCCTTCAGCAGGCCGAAGATCGCGATCTTCTCCCGGCGCTCGGTGGCTCCCTTGGGCACCTTGAACCGGGACAGCGCGGTGGTAGCGATGACGTTGTGCGCGCTGGCCCCGCCGGCGAACAGCAGGAGCACCAGGATCGCTGCGGGCAGTAGAACGAGGCGGCGTGCGCCCATTGCCTTCCCTCCTTCGGGTCGGCGGGCGCGGGCTTCCGCATTCTTAGCAAACGGGATGGGTGGAATCAATCACCCGAACCGATTTGTTTCGCCCCACCCGGACGGAGTCGGTACCCTTGGACTCGTGGCCGACATCGAGAAGGACATCGACCGCCTCTACGAGGTTCCGCCCGAGGAGTTCACTGCTCGCCGCGAGGAGCTGGCCAAATCACTGAAGGAGCAAGGAGACGCCGACCGGGCCAAGGAAGTGAAGGCCCTCCGCAAGCCGACCGTGGTGGCCTGGGCCCTGAACCAGCTCCCCCGCCGCCACGCGAAGGAGGTCAAGAAGCTCGTCGAAGCCGGCGAGGCCCTCCGCGGAGCTCAACGCAAGGCGATGTCGGGAGTGAAGGACGCGGGGTTCCGAGATGCGTCGGAGCTCCGCCGCCAGGCGGTACTCGAGCTGACCCGTAAGGCTGTAGCGCTGGTGGAAGGACGCGGCGGTCAGGGGGCGGCGGAGAAGATCGCCCTGACGCTGGAGACCGCCTCGGTCGACGAGGAGGCCGCTGAACAGCTCCAGGCCGGCCGATTCTCAAAGGAGGTCACGGGGGGCTCAGGTTTCGACGCGATCCAGGGCTTCGAAGTGATCGCTGGCGGCCCCGAAGCGGAGGCCCAAGCAGAAGCGGATACCGCTCGCCGCGAGGTGGAAGCCGCCAAGCGCGAAGCCGAGAAGGCCGAAGCCGAAGCCCGCCGCGCCGCCATGCGCGCCGACACCCTCGAGAACGACGCCAAAGAAGCCGCTCGCCGCGCCAAGGAAGCCCGCACCCAAGCCGATCGGCTGGCGAAAGCTGCTCGCAAGGCCGTCGCACAGGCTCAGACGCTCAGAGGAGCAACGAAATAACGAACACCCGTAGATCGGGTCCCGCGGCCTCGTAAACACTCTGGGCAATTGTTCAGCCACCCCGACCCGCCGGTCCTTCCCTCCCTGTAGGATGCTTCCGTCATGGGCTCCGACCTCCCCGCCGGAGCGGCCTACACAGCTGATCGGGCGGCCGCGCTCGCCGGAATTCCGAAGAGCACTCTCCATTACTGGGACAGGAGCGGGATCTGGGCCCCCAGTATCTCCCGCACCAAGATCAAGCGGTGGTCGTTTGCGGATCTACTCGCCCTGCGACTCATCGATTGGCTTAGGCACGACAAGCCGGAGGAGAAGATCCCAAAAACGTCAATGAGAAAGATTCGGCAGGCTCTGAGCACCGTCGAAGCATTTGGTGAGCGAGTTGAGGATCGAAGTGTGAAGGTTAGCGTCGACCACTCCGGGCGTGTCGTCCTCAACGTACAGGGCCACGCTGTTGTTCCACTTGGGCATGGATTCGCACAGAGCCTCACGGACCCGGCCGGACTG
Organism: Actinomycetota bacterium; assembly: GCA_050692555.1. Taxonomy (GTDB): domain Bacteria; phylum Actinomycetota; class UBA4738; order UBA4738; family CALAEC01; genus DAITPV01. The sequence continues at coordinate 12,251 of JBOGVS010000040.1, forward strand.
GATCTGGTTGACGAATGGAAAGTGCACAAGGCAGTTCGAGGGCCTCATCTGTTCCAACCAAGGCCGTCGCTCAGAATCATCCCCGGCAAGCTCTCTGGGGTGCCGCACGCTCTTGGAACACGCATCCCCAGCCGAATGGTCTGGTCGCTTCGGCGCCAAGGCTTCGAAACAGGCGACATAATCGAGCTCTATCCGAGGCTGACGCCTGAGAGCGTCGAGGACGCTATCGACCTAGAGGATGAGCTCGAGCGCAACCTCACCGCCGCCTAGCGCGATCTTCGTACTGGACGAGAACTTCCCCCAACCGATTCGGCGCGACGATTCTGCGCAAGGCGATCCAAAAAAGGTTATCGATGGAAATCAAGGTACTTGAGGAGATTGACTCCGCACTCTTCGGCTTCCACGATCACGACCTCATCCGAGCCCTTGATGCCCGCGGCATCGAAGGTCTGCTTATCTGTGACGACGCAATGGTTTTTCGGCCCGAAGTCCAGCGCGCCATTCTTGACACGGGGTTCAGCGTCGTAACGTGCCGCCGGGCTGGAGACGACCCAATCTACGCCACGGGCCTCGTTCTTGTTCACCTTCGCGAGATCGGAACGGAGCATCGTCGCGGGCAGGATCAAATCTGGCGGCTTGGTGCCGCATCGGCAAAGTCTGTGTCGGTCGCCGAGCATCGCGCGCAGAGAGGTAGTGAGAGCTAACTGATGCCCGCGGTGCGATCTTGTCGGGCCATCACTCCAGCTTTCCGAACAGCTCCTCACTGATGTCACCTTCAATCTCGCGCTGACAGTGGGGGCAGACCGTGGCCTCCAGCTTGATCGACTCTCGACAGTGAGGACACTCGCGGCGCATATGTCCGGGACGATAAGCTGGCGGCTTGACAATAGCGACGACCAGTAGCCCGATAGGGCCGAGTAGAAGGCCCCACAAGAAGCCCGATAAGAAGTACCCGCCCCTCCCTTGTCGAACCAAGGCAGCCGCGACGGAGAAGACCAGCGCATCGACGAATAGGAGCAGTCCAATGACGTCCGCGTCCGTCATCGCTCGTCTCCTTTCAAACGACAGACTCGGAAGAGACACCCGTCAAAGCTCGCGGGCACTCCTCTACTTCTACAGTCGGGCCGGGCGGATTCGAACCGCCGACCTCTTGACCCCCAGTCAAGCGCGCTAACCAAGCTGCGCCACGGCCCGAGTGCTCTGACCAGCATGTTACTGGATGGCAGCGACAATTATGGGGGAGCTGGGGGAGCATGGGGGCTCCCCCAAAATGGGTCGATTTCCGAAGATCCTTCGGAGGCCGAAGATCCTTCAGGCCCTCAAAGGGACCGTGGATTTGTCACTACCCAGACCTAGAGTCGACCCACCTATGAAGGTGGCGGGCCCGGCTCGCCATGAGAGACGAACCATTTGGAGGACTCGAAAGGCACCGTCAGCAGTTCCGCGTCACCTGGCAGGTGGGTGGAGAGCGCTTCCGGCGATCCTTCTACCGCCGAGCTGAAGCGGAGCGCTTTCTCGTGCAGCTCCGCAGAGAGAAGCAGGGAGACTCATGGCGGTCCAACCGGACCAAGGGCTCCCTGACCGTCGCTCAGGTCGTGGACAACTGGTACCGAGGCCACCGGCGAAATCTCTCGTCCGGGACCCAGCGAGACTACGAGGGACGGATCCGCCGGGACATCGGCAGGATCGCTTCGACCGACGCGAACGCCCTGGCCCGCAACCCGCGTGACCTGGGGACCTTCTACGGAACCCTCACACCCACGAACGCCCGGCGAGCGCACGCCATCCTTCGCCAGGCCTTCCAAGACGCCGTGAACCACGGCGAGGTGGTCCGGAATCCGTGCGACCTCGTGAGGCCCAGGCGGCCGCGGGCACCTGAGCGGCTGATCCCCTCCCCCACCGAGGTCGAGAAGATCATCGCCGCTGCCGAGGAAGAGGACCGCCTGTGGGGAATGTTCCTGAACCTCACCGCGACTCTGGGGACCCGCCGAGCCGAGACGTGCGCTCTTCGATGGGAGGACGTGGACTTCAACGGTTCGCGTGTGCACATCCGACGAGCTCTGTGCAAGGGGGTCAACGGACCGAAGGAGCTCAAGCCTCCCAAGACGGGGCGAGAACGCACTCTCACCCTGGGCAGGGAGCTCTTCCGGCAGATCGAAGCTTTCCGCCGGACAGAAGGGTGGATCTTCGAATCCGGCAGAGACGGCCCCGGGCCCTGGCATCCGGACTGGCCCGGGCATCGGTTCCAGCGGCTGATGCGACGGCTCGACATGCCCTACACGCTGCACTCCCTGCGCCACTTCGTGGCCAGGCAGCTCCTGGCCCGCGGGCTCCCGGTTACCCAGATCGCCCAGTTCATGGGGCACAAGGATCCCTCCGTGACTCTGGACCTCTACGCCAACCACATCGTCGACGACGTGCAGCGGATGATCGGCGATGCCGCCGTCTCCGTGTTCCGCAGGCCTGACCGTCTCTAACGCCGGCGGCGGCGGAATGTGAACCGGATGGGGACGCCGTCGAACCCGAACTCGCTGCGGATCCGGTTCTCCAGGAACTTCGCATATGCGCTGGGCACCGGGCCCGCGGAGAACAACACGAACCGCGGCGGTGCGGATCCCACCTGGGAGGCGTATAGGAGACGTCCGGTCTCCCGGGGCGGCGGGTGCTCACCCTGGGCCCGCTGGATCACCCGGTTCACCTCCGAGGTCCCCACCCGCCGGGTCCAGTTCTCGTGAACCGTCAGCAACGCGCCCGGGACCTTCCCCACCCCGGCCCCGGTCCGGGCGGAGGTCCGAAGGACCGGCACCCCCGAGAACACCGACACCCGCTCCTTGATCTCCTTGAACCGTTCCGCGCGCTCGCCGGACTCCACCAGATCCCACTTGTTGGCCACCACAACCAGGCCCCGACCGGCCTCGGCCACTCGGGCGGCGATCTTTCGGTCCTCCGAGGTGACCCCCTCGTCGGCGGCCACCACCAGGGCCGCAACATGGGACCGCTCGATGGCCCGGACCGCCCTGAGGTACCCGTAGTAGGCCACCCCTTCCGCCCGGGACGGCTTCCGGAAGCCCGCGGTGTCCACGAACCGGACGGGCCGGCCATCCCACTCGACCACGGCGTCGACGGCGTCCCTGGTCGTGCCGGCCTCCTCGAATACCACCGAGCGGTCGGTGCCCACCAGCCGGTTGAACAGCGAGGACTTCCCCACGTTCGGGCGGCCCACGATGGAGAACGCCCGGCCCTCGACCTTCACCTCACCTTCAGGTTTCTCGGGTGGGAGCAGCCCGGCAATCCGATCCAGCAGCTCTCCCGCTCCTCTGCCGTGGAGGGCCGAGACCGCCACGGGCTCCCCCAGCCCCAGCCGGTTGAGCTCGGCTGCGTCCCACTCGCGGGCGGCGGAGTCCACCTTGTTGGCCACCAGGACGACCGGCGCCTGGGCCCCCCGGAGCCGGCCCGCCAGCCGGGCGTCCTCCTCCTGGATCCCCACCGAGGCGTCCACCACCAGGAGGACTACGTCGGCCGTGCTTAGGGCCCGCTCAGCCTGCTCGGTCACCAGGGTCTCCACGCCCCGGGGCCGAGACGTGTAGCCGCCCGTATCGATGGCCACGAAGGTCCTCCCCCGCCACGTCACCGGCACCTCAAGCCGGTCCCTGGTGATACCCGGCTCCCGGTCGGCGATGGCCTCTCGGGAACCCAGCAGGCGGTTCAGGAGGGTGGACTTCCCGACGTTCTGCCGTCCCACGATGGCCACTCGTGGGCGTCCGTCGGCGGCCGCGTCAGCCACGCTCCCCTGCCCGGAGTCGTCGCACGGCAGCCATGACCTCCTGGAAGACCTCGTCGGCCTCCTTCCCCGAGGTGTCCACGACCAGGGCGTCCTTCGCCGGGACGAACGGGTTCGTCACCGAGTCGAGCGCATCGCGCCGGGCCAGGGCCTCGGCGGTCTCCGGCGCGGCGTCCCGCTGGGCCCGCCGCCGGGCGGCCCGCTCCACGGGGTCCGCCTCCAGGAACACCTTGAGGTCCGCATCGGGGAACACCACGGTGCCGATGTCTCTGCCCTCCACGACCGCTCCCTGCGAGCCCAGCCGCCGCTGTTCCGCCCGAAGTACCTCGCGGACCTCCGGGTGGCGGGCCACCAGCGACACCACCGCCTCCACCTCCGCGGTGGCCAGGTCGTCGTCGGCGGGCCGGCCGTCGATCAGCAGGGAGGACGGCGTCCCCTTGTTGATGGAGAACCGAAGCGTTCGGGCCAGCTCCGCCAGCGCCGGCCCATCCCCGACATCGGTACCCGTGCGGAGGGCTTCCCGAGCGAGGGCTCGGTACATGGCTCCGGTATTGAGGTAGGCCAGCCCCAGAGCCTCGGCCAGCCGTCGGGCCAGGGTGCTCTTGCCCACCCCCGCGGGCCCGTCGATGGCCACCACCAGGAGACGGTCGGGCTTCACGTGGACAGGAGGGCCCTGAGCTCCTCGGGCCGGAGCTCCCGGACCTCACCCGGACGGAGTCGCCCCAGCCGGACCGGTCCCACCCGCACCCGCACCAGCCGCTGCACCGGGAGCCCCACGGCCTCCAGCATCCTGCGAACCTCTCTCTTCCGTCCCTCGGTCATCACGATCTTCACCGCATGACGGTCTCCGGTGGAAGCGACCGCCCGGGCCGACCGCGCCTTCGCCACGCCCTCTTCCAGCCGGACTCCCCGGGCCAGGCGACCCAGCGCTTGCCGGCTCGGCTCGCCCTCCACTTCCGCGAGGTACTCCTTCTCGACACCGTACCGTGGATGCATCACCCGGTTGGCCAGCTCTCCGTCGTTGGTCAGCAACAGCAACCCCTCGGTCTCCCGGTCCAGCCGGCCCACGGGGAACACCCGGGGACCTGGTGGGTAGAACTGAGACACATCCGGCCGGCGTTGCGGGTCCCGAGCGGTGGTCACCACGCCCCGCGGCTTGTTGAGGACGAAGTACCGGAGCTCGGGATCGAGGGGGACCCGGACTCCGTCCACCACCACCAGGCTCCGCGCCGGATCCACCCGGTCGCCCAGGGTGGCCACTCGCCCGTCCACGGTGACCCGGCCCTCTCGGATGAGGTCCTCGCAGGCTCTTCGGGAACCGAGGCCCGCCCGGGCCAGCGCCTTCTGGAGGCGCTCCGGCTCAGGCGTCCTGGTCCGGGCCGTCCGCTTCGGACCCGGGGCGTCCGGCATCGCCCTCCCCCAGAAGTGGAGCCAGGGACGGGAGGTCCCCGACCGAGTCCAGACCCAGCCGCTCCAGGAACTCCGGCGTGGTCCCGTACAGCACCGGTCGGCCGGGGCTCTCCTCCCGGCCGACCTCGGCCAGCAGACCGCGGTCGGTCAGCGCCCGGAGCACCGCGTCCGAGTTCACCCCCCGGATCGCCGAGACCTGGTGCCGGGTCACCGGCTGCTTGTACGCCACGATGGCCATGGTCTCCAGCGCAGCCCGGGTGAGGCGTCCATGTCTCGACGACAACACGAACCGCTCCACCGCCGACGACACCTCCGGGTGGGTGGACAGCCGCCACCCACTGGCCACCCGCCGCAGGGCCAGGCCCGCGCCATCGCGTTCGTACCGAGCCGACAGCTCCTCGGCGAGCCGGTCGACGGTGGGGCGATCCGTCTCCAGCACATGCGCCAGCACCGCCGAGGACAGCGGTTCGTCGGCCACGAACAGCACCGCCTCCAGGGCCCGGAGACGATCGTCCGGGACTGGCTCCGGGCGAATCGCGGGGTCGCTCATCCCTCCCACCGAACCTCGATGTCGCCGAACGTCTCGGCCTGCCGGAGCGCCACCCGTCCCTCGGCATGCAGCTCCAGCAGCGCCAGGAACCGCATCACGACCTGGATCCGCTCACGGCAATCCCGCACCAGGTCCTTGAACCGTGCGTCCTTCCGCCGGGCCATGCGGCGGCGCACCGCCTCCACGGCGTCGGCCACCGTGGCCCGGATCGGGGTGACGTGGGTGAGGTCCACCACCGGCGGGCGGAGCAGAGAGGCCGCGGCGTCGGCCAGCGCCTCGGGGGTGACCTTCTCCATGAGGTCGGGGTACAGCTCGGAGAACTCCTCCGCCGGACCAGCCTCCCGGGTGACGTATCGTCGCCCGAGCTCCAGCATCTCCGCCAGCATGGCCGCCATGCGCCGGAACGCCGTCAGCTCCAGGGTCCGGGCGAACGCAAGATCCGGTGACACGCCCAGCAGGTCCTCCTCGTCGAGCTCCCGGTCCTCGGGGAACAGCCGGCCGACCTTCAGCTCGAGGAGGGCGGCACAGATGGCCAGGAACCAGGTGGCCTCCTCAAGCGACCAGCCCTCCGCCTCTTCGGCCCGGGCCAGAAAGTCCTCGGTCACCCGGGCCACGGGGACGTCGCACACGTCGACCTTGCGGTCCATGATCAGCTCCGCCAGCAGGCGGAACGGCCCCTGGAAGATCGGGAGCTCGACGCCGAACTCCCCCGCCCGGGTGCTCACCACGTCCTCCTCAGGCACGGTTCCGCCATGGTAGCCGGGGCCCGGAGGGCCCTCAATCACCCGACCAGAACGGTGAACAGGCCCTCGACCACCGGGTTGACCAGGCCGAAGATCACCCCCGGCAGCAGGAAGAAGATCACCAGCATGAACAGGGCTCCGTACGGTTCCCAGGACCGGTAGACCTCGCGGGCCCGGGGCGGAAGGAACCGGGCCAGGACCTTGGATCCGTCCAGGGGCGGGATCGGCATGATGTTGAACACCGCCAGCAGGACGTTGAGGAACACCCAGATCTGGAGGAAGTCGCTGATGGCTCCGGTGCCGGGCCCCACGAACCGGAGCACCAAGGCCCCGCCCACCGCCAGCACCAGGTTGGTGACCGGCCCGGCCACCGCGATCACCGTGGTGTGGGTCTCGGGGCTGCGCAGGTTGCCGGGATTGATCGGCATGGGCTTGGCGTAGCCGAAGATCGGGCTCACCCCCCGGCCGAACAGGTACGGCAGGATCAGCAGCCCCGGAAGGACCACGGTCCCGAACGGGTCCACGTGGCGGATCGGGTTCAGCGTGAGCCGGCCCATGGCCCGGGGAGTGGGATCGCCGAGGCGGTCGGCCACGACGCCGTGGGCCACCTCGTGGAACACCAGCGCCGGCACGATCGTCAGCACGATGTACAGGACGGTGAGCGGGTCAAAGTTCACCATGCGAGAACACTCCGGCCGTCAGGCATCGCGCCAACGGTACACGAGGGGGGGTGGCTCAACCGCGTGATCGACCACCTCGAGCACCTCGTTGACGGCGTGCGCTGCCCTCGCCGCTGCATCGTCGTCCCGGGCGTGGACCTCCCCAACCGGCTCGCCAGCCTGCACCCGATCCCCGATCTTCACCCGCAGCACGATCCCCACCGCAGGGTCCACGGGATCGTCCTTCCGGGTGCGGCCCGCCCCCAGGGCCACGCCGGCTCGCCCCACGGCCTCGGCGTCCATCGCGGCGAGGTGGCCCGTTCGCTCCGCGGTGATCGGCGTCGCCACGGGTGCCTTCGGCAACACCCCGGCGGGATCGTCCACCACCCGGGGGTCCCCACCCTGGGCCTCCACCATCCAGCGAAAGGCCTCCGCGGCACCCCCCGAGGTCAGCGCCGAGCGGGCCCTCTTGCGGGCCTCCTCCTCTCCCATGTCGAGCAGGGCCGCCTGGGCCGCGGCGGCGAACTCCACCACCAGGTCCGTGAGCCGGCCGGTCCGCTCCCCCCGGAGGACCTCGACCGCCTCGATGACGTCCAGGGCGTTGCCCACCGCATCGCCCAGCGGCTGGGACATGTCGGTGACCGCCGCGCGGGCCCGCCTCCCCCAGCCCTTCGCCAGCCCCACACAGGCCGAGGCCAGGGCATCGGCATCCTCCACGGTCTTCATGAACGCTCCGCTCCCCGCCTTCACGTCGAGGAGGATGAGGTCCGTCCCCACCGCCAGCTTCTTGCTCATCACGCTGGCGGCGATCAATGGCACGCTCGGGACGGTGGCGGTGGCATCGCGAAGCGCGTACAGCGCGCCGTCGGCGGGCACCAGGTCCTTTGTCTGCGCGGCCACCGCGCACCCGATCTCCTCCACCTGGCGCTCCAGGTCCTCCGGCGACAGGTCGGTGCGGAACCCGGGGATCGACTCCAGCTTGTCCAGGGTCCCGCCGGTGTGCCCCAGCCCCCGCCCGGACAGCTTGGCCACCGCGAGGCCCAGCGACGCCGCCAGCGGTGCGAACGCCAGCGTGACCCCGTCGGCCACGCCGCCGGTGGAGTGCTTGTCCACCTTGGGTCGGGACACCCCCGCCAGCGGGATGGTCCTGCCCGACTCGACCATGGCCCTGGTCAGCGCCACGGTCTCCTCCTGGTCAAGCCCCCGGATGAACGCGGCCATCAGGAAGGCGGCCGCCAGGTAGTCGGGGATCTCCTGCCTCGCGTAGCCCAGGACCACCGCTCGGATCTCTTCCTCTGAGAGCGCGTGCCCGTCCCGCTTCCGGGCCACGACCTCCCGGGGGTCCGGGGCCCCGGTCACTCCAGCCCCAGCTCCGGGGCGAAGCTGGTGCCGGCCCGGCCGTCGGCGGGAGCCCCGAACACCGAGGCCACCGTGGCTCCCAGGTCGGCGAAGGTGTCCCGCACTCCCAGGTCCACCGGCCCACGGCCGTCCAGGGCGCCGCCGGCCACCAGCACCGGGGTGTGCTCCCGGGTGTGGTCGGTGGACTCGTCGGTGGGGTCGCAGCCATGGTCCCCGGTCAGAAACAGCAGCCCGTCACTCACGGCCCGGACCAGCTCGGGGACTCGGCGGTCGAACGCCTCCACGCAACGGGCATAACCCTCGGCGTCGTTCCGGTGGCCGTACTTCGTGTCGAAGTCGACCAGGTTGGTTACCACCAGCACAGGGTCTGCACTCGCCAGGTACTCCACCGTGAGGTCCACGCCGTGGTCGTTGGACTCCGAGTGCCGCGAGTCGGTGAGGCCTCGCTCCGCGAAGATGTCCGGGATCTTCCCCACGCCGAACACCGGCACCCCCCGATCCCGGATCGCCTCCAGGTAGGTGGGAGCGAACGGCTCCAGCGAGAAGTCTCGCCGCTCATGGGTCCGGACGAACCTCCCCGGCGGTCCCTCGAACGGCCGGGCGATCACCCGGCCCAGTCGGTGCTCCCCGTCGAGGATCCTCCTGGCCACCCGGCACCACTCGTACAGGGTGTCCAACGGCACCACGTCCTTGTGGGCGGCGATCTGGAACACGGAGTCGGCGCTGGTGTACACGATGGGGCCCCCGGTGCGGACGTGCTCCTCCCCCAGCTTGTGGATGATCTCGGTCCCCGAAGCGGCCACGTTCCCCAGCACCTTGCGTCCGATGGCCTCCTCGAACGGCTCGATCACCTCCGGGGGAAACCCATCGGGATAGGTGGGGAAGGGACGCTCCACGATCAGCCCGCACAGCTCCCAGTGGCCGGTCGTGGTGTCCTTGCCCGCGGAACGCTCCCGCATCTTGCCGTGGGCCGTGCCGGGCGCCGCTTGAGGCTCGATGCCCGGGGCGTCGGTGAGGGTTCCCAACCCCAGGTCGGCCAGGTTGGGAGCGCCGATCCCTCCCACCGCCCGGGCGGTGTTGCCGATGGTGTCCGAGCCCCGGTCTCCGTAGGCATCGGCGTCCGGGGCCTCCCCGACTCCGAACGAGTCGCACACCAACAGCAGGACCTTCACCGGCCGCCCGTCGCCTGATCCACGCGCTCCCGGTGGGCCCGGGGATGCGAGGTGAAGTACACCTCGCGGAGCCGGTCCTTGGTCACCAGCGTGTAGATCTGCGTGGTGGCCACGCTGGCGTGGCCCAGGAGCTCTTGGACCACCCGAACGTCCGCCCCCCCTTCCAGGAGGTGGGTGGCGAACGAGTGCCGGAGCATGTGGGGAGTGACCCGCTTGCGGATCCCCGCTCGCCGGGCCATGGCCTTGATGATGTTCGTGCACCCCTGCCGGGTGAGCCGCCCGCCCCGTTGGTTCAGGAACAGGGCTCCCCGGGTGCGGGCCGAGGCCAGGTCGGGACGGCCCCGCACCAGGTACCCCTCGAGCGCCCGCACCGCGAACCGTCCCAGCGGAACGACCCGTTCCTTGGAGCCCTTACCCACGGCCCGGACGCTGCCCTCGTCGAGGTCCACGTCGTCGACGTCCAGCCCCACCAGCTCCGAGATGCGCAGGCCCGCTCCGTACAACGTCTCCAGGATGGCCCGGTCCCGGAGCGCCGCGGGGTCGTCGCCGGCCGGTGCCGCCACCAGGGCGGCCACCTCGTCGACGCTAAGCGGCCGCGGGAGGGTCCGGGGGACCTTTGGACGGGCCACCCCCTCCGCGGGATCGGCTTCGGTGTCGCCTTCGAGCACCAGGAAGCGGTGGAGGGACCGCACCGCAGCCAGGGCCCTGGCCACCGACGACGGCCGGTAGCGCTTCCCGGGCTCGAACTCGGCTTCCGACAGGTGGGCCACGAACGCGGCGATCTCCGCCTCACCGGCGGCCACCGGGTCCTTCACCCCCCGGGTTCCCAGGAACTCCGCGTACCGGCGGAGGTCCCGGCGGTAGGCCTCCAGGGTGTTGGGAGCCAGCCCCCGTTCCACGCTCAGGTAGTCGAGGAACCGGCCGACCGGATCGGACAGGCCCACGGCCCGAGAGCATACCCTCGCCGGTTCACCCCGGGCCGGGCCCGTCGGCGTAAGGTCATCCGGACGACGGGAGGGAATTCATGGAACGGATACGGAGAGCCTTTCGCCTGCTGGGAGCGAGCTGGCAGGTTCTGAAAGCGGACCGGGAGCTGCTGATCCTCCCGGTGGTTTCCTTCCTGGCCATCGTGGTCGTGTCCGTCCCCTTCGGGCTGGCGGTCTGGCGGGGAGGCGCGGTTGAAGCGGAGGGGCTCCGGACCATCGACTACGTGTGGCAGGGGCTGTTCTACTTCGTGGCCTACTTCATCGGCATCTTCTTCAACGCCGCCGTGGTGGGCTCGGCCACCATCCGCCTCCAGGGGGGCGACCCCACCGTCTCGGACGGCCTCAGGCTGGCGTGGTCCAAGGTCGGCAAGATCCTGGGGTGGGCCGTGGTGGCCGCCACCGTGGGCCTGATCCTGCACGCTCTCGAGGAGCGAGCCGGGTTCATCGGTCGCATCGTCATCGCCGTCATCGGCGCGGCGTGGAGCGCCATCACGTTCTTCGTGGTCCCGGTCCTCCTGTACGAGCCCGTCGGCGTGGGACCTTCGATCAAGCGCTCGGCGTCGATCTTCAAGCAGCGGTGGGGAGAGACGTTCGTGGGGACCGCCGCCATCGGCCTGGCCATCTTCCTGATCTCCATCCCGGTGGTCCTGGTGATCGCCCTCCTCGGCGCGGCGTCCATCCCCCTGGCGATAGCTCTCGGCGTCCTGGCCCTGGGAACCCTCATGGCGGTGGGCACCGCCCTTTCCGGCGTGTTCAATGCGGCCCTCTACCGGTACGCCACGGCCGGGGAGGCCGGCGGAGCGTTCTCCGAGGCAGACCTCCAGGCGACGTTCAGGCCGAAGGGCCGCTGAGCCGGCGGTTACGTCGCGGCGGCGGCTCGCTGAAGCGACCGCCGGCGAGCAAGCGCCGCACCGACGAACTCGCGGTACAGCGGGTGAGGGCGGTTCGGCCGGGACTTCAGCTCGGGGTGGAACTGCCCGGCGATGAAGAACGGGTGGTCGGGGAGCTCGATGATCTCCACCAGCCGGCCGTCCGGAGACAGACCCGAGAACACCAGGCCGTGGTTCCGGAGCACCTCGTGGTACGCCGGGTTGACCTCGTATCGATGGCGGTGTCGCTCGTACACCACCTCCGAGTTGTCATACGCCTTGGCCGCCAGCGTGCCGGGGACCAGGTGGCAGGGCTGCGCTCCCAGCCGCATGGTCCCTCCGAGATCCGTGACGTCCTTCTGTTCGGGGAGCAGGTCGATCACCGGGTGCTCGCACGCGGGGTCGAACTCGCTGGAGTTGGCCCCAGGGAGGCCGCACACGTTGCGGGCGAACTCGATCACCGCGCACTGCAGTCCCAGACAGATCCCCAGGAAGGGCACCCCGCGCTCCCGGGCGTACCGGATCGCATCGACCTTGCCTTCGACGCCCCGCACGCCGAAGCCTCCGGGGACCAGGATCCCGTCCGCGCCGGCCAGGATGTCCTCCACCCGGCCGGTGGCCAGATCGTCGGAAGCCACCCAGGTGATGTTCACCCGGGAGCCGTGGTGGAACCCACCGTGCTTCAGGGCCTCGATCACCGAGAGGTACGCGTCGGGGAGGTCCACGTACTTCCCAACCACCGCGATCGACACCGGCTCCGTGCCGGTCTCGATCCCGTTCACCAGCGCGTTCCACTCGGAGAGGTCGGGCTCCCCGTCGGCCAGGCGAAGGTGGTCGGCCAGGTAGCCGTCCAGGCCCTCCTCGTGGAGGACCAGCGGCACCTCGTAGATCGAGTCGGCGTCCACCGCGGAGACCACGGCCTCCATCTCCACGTCGCACAGCAGGGAGATCTTCTCCTTCAGTCCTCGCGACAGGGGGCGGTCGGAGCGGCACACGATGGCGTCGGGCTGGAGACCGATCGACCGGAGCTCCTTCACCGAGTGCTGGGTGGGCTTGGTCTTCAGCTCCCCGGTGGGGGCGATGTGCGGCAGCAACGACACGTGGACGAACGCGCAGTTGGTTCGCCCCACCTCGTTCCGAAGCTGCCGGATGGCTTCCAGGAACGGGAGGCTCTCGATGTCCCCCACGGTGCCGCCCACCTCAACGACCACGAGGTCGGCGTCGGTGGCCGCGGCGATCCCCCGGATCCGGCCCTTGATCTCATCCGTGATGTGCGGGATGACCTGGACCGTCTTGCCCAGGAACTCCCCTCGGCGCTCCTTGGCGATCACCGTCTGGTACACGGCACCTGCGGTGACGTTGGAGCCCCGGTGAAGGCTCTCGTCCGTGAACCGCTCGTAGTGCCCCAGGTCGAGGTCGGTCTCCGCGCCGTCGTCGAGCACGAACACCTCGCCGTGCTCGAAGGGGTTCATGGTGCCGGGATCCACGTTGATGTACGGATCCAGCTTCTGCATGGTGATGCGGAGGCCGCGGGACTTGAGGAGACGTCCGAGGGAAGCGGAGGTGATGCCCTTCCCGAGGCTGGAGGAAACGCCTCCGGTGACAAAGATGAACTTCGGGCTCTTCTGCACCTCGGGACTTGATGGTAGCAGACCGGAACGGCTCCGGGTGCCCGGTTGGTCGCGTCGTGGGGCCTTTTCGGCGGCCCGGCTTAGTACTCTGGGTCGAAAGTTCGGTGACGTTTTCTCATGCAGCCCGCGGCAGGTCTGCGTCGGCAGATGAGAGGCGGCGCATGAGGCGGGCCAGATCGTTTCGGCTGAACTTCCACTCGAACGGCGTG
>JBOGVS010000041.1:0-24633 GCA_050692555.1 Actinomycetota bacterium
GCTGCCGAGACATCTCACCAACGAGGCCCCTTCGGGGGCCTTGTTGCGTTTCAGGCTCCGGTCGCTCGGGTACGCTGCGGGACGTGGACCGAGAGCGACCCGGACGCCCCCGTAGGTCCGGCACACCCTCCCGCGGCGGCCAGGACCGGGCCCGCCCAAGGGGTGCTCCGACCCGACGGCGGAATGCGCCTCCCCCTGGGCGGGGGGCCAGGCCACCGGCCAGGCCGCCGGCCAACCGAAGGACCAGGCCACCGGGCGACCGCGGCAAACGTTCCCAGGTCCGGCCCGGACCATCCGAACCCAGCCGGCGATCCTCGCCGAGAGGACGCGGTGCCCTCCCTCGCGATGTGGTGGAAGAGGTTCGCGCCGCCGCCGGGGGAGTCCGGGCGTCCGACGCTCTGGACCTCCTGGAGCGGGCGGTGGTTGCGCTCGAGCGGGGGCGAACCGCGCAGGCCGAACGTGATGCGGGAACGGCGAAGCGGAAGGCCCCGCGATCGGCCGCGGTCAGGGAGATCCTGGGGCTGGCCCACTACCAGGCCGGACACTTCCGAGAGGCGCTCCGAGAGCTCCAGGCGTACCGGCGGATGTCCGGTCGGGCCGATCAGAACCACCTGATGGCCGACGCCCACCGCGCCCTGGGGTCCCCCCAGCGAGCCCTCCCCTTGATCAAGGAGGCCTTGCGGGCCCGGATCCCGGCCGAAGCCAAGGCCGAGGCGGCGGTCGTCGGCGGCTCGGCGCTGGCCGACATGGGCCGATACGACGAGGCCCTGGCGATGCTCCGGCGCGCAGCACCCGATACCGACGTCGCCGAACCGCACCACCTTCGGGTGTGGTACGTGATCGCGGACATCCTGGAACGGGCCGGCAGGCCGGCTGAAGCGACTCGGGTGTTCCGGCGCATCATCCGCCACGACCCCGATGCCTTCGACGTACCTGAGCGGCTGGCCGCGCTCGGCGACCGCTAACCGACACGCCGATCACGGCGCGTGCTACGAGCTCGCTTCCTCCCGGCGCTTGGCGAAGTAGCGAAGCAGGCCGGCGGCGTTCACCCGATAGGTGGTGAGCAGATCGAGCCGTCGCCTCGCCTCCGAATCCTGATCCCGGACCGTCGCGAGCTCGTCGGCCGTCCGGTCCGCCAGGATCTGGGCCACGGCATCGACGTCCTCGGTGGTCCGCATGGCCTCTTCCACGATCGAGGCCCACTTCCGGGTCCGCTCGATGGCCAGGTCGCACACTTCCCGGACGTTCTCTGCGGGCCCGAAGTGACTGAACAACACCTTCGGAGGATCGAGGTCCCGGACCCGCCCGATGTTCCTGATCGCCGCCTCGAGGTCGAAGTCCGCGGGAGGTGTGGCCGGCCGAAAGACGTCGAGGTCCGGCAGATGGACCCCCAGCCCATCACCGCTGAATACCGCGCCGGTCTCCTCGTCCACGATGAAGGCGTGGTGCTTGGCGTGCCCGGGGGCGTGGAGGATCCGGAGGGTCCGATCCCCCAGCGACACGACCTGCCCATCGCTCGCCGCCTTGACCCGGTCGCCCGGCAACGGCTCGAGGGGCCCGAACACGCGCCGCATGTGTTCCTCGCCGAACACCCTGGTGGCACTGGCTTGAAGCTTCGCCGGCTCCACCAGATGCCGAACTCCGCGCTCGTGGGCCCACACGGTGGCTTTGGGGAACCGCTGGGAATACGCGCCGGCCCCACCGGCATGGTCCAGGTGGACGTGCGTGACCACGATGTGGGCGAGGTCCCGGGGGCCGATCCCCAGCTCGGCGAGGCCCGCCTCGACGGCAGGCAGGGAGTTCGTGGGCCCCGTCTCGATGAGCGCTGGCTCCGAGCCGCGCACCAGGTACGCGGAAGTGAGGCCCGGACTGCCTCCCATCTGGGTGTCGATCACCGTGATCCCCGGCAGCGCCTCGAAGGTCCTGGTCACCCGGGGCAGTGTACGGGTCAGGCCGGCGTCCTTGTCACCGGTGGGGGGTATGGTCCGGCTCACCTCCCCCAGGAAGGAGGTGGCGCATGGTCACGGTGAACGTGGTCGTGCTGGCCGGGCGGTTGTCGGCGAACCCGGAGTTCACCGAGATGCCGTCGGGCGACACGGTGGCCAGGCTCCGAGTCCAGGTCCCGGAGGCCGAGAAACGGGTCCTCCCCGTCCCGGTGGCGGTGTGGGACCGGTCGGCCCGGAAGCGCTGTGAGCGCCTGGGGAAGGGCGACGCCGTGATGATCCGCGGCCACCTGGTCCGCAGGTTCTTCCGCGGCCAGGGAGGCGGACGCTCGCACATGGAGGTGGTGGCCAGCGAGGTGAAGAAGCTCGAAGAGGAAACAGAAGACTGACGCCCAGGAGGCTCGGACCCCCCTCGCCGGGCCGAGAAGGACTCGGGGACCCGGTGGCGAACTAGAATAGGGCGCCCTTCGACCAGCTGGAGGCCCAGTGAGCCTGATACCAGAGCCCGGCGGTTTCGACCCGCAGGTCCGGTACGGCCGGATCCTCGGCCTGTTCTTCGCCGTGGCCGGATTCGTGGTCATCGGGTTCGGCTGGAACGGCTCGGCAAAGAGCGCCTATGTCGACGTCCAGTTCCCGTACCTGATCTCCGGTGGCCTGGGTGGCCTTGCCCTGGTCCTCCTGGGGAGTGCCCTGATGATCATGGCCCAGGTCAGGGCCGAGCGGATCAAGCTGGCGGGGCAGTTGGAGAAGCTGGGTCACGTGATGAGCCGGGCCCCGTCCGCCGTCGAGGCCGTCGCGTCCGAGAACGGCAGGGTGGTGGCCGGGAAGTCGACGTACCATCGGCCGGACTGCCGTCTGGTCGAGGGAAAGACGGACCTGGACTTCGTGAGCCCGGAGGCGGCCAAGCTCAGTGGGCTGTCACCGTGCCGGGTGTGCAACCCGGGAGACCCCGACGTTTCCGAGGATCGCGCGGAGACGACCACCGAGACCTCGGGGCCGGATTCGGCTAGCGCCTAGGCCGGGGCCCCCAGGTACGCCTTCCGCAGCTCGCCCTGGTCGAGGATCTCCTCGCCGGAGCCCTCGTACTCGATGCGGCCCTTCTCCATGATGTAGGCGCGATTGGCGATGGCCAGGGCCCCGGCGTTCTGCTCGACCATTAGCACGGTGACCCCTTCCTCGTTGATCCGGGCCACCGTGTCGAACACCTCCTGGGCCAGCACCGGAGACAGCCCCAGCGACGCCTCGTCGATCAGCAGCATCCGGGGGTTCGCCATCAGGCCCCGGGCCACGGCCAGCATCTGCTGCTCGCCTCCCGACAGCGTCCCGCCCAGCTGCCCCCGGCGTTCCTTCAGCTGGGGGAACGTCGTGAGCACCCGATCAAGGTTCTTCCGGAACAGCTTGCCGTCGTGGCGGTGAGACCAGGCCCCCAGCCGGAGATTCTTCTCGACCGACAGGTCCGGGAACACCCGGCGCCCCTCCGGGATGAGCACAAGACCCCGGGCCACCAGCGTCCTGGCGTCGACGGTCCCGACCTGTTTCCCGTCGTAAAGGATGTCACCCGACCACCTCCGAAGCAGCCCGGCGACGGTCATCAGGGTGGTGGTCTTCCCCGCGCCGTTCAGGCCCATGAGGACGGCGGTCTCTCCGTCCTCGACCGTGAGGTTCACCCCATGGAGCACGGGGACCTGCCCGTAGCCGGTTCGGAGGTCGGTGACCTCAAGAAGCGACATCGGCCTCGCCCCCCAGGTACGCGGCGATTACGTCGGGATGCTTCTGGATCTCCTGCGGCTCCCCCTTGGCCAACAGCTCCCCGAAGTTGAGCACGTACACGTAGTCGCACAGGCCCACGACCAGCGGCACGTGGTGCTCGATCATCAGGATCGTCAGGTTCAGAGAGTCCCGCAGGAACCGGAGAGTCTCGCCCAGCTGGTGGGCCTCCTCCGGCCCCATCCCCGAGGACGGCTCGTCCAGGAGCAGGAGGTCCGGATCGGTGGCCAGGGCCATGGCCAGGTCGACCATCTTCTGGGTGCCGTACGGGAGACCGCCGACCTCCTCCCTGGCCACCGGGAGGAGCCCCAGGAAGTCGAGGATCTCCTCGGCGTTGAGCCGCAGCTCTCCTTCCTCGCGGAACGTGCCCATCGTCCCCAGGATCCCCGACAGGGCTCCGTACCGGATGTGGGCGTGCTGGGCGGTCAGCACGTTCTGGAGCACCGTGAGCGAGCGGATCACCCCCAGGTTCTGCCACGTCCGACCCATCCCCTTGGCAGCCTTCCGGTGGGTGGGCAGCTTGGTGACATCTCTTCCCCGGTAGGTGACCTTGCCGGTGTCCGGCTTGTAGATGTTCATCAAGCAGTTGAAGAACGTGGTCTTGCCGGCCCCGTTCGGCCCGATCAGGCCCACGATCTCCCACTCGCCGACATCGAGGGACACCTTGTCGAGCGCCTGGAGACCGCCGAAGCGCATCGACAGGTCAGAAACCTCGAGGACCTGGGTCACGCCGGGCCTCCCTTGGGGGAGGGAGCGGGGGCAGGCGTTTCCGCCGGCCCGTCATCCGTGGTCTGGGTGGCGGTCTCTTGGACGATGGCAGTCGGCAGGGGAGCGGTGGCCACCACGGCGGTGGCCTGGCGCCTGGCGGCCTGCCGAGCCGCCGACCGGGCCAGCTGGCGCAGATACTCCAGCAGAAGCAGCACCGAAAGCACCGCCACCCCGATGGCCGCCACCAGCCCGAACAGCAGGCGGGGGGCCATCGCTCCGTTGGTGAGAAGCAAGGTCAGCGCGAAGGCGATCAGAGCGGGGAAGCCGCCCAGCTGGATGGCTTCGTGCCGGGAGTCCACCAGCGGCCCGCCCGCCAGGAACCGCCGGATCGGCCGCAGCTGCTGCCCGATCCCCCCGGGGTACAGGGTGATGGTCAGGACGAGCAGAAGAGCTCCGATCCACGGGGACAGGGCCTGCACCAGGACCTCGCCCAGCAGCGGGATCCGGATCGAGGCGCCGCCCACGGCGGCCGAAAGGGCCAGGGGGAACACGGCGAAGAACGACGACCCGATCACCACTCCGGCGCGTGACCCCAGGCCTCCGACCACGGACATCAGGATCCACACCACGGCGGTCTGGAGAACGAAGTCCGGGGCGGTGACCACCTGGTTCCAGTGGGCGAACAGTGACCCCGCCACGCCGGCCAGGAACCCCGCCGTGGCGAAGGCCAGGAGCTTGTACCGGGTCACGTTGACTCCCAGCGTGGCCGCCACCCGCTCCTCGTTGCGGATGGCCACGATGGCCCGCCCGGCGCGACTCTTGGTCAATCGCCAGTCGACGATCAGGAAGACAGCCAGGATCAGAAGGGCAACGTAGGCATACGCCTGGTTGGAAACGAACGAGGCGGGCCGAGGAGCGGCGCCGCCCGCGCCGCCGCCCGTGAACGCGCGCCAGTTGAAGATGGTGGTCTCGGCCATGAGCCCGAAGGCCAGGGTGATCAGGGCCAGGTACAGCCCCCGGATCCGCAGGGCCACCAGCCCCAGCAGCAGCGCCATCAGGGTCCCGGTGACCCCCGCCACCACCACCCCGATGAAGAAGTCGCCGGTGGGGATCTGGTCGGGGGCCAGGACCAGCCCGGTGAGGGGGTCGGTCTGGAACCCCCCGACGTTCTTGACGATGAACGCCGCCATGAACGCTCCGATCCCCACGAAGGCCTGGTGCCCCAGGGAGATCTGGCCGGCATGTCCCGTGATGATGTTGATGGACAGCCCGATGATGGCGTAGATGGCCGCCAGGCCGATCCACAGATCCTGCGTGGTGTCGGAGACCTGCGGCAGCAGGAGGACGGCCGCCACGATGAATGCCGCCACGAGGCCGCGGATGAGATAGCCGTTCCCCGAGGGCCGAAAGGCCTTGATCGCCCCGTGGAGGTCGGAGGGAGCCTCCTTGGTCACCTAGGCTTCCTTCCCCAGCAGGCCCTGGGGGCGGACCAGCAGCACCAGGAGCAGGAGGCTGAACACGGTGAGCTCGGAGGCTCCGGGGACCCCCAGCTCCTGGAGGTAGAAGATCCCCACGTTCTGGGCCGCACCCACCAGCAGCCCGCCCACGAAGGCTCCCGGGAGGCTGGTCATCCCTCCCAGGACGGCGGCGGTGAACGCCGGCACCAGGCTGGTGGCGGTCATGAACCCGGGGGTGAAGATGTTGATGGGGGCTTGAAGGATTCCGGCGATCCCTCCCAGCAGTGCGGCGAATCCCCAGATGAACCGGGACATCCGGGTGACGCTGATCCCCACGATCCGGGTGGCCATCGAGTCCTGGGAGGTGGCCAGGACGGCCAGGCCCAGGTTGGTCCGGGAGAAGAACAGCGCCAGGAGAACGGCCAGGGCGCCCAGCACCGCCACCACGATGAGCTGCTGGGGGAGCACGGCCACGCCGAACAGACTGATGGGGCTGGCGGGGTCCGCGGCGATGATGGGGCGGAGCACCTGGGGCTCCGGCTTGGCCACCAGGACGGTGCTCTGGATGATCAGGAAGGCCACGCCGATGGTGGCCACCAGGACGGTGACCCGGGACGCGTTGAACAGCGGCCTGATCACCAGCCGCTCGACCAGGAGCCCCAGCAGGACCGCTGCCACCAAGCCCCCCACGATGGCCACGGCATACGGGAGCTTCAGCCCTTCGACCAGGCCGAACGTGGTGAACGCGGCCACCGTCCCGAACTCCCCCTGGGCGAAGTTGAAGACCCGGGCGCCCTTGTACACCAGCACCAGGCCCACGGCCAGGAGCCCGTACACCGCTCCCTGGAGCAGCCCGATGAGCAGGAACGTCAGGACCGACGGTTCCAGCGGTTCACCCTCCCGTGCCTCCAGTGCGGGCTTAGAACGAGCTCTTGAACGCCTGCTCCGTCTCGTAGTGGCCGCTCGAGCCGCTGCACACGTTCTTCAGGACATGAACCTGGCTCGCCCCGAAGTGGTCGCCCGGCGCATACGTCACGTCCGGGAAGATCCCGGTCTTGAACGTACCGGAGCCGACCGCCTGGATGAAGCCCTGGCGACTGATATTTGGCCCGGCGGCGTCCAGCATTAGATGGATGAGCTTCGATGACGCCCACAACAGCCACACGATGTCGTCGGAGACTCCGTGGGCCTGGGCGGCCGGGCGGAAGGCTGGGTCGTACTGGTCGCTGTTGAAGTACGCGGGGGCCGGGGAGAAGAACCGGGCGTTCACGGTGGATTGCGCCGCCCGGCAACCCGTTGACGCGACGGCGTCGAGACCCATCGTGACTCCGATGCCAACGTACTGGGGCCGGCACTGAGCAGCACCGGCCATCTCGAGGTAATAGGTTGGTGCAACGAGCGGGAATACCACTTCGTAGTTCTTGGCCACTGCGCTGCAGAGGTTCCCGGCCATGGTGCTGCCGCGCTCGTTCTTGTCCGGTCGATGCACGTCCGCTCCCGGGAACGCCTGCTGGAAGGCCGCCACGGCGTCGTCGAAGTTCGGGGTGTTGGTGGCCACCATGGCGATGCTGCACCCGTCGTTCCCGCAGCCCAGGGCGCCGGCGTTCGCTCGCACGTACTGCGCCAGCAGGGGGACCTGGGCGGGGTACGACATCGACGCGGCGAAGTAATTGGGGAGCTGCTTCAGCCCGATCTCGGTGACTCCGGCCGAGATGTACGGGATCCCCTTGCTGGCCGCGTACTGGGCGCAGGCCTGGATCTGGTCGGTGCCGCCGCCGCCGAACAGGGCGAACACCTTGTCCTGCTCGGCCATCTGCTGGCACACCGCCCGGGCGTGCGAGGGGTTGTACTGGTCGTCCTGGAAGAAGACCTTGACCTGACGCCCATGGATGACCACCGGCTTGCCGTTGTTTCCCCGCAGCCAGTAGACGTCTCTGCCGGCGTTGAACGACTCCTGGCGCAGCGGCGCGGCGCCGGTGAGCGGGGCGTGGATGCCGATCCTGATCTCGGTTGCGGTGATGCCGGTGGTGTCGCCCTGAACGGCTCCGCCGCCGCCGCCCTTGCCACCGCCGCCGCCGCCCTTCCCGCCGCCCTTCCCGCCGCCCTTCCCACCACCGCCACCGCCGCCGGTGGTCCCTCCGGTGGTGGTCCCTCCGGTGGTACCACCGGTCACGGTCCCGCCGGTGGTCCCCCCTCCGGAAGTGGTGCCGGTGCCGCCTCCGGTGGTCCCGGGCAGGGCCGTCTCGCCGGTCCCGGTGGTGCCCTGACCGGTGTCGGTGGTGATGCCGGTCTGTCCCGCGGGCACGGCGCCGGACTGCACGGCGCGCTCGTGGACCCCGGCGTACTGGCCGCACGCCGCGGCCAGGAGGGCGAAGGCCAGCAGGGTGATGGAGTGTCGCTTCATGTCTTCCGCACGCTCCTCACGTTCCTCGAGAATGCCCGGCGAACGGCACTGGTGCCGCGTCGCACTGCGCCGATCGCCCGGGCCAGGGGGTCTCGCAGCTCTCGCAGGGCCCCGCCGCGCCGTTCCGCGTTGCGCTTCCGGATGGCCGCGATCACTCCGTCCGGGCGCGGTCCGCCCACCGGCTCGAGAACCACCGATCGGACCGCGGACAACGCCAGCAGGCCCAGGGGGATAAGCAGCCACACGTACGCGGGGAGCCGGGGCTCCGGCGCCTGGGTCTGCGCCAGAGGCTGGGCCGCGGTGACCGGGTCCGACGCGGGGGTGGTCGGGGCGGGGTCGCTTCCCGTGATCACGCTGCCCCCCGTGCCGGAGAAGTCCGTGGATGGGGTGGTGATCGTGGTAGCTCCCGGCACCGTGCCGCCAGTCGATCCGGTCGACGTGCCGGTGGTGGAACCGGATCCGCCTCCACCACCACCGCCTCCCTTGCCGCCGCCTCCCTTGCCACCGCCGCCACCGCCGCCGGGCTCACCGCCGCCACCGCCGCCGAGCCCGGCCCCCGGGACGAAGGCCAGCTCCATGGTGGCCCGGTTCTGGGTGGCCGCGTAGTTGTTGCGGTCCGGGACCTTGAGGAGGATCTGCCAGGAGTCATTGGGCGGCTGCTGGTCCATCCCCCGGAGCATGACCCCGTTGTTGCCGAACGGGTCCTGGCCCCAGGCCTGGGCGATCGGAGTCAGGTCGAAGGTCCATACCGGTGCGGCACCGACAGGAGCCTCTCGGGTCCCCTCCACACACTCCGTGTCCGAGACCGCTGGGGCGTCCGCAACCTGCTCGGCCGCGCCAGCCGCCAGGATGTCGGTGATCCGGCAGGCCTCGATCTTCGCTCGCTCCGGGAAGTACGGGGGCACTTCCTGCTCATTGGCGGCCCGCTCCTCGATCTTCACGATGAGCTTGTTGATCTGCGATCCGGGAGTGACGTTTCGGAGGGTGAGGTCGAACTTGATCGCCGACATCTTGGCGTCCTCGTTGCCGCTCACGGCGATGGGCAGGGTGTCGGGCCGCTGGGGGTTGGGGAGGGCCACCCGCTGGGCGATGGGGCCGGCCTCGATGACCTCGTTGTGCTGGGAGTCCCAGTACCAGGAGGTGACGTCCACCCCGTTGTTCGGGTCGTGGTGGAAGGTGCCCGACTGAGCCTGGGCCAGCGCAGGGCCGGCCAGGGCCATGGCCACCCCTCCCGCAAGGAGCACGGAAAGGCCACGTGCAAGCACCCGTGTTTGCGCCCGCCTCATCTGTTGGGTCCCCCGTTGGTCCCGGTTTCCCCCTGCTCCGGGAGGATACCGTTCAGTAACCTAATTCGCCGCCCGGGTGCCCGGTTCCTGCCTCTTGGGGGGGGTCGTGAGGGGACCCCCTGAGCCCTCCGGGGGGCCATCCAGCCGACGGATGACCAGGCCGGTCCGCGGCTTGGGCCAGAAGTACGTGGACTTCTGGGGAAGGGTTCCCCCACCCGCGACGATCGAACGTACGTTCGTTACTCGGGCGGGAGGAAGGAACAGGGCCAGGTCGGCCTCCCCGCTGCGTATCGCAGCCTCCGCCAGGGCGGCGTCGGGCACGAACCGGAGGTCCCGAAGGCCCGGCATGCCGTCCAGGAGGGTCTCGTGCAACGCCGAGACCGTGGGCGGGCGGCCATCCAGGCGCCCCACCAGGTGGACCAGACCGCCGTCCTCCCTGAAGGCGGCCCCGAACCGGAGGTCGTCGTCGACCAGCCGGGCCAGGATCTCCTCCAGCCCCCGGACCCGCTCGCCGGGGATGTGGGGGAGGGCGTCGGCTCGGACCAGGCGGTGGATGGGCAGGACCGGCGGCTCCTCCACGGCCGCGTCGACCACCAGCATCATCACCCGGTCCCAAGGCCCCGGCCCTCGGGCGGCGTGCATCTCCTCCCGGTGAGCCAGCGCGGTCTGGTACCGGTGGTGCCCGTCGGCGATCAACAGGGACTGGTCCCCGTACCACTGGACCAGATCCTGGGGCATGGCCTCCACCCACAGCCGATGAGCCACGCCTTCCTCGTCCACGAGCTCCCGATCGGGTGATCGAGCGGTGGCCCGGTCCAGCAGGGCGGTCTGAGGACCGGAGGGCCCTCCGGCAACCGCATAGATCGGCGAGAGGTCCGCCGCGGTGGCCCGCATCAGCCGGAGGCGGTCTTCCACGGGAGCCGCCATGGTCCGCTCGTGGGGGAGGATGGCCCCTCCCAGGGGCTCCAGCTCCACGGCCATGACCACTCCCCGGACCCGCCGCCGCTGTCCCTGGTACGCGAAGACCATCTCGTAGGCGTACACGGACGGCCGGCCCGCGGGGATCAGAACGCCCCGCTCTCGCCACCGGCGGAGCAGACGACCGGCCCGCGTATACTTTTCTCCAGGATCCCCCTCGACGTCGGCACCCAGGTCCACCAGGGCCACGTTGTACGGGCTGGCGGCGTGAAGCCGGTCCTGCTCGTGCGGGAGGACCACGTCGTAGGGGGGTGAGGTGACCGCCGTCAGGTCGTCCCCACACACGGCGAGGTCGTACAGGAGCCCGTCGAACGGGGCCACGGCCACCACGTCGGTCTGTATAGACGAAGGAGCGAGGCGCCGCGACCCGATGACCGAGTCCGCATATCAGCTGTTCGCCAAGGGACGGGAGTTCCTGGCCACCGGCCACCCCTACCAGGCGGTGGTGGTCCTGGAGCGGGCCGCTCGGGTGGAGCCCGACAAGGGGTCGATCCGTGAGGCCTTGGGCCGAGCCCTGTTCATGACCGGGCGGTGGCGGCAGGCTCGAGCCGAGTTCGCCAAGGCGGTGGATATCGACCCGGTGAACCACTACGCGCACTTCGCCCTGGGTCTGACCTGCGCCCGGACCGGCGACCGGGTCCAGGCCGTGGCCCACCTCAAGCTGGCCGTGGCCATGGAACCCCTTGAGCAGTATCGGGCCGCCCTGGCCCGGCTGACGGCCTAGGTGGACCGAGGGCCGGTCCGAACCGTCCGTCTTGCCGCGGAGTACGACGCCTTCCTGTTCGACCTCGACGGCGTGGTGCATCGGGGGGACGACGTGATCCCCGGTGCGCCGGAAACCGTCGCGGCACTCCGGGACGCCGGCAGGACCGTGGTGTTCATCACGAACAACTCGGCCCGAACCCCCGACCGGATCGCCGAGCGGCTCACGGGGATGGGCATTAGGGCCTCATCCGATGAGGTGGTCACCTCCGCGCTGGCCACAGCGGCGCTCCTGCGCCGCGAAGGCGATGAGGGAGCTCGCTCGGCCTTCGTGGTGGGAGAGGAGGGGATCCGGGCCGCCCTGTCGGCCGTGGGGATCGAGGTTCTGGATGGCACCGCCAGCCGCGCAGACTACGTGATCGTGGGCTGGGATCGAGGCGCCGACTACGACGCGCTCCGGACGGCCACCGTCCTGGTCGGCCGGGGAGCCCGGCTGGTGGCCACGAACGGGGATGCCTCGTACCCCGCCCCGAGCGGCGAGCTGTGGCCGGGCGCCGGGGCCCTGCTGGCGGCGGTGGAGACCGCCTCGGGGGTCCGGGCCACGGTGGTGGGCAAGCCGCACCGACCGTTGTTCGACGCGGCGCTGGAGCGGGCGGGGACGAGGCGGGCGCTGGTGGTGGGAGACCGGATCGAGACGGACGTGGCGGGCGCGGAGGGGGCAGGCCTGGACGGCGCCCTGGTCCTCACCGGCGCCGCCGTCCCCGCCGATCTCCTGACACACCAGGCGCAGCCGCGGTTCGTCCTCCCCGACGTGCGCGGTCTCCTGGAGGAGCGCCCCGCGGCCTCCGTTCGCCCCGCCACCGACGACGACGCGGCAGGTGTGCGAGCGTTGCTGGAGACCGCGGGCCTGGGGCCGCACGACGGCGACCTATGGGAGGAGCCGGTCTCCACCGTGGTGGCGGGAGACGGGGACCTGGTGGCCACCGCGGCCATCGAGGTCCGAGCGGAGAATGCCTACCTCAGGGCGGTGGCGGTGGCGGAGGCGGCCCGCGGCTACGGACTGGGGATGCAGATCGTTGGCGCAGCCGCGGGAGCGGCTCGCCACCGGGGGGCCTCGAGGGTGTGGCTGTTCACCGAGACGGCCTGGGGCTTCTTCGGCCGGTTGGGCTTCGAAACGGTGGTACGGGAGGCGCTCCCGCCGTGGATCGCAGGGATGAGCCACGACTGCCCCATCACCATGGGCCGGTCGATCGCCGGGACGTGATCGCGCGGGGTCAGCGATACAAGCCGCCGGGCGAGGGCTCGGCCCGCCGGGTCCGGTAGAACAGCAGGGCCACCAGCGCCCCGAACACGAACCCCCCGATGTGCGCGAACCACGCCACGCCGCCGACGTCGCCGGCCAGGGACCCCAGGCCCTGGAAGGCCTGGAGCACGAACCAGAACCCCAGGACGGCCAGCGCCGGGAGCTCGATGACCGTGATGAAGTAGAAGATGACCAGCGTTCGAACCCGGGCGTGCGGGAACATCACCAGGTACGCGCCGAGCACTCCGGCCACGGCACCGGACGCTCCGATCAGAGGGATCGTCGAGCTGGGCCCGGGCAGGACCTGGGAGTATGCGGCCACCAGACCGCTCACCAGGTAGAACGCCAGGTACAGCACGGGGCCCATCCGGTCCTCGACGTTGTTCCCGAACACCCACAGGAACAGCATGTTGCCGATGATGTGCATGAACCCGCCGTGGAGGAACATCGAGGAGAAGATCGAGGCGATCACGCTCTTCCCTCCGCACGCCGCGGCCACCTGGGAGATCGGCTGGAGGTCGACCATCTCCTGGGGGATGGCCCCGTGGCAGTAGAAGAACACCTTCTGCTCCTCCTGCGACCCCGTGATCGGCTCCCACAGGAGGAACGCCAGCACGTTCAGGGCGATGATGGTCACCGTGACGACCGGGAACCGCTGCGTGGGGTTGTGGTCTTGGAAGGGGATCAATGGCGGGTCTTCTCGCGGTGCCGCGACCCCAAGCGCCGATCGGCGAACCGGCGGATCTCGGCGTTGAACCTCTCGTGCTCCTCCAGGAACGCGGCGTGTCCCGCGTCGGGGAGCTCGACCATCCGGCCCTTGGGCAGCCGGTTGGCCAGGAGCCGGGACTCCTCGGGGTTCACCAGCCGATCCTTCCCTCCGATCAGCACCAGGGCCGGGACGGTGATCGTCGGCAGGACCGGGGCGAGGTCGTAGCCGGTCATCACCCGGTACGTTTCGGCTCGGACGTCTGGCCGCACGGAAGCGATGGCGTCCCGGACGAACAGCACCTGCGCCGGCGACGGGTGTCGCCCGAACCCCCATCGCACCACCCGGTACGAGAACGACAGGTCCTGGCGGCCCATCTCTCTGCCCAGGACTCGTTCGATGAGGTCACTCTCGATGACGCCCTGGATCGCCTTGCCGATGGCCCGGGCCTCCAGCGTGGCTCCCGGCCACCGGCCGGCGACCGATCGGGCGAACTGCATCATGGGCGTCGACACCAGCACCAGACCCTTCACGGTCCGGGCGGCGGTCTCCTGGTGCCGGGCCATGTATGCCAGGGTGACCACCCCGCCCAGGCTGTGACTCACCAGCACCACGCCCTCGTCCGCATACTCGTCGATGACTTTGGCCAGGGCGTCGGCGGCGAACTCCAGCGTGAGCCGTCCCGGGGCCAGGCCGGGGGAGTGGCTGTGCCCGGGGAGGTCCCAGGTCACCAGCCCGAAGCGCCCGCTGGCCAGGTCGCGCTTCTGGTAGTGCCACACGGCCTCGGTGAGGCAGTACCCGTGGGTGAACACCACGGTGCCGGAGGTTCCCTCTCCGGGAGGGAACCACTCCGTGTACAGGCGCGAGGCCCGCGGCCCCCGGACCCACCGGGGATGGCCGCGCAGGGAGCCCAGCTCGTCGTCGCGGGCCGGGTCGGGACGCTTGCCATCCTTCCGGCTGATTAGCCGCCCGGCGGCCGCGGCCCCGGCAAACGCCCCCGCGCCGTAGGCCAGGAACCGCCTGCCTCGCTTCACGAAGCCAGCTTCCTCAGCCTGAGCAGGTCTCCGAAGCTGGCCTCGATGCGGATGCGCCCACCGAGATAGGCGGAGAACAGGCTGCCCTCTCCGTCGATCAGCTGGGCCAGCACCTCGGAGGGCGCGGCGATCTTGATGTCGGCGTTGTCGTTCGGTCCGGTCTCCAGAGCCGACATCGTGCCCTCCTCCAGGACCGTCCAGTAGTCGGCATCGAGGTCGGTCACCCGCAGCGCGAGCACCCGCCGGTCCGGGAGCGAGCTGCCCAGTGCCTGGGCGCCGCGCTCGCTCGCCCCGAGTCGGGCGATGAGCTCATGCAGCTTCTCCTCGACCTGCGATCGGCTCAGGGACATGGTGGTGGGTTGCGGGAAGGGATTCGGTCCGAGAAACAACGCGATTATAGCCGACGGACACGATTGCTATTCTTCGGCCAAGGAGAGGAGGCACGATGCTCGACACCGTGCGCAAGTACGTCGAGGCGGGGCGAGAAGCGCTCACCCCGAAGAAGGCCGAGGACCTGGCCAAGTCCCTGGTCAAGCAGGGGCAGGCCCGCCGGGACCAGGCGGCCAAGCTGGCCAAGGACATCCTGGAATGGTCCCGGGAGAGCAGCGATCGACTGGGGCAGTTGATCCGTCGCGAGGTGAAGAAGCAGATCAGCAAGGCCGGACTGGCCACCAAGGACGAGCTGGAAAGCGTCAAGCGCCGGATCCGCAAGCTCGAGGGACAGGGGAAGAAGTCCACCCGGAAGCGGACCACCGGGAGCTCCGGTCGCTCGACGTCGAGGGGGTGACTCGCCGGCGCCTGGACCTCGAGCTGGTGCGCCGCGGTCTGGCGGCCACCCGCAGCGAGGCACGGGACGCCATCGCCGCCGGCCGGGTCGCCGTGGGCGGCCGCCCCGCGCGGAAGGCCGGGACGCTGGTGGCCCCCGCCGAGCAGGTCGAGCTCATCGAGCCCGCCCGCCCCTACGCCTCTCGCGGCGGTGAGAAGCTGGCCGCCGCTTTGGAAAGGTTCGCCATCGACGCCGCGGGACGGCGGTGCCTGGACGCGGGGGCCTCGACGGGAGGGTTCACCGACGTCCTGCTGCTCCGAGGGGCGGCCCACGTGGTGGCGGTTGACGTGGGATACGGGCAGCTGGCGTGGCGTCTTCGCACCGATCCTCGGGTCACGGTCATGGACCGAGTCAACGTCCGTCACCTTCGGCCCGAGGACCTCCCGTACCGGCCGGAGCTGGTGGTTGCCGACCTCTCCTTCATCTCGCTGACCGCGGCACTTCCGGCGCTGGCCGATGTGGCGGCCGATGAAGCCAACCTCATCCTTCTGGTCAAGCCGCAGTTCGAGTCGCGGCGGGAGGAGGTCGGGCGAGGCGGGGTGATCCGCGACGCGGATGCATGGGCCCGGGCCATGGATCGCGTCGCCGATGCCGGTCGAGGGCTGGGTGTGGGACCCCTCGCCGTGACCCCCTCTCCGCTCCGCGGGCCGGCCGGCAACGTGGAGTTCTTCCTGCATGCCCGGAAGGGCCACCCGGGCGCCCCGCTGGACGTGGCCGCCGCGGTGGACGAAGCACAGGCGGTGGGAGCGTGAGGATCGGCTTCGTAGCACACGGTGGGCGGGAGGCCGCCCTGGAGGCCGCCGGCCGTCTGGTCGGGTGGTGCCGGGACCGGGGCATCCAGACCAGCTCGCTGGCGGAGAGTCTCGGCGCCGACGAGACCGTCGACGAGGATGGGTTTCCCCAGGGGCTGGACCTGGTGGTGTCGGTGGGCGGCGATGGGACCTTCCTGCGGGCGGCGCTGATGGGGAACCGCGCCGACGTCCCGGTCCTGGGCGTGATGGTGGGGCGACTGGGGTTCCTCACCGAGGTGGAGCCCGAAGAAGCGGCCGCCACGCTGGAGGCGTGGATGGCCGGCGAGCTGCTGATAGAGGAGCGGATGGCCCTGCTCGCCGAGGCCGAAGGGGCGGAATGGGACGCGCCCCAGTGGGCCCTCAACGAGGTGATCGTGGAGAAGCGAGCCCGGCACAGGGTGATCCGACTGGCCACCACGGTGGGGGACGAACCGGTGATGACGTTCTCGGCCGACGGAGTGATCGTGGCCAGCCCCACGGGCTCCACGGCGTACTCGTTCTCGGCCGGTGGTCCCATCGTCTCACCGCGACTGGACTGCCTGGTTCTCACCCCCGTCTCCACGCACATGGTGTTCGACCGCCCCATCGTCCTGGCGCGGGAGGAGCAAGTGGTCCTCGAGGTTCGCGAGGACGAGCCCGGTCTGCTGTCGGCCGACGGACGCCGGGGCCTGGAGCTCCCGGTGGGCTCCCGGGTCCGGGTCCGCCGGGCGGATCGGCCTGCCCGCATCCTGCGCCGGAAACAGCCCGAGCCGTTCTACTCGCTGCTCCGCAGGAAGTTCTTCTTGCCCGTCGACCCCACGGCGGGGGACTGACGGGGGGGGGCCCTCTCTGCCCACGGATCCCGCCCCGGAGCGGTGGCCGCCGGTGACCTACTGGATGAAGGTCACCGGCGGGGTGCTGGTCGTCCTTGCGCTGGCCCGGCTCCTCCTGGCGGCCGGGGACATCCTGGTTCTGGTCCTCGTGTCGCTGATCCTGGCCCTGGGGTTCCAGCCGGCCGTCGAGTGGCTGGAGCGACGGGGACTTCGCCGAGGGTGGGCCGTGGCCCTGGGCCTGGTGGCGGGGACCATCGTGGTCGGCGCGTTCCTGTGGCTGGTCCTCCCGGACATCATCCGTCAGCTCGGCGAGCTGATCGAGGCGGCCCCCGGCTTCCTGGCGGAGGCCCAGGAGGGAAGCGGGCTGCTGGCCGACCTCAATCGGCAGTTCGACCTCACCGCCAGGCTGGAGTCCTTGGGCGAGGACCTCCCCGCAACCGCCCTCGGACTGGTGGGGAGCTTCACCGCGTTCGTCTTCAACTCCCTGACCGTGCTGGTCCTGACGATCTACTTCACGATCAACATGCCCCGGATGCGTGTGGCCGTGGCCCGCATGCTGGCCCGTGATCACCGCGATGAAGTGATGGGGATCATCCAGGAGGCCACCCGCAGGGTCGGTGGCTACGTCCTGGGAAACCTCCTGGTGAGCGGGATCGCCGGGGTGACCACGTTCATCGCCCTGCTGATCATCGGGGTGCCGTTCGCCGCGGCGTTGGCCTTCTTCGTGGCCCTCACCGACCTGATCCCCACCGTGGGGGCCATCATCGGGGCCGCGGTGGCGGCCACCGTGGCAGCCTTCTCCGGGCTGGGGCCGTTCATCGCCACCGTGGCCTTCTTCGTGGTGTACCAGCAGGTGGAGAACTACCTGATCCAGCCCCGGGTCATGGGCCGGACCATCGAGATGTCCGCCCCGGTGATCATCCTGGCGGTGCTGATCGGCGGCACCCTCCTGGGGGTCCTGGGGGCGCTGCTGGCCATCCCCACCGCGGCGATCATCAAGGTCGCGGTGCGGGAGCTGTACCTGGAGGACCGGTGGGCGGAGGTGGCCTCCCAGGACCGAAGCTCCTAACACGAGAACCACATCCGGCGGCCGCTTCGGCTCCGAACCGTTCTCGGTACCGACTATGCTGCTGGCCCAGGGAGGGATGAACGGCCTCGAGAACGCCGGTGACGCCGCGCTCGTCGTGGCGGTGGCTCGATACCGGCGCGAGGCCCTCGCGGAGCTTTACCGCCGCCACGCCGGGGCCGTCCTGGGCTTGGCCCGTCGGATCCTCACGGATCAGAGCTTGGCGGAAGAGGTGGTCCAGGAGGTGTTCCTGGGTCTGTGGCGGGCGCCCGAACGCTTCGACCCCGACCGGGGCTCCCTTCGCTCCTACCTCCTGGCTCAGGCACACGGGAAGAGCGTTGACACCATCCGATCCGAGTCGTCCCGGCGCGGCCGGGAAGAGCGGGAGGCCCGGCTCCGCCCGGAGTCGGCGTACGACCTGGAGCGCGAGGTCTGGGATCTGGCGGTGGCAGAGCGAGTCAGGGGAGTCCTGGGCTCGCTGAGGGTGGAGGAGCGCCGGGCCATCGAGCTCGCGTACTTCGGTGGCCACACCTACCGGGAGGTCGCCCGCATGCTGGAGGAACCGGAAGGGACCGTGAAGACCCGCATCCGCACGGGGCTGCGAAACATGCGCACGCTGCTCGACGAGGCAGGGATCCGTGAGCCCTGAGCTGAGCCACGACGCGGCCGAGGAGCTTCTGGGCGTCTACGCCCTGGATGCGGTCCCCTGGGATGAGCGCGAAGCCCTTGAGGCCCACCTGGCGGAATGTCCCCGGTGCCGGGCCGAGGTGGCGATGCACCGGGAGACGGCCGCCATGCTGGCCGGTCCCGGATCCCAGGCACCCGACGGTGTGTGGGACCGAATCTCGGGAGCCCTCCAGGACGGAGAGGATGTGCCCGAGCTGGAGCGAGTGCGGTCCAGGCGAGCCGGTCAGCCCCGGCGGTGGGTGGCCACGGCTGCGGCTGCGGCGGCCGTTGCGGCGGTGGTCTCTCTGGGCCTGGAGGTCACCGAGCAGCGCCGGGAGCTCGAGCGCCTGACGGCCGGCATGGAGGAAGGGGGACTGCTTCGTGCGGCCAATGCCGCGCTGCTCAACCCGGAAGCCACACGCATCGACCTCACCTCGGAGGACGGGTCGGTCGGAGTCCAGGCGGTCCTCCTGCCCGATGGCCGGGGCTATCTGGTGCAAGACAGCCTCCGGCCGCTTCCGGAAGACCGGACCTACCAGCTGTGGGCCCTAGGAGACCAGGTGATCTCGGCCGGGGTCCTGGGCCACGATCCGGGGGTAGCGGCGTTCAACGTCTCGCCGGAGATCACCGGGTTGGCCATCACCGATGAGGTGGCCGGAGGCGTGGTCGCCCCAAAGGAGTCGCCGGTTGTGACCGGCCAGGTTCCAACGTAACGTCCGCGTGGTTGGGAGTGTCCAAGTATGGGTGAAGGGTCGGGGCGGCGTGCCCGGTCGATGGGGCCCGGGATCGGCACGACCCCGATACAGCGCTGACGAAAGGAGGCCTGAATGGCTGAAGGCGCGTACTACGGGAAGATGGGCTTCGCGCGTTTCTATGCGCTGGTCTTCGGGATCGCCTACATCGGTGTGGCGGTCCTCGAGCTTTTCTTCCCTCTGGATGACCGGCTGCTGATCGGCGACACCGTCATCCTGGCCCGGACCACGTTGCAGAACATCGTCCACTTCGCGGTGGGCATCGTGGTCCTCGGCTCGTTCTTCGCCGGAGAAGCTGCCGCCAGGACAGTGGCCCGGATCATCGGGGTCGTGTTCGTCGTGCTGACGATCTACGGGTTCGTGGCTCCCGACTCGCTGGGAGACCTGTTGGGGTATCCGGGAGACATTCCGGCGGTCTACAACTGGATCCACGCGGCCACCGCGGTGCTGGCGCTGTTCGCCGGGTTCGCGGGCAGCCGCCGGACGGCTACGGCCTAGGCGAGGCTTCGCATGCGAGGGGAGGGGGTGTCCGGCCTGCGGCGCCAGCCGATGGTCCGATGGGCGCGCCGGATGGCGCTGCTGATCGTGCCCTTGACGATCGCCGGTGAGGCCGGGCACCACCTCCTCAACGCCGTGGGCCAGACGCTGGCCCACCACTTCTTCCACATCCTGTTCGCGGGCGGCGCCGCGGTGATCTTCACGGTGTACGTGTGGGTGGACGTCCGGCGCCACGGATGGCCGTCGTTCACCTGGCGCCTCCGTCCGCCCCCCCAGAGCCGAACCACTCCCTGAGACCAGGGTCCCTCCGCGTCCGGAGCCGGTCGCCGAACGTCGCCCAAGAAGTGGCCCCCGGGGGCGTGCCCGGGGGCCGGGGAAAGGGGGTGGAGGGGACTCTCGTCACCCTCCACGGCGGATTCTACATCTTCCACGTGCAAGTGGGGCAAGGGGGTCCGGTACCATCCGGCGGTGGCTCGTCGGAGAGGCAGGCGGCGCGGGCGAACCGGGAGCCGGACCATGTGGGCCCTGGCCGTGGCGGCCGGGGCGGTATGGGGCAGCGCGTTTCTGATCCCGGACCGCCCAGCTCCCTCGCCGCCCACCACGGTGCCGGTGGTCGCTCCATCTCCGCTGGCTCCCCAGGCTCAGGGCCCGCTCCCGGTGTTCGCGTCTTCCGACGGCGTCCGGCTGCGCCTGGTGTCCGGGCGAGCCCTGGCCATCGCGTTCCACGAGGCTTCGTACCGCGACGCCACCGAGCTCCGGCCGTGGGGAGAATGCGTGGTGTGCCGGAACCGAACGAAGTTCACGCCAACACCGCCCCGAGGCGACCTCTCCTATCTGGTCACCGACACGCGCGGCCGGAGAACACCCGCCACCTCCGCGGCTGATATCGTCCTCCCGCGAGGACAGTCCGTGATGGCGCCGGTGAGCGGTCGGGTGACCGCGGTGAAGCACTACCGGCTGTATTTCCGGTACCCGGATGTCCGCGTTGAGATTCGGCCTGCTTCGGTGCCCGAGCGCCGGGTGGTCTTGATCCACCTGGCCGGCGTGCGGCTGGCGAAGGGCGATGCGGTGGAGGCGTCGGTGACGAAGATCGGAACGGTGCGCCGGTTCCCGTTCGAGTCACAGGTGGACCGCTACGTCGGTGGCCGCCACCCCCACGTCCACATGGAGGTGAAGAACCCTGCGAGGGCTCCTGCCACTCGCCACCAGAAGAAGTAAGCGCGAGGAGGCCACCGCCCGGGTCGACGGCCGGACCAAGCGCCTGCTGACCAGGCTCCGTCCGGGCGAGATCGCGGTGATCGATCACGAGGACCTCGACCGGGTGGCTGCCGAGGGCCTTGTGGTTCGGGGTGCCGCCGCCGTGGTGAACGCCAGCCCCTCGATCACGGGGAGGTATCCGAACCTGGGTCCGCTGGTGCTCGTGCAGGCAGGCGTCCCGCTGATCGACGGGGTGGGCCGCCTCATCCTCGACAAGGTCAAGGACGGCACCCCCCTCCGGGTCGAAGGCGATCGCGTGTACGACGACGGAGAGCTGATCGGCGTGGGGATCCGCCAGAGCGAGGACTCGGTGCTTCGGGAGATGGACGAGGCCCGTTCCCGGCTGGCCGGACAGTTCGATGCCTTCGCCCGGAACACCATGGAATACATGCAACGGGAGCGGGATCTCCTGTTCGGAGGCGAGGGGATGCCCGAGCTGTCCCACGACCTCTCCCGCCGACACGTCCTGGTGGTGGTGCGGGGAACCAACTATCGGGAGGACCTGGCGGCGTTGCGGGCCTACGTCCGGGACGTGAAGCCCGTGCTGATCGGAGTGGACGGCGGCTCCGACGCGCTCCTAGATCAGGGGTACCGGCCCGACGTCATCGTGGGGGACATGGACAGTGTCACCGACCGGGCCCTTCGATCCGGGGCCGAGCTCGTGCTCCACGCGTACTCTGGCGGGCGAGCCCCCGGGAAGGAACGGCTGGAGGCCCTGGGACTTCCCTACGTGGTGGTGGAGGCCGCGGGCACCAGCGAGGACGTCGCCTATCTCCTGGCGCACGAGAAGGGTGCGGATCTCATCGTGGCGGTGGGCAGCCACGGGAACCTCCGCGAGTTCCTGGACAAGGGGCGGGCCGGGATGGCCAGCACCTTCCTGGTCAGGCTCCGAGTGGGGGAGATCCTGGTGGACGCCAAGGGGGTTTCCCGGATGTACCGGGGACGGGTCCGGGGACGGGACATGGCCCTCCTGGTGGCCGCGGCGCTGTTCTCCATGGCGGCCGTGGTGGCCGTCTCCGAGCCCCTCCAGCTGTTCTTCAAGCAGCTCGTGGAGATCGGCCGGGGACTGTGGTTCCGGCTGGGCCAGCTGTTCTGAGTCCGGCCCCCGTAGGCAACCCTAGAATGAGCCGTGATCTCATTCCGGTTCCATCTTGTTTCCCTGGTGGCCGTGTTCCTGGCGCTTGGTCTCGGCGTGCTGACCGGGACCACCGTGCTCAACCGGGGAATCGTGGCCCAGCTCGAGCGGCAGACCGATCAGTTGGTCCGGGGGTCGGACGACCTCCGGGAGGACGTCCGCCGCTTGGAGGAACGCGACGACATGTGGTCCGCGTTCGGCGATTCGGTGATGACCCCGTTGGTCTCCGGCCGGCTAACGAACCGGCCGGTGCTCATCGTGACCCAGGAGGGGACCGACGAGAACAGCATCGACGGCGCGCAGGCCGTCCTGGAAGACGCCGGAGCCGAGATCCGGGCGCTGCTGTCGGTGAGCGGCCGTATGGGCCTGGCGGCGCCCGCCGACCGTGAGGCCCTGGCCGAGGTCATCGGCGAGCAGATCACCGATCCGGAGGCCCTGTTGGCTCGAGCCGCGGAAGTCCTCGCGGAGCGGCTGGCGTTCGGGCCCAATGGGAACACGGATGTACTCGCGGGTTTGCTGCGGGAGGGCCTGGTGGTGGACCAGGGTCCCCAGCTCGACGAGGCCGCTCTCCGTGAGCTGGGTGGCCCGGACCAGCCGGTGGTGGTGGTGGGCGGAGGCCCGGACCCCGACAGCCTGGACCCCAGCGGGTTCCTGGTCCCCTTGACCAGGGTCATGGCCGAGGCGGGCCTGGACATCGCCGCCGCCGAGCCCATGGACCTGGGGGAGGCCGGCCAGCCGTTCGTGGAGGTCCTCCGGGGCGACGGTGAGGTGTCGGCTCTGATCGCCACCCAGGACAACGTCGACCAGGTCCCCGGGCAGATCGGCCTGGTTCTGGCCCTCCAAGACCTTATGGAGGGGGCCTCGGGCCACTACGGCGTCAAGGACGGGGCCTCCAGCGCGATCCCGGAGCTGGCACCCTGACCCGGGTGCTGGCTCTGGTGGCGGCGCGGAACGAGGCCGGCCGGGTCGGCGCGACCGTGGAGGCCATCAGGAGGCTTCCGGACGTCGACGAGGTGGTCGTCGTCGACGGGGCCTCCACGGATGGAACGGCGGAGGAGGCTCGAGCCGCCGGGGCCCGGGTGCTCCTGGCTCCCCGAGCCGGAGGGAAGGGAGGGGCCCTGGAAGGCGCGGTGGCCCGCCTCGACCCGCCGGAGGTGTACCTGCTCCTGGATGCCGACCTGGGGCCCACGGCCGCCGAAGCCGGTGCGCTGGTGGAAGCGGTGGTGCGCGGACGCCTGGATCTGGCCATCGGCGATCTCCCCCCGCAGCCGGGCCACGGAGGGCTCGGGCTGGTGAAGCGAACGGCCGGCGCAGCGATCCGGACCCTGTGCGGGTACCAGGCCAGCGAGCCGCTCTCCGGGCAGCGAGCCCTGTGGCGAGAGGTCATGGAGGCCGTCCGGCCGCTGGCCCCGGGGTTCGGGGTGGAGGTGGGTATGACCGTCGACGCCGTGCGGGCCGGGTTCCGGGTCGGAGAGGTTCGCGTGAACATGATCCACGCTCCCACCGGCCGTGACCTGGCCGGGTTCGCTCACCGAGCCCGGCAGGGACTGGACGTCCTGGGGGCCGCCGGGCCTCGGCTCCTTGGTCGGCCGTGAGCCTCGCCTGGGTCGGGGTCGCTCTGGTGATCGGGTCCGCGGCCGCCGGCCTGCTGGGGATCCTGACAATCTCCGCCGCGCCGCGCCGGCTGGTCCGCGAGAACCACGCTGGGCGTCGGGTTCCCTCGGTGCTCGGGCTGGCCCTTGTGGGAGGGCTGTTGGCGGGAGCCCTTGGAGGGGCCCTGGGATCGGAACAGGCCCTCATCCCGGTGGCTCAGGCGCTGCTGGGGATGGCGTTCCTGGTGGCGGTCACGGGCCTGATGGACGACCTCGTCGGGGGGGAGGCTCGGGGGTTCGGGGGACACCTCCGGAGCCTGGCCCGGGGGCGGCCCACCACCGGGATCCTCAAGCTGGTGGTCGGGGTGGCCGCGGGGACGATGCTGGCGGTGGTGATCGGCGGAGGCGCCCTCCGGACGGTGGCCGCCGCCGTGCTGATCGCCGGTTCGGTCAACCTGTGGAATGCGCTGGACGTCGTTCCCGGCCGCAGCCTCAAGTGGGGGATCGTGGTCCTGGCGGGGGTGGTGTTTGCCACTCGCACGGAGCCCTTCGGCCTGGTGACCGCGGCGGGCCTCGGTGGGGCCGTCGGCGTGCTCCCCGCGGATCTGACCGAGCGAGGGATGCTCGGCGACGCCGGCTCGAACCCCCTGGGCCTGGTGGCCGGGGCCGGGCTGGCGGTGGCCCTCTCCACTGCGTGGGTGGTGGTGGCCGCCTCCGCGGTCCTGGCCCTCCAGATCGCCGCGGAGACCGTGACGATCTCACGGCTGATCCGGGCCGTCCCCCCGCTCCGGTGGGTCGACGACCTGGGCCGCCGAGCCACCTAAGTACGCTCCTTCCTAAATACATAGCGTATTAGAGTGCTGGAGTTGCCGCCCCTGGTGGGGCATGCTTTCCTCCGAGAGGAGGGAGGATATGCCCAGGAGGAGCCCGTACGTGATCGAGCTCTCCCC
>JBOGVS010000042.1:0-24627 GCA_050692555.1 Actinomycetota bacterium
GGAAGGAGGTGAAGCCCGCTCCAGACCACCCCTTCAGGGTCGCCCACGGCGAGCGGCAGCGTTCGAGGACATCTTTGGTGAGGCAACCGAAGCTCGCTTCGAGGACATCTTGACGTGAGGCAACTAGGCCCCCTTGGCGCCTTCGGACGCTGAAGGAGACTCCTTGCCGCGAACCGGTGCCAGCCGACATACGTCTGTATCGGTGAGACGGCGGACAGTGGCTTGGCCCGAACACATGGCGGCCCGAGTAGGCCGGGGAAAGGAGGTACGGATGTCGATCAGAGGTCTCATCGCGGTGCTGGCGGTGGCACTGGCAGCGTGCACGGGACAGGGAGGCTCGAGCTCCATCCCGCCCCAGGACCGACTACTGGTGGGAACGACCTCGGGTGTGCTGTCGCTCGACCCCACCACGGGGTCGGTGCTGTCGGAGAGTCCCGGCGTGCCCGGCCTGGGGAACTGGTCGGCGGTCTACACCGCGACGTTGTCCGAGGGAGCCACCGTCCTGAAGGGGCGAGAGGCGGCCACGGGCGACGTGACCTCCAGCCTCTCGCTCCCGGGTGATCTGGGCATCCGGGTGGTGGCGTTCGACGGGTCCATGGTGGCCCTCATGCCGCCCCTGTCCCAGGGAGCCAGCCCGTGGATCCCCGAGCCTCGCACCAGGACCACGATCGTGGTTGCGGACCCCTCCGGCACGGGCGACCCGGACACGTACGACCTCGGGGGGAACTTCGAGCCGGAGGCCTTCTCCCCGGACGGCGAGAGCCTGTACATGCTCACGTACCTCCCCGCCGCCGCCCCGGAGGCGTACCGGGTGGTGCGGCTGGACCTATTCGATGGGACCGTGCAACCCGTGTTCACCAACTCCAAGAGCATCGTGGAGACCATGAGCGGCACGCGCCTGGAGCAGGTGACGACCTCCGACGGCTCCATGGTCCACACGCTGTACACCACTCAGCCGCCGGCGGAGTTGACGGACGTCAGAGCAAGCCACGCCGCGCACAGCGGGCACTCCACTCAGCCGGTGGCTTTCGTGCACGTCCTCGACGCGGAAAACGGATGGGCGCACTGCGTGGCGCTGCCCCGCGCGTTCTGGGGTGGTGACGCCACCGCCGAGGCGATGGCGCCGTCCCCGAACGGCCGGCACCTGTACGTGGTGGACGCGGACCGGGACCTGGTGGCGGTGATGGATACCCGCAAGATGCAGGTCGTTCAGGAGGCCACCGTGGACTTCGGCACCGGCGATGGCGACGTCCGAGCGACTGTTTCCAGTGACGGAGCCTCCCTGTACGTGGCTCGTGGGCCTCAGATCACCCGACTGGACACGGCCACTCTGCAGCCGGTGGATAGATGGACGACCGAGGGGCCGGTCTCAGGTCTGGGAGTCGGTCCGAACGGGCTGTATGTGGCCCAGCCGGAGCAGGTTGAATTGATCGACCCGGCCACCGGCAGCGAGATCGACAGCATTCCCTCCCCGGGGATCGAGGGCCAGCTCGAGTACCTCGGCACGCCGGGCCAATGATGGTGCCCGGCGGACCGTGGGGCTCCACGCGATACAGTTGAGCTGGAGCGATCCCATCGCTTCGGCGGAGAGAGGACGGGCCGCTGCGGGAGCCGGAGCCGGAGACCGTCCGGAGAGCGGGGTCGGGAGACCCGGCAGCGTTCGAGCAGCTGGTCCGGGCGTTCCAGGGCGACGTGTATCGCCTGGTGATCCACCTGGTCCGGGACCCTCCCACCGCCGAGGACGTGACCCAGGAAGCCTTCATCAAGGCCTACCGGTCGCTGCGAAGGTTCCGATGGCAGTCGAAGTTCTCCACGTGGCTGTTCCGCATCGCCCGGAACTGCGCCGTCGACGCCATCCGGCATCGGGAACGAGCTCGCCGCCTGATCCGGGAGGTCTCCGAGCCATCACCGGCCCCCGACTCCTCACTGCGAGCGGCGCTCTCGGACGCCATCGAGTCGCTCCCTCGGGAGCTTCGCGAAGCCTTCGTGCTCATCGAGGTGTTCGGGTTTTCGTACGGCGA
Organism: Actinomycetota bacterium; assembly: GCA_050692555.1. Taxonomy (GTDB): domain Bacteria; phylum Actinomycetota; class UBA4738; order UBA4738; family CALAEC01; genus DAITPV01. The sequence continues at coordinate 2,022 of JBOGVS010000042.1, forward strand.
GACGGCGGACGTGTTGTCGGTGCCGGCGGGAACCCTGAAGAGCCGCATGCACCGGGCCCGAGGACTTCTGGTGGACGCGCTGGAGGAACGCGATGCCGATGAGGTGTGAGACCGCCGAGCTCGAGCTGTCGGCCCGGCTCGACGGCGAGCGCGACCCCCAGCTCGACGACTCCCTCGCCGATCACGTGGCCACCTGCGCGCGGTGCCGGGCCTTCGAGGCCCGGGCCGGGCGGCTCCGCAAGTTGGTGCGCCTCGAGCCGGCGCCGCCCGTTCCCGACCTGGTCCCTCGGATCATGGACGGCGTTCAACAAAACCGGGTCCCGGGCACGGTGCGCCGGCTTCGCCCTGGGCGTCCGGTGCCGGCCTGGGGGCGGTACGCAGCCGCGTTCGCCGCGGGGGCCCTGGTCGCCGCCCTGGTGGTCGGCGGGCTGCCGGGCCTCCGGCCGGGTCCGTCGCCCGCGCTGGCCACCGAGATCCCCGAGGGGATCGCCGAGGCCTCCTCGGAGGTGACCGCGTACCGGGCCACGTTCGAGATCACAGAACGCAACTACCACCCCCGGGTCCCCCGCAGGACCTTCACGGCCGAGGTCGCCTTCGCGGCTCCGGAACGGTTCCGGTCGCTGGTGACCGACACCACGTCTTACCCGTCGACGATGTGGCCGCGGAACGACCTTCGCCTGGAGGTCGACGGAGCCCGATGGCTGTTCGAAGGGCCCCGGATGTGTCCCCGGGAAGCCCTCCCCGCGTGCGCCCCCGCCCCCTCGAAGAGCGGCGACCTTCCGCCGCCCGGCGGGCCGAACGCCGCTGCGCCAGGCGTGACCGGGAGGGAGCCGTTCGACGGCGACGCGCTGATGCCCACCGACATCGTGCTCCCGGTGCGGACCCTGGCAGGAACCGACCGCGTCCGGGTGGTCGGCGAGGACAGGACCCTCGGCCGCGAGACCGTGGTCGTGGAGCTCGCGTACCGTGACGCCACCCCATTGTTCGCGTACCTGCAGGCCGGCGGGTCATGGCGTCCGTTCTTCCCGGTGGACCGGGTCCTGGTGTCCCTGGACGCAGAGACGTGGTTCCCGCTGGCCTACGAGGTCCGAGCGGCCTCGAGCCCCGAGCGGGATGCGTGGGCCGTGCGGAACGGGCTTCCCGCCGAGCGCTCCGGCTCCTTGCTCTTCGAGGCAGAGGCTCGATCCCTGTCGACCGAGGCCGTCCATGTCCCGCCGCCTCCCGCGCTGGACGCTCCGAGGGACGAGGGCTTCCGCGACGCCTCAAGGGAGCAGCTGCCCGAGCTGGCCGGCTACGAGCCGGCGGCCCCGGGAGAGCTCCTCGGCCTCCGACCGTACCGTTCCGGCACGTTCGAGACCACGGGGCGCCCCGCCGACGAGGTCCTCCTTTCGTTCAGCCGGGGGCTGTCCTGGTTGAAGATCCGCCAGACCCGCACCTGGGCCCAGCCCGCTTTGTTCGGCGACGTGGGGCCGCTGGCGGAGCCCGTGACCCTGGGACCCGGCGTCGGGTACTACGAGCCGGCCACCGCATCGCTGGGCCGGAGGGTGTCGATCCATGCCGCCGGGCTGGACCTCTACGTGGAGTCCAACCTCCCCAGGGACGAGCTGCTCCGAGTTGCCGCCTCCATCCCGATCCGAGGCCTCGAGGCTCCAGCCGGATGGCTCGAACGGATCACCCTCGCCGAGGCTCGCCGGAAGGCGCCCTTCCTGCTCCTCCCCACCAGCCTGCCGGCGGGGTACCGCCTGGCGGCGGTGCAGCCGTCGGACGGGGGGGCCACCGTGACCTTCCGGCGCCCGGATACCGAGCTCGATGGGGTGGGGATCCGCCTCCACCAGTCGCCCGGAGACGCCCTGTCCCCGCCACTGGAGCCGGGGGTCCTTGCAGTGGTGGTTCGGGGGCAGACCGGACGGTACTCACCGGAGCGCGGCGAGCTCGAATGGGTCGAAGACGGGATCTATCGCTCCCTGTCGGGGACGGCGCTCGATCTCGGCGGGCTGGTCGCCGTGGCGGAGTCGCTGGAGCCGCCCCGGTGACCCAAGCCCGGGTGATCGCCGCGGCGGTGGCCGGGGCTCTGCTGGGCGCAGGGATCACACTGGCCCTGCCGGTTCCCGGTCTCCCGTCGGGTCCCACGGGAGAGCCCGGTTGGCCGGTCCAGGTCCTGGGCCCCGCGGAGGTGCCCACGCTGCTGGCGTGGACCCCCGGTGGCCTGCCCCAGGGATTCGTCGGTGCGGTCCGTGGGCTTCCGACGGTCCGTTCCGTGGCCGTCGTTCGAAGCGGGATCGTGTGGCTCGATGCCTGGGGAGAGGCCGGCGATCCGGCGCAGAGTCCGGCCCGCGGCCTGCGGATCCCCACGGAGGTCGCGGCCGTCCACCCGGCCACCTACCGCGCATTCGTCCCCGCCTCGGATCGGCCGAGCGTCGCCGGGCTCGAGAGAGGCCATGCCCTGCTCGGATCGACTGCGGCGGCCATACGGGGCATCGAGACGGGTGGCTCGCTGGCCATGGGTGATCGGATGCTGACCGTCGACGGGGTCATGGAGGACGGCCTGGTTGGAGCGCACGAAGTGGTGGTTTCGTACGAGACCGGCCGGGCGCTGGGAGTGATCACGCCCCGCTACCTCCTGGTCGCTCCCCGGCCCGACGTGGACCACCGGAAAGTGGAAGTGGGGCTGCGGCGGGTGGTGCCCGCCGGGGTGAGGCTCCGGGTTCGGGCCCCGGGGGAGACACCGGTGTTCCGCCAGGGAGACGCCGTCCTGCCCCAGGTTCGTATCAAGGAGCTGTTCGGAGAGTTCGCCGCGGAGCCTCAGCCCGACGGGACCATCCGGATCGACCCGGCCTGGACGCGGGACAACATCGTCGAGGCCCGGGTCCCCATCCTCCGGGGGGCCGTCGTCTGTCACCGGCTGATCCTCCCTCAGCTGAGAGCGGCGCTTCGAGAGCTGGTGCGCAAGGGGCTCGGCGACCTGCTCGACCCCGGCGACTACGGCGGCTGCTACTCGCCCCGGTTCGCCAACTTCGACACCGGAGCGGGGCTCTCCCATCACGCCTGGGGGGTGGCCATCGACTTCAACGTGTCGAGGAATCTCCTGGGCGATCAGCCCAGCCTGGACCCCCGGGTCGTCGAGGTGTTCCGGGACGCCGGGTTCCAGTGGGGCGGGCAGTTCCTGGTCCCGGACGGGATGCACTTCGAGTTCCTGGAGTTTCCCGACTAGCGATGGTCTGGCGGTGGCTCATCGCGGGGTTGGTCCTCGCCGCCGTGCTGGTCGGCTCGGTGTGGCTGCTGCTGGAGACCATGTCAAGCGGCTGAGTGTCACCAGCTCCGTCTACGGTGTTGGCATGCCCGGCAAGCCCGACGAAGCACGCCGTGAGCAAGCCCGCAACCTGCGACGCCAGGGACATTCGCTGTCGCAGATCGCCACCACCATGGGGCTGAAGAGTGCGGGAGGCGTGCTGGGCCGCTGGCTCAAGGGTGTCCCGCCCCCAGAGTGGACCAAGCGTCCACGCGCGAAGGACGGCATCCGGGAAGAGGCCGTCCGGCTTCGGCGCCAGGGCCGCTCATACCGGGAGATCGAGAAGATCCTGGGAGTCTCGAAGAGCTCGCTGTCGCTCTGGCTGAAGGACGTCCCGCTGACCGCGGAGCATCGACAAGCTCTTTCCGATAGATGGAGGGACGTCAACCAGCGCCGGGCCGACTCGATCCACGCCGCCAGCCGGGCCAGGCACCAGGGCTTGATCGATGAAGCCGCCGCGCAGATCGGACCTCTTTCGGAGCGGGACCTTTTCCTGGCTGGGGTGGTCGCCTACTGGGCCGAGGGAAGCAAGACGAAGCCGTGGGGAAGCCGTCGGAGCGTGGACTTCACCAACTCGGATCCTCACTTGGTCACACTGTTCTTGCTCTGGCTGCGGCTGATGGCGATCCCTCACGAGGATCTTACGTTCCGGCTCCACATTCATGAGACTGCGGACGTCAATGCTGCGCTTCGCTTCTGGTCGAAGGTCGTGGATGTCCCGCCCAACCAGTTCCTACGGACCACCTTGAAACACCACAATCCGAGGACGAATCGCAAGAACGTCGGACGCGAGTATCGCGGGTGTTTGGTTGTCCGGGTTCGACGGAGCCTGGACCTCAACGCCCGGATCGAGGGTTGGTTCAGGGGCCTGGTCGGGAACGCTACGGAAGAAAAGGACGGGGCGAGCGCCGATCTCTTACCCATGAGCAACTCGGGCATACTTAGGTCGCACTCCCGGATGGTCTAATTGGTTAAGACGCCGGCCCTTGGAGCCGTGAAATGGGGGTTCGAGTCCTCCTCCGGGAGCTGACTCCTACCCCTGAATGAATCGGGATCAGGATCCGCGTTGCTCCGCCCGCGGCCCGCCGCTCATCGAGGCAACCGCGATCCCGCCCACGGCGGCGGCGAGCTGTTCTGCGTCCTGACCGTCTCGGGCCAGGCCGGCCACGGTTGGGCCGCTCCCGCACATCAACGCAGTCAGCGCTCCGGCGTCCAGCAGGCGGCTCCGAGCCTCGGCGACGTCGGGACGTCGTGCGGTGACCGGCGCTTCGAGGTCGTTGAACAGGTGGGGAGCGATGGCTCTCGGCCCACCAGCGTCCAGCGCTCGGATCAACACCTCAGGGGACGGCCCGGTCACCCCGCCATCCTCGTCCCACCAGCGGTAGGCGTCGCCGGCCGCCACACCCTCGGGCTGGGTCACCAGAACCCACCACGTGCGAGGTGTGGCGCGAGCCACGACCCGGTCGCCACGGCCGCCGATCAGCGCAGGCCCACCGGAGAGCAGGCCGGGGACGTCCGATCCGACGGTGGCGGCCACGTCGAGGAGGCCCTCGACCCCCAGGTCCAGCTCCCACAGCCGGTCCAGGGCCCGGAGCGTGGCGGCGGCATCCGCGCTCCCGCCGCCCAGACCCGCGGCCACCGGGATCCGCTTCTGCAGAAGGAGTGCTGCCCCCGCGGCCACGCCGCCGGCGCCGGCCAGCACCTCTGCCGCGCGGAGCACCAGGTTGCCTTCGTCCCACGGAACGTCCCGGGCGCCCTCCCCCACCACCGTGAGCGAGAGCTGATCGGCGGGGCGAGCCTGGACCCCGTCGGCCAGGGTGACGGGTTGGACCAGGGACTCGATGTCGTGGAATCCGTCGGGGCGAGCCCGAAGCACTCTGAGGAACAGATTGATCTTCGCGGTTGCGGGCTCGCTGACCGCCCCTCCCTCAGCCACCCACCGTCTCCGCGAGTCGAGCGAACTCCTCCAGGCCCAGGGCCTCGGCCCGAACCAGGGGGTCGAGCCCCGCGCGCCCCAACGCGGACCGGGCCTCCTGGCGTCCCAGCCCCAGCCTGACCAGAGCCCCGGCCATGGTCTTGCGTCGTTGCCGGAAGCCCTCCTCGACCAACGGGAACAGAACCTCCGGCGGCGTGTCGACCGGGGGCGGCCGGCGGTCCAGCCGCAGGACCACCGAAGCCACGCCGGGCTCCGGCCAGAACACAGACGGGCCGACCCGGCGGAGGATCCGCACGTCGGCCCGGTACGCCACCTTCACGCTGACGGCCCCGTACCCGGGCGCGCCCGCCGTGGCGGCCAGTCGCTCCCCCACCTCTCGCTGGACCATGACAACGAACGGATCGACCGAGGTGCGTTCGAGGAGGTCGAGGAGGACGGGGACGGCCACGTTGTACGGCAGGTTCGAGGCCATCCTCCAGGATCCCGACCCCAGGACCGACTCCCATTCGGCCCGGGTGGCGTCGCCGTGCCGGACGTTCACCGAAGCAAACCCACCGACCACCTCTTCGAGGGCCGGAAGGAGACGGGCATCCGTCTCCAGGGCCAGGACCTCGGCCCCCGCCTCCGCCAGGGCCGCGGTGAGGGAGCCGAGCCCCGCTCCCACCTCGAGGAACCGGGTGCCCGGGGCCGCTTCGGCATCCCGGGCGATCGCGCGAGCCATGTTGGGATCGGCCAGGAAGTGCTGCCCCAGCGATTTCCGGGGCCGGATGCCGTGGCGCTCCGCGAGGTCGATCAGCGAACGGCGGGAAGGTGGACCGCTACCAGGCGATGCGGACGGGGAACGTCCCCGAGGAGAGGGGCGCGAGGAGGGCGAAGGCGTCGTCGGAGAGGTCGATGATCCGTCCGGGGGCGTAGGGGCCACGGTCGTTGATTACCACAGTGACCGATCGGCCATTGTCCACGTTCGTCACCCGGACCTGCGTCCCGAACGGGAGCGTTTGGTGGGCGGCCACCAGCCCGCTGCGCTGGTACCAGGTGGCCACGCCGGTCTGGGTGTGCGGTGGCCGGGTTCCCAGCAGGACCACCCGCGGCTGGGGCTCTCGGAGGAGCCGGGTTCCCATCAGATCCCTGGCCACCGAGCGCCCGTCTTCGGTTCGGACCTCGTAGGTTCGCTCCTCCAGCCCCGGGGCACCCTGCCGGGCCACCTGCTGCACGCCGACCAACAGGTCGGCGGTCCTCACCACCCGGGTTTCGTACGGGATCTCCAACTGATCGGTGACCCTGCGCACCTCGACCCGGGTGACCCGGATCTCCATCCCCCGGACCAGCTCCGACTGGGGATCCGGGTCGAGGCGGTCCTGGGGACCCACGTCCACACCCAGGCTATCGACGAGGAACCCCACCGTGGTGGCGTTGGTGATGACCTCCCGGCTTTCGCCGCCGACCGTCAGGCGTACGTTCAGCGCCGGCCGGTACACGATGGTGTCGCCGTCCTCGACCGTAGCTCCCCGGGAAGGCTCCACGAACGACCCGGCCTCCCCTCGGAGGTTGATCTGGTCCAGGACCTCCTCCACGGTCTCGCCCACCACGTGGACGGTCCGCTCCCGGTCTCCCAGGAGGACGGTCAGCTCCTTGGCCAGCTCGACGTCGACGAGCATCCCGTCGTGGAGACCGCTGTCCAGGGTGGGAGTCACCAGATCGTGCTGGTCGACCACCACGCCCTCCGCATCGAGGAGCTCACTCACCATGGCGCTGGTGGTGGCCACCGACCGGCGGTTGCCGTCGACGACCAGGGTCACCTCCTTGCGGAGGCCCGCGTAGAGGGCCCCCGAGAGAGCCAGCGCGGGGATCAGGACGAACACCGAGAGGAGGGCCGGATATTGGCGCTTCCTCTTCGGTGCGTGACGCGGGGGTGACGGGCGAGCCCGCATCCACTCGACCTGATAGCCGGGCAAGACGCGCGGAACCCTAGCAAACCCTCAACCCGAGGTGCAAACTTTGGGCGAACCGGCGTTCGGTCACCCGGGGAGACCGAAGACCCTGGCAGCGTTGGCGCTGGTCAGGGCGGCTATCTGTCCCGGCTCCTCCCCCCGGGCCCCGGCCACGGCGTCCACCACATGGCGGACGTTCCCCGGGACATTGTCCTTTCCCCGGAGGTCCTGGGGAGCCAGGAACGGGCTATCGGTCTCCACGAGCAGCAGCTCGGCCGACACCTCGGCGGCCGCCAGCCGGAGATCGCCATTCTTCGGGTAGGTGACGTTCCCGGCGAACGAGCAGTGGTAGCCCCTGGCCGTGGCCTCCCGGGCCACGTCCGGACCACCGGAGAAGCAGTGGAGGACCACCCGATCGGCCCGCTCCTCGGCCAGGATGCCCAGGACGTCGTCCCACGCATCCCGGGTGTGGACTACCAGCGGCTTGCCCGACTCCCTGGCCAGCGCGCAGTGGGCGCGGAGGGCCCGGCGCTGGTCCTCCGGTGGGGAGAACCGCCGGTAGTAGTCCAGGCCCGTCTCCCCCACGGCCACCACCCGGGCATCGGCCACCAGCTCCTCGATGGCCACGCCGGTGGCCGCGTCGAAGTCGGCCGCGGTGTGGGGATGGACGCCGGCGGTGGCGAACACCCCGGCCAGGGCGTCGGCCAGCTCCCGGGACCGAAGGCTCGAGTCCCGGTCGATCCCCACACACACCAGGCCGGCCACCCCGTCCAACTTGGCCTGGGCCACGGCCTGCGTGGGGTCCTCGTCCATCAGGAACAGGTGACAGTGCGTGTCGAACAGTGAACCCTCGATCATCGGTTGAGCCTCTAGCCCTCCAGCCGGGGGAACAGGGCCTCCCCGCGCTTGACCACGGTCCCCGGGGCCAGGCCCCCCCACTGGGTGGCGGAGGGGAGGCGCTGGTCCTCCAGCGGCTCGGCCACCCCGAGCTGGTCCCACAGATTCCCCGCCGCCCGGGGCATCACCGGCCACAGCAGGACCGCCAGGACCCGGAGGACCTCGGCGGAGGCGTACAGCACCGACGCCAGGTCCTCGCGGCGGGCCGGGTCCTTGGCCAGCTTCCAGGGGGCCCACCGGACCAGCTCGTGGTTGGCCGCGGCCACGATCTCCCATACCGCCGCCAGCGCTCCGGTGAGGGCCACGGCCCCCATGGCCTCCTCGAACCTCTTGGCCCGGGTGCGCACCACCCGCCGGAGCTCGTCTCCAGCACCCTGGGGGCTCTCCTCCGGCACCGTTCCCTCGAAGTACGAATCGATCATGGCCAGCACCCGGCTGGTCAGGTTCCCCAGGCCGTTGGCCAGGTCGGCATTGTACCGATCGAGAATCGACTCCCAGGAGAAGCTTCCGTCCTGGCCGAACTGGATCTCACGCAGGAAGTAGTAACGGTACGCGTCCACCCCGAAGTGGTCCACCAGCTCCTTCGGGTGGATGGCGGTGGCCTTGGTCTTGCTCATCTTCTCCCCGCCCACCGTGAGGAACCCGTGGGCCCACACCTGCCGCGGCGGATCGATCCCTGCGGCCATGAGCATCGCCGGCCAGTAGATCGCGTGGAACCGGACGATGTCCTTGCCGATGAAGTGGACGGCTGCCGGCCACGTCCGTTCGAATCGGCCGGGGTCGTCGGCGTACCCGGCGGCGGTGATGTAGTTGGTCAGCGCATCGAACCACACGTAGCACACGTGCTTCGGGTCCCAGGGCAGCGGCACGCCCCAAGCGAACGACGTCCGGGAGATGGAGAAGTCCCGAAGGCCGCCTTTGATCAACGACACGACCTCGTTGCGACGGGACTCCGGCTCCACCGCCGAGGGATTGCGCTCGTAATGTTCCAGCAGCCGGTCCTGATACGCCGAGAGCCGGAAGAAGTAGTTCTCCTCCGACATGGCCTCCACCGGTGTCCCGTGGATCGGACAGGTGCCGTTCTCCCGAAGCTCGTCCTCCGTGTAGTAGGCCTCGCAGCGCACGCAGTACAGGCCCTCGTAGGTGTCCAGGTAGATGTCGTCCCGGCCGTTGTCGTGGACCGCGGCAAGGAGCTTGGTCACCGCCTGCTCGTGCCGGGGCTCGGTGGTTCGGATGTAGTCGTCGTAGGCCACGTCGAGCAGGGCCCACACCTCCCGCCACTTCGGCTCCATCTGATCCACGAAGGCCTGGGGCTCCATGCCCTGATCCCGGGCGGCCTCGGGCACCCTCTTCCCATGTTCATCGGTTCCCGTGACGAACAGCACGTCCTCGCCGAGCAACCGGTGATAGCGGGCCACAACGTCGGTGGCCACCGTGGTGTACGCGTTACCGATGTGCGGCACGTCGGTCGGGTAGTAGATCGGCGTGGTGACGTAGAAGGTGGTCTTGGGCACGGGAACGGATTCTCCCACAGGCCTTCAGTCGCGGCGGTCGAGGGAAGCCTGGTACACCGCCCTGGTCGACGCACCGGACTCCGCCGCGACGCGCGCCGAGGCCTCCTTGCGGGAGACGCCGCCGGACATCAGCTTCTCCACCCGCGCCGCCAGGGCGGCCAGATCCGGCTCCCGGGGCCCGGCCCCCTCGATGACCACCACCACCTCGCCGAGGACCTCGCCGGCGAACGCCTCGGCCAGCTCCGACAGCCGTCCCCGCCGGACCTCCTGGTGGACCTTGGTGAGCTCCCGAACCACAGCCGCGCGGCGGTCCCCCAGCACCTCTCGGGCCTCGCCGAGGGTCGCGGCCACCCGCCTGGGGGACTCGAACGCCACGATCGTGCGGGTCTCCCGGGCCAGCGCGGCCAGCCGGGACCGGCGCTGACCGGCCCGCCGGGGGAGGAACCCTTCGAACACGAACCGGTCGGCCGGCAGCCCGGAGATCACCAGCGCGGCGATGGGGGCCGAGGGGCCGGGAGCCACGTCCACGGCGATCCCTTCCGCTATGCACGCGGACACCAGCCGGTACCCGGGATCGGAGAGGCCGGGCATCCCGGCGTCGGAAACCACGGCCACGTCCCGGCCACCTCGGAGATGGTCGAGGAGCTCAGGGATGCGGCGACGTTCGTTGGCGTCGTGGAACGACAGGAGGCGGCGGCCCTCGACCCCCAGGTGGGTCAGGAGGGCCCGGGTCCGCCGGGTGTCCTCGGCGGCGATGACGTCTGCGGCCGCCAGCCGCTCCCGGGCCCGCTCGGTCAGGTCGCCGAGGTTTCCGATCGGCGTCCCCACCAGCCACAAGGTCCCGGCCACGGTCACCCCGTCGGGGCGTTCGGCGGAGGCCCCCACCCCGGGAGCACGGACCGAAGCACCGAGGCAATGGAACCGGCCCCCGGCGGCGGCAGCCCCTCCAACACCCGCCGGACGGCGTCGTACGCGTCCTCGGACTCGGTGATGCCGGTGTGGGTGGTGTCCACCGTCCCTCCGGATGCCGCTCCCGGAGCGCGGTGGCCCAGGGGGGCCACCGCCTCATCGAGCGTGGCGAACACGATGGCTGCGGTGACCTCCGGAGGAAGCCCCTGGGCGAAGATCCGGTCCAGGCCGCCGGCCGGCGCCAGGACCTCTCGAGCGAGCGGAGCGTCGGGATCGAATGTCCCGTCCGTGAACCGTCGGGTGGCCGCCGACAGGAACCGCAGCATGTCACCGCCGACCAAGCCCTCGCCCTCCTCCCCCGGCGGGGGATACGGCGCAGAGGTTCGAGGGAACCCGGCCAGAGCCACCAAGTGGCTGATCCCCTCGGCCCCGCCGACCGAGGCCGCCCGCCAGGCGATCACCGCTCCCTGGGAATGGGTCACCACCACCACCGCCGCGCCACCCGACGCCTCCCGGATGGCCCCAAGCTGCTCCACGAAGGCCTCCGTCAGCCGGTCGAGGGATCGCTGGGTCTCCTGCTTGGTGTACGGGGCATGGATCCGGATGGGGCACACCGCGTCGGCCCGGTCGGCTCCCCGTCCGGGACCCCGATAGGAGTAGTAGTAGACCCGATCGCAGGGGAACCCGATCTCCTCCGGGTCCAGCCCGTACAGGGACCCGCTCCCACTCGAGGTGTCTACCCCGGGAACGAGGAACAACACGGCGTCGCCGGACGCCGGGCCCGGCGACACCGCCGGGGGGGAGACCAGCCCCAGGAGCACGATCCCTGCGGCCACGCCGACCGGGGCCTTCCTCCTGGGGATCCGCAGCCGCCCGCCCATCCACAGCAGCAGCACCGCCGTCACCGCCGCGGACACCGGCACCAGGACCACGGTGGCCCCTGGGCCGACGGCCCGAGCCAACGCACCCAGGGACCCATAGGCAACGAGGGTTGCCACCGTGGCCCCCAGACGGAACCTGCCGCCGAGCGTTCGGCCCGACGCGCCGGCCACGGACCCCAGGAAGAACGGCACCACCAGGAGCAGGAGCACGAAACCGGTCCACCAATACCACGCGTACACCGCCGCCAGGCCCGCGTACTGGAGCGCCGCGGCGATCCCCACCGGCACCACGGCCCAGCCGTACCACCGGATGCACCGCCGCCACAGAGACAGGAGCGAGCCGCTGCCCCCCACCGCCCCCACCAAGGCGGCCAGCACCGCTGAGCGCACCACCACCGAGACCACCACGCCCAGCGCGAAGATTGGGTACGAGGTGGCCCGGGCCACCAGGACTCGGAGGTCGAAGAACAGGTCGAGGGGTGGCACCGCCACGGCCTGCACCAGTCCCGGCCATCGCGGCAGGGCTCCAGCCTGGGCGGCCACGACCGCCGCCACCGTCACGGCCACCAGCGGCAGCCACAGCAGCGCGGCCCGGGTCTGCGACGCGCTACGCCCGGAACCGGAACGTGATGACGTCGCCGTCTCGGACGACATAGTCTCTCCCCTCCGCCCTGACCACCCCGCGCTCCCTGGCCGCGGCAAACGATCCCGCGTCCGCCAGCGCGTCGGCCGCCGCCACGTCGGCCTTGATGAATCCCCGAGCCATGTCGGAGTGGATCTCGGCAGCGGCCTCCACGGCCGTGGTCCCTTCCGGGACCAGCCAGGCCCGGCACTCGTCGGACTCGATCGAGTAGAACGTGATCAAGCCCAGCAGCCGGCGAGCGGCAACCGCCATCCGTGCCGTCCCCCGCTCCCGGATCCCGTACCCCTCGAGGAGCTCCGCACCCTCTTGCTCCGACAGGTCCTCCACCTCCTCCTCCAGCTTGGCGCAGAGCGCCACCACCTCGGCGTCCGATGGCAGCGAGCCGCGGAGCCGGGCCACCACCTCCTGATCTCGCCCGGCGTCCTCCTCGCCCACGTTCAGCACGACGAGGAGGGGCTTCGCGGTGAGCAGGAAGGCGTCCCGGACCCGCGCCAGGTCGTCCTTTTCGAGGGCCTGGCGGACGGGCGTGCCCCGGCGCAGCGCCTCCACCGCTCTGGTCAGCGCCTCGGCCCGCTCTCGCTCCCGGTCGTCCCGCGTGCCCGCGGCCCGCCTCTCCGCGCGCCCTGCGGACCGCTCCACGGACTCCAGGTCGGCCAGGGCCATCTCGGTGAGCAGGACGTCCAGGTCGCGAGCGGGATCCACCGTTCCCTCGGGGTGTGGGGAGCGCTCCGACTCGAAGGCTCGGAGCACCACGAGGAGGGCGTCCACCTCCCGGACATGGGCCAGGAAGCGGTTCCCCAGGCCCTCCCCCCGGTGGGCCCCCCGGACCAGGCCGGCGATGTCCACGAACCGAACGTGGGCCCGGACCACCCTACCGGGGTGCAGCGTCTCGGCCAGACGGTCGAGCCGGAGGTCGGGGACCTCGGCGTCGCCCACGTTCGGGTCCACGGTGGTGAACGGGTGAAGGGCCACGGCCACGTGGCCCCGGGTCAGCGCGTTGAACAGCGTCGACTTCCCGGCGTTTGGAAGCCCCACGATCCCGACCCGCAACATCGGGGCAGGTTCTATCCTGGGTGGCCGCAAATCGCCACCGAGGAAATCTTGCGCTCACCTGTCGCTCGAGCCGTTGTGGTCGTCGGCGCCGTCACGCTGCTCGCCGGCGTCGCCCGCTTCTATCGGCTCGCCGAGCCCTCCCGGAAGATCTTCGACGAGGTCTACTACGCATCCGACGGGTGCTTCTTTGCCGGGATCGACTACCGCACCTGCGAGCTCGACGTAGCCTCCGAGCGCTCGTGGGTCCATCCACCGCTCGGCAAGAACATGATCGCGCTGGGCATCGACGCGTTCGGCAACACGCCGTTCGGCTGGCGCTTCGCCGCGGCCGTGGCGGGGACGGCCCTGGTGGCCATGGTGGGAGCGATCGCATACTTCCTGCTGGGCTCCGTGCTGTGGGCCGGGGTCGCCGCGGCGCTGGCCGCCACCGAGCACCTGGAGTTCGTGCAGTCCAGGATCGCCATGCTCGACGTGTTCCTGGCGTTCTTCGTGGTCCTCGGCTTCCTGTTCCTGGTGGCCGACCGGGTCCGCAACGACCCCACCGCACTCGACGAAGAGGAGGCCCGGCCCCGGCCGAGAGCGGTGTGGCGTCCCCTCCGCCTGCTGGCCGGGGTCTCGTTCGGTGCGGCGGTGGCCGTGAAGTGGTCGGGTCTGCTGGCGCTCGCGGGGGCCCTGGTGCTTTCGGTGAGCTGGGCCCGAAGCGCCAGGAAACGCGCCGGCGACCGCCGTCCCCTGATCGCGGCCATCCGCACGGAGGGCTTCGGTATCTACCTCGCGCTGGTGATCTTGCCGTTCCTGGCGTACGTGTCGGCGTGGATCCCGTGGCTCGCGGACCACGGCTTCAACCCATTCCCGCTCCTCCGTCACCACGGCGACATGGCCGAGTACCACGTCAACCTGGACCCGGTGAACACCGAAGGTGAGCCGGTCCACCCGTACCTGTCCCCGGCTTGGAAGTGGCTGCCGATGGTCCGGGCCGTTGCATACTTCTGGGACGGAGCCCCCGATTGCTGCCGTCACATCCTGGCGATGGGCCATCCGTTGCTGTTCTGGGGCTCGTTGATCGTGATCCCGTATCTCGCGTACCGCTGGACGCGCGACTGGCGGGCCGGGGCCATCGTGGTCCCCATCGTGGCCCAGTTCCTGCCGTGGCTCGCGGTGGGCCGGCCGCTGTTCCTGTTCTACATGACCCCGGTGACCCCGTTCCTCGCTCTGGGGATGGCGTACGCGCTTCGGGACGGCTCCCGGCTGCGGCTGGGGAGGTGGAGGGTGGGCGCCGCCACCGTCGCCCTGATCGTCCTGGCATTCGTGGGGCTGTTCGCGTTCTTCTGGCCGGTGCTCACCGCCAGCCACCTATCGGTGGAGGCCTGGGAGGCTCGGATGTGGCTCCAGGGATGGATCTGACCGTGCCCGGTTCGTTCGAGGACCTGGTCGCGGAGGCGCTGGACGAGCTTCCCGCCTGGGTCCACGAGCGTCTGGAGAACGTCGAGGTCCTCGTGGAGGACGAATCCGACCCCGACGGACCCGAGCTACTCGGCCTGTACGAGGGGATCCCGCTCACTCAGCGCGGGCTGGACTACGCCGGCGTGCTCCCCGACCGGATCACCCTGTTCCGCGGGCCGATCGAGCGGCAAGCGGGGACCACGGAGCCCGCGGCGCTGAAACGGGTGATTGCCGACACGGTGATCCACGAGGTGGCGCACTTCTTCGGCATCTCGGAACATCGGCTCCACCAGCTCGGTCGCGACTGAGCTGCCGTCCTCCTACCATAGGGTGGAGCGTGGCCCGGATCGAGCTGGTACAGGGCGACATCACCGAGCAAGCGGTCGATGCGATCGTCAACGCCGCCAACTCCTCGTTGATGGGCGGCGGCGGCGTGGACGGGGCCATCCACCGCCGCGGAGGCCCGGAGATCCTGGAGGAGTGCCGGCGGATCCGGGCCGAGCAGTATCGCGAGGGACTCCCCACCGGGAAGGCGGTGGCCACCACGGCCGGGAAGCTCCCTGCCCGGTGGGTCATCCACACCGTGGGCCCCGTGTACTCGCGGAAGGAGGATCGCTCCGCGCTGCTGGCCGGCTGCCACGCCGAATCCCTGACGGTGGCCGACCGGCTGGGGGCCCGGACCGTGGCCTTCCCGGCCATCTCCACGGGCATCTACGGCTATCCGGTCGAGGAAGCGGCGCCCGTGGCCATCGAGGCGGTCCGGGGCGCAACCACGAACGTCGGCCTCGTTCGCTTCGTGCTCTTCGACCGGGCCACCCTCGACGCCTACACCCGAGCGCTGGAGGCTGCGGGCGGCTAGCGGTGCGTTTGGGTTGAGCGCTCCCCACCCGGGGAATAGGTGGTGGCACGAACCGGAAAGGAGATGCCATGGGGGGCGAGAAGGACAAGGCCGAGGGCAAGTGGGACGAGGCCAAGGGCAAGGTCAAGGAGACCGTCGGCGACGCCACGGACGACGAGAGCCTGGAGTCCGAGGGCAAGGGAGACCAGGCCAAGGGCAAGGTCAAGGACGCCGGCGAGAAGGTCAAGGACAGCATCAACAAGGCCTTCGACTGAGTCCAGCTTCAGACAGGAGGCGGGGAGGCATTGCCCTCCCCGCCTTCGTGTTAGCGTGGCCAGCCGGTGGCCAGGCAGGCGGCGACGCGCCAACCCTCGCCGACCCCGACGCCCACGGAGGTCCCCGACCGCCTGCCATCCGTGGCCCTCATGGGGCTCACCACCCTCCTGCTGGTCCAGGCGCTTCGGGTGTTGTTCCCGCTGGCCTATAACCTGGGTGAGCGCACCAGCTTCATCACCGCCGGGGTGTTCGCCCTGGCCCTGTCGTTTTCCCCGTTCGTCGCCCCGCTGCTGATCCGCCCGCTGGGACTGCGCCGGGCCGTCGCCGGTGCGGTCTCCGGACTGGCCCTGGCACGCCTGACGATCCAGGTCGTGCACCCGGTGCCTCTCTGGCTGGCGTCGGTGGCCGTGGTGCTGGGACTGCTGGCCCTGACCACGGTGGTAGTGGCCATGCGGGGGGGACGACGACTGGCGGCCGGCATCGTGCTCGGCCTGGCGGTCGACACGGCGCTCCGAAGTGCTTCCTGGACCTGGGACTACGCCTGGCAAGATGGCTTCCTCCCAATTGCACTGACGGTGGCCGCGGGCGCCGGCGCCGCTCTCTTGGCCTTCCGCGTCTCACCCTTAGAACGGACCCCGGTCAGAGGGGTGCTGGGGCACGTGGCCCTGGGGCCGTTCCTGTTCCTCCAGACTGCTGTTCCTTCAGAGCCCGGCATTTGTGGCCTCCGCGGGAGGTTGCTCGCTTCCATGGGCCACGGCGTTCGTACTCATCAGCGACGCGATGGCCCTCTGGTACCTCGCGTTCGCCGACCGCAACTCCCGCCTGGGATGGTGGGTGGGCGGGCTGGCGCTGGTGGTCATCGGCGCTCTCCTCCCCTTCATCGACCAGGGGCTGCCGATCGTGATCCTGACCGGGCAGGGGATGGCCGTGTCGCTACTCGCCCGGGCCCTCCAGACCTCTCGGCCGGCTGATGGGGCGTGGCGGGCAGTCTTGACTGTCGGTCTGGGGAGCTTTGTCTTCATGCTGCTCACGCTCCTCTACTACCTGCACTACGACAGCCCGCTCCCACTCCCCAACACGGTTCTTCCGGTCGTCGCCGCGGTGGTCATCGCCTCGTCCGCGATCCGGACGAGGACGGTTGAGGGGGAGGCATCACCCAGTTGGGCCGCGGTCCCCCTGGCTCTATTGGTCGTCCCGGCCGGCATGGTTCTCTGGGGATCCGATGCACAACCGGCCGCCGCACCGGAAGGCACCTTCCGCCTGATCGACTACAACGTCCACAACGGAGTGTCCCCTTCGGGTCAGCTCAACCCCGAGGCCATCGCTCGGGTCATCGAGGCGGAACGACCCGACGTGGTGACACTCAACGAGGTGAACCGGGGGTGGGCCATCGCCGGGACCATCGACCTGGCCGAGTGGCTGTCCCAGCGCCTGGATCTCCCCTACGTGTACGGCAAGGCCGCGGACGGCCAGTTCGGGAACGCGGTCATGAGCCGGTTCCCGATCACCCGAGTGGAGCGGTTGACGCTGCCGAAGGCCGCCGGGCCGATGGTCCGGAACGCCACCCTCGCCACGCTGGACCTGGGAAATAGCCGCGTCGTGGACGTGGTCGCCCTCCACCTCGACCACCGCGATGAGGGACGGGAGACCCGGCTGGCGCAGATCGACGTGCTCCTCGATGCCTGGAACGAGCGGCCGGTCACGGTGTTCGCCGGGGACATGAACGCCACACCCGAGAGTGAGGAGATCGCCGCAATGACCCGAGCGGGGCTGGTTAGCGCCCAGGACGAGGCAGGCGATCCGGGTCTCAAGACCTTCCCATCAGACGCTCCCGACCGGCGGATCGACTACGTGTTCGGGAGCAACGGCATCGCCTTCTCGAACTTTCGGATTCCCCGAACCACGGCCTCCGACCACCTCCCGCTGTTGGTGACCGTCGCGGCAGACTGACGGAATTCGATTCCGTCGAACCCGCGACCGAGAGGTAGTCCGGGGAGAGGCTCCTCAGAAGGACGCAGCCCCTATGAGCTGGCCATCGCCGCCTTTACCGCGTCGATCGCGTGCGGAGGAACCCGGACCACGACCGTGTGGTACGTCTCGATAAGCGGCATCACCGCATCCTCGTAGTTCTGCAGCCACTCATCGCTCCCGTAGAAGCCATCCACCGCTTCCTGGCGACGTTCGAGCGACGGGTAAGCGCGCAGCAGGAAGTAGTGGTCAGGGTCATGAACCGACCGACCGTACCCGACGACGGTGATCCCGTGGCGGTGCAGCATGGGAACGGCGCCGTCCCGGAAGATGCGATGGAACTCATCCCGCTCGCCCGGCACGATCTTGTACGTCCGGATCTCCAGCACCTCGTCGCTGGATCCATCAGCCATCCTTACATCTCCTCGACGTAGCGATCCTCTCCATCGCATCATGGAACAGATGAAGCTTCTTCACCTGCTCCGCCACGCCAAGTCGAGCTGGGACGACCCGAACCTCCGCGACGCGGAGCGGCCGCTTGCCCCCCGAGGGAGGAAAGCGACCAAGCGGATGGCCGCTCACCTGCGACGCCAGAAGATCAGACCCGAGCTGGTGCTGTGCTCGACGGCTCTCAGGGCCCGGGAGACGCTCGAGGGGATCCGGCCCGCCCTCGCCGGTGTTCCCGCGCGATTCGAGGAAGGCCTCTACGGGGCCGGTGCCCAGGAGCTCCTCGATAGGCTGCACGCCCTGGACGATGCCGTTGGCTCGGTGATGATGATCGGGCACAACCCCGGTCTCCAGGATCTCGCCCTCCTCCTGGCCGGAGAGGGGGCCGACCTGCCCAGGCTTCGAGAGAAGTTCCCCACGGGGGCTCTGGCCACCTTCGAGGTCGAAACCTGGTGGGGACTGGGGCCGGGGAGCGCCCGCCTCCAGGCACTCGTCGTCCCCCGGGAGCTTCGCTGACGCGGGCCCCGTCCGGGGTTATCCGCCGGTAAGCGCTCGACGGGCCTGCTCCAGGTGGTTCCGGTCGTGGCCAGCCGTCAGGCGGAAGATGAGCTCATAGCTCTCGGGCCCGCGCTCCTCGTGCATGCCGACGCGGGCGCGTTCGGCCTCCGAGCTCCTGGACCACAACGCGAGGTTGGCTCCTCGGAGGGCCTCGAACAGCGAAAGCAGCCCTTCGGGGTCATCCCGATCATCGTGGAGCCGTTCCACCCACAGATCCTGGTCGTAGCCAATGAGCCGGGGCTCGTCGTGCGCCAGGATCCACCGGTATCTCGCGGAGGCCACCACCTCGCCATCGAGCATGTGGCCAGCCGTCTGGAGCACGGACCATTCCGTGGGCGCCGGAGGGGTCCTGAGCCGATCGCCGGCCTGGCGAAAGAGCTCCCGGAGGGCCACCGGTGTGTCCGCTTGCACCTCGGCGGGGTCGTCATCCCCCAGCTTGGACAGGATGAATCGCTGGTACTCAGCAGCCTCGGCCACCGGGTCAGGCGTGGTCCCCATGTCCCGGAGAAGACTACCTCGCCGGGTCCACCGACCCCCGGCGGGGCTCGAGGATCACCATCGGAATCTCGCGGTTGGTGCGTTCCTGGTAGTGCCGGTACGGCGCATAGGCTCTCACCGCCTTGGGCCACAGGCGGGCTCGCTCCTCCGGCGTGGCCACACGGGCCTTGACCGCCCGTCGTTCCCCCCGGACCTGCACGGTGACATCCGGGTGCGCCTTCAGGTTGTGGAACCAGGCCGGATGCCTCGGGTAGCCCCCCTTGGAGGCCACCAGGACGAGGTTGGGTCCGTCCTCGATGTACAGGAGGGCCGAGGTTCGCCGCGTTCCCGACTTCGCTCCCACATGGTCGAGGAGCAGCATTCTCAGCCCAGCGAACCGATGGCCGATCACTCCGCCAGTAGCCCGGTATGCGGCCACATGCGCGCCCATCAGCCGATCGAGCGCCGGCCACATCCGATCGACGACCCGATAGAGATCCATCCCTAGGTCCCCGTCTCGTGGTGGGGGTAGGCCACCGGCTTGGACTCCGGCGAGCCCCGCTGGCGAAGGAAGATGGATAGCACGACGAGCGTGCCGACCGCCAGGAACTCGCTCTGCCAGTTCTGGAACGACTGGTACCAGAACTCCCAGGTCGTCATGAACCGTCCGACGGAGATGGGCTTCCCTCCGTGCTCGACCTGCTGCTGGCTGTATTCGTCCGCTCCCCCGATGGCATGCAGGGCGATCGACAGCAGGAACAGCACCAGAAACGCAAGAGCGAGCGAGTTCTCGTAGAGCTTCAGGGCGATTCCTCCCCGTCGAACCGGCCAGGGCACGGGTTTCGTTTTCTTCGCCCGGCGGGGATCGGCGTCCTGCGGCTCCTCTTGGCCGATCTTCCTGGATTCCGGTGAGCCCTTCTGGAACAGGAACACGGTGAGGAGGACGTACGAACCCATCTGCAGGAACTCGCTCTCCCAGTTCTCGAACACCGCTTCGATGAAGTGCCCGCTGGTGAGGTACTCGGCAAGCTCTACCGTTTGCTCCCGATGCTCACGTTGCTCGTCGTTATAGACGCGACGACCGGCGAGGGCCTGACCTCCGAGGAACACGGCAAACAGGACGAACATCGTGATCGACAGGCCATTGTTCCTGAGGAAGCGTCTCACGGGCGGGATCGTATCCTCTCGGCCGGCTCGCCTGGCCCCACGCAAGGGTCATCCTTCAGGCCGGTGTCGGCGGCGTGGACCTGCGGGAAACGAAACCGCCCGGCCCCTGTGGGCCGGACGGCTCCGCGAAGCCAGCCGAGCGGGACGGCTAGTCCTCGATCAGCGGTCGTTGTCCTTGATCTTGACCCTGCCCCGGGCCACCCCGAGGGTTGCCCCCGATGGCGAGGTCAGCGTGACGAAGAACTTCTCGTTCTTCTCGTCCTTCTTGTCGTTCTTCGTCTTGATTTTGAGCTGCTGGACCGTGGTCCCGGGAGCGAAGGTCAGGGTCTTGCTGGCCTTCCTGAAGTCCTTCCCGCCCTTGGCCGTGCCGCCGCCCGGGGTGGCCAGCACCGTGACGGGCGTGGTGGAGGGCGAGGACAGGGTCACCAGCAGGGAAGCGGTCTTCCCCTCCTTCACCCGGTCCTTGCCGATGCTGATCGACGGGATCACCGGCGTGGGGGTCGGCGTGGGGGTCGGGGTCGGGGTCGGGGTAGGCGTAGGTGTCGGAGCGGGGCCCGCGCCGACCTCGGCCAGGACCCGCTGACCCGGGTCGTCGTACACGGCAGTGAACGGCTTGCCGCCGCCCAGCGGCGGGGTCACCGTGGTGGTGGCGAACTCGTCGGTCCGGGTCCCGGTGTACCGGAGGAAGCTGACCTGGTCCCCGGTCGCCGCACTGGCCGCGTAGGCCGTGCTGGGCATCAGGGCCAGCTCTCCGTCCAGAGTCACGCTGCCGTCCACGTTGAGCACGTCGAACTCGCCGAGCCCGGTCCCCTCCACCTCGACCTGGAGCTGGCCTCCGCCTCCCTGCGTGTAGTTGCCGGTGATGTTGAAGGTCCCGGGGCTGGTGCCCGGGCTGACCGTGCCGTTGTTGATCACGTTGCCGATCAGGGTTCCCACCCCGCCCAGTTCACCGTTGTTGGTCAAAGTGGCGGCCACGTCTTCGGTGTGGCCGTCGTCGAACTGGAGCCTGCCGCTGGATCCGATGAGGTTAAGGCCGGACAGCGCGGAGAGGCTGTCACCGTCGTCCACCAGCTGCCCGGCGTCATCCAGTGTGACGTCGGCGTTGAGGGTGACCACGTCCCCGGGGATCCGCATGTCACCCGACGTGAAATACGTGCCTCCGGTCAGGGTGTCGGTCCCCGAGTTGTAGTTGGTCAGCGGGTTGATCTCGAAGACGTTCCCAGTAGTGTTGGAGGCCACCCCCGAGGCGGAGATGGTGGTCCCTCCGGAGAGCGTCCAGTCGTCGATGCCCGCCTGCTGCACCAGACCGGCGACCGTCAGCGGTGCCGCCACGCTGTTGATTCCGCCGTCGTGGATGAGCGATCCGGTGGCGAGCACGTTGACGAACGTGCCCCCGGTGCCTGAGTAGGTAATGTCGCCTTCGGACGTCCACGTTCCTCCGATCCGGAGCTCGGATCCGGCGCCCGCGACGTTCGTCGCGGAGTCCTGGTCGACCGGTGCGTTGATGGTCATCGCCCCGCCGCCGGCGAAGTCCCCGCCCCCGATGGTCAGGAGGCCGGGTCCGTTGATGGTCCCGGTGCCGGAGATGGCCCCGCTGTTGTGGTTCAGGGAAGAACCGATCAGCGTCAAGGTATTCCCGTTGAGCTGGAGGTCGGCGCTGTTCTGGGTGGTGATGCTGCCGTCGTCACCGGTTCCCGCGGTCCCGTTCGAGGTGTCCATGGTCAGGGCCCCCTGGAGCCGGTGGACCTCGGTGCCGAGCAGGATCTCCGCGGCGGAACTGCTCACCGTCCTCATCGTTCCGCTGTACTCATTCACCACACTCACCGCTTCTTCGAACTCCAGGGCGCCGGCGCCGGTGCTGGCGTCCTCGATCGTCCCGCTGGAGTCCACCCTGGGCTCGACCAAGCCGCCGGAACTTCCTTCATGCCGCAGCAGGCCCGTGGCGTTGACGTTGATCACCGGAGTCCCTGTGGTCGTGAAGTCCGCGTCGTCGAGCAGCAGCGTTCCGCCGGTGACGTTGATCGTCGGAGAGCCCGAGGTGTCGAGGTCGAAGTTGTCGAGCTCCAGCGTCCCGTTCACGTTGAACGTGAAGTCATCGGTCCAAGTGGTGGCGCTGATCACCCTCGCCGAGGTATCTGAGGTAAGGGTCAAGGCGGTCGCGGCGCTGGCGGCGTCGAAGTCCCCGCCGTCGATCAGGAACTCCCCGAAGTTGAGGGGAACTGCGTCGAAGGTTCCCGGCAAGGAGACCACTCCACCCAGGGTGCCATCCCAGGTGAGATCTCCGTTCAAGCTCACGGTCTGCGCGTTGAGATCGAAGTCGAAGCCCGTACCGCCGATGAGCTCGACCTGTCCGGAAGGATTGTTCACCGTAAGACCGCC
>JBOGVS010000043.1:0-23928 GCA_050692555.1 Actinomycetota bacterium
TAGCTCGCCAGGAGTGCTCCAGCAAGGACATCACCGGGCGAGCGGACCCCCAGATCAAACGGGGGGTTCGGGGGGGTAGCTCGCCAGGAGTGCTCCAGCAAGGACATCACCGGGCGAGCGGACCCCCAGATCAAACGGGGGGTTCGGGGGGGTAGCTCGCCAGGAGTGCTCCAGCAAGGACATCACCGGGCGAGCGGACCCCCCGATCAAACGGCACTAGGATGGGCGCGTTCGCGACTGGAGGAATCGAGATGAAGGTGACTGTGGTGGGAAGCGGGTTCGTGGGGGCCACCACCGCCATGCGGGTGGCCCAGAAGGGCCTGGCCGACGAGGTCGTCATGGTCGACATCGTGGAGGGCCTGCCGCAAGGGCTGGCTCTCGACATGAACCAGTCGTCCCCGATCGAGGGATTCGAGCCCGTGGTCGTCGGAACCAACGACTATGCCGAAAGCGCCGGCTCCGACGTGGTGGTGATCACCGCCGGCCTCCCCAGGCAGCCGGGCATGAGCCGGATGGACCTGCTGGGGAAGAACGCCGGGATCATGCGTGACGTGGCAGAGAAGGTGAAGGAGGCTTCCCCACAGACGATCCTGGTCGTGGTGTCCAACCCACTGGACGAGATGACGTTCCTGGCCGCCGAGGTCACCGGCTTCCCCAAGGATCGGGTGATGGGGATGGCCGGGACCCTTGACTCCGCCCGCCTTCGGTACTTCATCGCCCAGGAGCTCGGCGTGTCGCCACGAGGGGTGGAAGCCATGACCCTCGGGTCCCACGGTGAGTCCATGGTCCCGCTTCCGGGGCGGGCCACCGTGGACGGCAAACCGCTCCGGGACCTGGCCGACGACGCCACGTTGGAGCGCCTGTACCAGCGAACCCGAGACGCCGGGGCGGAGATCGTCGCGTACCTGAAGAAGGGAAGCGCCTACTACGCGCCGTCCGCGGCCGTGGCTCAGATGGTCAACGCCATCGTGGGGGACACCCGAGAGGCTCTCCCGGCCTGCGTGTGGGCCACCGGCCAGTACGGCATCTCAGAGGTGTTCGTGGGCCTTCCGGCCAGGCTGGGGCGAGGAGGGGTCGAGGAGGTCGTGGAGCTCGACCTCACCGAGGAGGAGCTGGCCGGGCTCCGCGAGGCCGCGGAAGGGATCCGGGCTCGCTGTCGGGATCTGGCCGAGCTGGACTGATTCAGGCCCGAACCCGGCCCACGTACAAGCCCCGGCCCATCAGCCCCTCCGGATCGTGGTGCACGTCGAGCCCGGTCGCCCGGAACGCGTTCATCTGTTGCTCCATCGTGAACAAACCGATGGGGTGTGTCTCGGTGAAGTGCTCGATCCCCTCGTCGGTTCCCACCAGGTACCGGAACATCAGCGTCACTTGAGCGTCGATGGGCTCGGCCGCGATGTCCATGCGGGCGATCTTCAAATCGGGCTCGTCCACGAACAACGCCCAGATTCTGCCCGACTCCCAACTGTCTGGGGTGAAGAACGGCTCCACGATCACCAGTCCACCCGGTTCCGCGTGCCGGGCCAGGTTGGC
The DNA here is from genome assembly GCA_050692555.1 of Actinomycetota bacterium. Classification (GTDB taxonomy): domain Bacteria; phylum Actinomycetota; class UBA4738; order UBA4738; family CALAEC01; genus DAITPV01. The sequence goes on from JBOGVS010000043.1 coordinate 1,534, forward strand.
CACCGCCCGCTGAAGGCCGTCTTCCGTGCGGACGTAGGCGATCGAGCTGAACAGGCAGGTCACCACGTCAAACGTCCGGCCCAGATCGAACGTGGTCATGTCCCCGACGTGGACGGGCACCCCCCCGAGCCGGTCCCGGGCGATGGCCACCATCTTCGGGTCCACGTCCACGCCCTCGACCTGATAGCGCTCTCGCAGCAGGGCCAGGTGCTTCCCCGTGCCGCAGGCTACGTCCAGGAGGGTCCGGGTCTCCGGATGGTGATCTTCGATCAGCCGTTCGAGCTTGTCCACCTCCGCCGGGTAGTCCTTCCACGCGTAGATGGCGTCGTAGAAGCGCTGCGACCGCTCGAACATGCCGCGATCGTACCCGGGCAGGGGTGGTCGGTAGAATCGAAACGATGAGCTGGCGAGAGGCGCCAAACTACGCCCGGTACTTCTTCCGGAACCTCATGGCGGAGATGCCGTACCGGCGGTGGGTGGCCACGGTGGTCCGCAACCGCCTCCGGGCCAGGCTGGTCCTGGGGTGCTGCGGCCATCGAGGCGAGCCGGGCTGCTGAATGCCTCCCAAGGGGTCCGGTCGGACCCCCCACGACGAGCACCACCACTGACCCCCGATCGGACGGGTCGGCGCGGCCCGCCGATATAATTCCGCGACCGCAGGAGACCTTTCGATGTGGCTCACCATTCAATCTGGAGACGACGCCGGCCGAGTCGTGCAGGTCATCGGCGAGCGCTTCGTGATCGGCCGATGGTCGAAGTGCGATCTGGTGCTGCGCGACGACAAGGTCTCCCGGCAGCATTGCTCCCTGAAGCCGCTGAGCGACGGCCGGGCATTTCTCCAGGACCTGGGAGCGACCAACGGGACGTGGGTGGACGGCCGGAGGGTGACCGGTCCGGTCCTGCTGCAGGGGGGAGAGCGAGTCCAGCTCGGCGACGTGGCCATGGCCACCTCCGTCACCGAACCGGCCCAGGGGGTCCCCCCGGTACAGGCTCCTCAGGCAGGGCCGGCGGACCGCACCGCAACGATGGTCCAGCCGGTCCCCGCCGCCACACCGCCCAAGGACCGCGGTCGGAGCTGGACGGGAGAGCGCCGGGCGGTCCGTCGGGGGGTCCGGACGGCCTTGATCCTGGGCATCGTGGCCGTGGTGGGCGCGGTGTCGGTGGCCACGCTGTTCCTGACCGGGGTCCTGCCTCTGGAGGATGAGCCGCGCGACAACGGGACCAACCAGGTGTCCGACGTCGTTGCCGCGGTCACTCCGTCGACCGTGCTGGTGGTGTCGAAGGTGGATGGAGAGCGAGCCGGAAGCGGCACGGGGTGGGTGCTGGACGCCGAGGAAGGCCTGATCGTCACGAACCACCACGTGGTGAACGCCGGGGAGACCATCGAGATCGGCGTCGGGGAGGAGCTCCGGCCTGCCCAGGTGGTCGGCGGCGCCCCATGTGAGGATCTGGCCGTTCTCCGGCTGGAGGACACGGAGGGTCTGGCCACCCTTCCGCTCGGGTCCCAGGAGAACCTGTCGGCCGGAGAGACCGTGGTGGCCCTGGGCTATCCGGTGAGCGGGACCGTGGACGACATCCTGATCACCACCGTGGGGGTTGTCTCGGTCGTGCAGACCACGTTCGACATTCCCGCCGTCGACGTACCGCAGTACTCGAACGTCGTCCAGACCGATGCGGCCATCAACCCCGGGAACTCCGGGGGCCCGCTGGTGGACCTCGACGCTCGCCTTGTGGGGGTCAACACGGCCGCGATCCGGCGGGCGGGAGGCCGGATCATCGAGGGGCAGACGTTCGCCATCGGGGTGGACCGGGTGCGGGAGACGGTCACCCAGCTCCGCGAGGGGCGCTCGCTCGCGTGGACGGGCATGAGCCTGTTGTACCCCGGCCTGGACGTGAACCCCAGCAGCCTGGGCCTGCCCGACGACCCGGGCCTCATCGTCGACCACGTCATCCCCGGGACCGCGGCGGAAGAGGCTGGATTCGGCGACACACCCGCGCTGATCACCGCGATCGACGGCCAGCAGCTGGGCCGGGGAGGGATCCCCAGCTACTGCGACGCCGTGGGAGACGCGGCCTCGGGTGACTCGGCCACGTTCACGGTCACCGCGGGCGGCTCGGAGCAGGACGTCCAGGTGTCGTTCGAGTAGGCTCTACACGTAGTCGGCGATGCCGGCCCAGAAGTCGTACGTGTCCCGGAGCTCCCCCGCCGGTCGCCTGGCTTCGGCGAGGATCAGCCGGCTGTCGTGGGACCACACGATCACCCCGGTCCCGCCGTCCCGGTAGCACAGGAGGCGGCCGCTCTCGACGTCCTCAGCGGTCACCCACGAGTCCTCGGACGCCTCGCCGACGGAGCAGTCGCCTGTCTCCCTGGGGACCCCCGCCTGGGTCACCTCCTGGTCGTACGCGGCGTTCATGGAGGCCGCGTCGGGGAACAGGGTATAGGTCAGGAGCTGCGGAGTGTCGGTGAAGCAGTCCACCGCGGCGATCGCACCGTTGAGGAGGACATCTCCCCGGGTGCACGGCGGCGTCTGGAGGTCGTCCGGGATCTGGGCCAGGAGCTGGGACTCGGAGGCATTGGGGAAGGCTTCCGTCATGGGGCTGGGGCTGGGACTGGGAGCGGGGCCCGGTCCGGGCTCGTCCCCGTTGCCGACGGCAAGGAAGATCCCCACGCCGGCACCGGCCAGGACCACGACCCCCACGATGGCCAGCACCAGGATCAGGGTGGTGTTGCGTCTGGGTGGGGTGGGGGGAGCCCCCGCCGGCCATTGTGGGGGTGCCGGGCCGGGCGCCCCGGGCACCCTCTGCGGCGTGGGCGCGGGGGCCACCGGCGGCGGGGCGGGGGCCGGCGGCCGGGGGGCTCCGGGCTGGGAGGTGGACGGCGGCACCGCCGCGGCCGGCGGCGGGGGGGAGGGTGAGGGAGCAGTGACCGCAGGGGGGGTCGGGGGGGCGGCCGCCGGCTGTCCGGTGGTCGCGGCCCGAGCGGCGGCCACCATCTCTCGGGCGCTGTCGTATCGATCGTCCTTCGCCTTGGCCATGGACCTCACCAGCACGTCGTCGAGGGCTGCGGGGAGCTCGGGCCTCCGCTCGCTTGGCCGGGGCGGTGGCTGGGACAGGTGGGCCCACAGCAATGCCGCGTCCTGCTCGGCCCTGAACGGCGGCTCGCCCGTCAAGCACTCGAAGAACACGCAGCCCAGCGCATAGAGGTCCGTCCGGTGGTCGACGTCCTTGCCCTCGATCTGCTCGGGAGCGACATACTCGATGGTGCCCACGAACTGCCCGGTGACCGTGAGCCCGGAATGCGAGTCGGTGCGCTTGGTCAGGCCGAAGTCGGTGAGGTACACGTGCGGCGGCGACTCCGGGTCTCCGGCCCCCACGACCAGGATGTTGCCGGGCTTCACGTCCCGATGGACCAGGCCCCGGCCGTGAGCCACGTCGAGAGCCGCCCCCACCTGCCCGATGAGGGCGATGGCCCGGTCGGGGGGCAGCGGTCTCTCCCGGACCACCAGCGAGCGGAGGTCCTCGCCCTCCACGTAGCGCATGGCGATGTACAGGAGGCCCTCGACCTCACCCGCCTCGTAGACCGGGATGATGTTGGGGTGGTCGATGGAGGCGGCCAGCTGCGACTCCCGCTCGAACCGCTGACGGAACCGGTCGTCGCTCGACAGCTCGGGGGCCAGGATCTTGAGGGCCACCTTCCGACCGAGCGTCCCCGAACGCTGGTCCTCGGCCCGGTAGACGACGCCCATGCCGCCCCGGCCCAGGAGGGCGTCGATCTTGTACGAGCCGACGATCGTTCCGACGCGTGGGTCGGACGTGCTCACCCTGCTCCGTTCCCCCGGCTACTTCAGTGGTCCGAAGGCGACATCGGCCCACAGTCGGTAGAGCTGCCGGTTGTTCGGATCCTCCCGTAGCGCTTCCACCGAGATCTTGACCCGATCGTCGGTCCAGATGAACACGGCGTTCTGGCCGTCGCGGAAGCACACCAGGCGGCCGATCCTGACCGTGGCGTCCCCACGGGTTCGGATGTACTCGTTCTCAGCCTCCTCGGCCGAATCGCAGAACCCCGTGCCGAAGGGGACGTTGAACTCGTTGACCCGGGAGTTGTAGTAGTTGGTCATCTTCCGGACGTCCTGGAACAGGTCGTAGAACAGAGTGGCCTGGTTGGACTCACACACCAGGCTGGCCACGGCCTCCGGGATGGCCTGTTCCTCCGAGACCGAGCTGCACGACGCCCGGATGGAAGACGGGATGTGGTTCAGGAGCTCGGTCTCCTTGGGGGTGAAGTCCCCCTGGTCCTCGGTGCCGTCGGTGCCGTCGGTGCCGTCGGCGCCGTCGGCGCAGGTCTCCGCGGTGAACGAGCCCGAGGTCTCCCCCGGCAGCGCTCCACCCGCGGCGGCCTCAGCGGTCCAGCTGTAGCTCCCCGGCGGGACGTCCGCGCTGCCGCCGGATGCGCTGAACGTCTGCGAGAAGGCCCCTTCCGCGCCGGTGACGTTCACGGTCGCCGAGCCTGCCGGGTTGATGGCCACGTTGATCGTGGTGTTCCCAGAAGCGGGGTCACAGAGCCCGGGCTCCACCGTCACGCCGGCCTGGGCCACGGGCCCATCCGGGCCATTGGGGCCCTCCGGCTCGTCGCCGTCGCCGCTGAGGAGGAAGAACAGCCCCACCCCGCCACCACCCAGCACCAGCACGATGAGCACGATCCACAGCCACAGCAGGTTGGGACCCCCGCTCGGCGGCGTGGGAGGAGGAGTGCCGTAGCCCGGCGGCGCCGTGGGGATGCCGGGCGGAGCCGTCCCTCCAGGGGGGGTGGTGGGCCCGGTCCCCCCGGGGGGCGGCGGAGGAGGCGGAGGAGGCCGCTCCCCGCCCGGAGGCGACCACTGACCTGGCGTGGTCGGTCGGTCTCCAGTGCTCATCGCGACGGGCCCCTTCCCTGCTCGGTCGGGCCTTTCTAGCACACCGGGACGACCGGTCGGGCGAACCCTATGGCAATCGGGCGGCGACCGCGGCGGCCACCTCGTCGGTCCGGGCCCGGCCACCCATGTCGGGCGTCAGGACCCGGCCATCTTCCAGGACGCCGGCGACGGCAGCCTCGACGCGGGCGGCCCGGGCGTCTTCGGACAGATGCCTGAGCATCATCGCGGCGGTGAGGATCATGGCCAGGGGGTTGGCCACGCCGCGACCGGCGAGGTCGGGGGCGCTTCCGTGCACCGGCTCGAACACCGCATACTCCCAGCCCAGGTTGGCTCCCGGCGCCAGCCCCAGGCCCCCCACCAGCCCGGCACACAGGTCCGAGACGATGTCCCCGTACAGATTCGGCAACAAGAGGACGTCCATGGTCTCCGGTTCCCACGCCAGCCACATGGCCAGCTCGTCGACCTGGAGCTCGCGCACCTCGACCTCCGGGTAGTCCTCGGCCACCTCGAGGGCGGTGGCCAGGAACACGCCGTCGGAGAACTTCATAATGTTGGCCTTGTGGCCAACGGTGACCACCTTCCGGCCGTGACGTCGAGCGTGCTCGAGGGCGAACCGGACCACCCGGCGTGTGCCGGTGATGGAGATCGGCTTCACCGTGATCCCCGCGTCCTCCGGAATCCGGATGCCGGAGAGCCGAGCGAGCTCGTCGCGGAGCCGCTGCGTGGCGGGGGCACCACGCTCGAACTCGATTCCCTGGTACAGGTCCTCGGTGTTCTCCCGGATCACCACCAGGTCCACCCCGGGGTGCCGGGTGGGGACCCCGGGGAAGTGCCTCGAAGGCCGGATCGCCGCGAACAGGTCGAGGTCCAGACGAAGGGCCACGTTCACACTGCGGAAACCGGTGCCCACCGGCGTGGTGATGGGGCCCTTGATCGCGGTGCGGGACGCCCGAATGGCCTCCAGCACGCGCTGGGGAAGCGGCGTCCCCTCTCGCTCGATCACCGCGGCCCCCGCGTCCTGGACGTCCCAGTCGACCTGGGCCCCCGAGGCCTCGACCACCCGCCGCATGGCGGCGGACACCTCGGGACCGATGCCGTCCCCGGGGATCAGCGTGACGCGATGGGCCACGGCCCAAGGCTACCGGTCGCGGCCGTAGAGGGACGCGGCCCGGGCCCCCGCTCAGGCGCTCTTCTTGCGGTCGACCGCTCGCTGGAGCTGGTGCTTGCTCATCTTCGAGCGGCCGTCGATGCCGAGCTGCCTGGCCTCGTTGTAGAGCTGGTCCCTGGTCCGGCCCTTCGGCCGGATGGTGCCCGACCGGAGGCCTCCGCGACGGCCGGGAGATAGGTCCCGCCGTGAGGTTCTGGAGCTCTGGCGGGCCTCGCCGCTGCGAGCCCGTTCCTTGTTCACCGTCCGCGCGGCGATCTCCTCCGCCTTGTCCTCGCTCCGCCCCTGCTGCTTGAGGCCCTTCTTGATGTGTTCGTACTGTCGCTCACGCTTGCGGTTCCAGGCCTGCTGTGGCATGGGACCTCCCTCGTCGTGGTCAAGAGGTGTTTCCCCCGGGTCGCCGTGAGCGAAACGGACTCAGGTGAGACGGTCGAACATGATGGCCCGCTTGACCTCCTGGATGGCCATGGTGACCTTGATCCCCCGAGGGCAGGCCTCGGTGCAGTTGAACGTGGTGCGGCAGCGGAACACGCCGGTCTTCTCGCCCAGGATCGCCAGGCGTTCCCGAGCCCCCCGGTCCCGCGAGTCGAAGATGAACCGGTGGGCGTTGACGATGGCGGCGGGTCCCACGTACCCCTCGTCACCCCAGAAGATGGGGCACGAGGTCGTGCACGCCGCGCACAGGATGCACTTGGTGGTGTCGTCGAACCGTTCACGCTCCTCGGGCGACTGGAGCCGCTCGTGACCCGGTGGCTCCTCGTCGTTGATGAGGTAGGGAAGCATCTTCTTGTAGCCCTCGAAGAACGGCTCCATGTCCACGATCAGGTCCTTGAGGGGCTGCAGGCCCCGGATGGGCTCCACGGTCACCTTGGGGACCACGTCCTTGACCAGCACTTTGCACGCCAGCGCGTTCTGGCCGTTGATGAGCATCGCGTCGGAGCCGCAGATCCCGTGGGCGCAGGACCGGCGAAGGGCCAGCGTGCCGTCGTGGCGCCACTTGACCTCGTGAAGAGCCTCAAGCACATGGTCCCAGGGCTCCATATCGACGGTGAACTCGTCCCACCAGGGGTCCTCGCGGACCTCGGGGTTATACCGGCGGATGCGAAGGGTCAGCTCCATCTGCTTCCCAGTCTGCCGAACAGATGCCGCCCAAGATCATATCGAGGGTTGCCGGACACGATGGCCTTTCCCGATCAGATCTGGAAGAGGATCCACACGGTGACCGCCGTGGCCGCCACCGCGGTCCCGTAGCAGAGCGTCGCCACGAGCCGCTTCCACCCGTGGACCCCCAGCTGGTGGTGGACCGCGAAGCGAAACCGGTGAGCCCAGTGATAGAGGGGCAGGACCACGAGGACCCCCAGGTAGACCTTGGTGAGGGGATGGCGCACGAGACCCAGGACCCGCTCGTAGGACAGGGGGTCGTCGGGGAGCCATCCGGCGGCGAAGGCGATCCCCAGGATCGCCACATTGATCGGGGTGAGGAAGGCGGCCACCATCCCCCCGGCAGAGAAGAGCGCCCAGAACACCAGCTCCCTCGAGGGGAGGATCAGGTAGAGCTCAGGTTTCTCCTCGGGCTTGATCTCCCGCTCCGAGTCGGCGAGGACTTCATCGAGGGACAGGCCGCCCCTCTCGCTGGGCCGCTCCCTCATCGCGAGAACCAGAGTGTGAAGTAGGCAACCAGGGCGGACACGGACAGCCACAGCACCACGAGCCCGATGGTCACCACGCTTCGGGGCACCACGCGCCGGCCCAGGCGGACCACCAGGATGTGCGACGTGAGACGGAACCAGGTGCCTGCGTGGTACGCGGTCGCGGCGAGGATGACCGCGGAAAGGGCCACGATCCCCGGCAGCTGGAGCCACTGGAGGAATGCCTCGTAAGCCTGGCGGCCCCGGGACAGGGCGAACAGGAACAGGAGCAGGACCACCGAGAAGGTCCCGGCGAACACGGCAGTCGCCTCCCGGAGGGCGAATCGCCGGTACGGCCCGGTATGGAGCCACCACGTGCGCGGAGGCCTCTTTGCGTAGACGGGATACCGGTGCCGCTGCTCGTCTCTCATCGCGGTGACGTCCGAGGGGTTGGTGGCCGTCGGCTCTCGAACGGCCACACCAGCGACAGCATCTCCCGGGTGGTTGTGGACACCTTGGTTCGCTGGATCGCTGCGGCCGGGTCGACGTCCTTCGGACACACCACCGAGCACTCACCGACGAACGTGCAGTCCCAGATCCCCGAGTCCACCCCGAGGACGTCGTCGCGCTGGGACCGACCCTGGTCCCGGGAGTCGAGGTCGTAGCGGCGAGCCAGGGCGATGACCGCCGGGCCGAGGAACTCCGGGTCCTGTCCATACACGGGGCAGGCCGCGTAGCAGAGCATGCAGTTGATGCACATGCTGAACTGCTTGTAGCTGTCGACCTCCTCCGGGGTCTGGAGGTACTCGCCCTCGTCGACCGGCTTCTCCTCCTCTCGGATGAGCCAGGGCTTGACCTCTCTCAGCTTCTCCAGGAAGTCGGTCATGTCCACCACGAGGTCCCGGATCACCGGGAAGTTCTCCAGGGGCCCGACGGCGACGGGCTCGGATCCGAACTCCCGCAGGAACGTCGAGCAGGTGAGCCGGGGAACCCCGTTCACCGTCATCCCGCAGGATCCACACACGCCCATCCGACAGGACCACCGGTACGAGAGGCTCCCGTCGATCTCGTCTTTGATGTAGTTCAGCGCGTCGAGGACGACCATGTCCTCGCGGTAGGGGACCTCGAACTGGTCGTAGTACGGATCGGGGTCTCGCTCCGGCCGGTACCGGGCCACCCTCAGGGTCATCGTCTTTTCGGCCATGGGGTCAGTACTTCCTTTCGGCCGGTGGCCACTGGGTGATCGTGACGTCGCCGTACTCCATCCGAGTCCCTTCCGGCTCGGAGAAGGCCAGGCTGTGCTTGAGGAACCGCTCGTCGTCACGGTCGGGGTGGTCGCGACGGGTGTGGGATCCGCGTGACTCCCGCCGTTCCAACCCCGACATCACGATGGTCTCCGCCACGTCGAGCATGTTGCCGAGCTCCAGGGCCGCCACCAGCTCGGTGTTGAACGCCCGGTCCCGGTCGTCGAGGTGGAGGTCCCGGTAGCGGTCCCGGAGCGAACGAACCGCCTCGACTCCCTGCTTGAGCGACTCCTCGGTCCGGAACACCCCGGCTCCATCCTCCATGGCGGCCTGGAGGTCCCGGCGGATCGCTCCGATTCGCTCCCGACCTACCTCCTTCTCCAGGTAGGACTCGACCAGCCGGTCCTGCTCCGCTTCGGCCAGCATGGCCATGGGGTTCTCGGGTGCCGGCTTCGCCTCGAGCGCGTCCTCCGCGGCCTGCCGCCCCACCCGGGCCCCGAACACCAGGCACTCGGTCAGCGAGTTGGACCCGAGCCGGTTGGCCCCGTTCATGCTCACACAGGCGGTCTCCCCGGCGGCGTACAGGCCGGGGAGCCGGGTCCGCCCCATCAGGTCGGTGTCGACCCCTCCCATCATGTAGTGGACCACCGGACGGACCGGGATCGGCTCGTGGACGGGGTCGATCCCCACGAAGTCCCGGGTCAGCTCTCGGACGAACGGGAGCTTCTTGTCGATCGTCTCCTCCCCGAGGTGGCGGACGTCGAGGTGGACGTACTCGCCGTACGGCCCCTCGAACGCGTGGCCCTTCTCGATCTCCTGCATGATGGCCCGCGAGAGGATATCCCTCGGGCCGAGCTCCATCTTCGAGGGGATGTAGTCCTCCAGGAACCGCCTTCCCTCCTTGTTCAACAGGTGGCCGCCTTCGCCCCGAGAGGCCTCGGTCATGAGGATCCCGGTTCCGGGGAGCCCGGTGGGATGGTACTGGACGAACTCCATGTCCTCGAGGGGGACGCCGGCCCGGTACGCCAGGGCCATCCCGTCTCCGGTGTTGATGGCGGCGTTCGTGGTGAACGAGAAGATCCGCCCGCAGCCTCCGGTGCACAGGATTACCGCCTTCGCGGTGATGCACCTGACCTCGGAGTCCCGGAGGTCGATGGCGGCCACTCCCGCGCACCGCCCGTCCTCTACGAGGAGGCTGGTGACGAAGAACTCGTCGTGGCGGACGATCCGCTCGTACTTGAGCGAGGTCTGGAACAGCGTGTGCAGGAGGTGGAATCCGGTCTTGTCGGCGGCGAACACGGTCCGGTTCACGCTCATCCCGCCGAAGGCCCGGACCGCGAGCCTTCCGTCCGGCTCCCGGCTCCACGGACAGCCCCAGTGCTCGAGGCGGATGATCTCCCCCGGAGACTCGGCCACGAACGCCTCCACGGCGTCCTGGTCCGCCAGGTAGTCGCTCCCCCGGATCGTGTCGAAGGCATGGAGGTCGAGGCTGTCGTCGTCCCCGATGGCCGCCCCCGCCCCGCCCTCGGCCGAAACGGTATGGCTCCGCATCGGGTAGACCTTCGAAACGAGGGCGATGGACTGGGCATCGGAGACCTCGGCGGCGGCGATGGCCGCCCGGAGCCCGGCGGCCCCGCCTCCCACGATGACGATGTCGTAGGCCAGGGTCTCCATCAGACGCGCTCCTGACGGACGCTCAGCATCAGTACTTCCGCTCCATCGGGACGTAGGTGCCCAACTTCACCGGCTTGAACTCGAGGCGGACCGAGTCGTCGGGTTCGCGGAACGCCAGCGAGTGGCGCAGCCAGTGGTCATCGTCGCGGAGGGGCTGGTCCTCCCGGTAATGCCCGCCCCGGCTCTCCTCCCGGGCCATCGCTGCCGCGACGAGCGTGTCGGCGCAGTCGAGCAGCGCGCCGAGCTCCCAGGCCTCCATGAGCTCGGTGTTGTATATCTTCCCCTTGTCCTGGACCACGGCCCGACGATAGCGCTCACGGAGCCCGGTCAGCAGCTCCCGCATCTTGCGGAGGCCCTCCTCGATCCGTACCACGCCGGCCAGGTCGAACATCTGCTCCTGGAGCTGTTCGCGGATGTCGGCCATGCTGTCGCCCCCCGTCGAGCCCAGCAGCCGGCGCAGCTCCCCGGCGGAGTCTTCCTCGGGCTGGGCGGGGAGATCGGGGAGCTCGGCCTGGGAGGCGAACTCGGCCATGTGGGCGCCACCCCGCCGTCCGAACACCACGATGTCCAGGAGCGAGTTGGTCCCCAGCCGGTTGGCACCATGGACCGAGACGCAGGCGCACTCGCCGGCCGCATACAGGCCGGGCACCGGCTCTTCGGCTTCGCCGAGGACCACCCGGGCATCGATGTCCGTGGGTATGCCGCCCATCCCGTAGTGGGCGGTGGGCTGGATGGGGACCAGCTCCGTGGTCGGTTCGACGCCCAGGTAGATCCTGGCGAACTCGGTGACGTCGGGGAGCTTCTTCTCGATCACCTCGGGGTCCAGGTGCCGGACGTCCAGGTGAAGGTAGTCCTTCCCGTCCACTCCCCGGCCTTCCTTGATCTCCTGATAGATGGCCCGGGAGATCATGTCTCGAGGCGCCAGGTCCTTGATCGTCGGCGCGTAGCGCTCCATGAACCGCTCGTCCTCGCCGTTCAGGAGGATGCCGCCTTCTCCCCGCGCCGCCTCCGAGATCAGGATGCCCATCTTGTAGATGCCCGTGGGATGGAACTGGAAGAACTCCATGTCCTCCAGGGGGATGCCCCGGCGGTAGCTGACCGCCATCCCGTCACCGGTGAGCGTGTGGGCGTTCGACGTGATCTTGAAGATCTTTCCGTAGCCCCCGGTGGCGAACAGGACGGCCTTGGCCCGGAACACGTGGAGCTCTCCGGTGGCCAGCTCGTAGGCCACCACCCCGCCCACGCGGCCGTCGACCAACAGCAGGTCGACCACGTAGAACTCGTTGTAGAAGCGCACGTCCCGCTTGATGCACTGCTGGTAGAGGGTCTGGAGGATCATGTGGCCGGTCCGGTCGGCCGCGAAGCACGCCCGCCGAACCGGAGCCTCCCCGTGGTTCCTGGTGTGCCCCCCGAACCGGCGCTGGTCGATCTTTCCCTCCGGCGTCCGGTTGAACGGGAACCCCCAGTGTTCCAGCTCGATGACCCGGTCGACGGCCTCGCGACACATGACCTCGGCGGCCGGCTGGTCCACCATGTAATCGCCGCCCTTGACGGTGTCGAAGGCGTGCCACTCCCAGGAGTCCTCCTCCACGTTGCCCAGGGCCGCGCACATCCCGCCCTGGGCCGTCCCGGTGTGTGAACGGGTGGGATACAGCTTGGAGATCACCGCCGTGCGGACCCTGCCGGCGGTCTCGATGGCGGCCCGGAGCCCTGCTCCGCCCGCGCCGACGATCACCGCGTCGAACGAGTGGGTGACGGTCATGCGCTCAGCGGAACTGCGCGGGATCGAAGGTGAAGACGATCACCGTTCCCAGGACCAGCAGGGTGAACCCCACGACGCCAAACGTCCAGTTCCACGCCAGTCGCCCCCCGGGAGATCGGACGTAGTCCTGGACGATCACCCGGATGCCGTTGACGCCGTGGAGGAGCGCCAGTGCCAGCATCATCCAGTCCCACGTCCGCCAGAAGGGGCTCGACCAACGGTCCACCACGAAGTCGAAGTTCACCCGGGCCACGCCGGTGTCGAACACGTGCATGATCAGGACGTGCCCCACCGCCAGGAACAGCAGCAGGATCCCGGAGAGCCGCATGAACAGCCACGACCACAGCTCGAACCCGCTTCGCGGCCGCACGCCGGACTCCAGAGGGGCCTCGGGCGATGGGGGCCGGGTGACCACTGCCATGGTCAGAACAGGTCCTCGAGGATCCGGCGGCCCATGATCCAGGTGATGGGGGCCATCGATCCGGCGAACAGCAACATGGCCCCCCAGAACAACCGGGCGTGATGGAGCGTGGCTCGAGGCCAGAAGTCGATGACCATGATCCGAAGCCCGTTGAGGGCGTGGTACAGCACCGCCCCGACCAGGCCGAGCTCCATGATCTGCACGATGGGGTGGTGGTAGACGGCCACCACCCGGTTGTAGACGTCCGGCCCCCAGCCCACCAGCGCGGTGTCCACGATGTGGGCGAACAGGAACAGGAGGATCCCCACTCCGGTGACTCGATGGGCGATCCACGACCACTGCCCGGTGGGGCTTCCCCTGTACGGCGGGCCGATCTCCCGGCGGATCCGCGTTCGCATGAGGCGAACCGAGTGTAGCGCATAGCCCCTTTCTCACCCCCGGGGGGCGCCGGGAGGAAGCTCTCCGGGCGGGTTCGTTGACCTTTCGGGAGGGCCCTCCGTAGGATGGGCCGCGTGCCTTCGTTCGTCCGGAACTCCTCTCTGGTGTGTCTTGCGCTGTTCGCTACTCTCCTGGCACCGGGCCTGCCGGGTGAGACCGCTGCGGCGCAGACGCGACCGAACATCCTGGTCATCCTCACCGACGACCAGCGCTTCGACACCATGGTGGTGATGCCCAGGACCCTGCGGTGGTTCGGGCAGGAGGGGGTGCAGTTCCCCGACGCCTACGTGACCACCCCGCTGTGCTGCCCGTCCCGGGCCTCCATCATGACCGGCCGGTTCGTCCACAACCACAAGGTCAGGAACAATTACGAGGCCCCCACGCTGGACCAGCGCCAGACCGTCCAACGGTACCTCCACGATGCCGGGTACTTCACGGCCATCTCCGGCAAGTACCTCAACTTCTGGGACCTGCCCGTGAACCCCCCTCACTTCGACCGATGGTCCATCCAGAACCACGGCTACCGGAAGCGGCTCCAGAACACGGACGGGGTGGTGAAGCGACAGCGGAAGTACTCCACCGACTTCATCCGCCAGCAGGCGATCCGGTTCCTCCAGGCGTTCGAGCAGGACGACGCCCGCCCGTGGCTGATGTTCGTGACGCCCTTCGCCCCGCATCATCCCTTCCACCCGGCCCACCGCCACCGCAAGCTGAAGGTGCCCACATGGGCTCCCAGCCCCTCGGTCGGGGAGGGCGACCGCACCGACAAGCCACCCAGCGTGCAGGGAAGGACCTATCCCGTGGAGCTCGCGGTCCTGGATCGACGGCAGCAGCTGCGGTCTCTGGTGGCAGTGGACCAGATGGTGAAGCAGGTGATGACGGAGGTCGAGCGGCTCGGGGAGGGAGGTGACACGCTGGCCTTCTTTGTCTCCGACAACGGGTTCTTCTGGTCCGAGCACGGACTAGTCGACAAGCGCTTCCCGTACACGGAGGCCATCCGGGTTCCCATGTTCATGCGGTGGCCGGGACATCTCCCGGGTGGCGCCACCGACGGGCGGATGGCCCAGCTGGTCGACGTGCCGGCCACGATCATGCAGGCCGCCGGCATCACCCCCGATCCCGAGTATCCCGTCGACGGGAGGTCGCTCCTGTCAGGTTTCTCGCGCGACCGGATCCTCGTCGAGCACTACATCGACCCGCTGAGCCCCGACATCATCGACTGGGCGTCGATCCGGACTCCCACGTACCAGTACGTCGAGTACTACGACCAAACCGCGCAGGAGTCGGTGGCCTATCGGGAGTACTACGACCTGGTGAGCGACCCGTGGCAGCTCACGAACCTGCTGGGGGACGGGAACCCCGGGAACGACCCCCCGGAGGACCGGCTGATCCAGCTGGGGATCCAGCTCTCCCAGGACCGGCGATGCGAGGGGACGGAGGGGGTAACGGCATGCCCGTGACCGGCCGGAGGGCTTGGTTGCGGCGTCCGGCCGTTGCGGCCCTCACCGGGTCCGTGCTGGCGCTCGCCCTGCCCGAGCCCGCGGTGGTGGCCGGCCATGGGTCGGCCGCCCCGAACATCCTGATCTTCATGACCGACGACCAGCGCGCGGACATGATGGGGGTCATGAAGAAGACGCAGCGGTGGTTCGTGCGGCAGGGAACCTCGTATCCCTTCGCTTACGCCACCACCCCGCTGTGCTGCCCGTCCCGGGCCTCGATCTTCTCCGGGAGGTACGCTCACAACACCGGTGTGGAGACGAACGCCGAGGCCACTCGCCTGGACCAGCGATCGACCATGCAGCGATACCTCCAGGACGCGGGGTACCGGACGGCGATCGTCGGGAAGTATCTGAACGACTGGCAGGGCGCCCCACCGTTCTTCCACGACTGGGCGATCTTCCTGGCCCAGGATGCGGGATACACGGGAGCGGGGTTCAACGTGAACGGGGCGTCGACCCGGGTGAAGCGGTACTCGACGAATTTCATCGGCACCCGAGCGGTGCAGCTCCTCCGCTCGTACGAGCAGAACGACCAGGACCCCTGGCTCCTGACCGTCGCTCCTCTGGCTCCGCACGCCCCGTATCAGCCGGAGAAGCGGTACCGGAAGACCGGGGTCTCCAAGTTCCGGAAGAACCCCGCGGTCGGCGAGGACGACCGCACGGACAAGCCGGCGTGGGTCCAGGGGAAGAACAACGGCCTGAACAAGAACCGTAAAATCTGGACAGTCCAGCAGCGCATGCTGCTGTCGGCAGACAACATGATCGACAGGGTCATGCGCGAGCTGAACGCACTGGGGGAGGGCCAGAACACGTTGGCGTTCTTCCTCTCCGACAACGGCTTCACCCTCGGAGAGCACGGCCTCAGGCAGAAGCACTCCCCGTACACCGCCTCCGTCCAGTTGCCGTTCATGGTTCGGTGGCCCGGCCACCTGGCGGGCGGGGCCGTCGATCCGCGGGTGGTGGGGAACATCGACATCGCCCCCACGGTGTACGACGCCGCGGGGATCACGCCGGACCCCGAGTTCCCGGTGGACGGGAGATCGATCCTGGCCCCCGACGTGCGTGATCACATGCTCCTGGAGTACGAGCACCGGCAGGATCGGGCCGTGCCCACCTGGGCGTCGCTGCGCACTCCGACCTACCAGTACGTGGAGTACTACGACGAGACCCTCCAGGCGGTGACGTTCCGGGAGTACTACGATCTGGTGGCCGACCCGTGGCAGCTCACGAACCTGCTGGCGGACGGTGACCCGAACAACGACCCTCCCGACGACCTCCTCACCCGGCTGTCGGTGGAGCTCCAGGGCGATACCCGGTGCGAGGGAACCGAGGGACCGACCGGGTGTCCCTGAGCCGCACCTCGGTGGCGGCGGCGGCGGCCTCGACGCTGCTGCTGAGCCTGGTCCCACCGGCGGCGACCGAGAAGGTGAGCGCCCAGGTGTCTCCGCTGCCCAACATCCTGGTCATCGTCACCGATGATCAGCCCTCCGGGACCATGGAGAGCTTGTCCGCCACCCGGCGGTGGTTCGAGAGGCAGGGCCGCTTCTATCCCAACGCCACGGTGTCGATCCCCCTGTGCTGTCCGGCCCGGGCATCCATCCTCACCGGCCGCCACGCGCACAACCACGGCGTGCGGACGAACTACGACGCCGCCGCGCTGGCCCAGGACTCCACCGTGGAGGCCTACCTCCAGAACGCCGGTTACCTGACGGGGATCTCGGGGAAGTTCATGAACTCCTGGAATCCCCTGGTGAACCCGCCGTACTTCGACCGGTGGGCCCTGTTCTCGCCGATCAACTTCGGCCACGGGTACTACCGGACCCGCTTCAACGTTGACGGCACGATGAGCCGGGTGCGCGGATACTCCACGGACTTCATCGCGGACCAGGCGGTGAGCTTCCTCGAGGGGTTCGAGGCCCAGGACGCCACGCCGTGGTTCATGTATGTTGCTCCGTTCGCCCCACACGGCCCTTCGACCCCTGAGAAGGAATACCGCAAGGCCGACGTGGGAGCATGGAACGGAGACCCCGGGGTCCACGAGTCGGACCGCCGGGACAAGCCGCCGGTCCTCCAGGCCCACAAGAAGAGCCTGAAGGACTCCGCCCGGGTCCGCCGCCGCCAGCTCCGGTCCCTGTACTCGGTCGACGAGCTGGTCCGCGACCTGATGCGCCGGATGGGATCCCTGGGCGAGCGCACCCAGACCCTGGCCTTCTTCGTGTCGGACAACGGCTACCTGTGGGGCCACCACGGGTACATCGGCAAACGGTTCCCGTACACGGAGGCGGTGAGCATCCCGTTCTTCATGCGATGGCCGGGCCGGCTGATCGGGGGCCAGACCGACGTCAGCCTGGTCACCAACCTCGACGTGGCCCCTACGATCCTGGATGCCGCGGGAGTGACCCCCGATCCCCGGTACCCGATGGACGGCCGGTCCCTGCTGTCGTTCTCCGGCCGGCCCCGGACGTTCATCGAGTACTTCAGGGATCCTGACGAGGGCGACATCCCGCCGTGGGCGTCCCTCCGCACACGGGCGTACCAGTACGTGGAGTACTACTCGGACGACTTCTCCACCGTGACCTTCCGCGAGTACTACGACCTCCAGCGGGATCCTCACCAGCTCGTCAACCTCCTGGACGACGGCAACCCGGGGAACGATCCACCGGCCACGCACCTGGCGGAGCTGTCCGAGGAGCTGGCCATGGACCGCCGGTGCATCGGAACCACCGGTCCCTCCGCCTGCCCGTAGCGCGTCGCCGGGAAGCCCCGGGTACCCTGTAGTCGCCATGACCGATGACGGCCGGTCGAACGACGCGGAACGGCGGGTGACCGATGCCGGGATAGAGATCCTGCCGCTGTACCCCGTCCTGGAGGGGTTCGATCCGGCCGAGGAGCTCGGCCGCCCGGGAGAGCCCCCGTTCACCCGCGGCGTATACCCCTCGATGTACCGGGGGCGGCTGTGGACCATGCGCCAGTACGCCGGCATGGGCACCGGCGAGGAGACCAACCGGCGGTTCCGCTACCTCCTGGACCACGGCCAGACCGGGCTGTCGGTGGCGTTCGACCTGCCCACCCAGATGGGGTACGACTCCGACGCGCCGAGGGCGGAGGGGGAGGTGGGGCGCACCGGGGTGGCCATCGACTCCGTGGAGGACATGAAGCGCCTCCTGGACGGGATCCCGCTCGACCAGGTCACCACCTCGATGACCATCAACGCCACCGCGGCCATCCTGCTCCTGCTCTACGAGCTGGTGGGCGAGGAGCAGGGGGTTCCCCCGGCGAAGCTGGGGGGGACGGTCCAGAACGACATCCTGAAGGAGTATGCGGCCCGGGGAACGTACATCTATCCGCCGAAGCCGTCGATGCGACTGGTCACGGACCTGTTCGCGTACTGCCACGACCGGATCCCCCGGTGGAACACCATCTCGATCTCCGGCTACCACATGCGGGAAGCGGGAGCCACCGCGGTCCAGGAAGTGGCCTTCACGCTGGCCAACGCGATCGAGTACGTCCAGGCCGCGCTCGACGCCGGGCTCGGTGTCGACGAGTTCGGTCCCCGGCTCTCGTTCTTCTTCGCATGCCACATGAACTTCTTCGAGGAGGTGGGGAAGTTCCGAGCCGCCCGAAGGATGTGGTCCCGGATCATGGCCGAGCGGTTCAAGGCCGCAGATCCACGGTCGCAGATGCTCCGGTTCCATACCCAGACCGGCGGTGCCACCCTCACGGCCCAGCAGCCCGAGAGCAACGTCGTCCGCACCGCACTGGAGGCGCTGTCCGCGGTCCTGGGTGGCACGCAGTCGTTGCACACGAACTCCTTCGACGAGGCCCTGTCGCTTCCCAGTGAACGGGCCGCCAAGCTCGCCCTCCGAACGCAGCAGGTGATTGCCCACGAAACCGGAGT
Organism: Actinomycetota bacterium; assembly: GCA_050692555.1. Lineage (GTDB taxonomy): Bacteria > Actinomycetota > UBA4738 > UBA4738 > CALAEC01 > DAITPV01. The sequence goes on from JBOGVS010000043.1 coordinate 20,176, forward strand.
CCCCGACACCGCGGACCCGCTGGCCGGCTCCTACTTCGTGGAGTCGCTGACCACCGAGATCGAGACCCGGGCCCGGGAGTACCTGGAGAAGGTCGACGCGATGGGCGGGGCCGTGGCCGCCATCGAGGCCGGATGGGTCCAGGGCGAGATCCATGAGGCGGCGTTCCGGATCCAGCAAGGGGTGGAGTCCGGCGAGCGCGTGGTGGTGGGGGTCAACCGGTTCGTCGAGTCGCAGGAGGAGCCGGTGGAGCTCCAGCACCTGGACGAGGATGCCGTTCTCCGGCAGGTGGAGCGGCTTCGGAAGCTCAGGGAGGCCCGCGACAACGCGGCGGTGGAACGGGCCCTGAAGGAGGTGGAGGAGACCGCCAGGGGGACCGAGAACCTGCTCCCTCCCATGCGAGAGGCGCTTCGGGTTCGCGCGACCCTCGGTGAGGTCTCCGACGCACTTCGCGGCGTCTTCGGCCAGTATCGGCCGGGCCGGTAGCTCGCGAGAGCCCAGGTTGACCATGCGAGGCGCATGTGACATTGCTAAGGACATGTCGAAGATGATCCAGGTCAGGAACGTGCCGGATCGGCTCCATCGGGAGCTGGTCAGGCGCGCGAGCGCGCGCGGGCAAACCTCACCGACTACGTCCAGGACGTCCTCGAGCGAGAGGTGTCCAGGCCGCCCTCACACGAGGTCTTCGAACGAATCTCGGGGAGACCGCCGGTGAGGTTGGGGGCCCGGGCCGCCGATCTCATCCGTGAGGAGCGGGCCGCTCGGGAGCCCTCCTGAGGTTCATCGTCACCGACGCCTCGGCGCTGGTGGTCCGTGGAAGCCGGGTCGTGAACCACTCCGCGGCCATCTTCGTGCTGGTGGCTCTTTTGCTTGGAGGTCAGACCGCCGGAGCCCAGGGAGCGCCCACGTGTAGGGGAGAGCCGGCCACGATCTTCGGAGGGAGCGGCGACGACTTCCTGGTCGGAGGAGCCGGCCGCGACGTCATCTCCGGCCTGGGGGGCAACGACCTCGTGTGGGGCCTGGACGGTGACGACCTGTTGTGCGGCGACGATGGCGATGACTCCCTGATTGGCGGACTGGGGAACGACACGCTCGACGGAGGGCCGGGACGGGACGGGCTGTTCGGGGTCGAGGGAGAGGACACTCAGTACGGCGGACCGGACGACGACACCATGACCAGCGGCGCCGGCGACCCCGCCGCCGACCAGCTCTTCGGTGAGGCGGGGAACGATGCCCTCCTGAACGCCGGCACCGGTCCGGACCTGGTGGACGGCGGTGAGGGCGACGACGTCCTGCTGGCCGGCCCCGGCCCGGACCATGTGGTGGGATCGCTCGGAGCGGACCTCCTGTACGGCGACCGGGCCGACGACCGGCTCGACGGGGGGCCCGACGCGGATCGACTGTACGGCGCCCGTGGAAACGACGAGCTTCTGGGCAAGCCGGGGGACGACCTGCTCCACGGTGGGAGCGACCGGGACCGCCTGGCCGGCGGGGCCGGGGCGGACGTCTGCGTGAATGGCGAGACCATCGCGGGCTGCGGGACGTCCCTGCGCAAGCCACGCTTGGCCACCGGCCCGGCCTCGAAGGTTCTGCGATGCGCGGGCCGGCGAGCCACGATCGTCGGCACCGCGGGGAACGACGCGATCTTCGGAACCCGCCGCGCAGACGTGATCCGGGCCCGGGGAGGGAACGACCTGATCGCCGGTCTGGGGGGTGACGACGTGATCTGCGCCGACGGCGGCGCGGACGCCGTCGACGGCGGCTCGGGAGACGACGTGATCTTCGGTGGGGGAGGCCCGGACGACCTGCACGGCGGGGAGCGGGGAGCGAGCGTCATCCACGGGGGGCCGGGCAACGACTTCCTCGATGGAGGCGGGAGGGGGACCGCAGCGGCAGGCAACGCCGACGATGCCCGCCTCTTCGGGGACGGGGGCAGCGACGTGCTTCACGGGAGGAACGGCGACGATCTCCTCGACGCCGGTCCGGGCGAGGACGTTCTGTTCGGCGACGCCGGCAACGACGAGATGTCCGGAGGCGAGGGAAACGACGTGGCGTACGGCGACGACGGCACCGACACCATGGACGGCGGCCCGGGAAACGATCGGTTCTACGGTGGCTACCACGAGGACGTTCTGATGGGAGCCGAGGGCGACGACGTCCTGGACGGCAACTACTACCTGGACCGGCTGGACGGAGGAGACGGGATCGACGTGTGCCACAGCGGAGAGGCCGGGACCATCGGCTGCGAGTCCGGGGCCCAGGCGCCACCGGGGGTGGATCCCCCGCCGGCCCCGCCGCCGGCCCGGGACGTCCCGGTATCCTCGCGCCGGTGAACGTCACGGTGGTGGGGGGGACCGGGGACCTCGGCTTCGGACTGGCCCTCCGGCTCGCAGGCGCGGGCGTCTCGATCACCATCGGGTCCCGAGCCAAGGATCGCGCCGAGGCCGCCGCCGCCCGAGCGCTGGAGACCATCGGTCCCGGCGCCACGGTCCGGGGGAAGGAGAACGCTGCGGCGGTCGTGGATGCCGGCGTGGTGTTCGTCACCGTCCCGTTCGCCGGACAGGCGGACATCTATCGCTCGATCGCCGAGCACCTCCCGAGGGACGCCGTGGTCTGCGACACCACCACCCCGCTGGCCACCGCGGTCGGAGGACGGCCCACGCACGTGCTCCGGCCGTGGCACGGCTCGGCGGCGGAGCAGGCCAAAGCATTGCTGCCGAAGGGCGCCCGGCTGGTCGCCGGGTTCCACACCCTGGGCGCGGAAGCGCTCGACGACCTGCCGGAACCCGTGGAGGCCGACGTGCTCTTGTGCGGGGACGATCGAGACGACAAGGCCATGGTGGGGGGGCTGGTCGAGAAGATCTCCGGCCTACGATGGGTGGACTGCGGGCCGCTGTCGATGGCCCGGGTGGCGGAGCCGATCACCGCCCTGCTGATCTCGGTGAACCGGGCCTACGGGATCAAGGACTCCGCGGTCCGCCTCACCGGCCGCCACGAATGGGGGGCACCGGAGCCGAGGGCCGGAGGCCGGGCATGAGCCAGGTGGTGTTGTTCTACGACGGGGAGTGCCGGGCGTGCCGGACCTTCACCAACCTGGTGCTGAAGGCCGACACCGGGCGGCGGATCCGCACCGCGCCGCTCGACTCGCCTGAAGCAGACCAGGTCCTCGGCCATCTCCCCGAACGCCGGCGCTTCGGCTCCTTCCATCTGGCGATCGGTGACCGGGTCGTCAGCGGAGGAGCCGCGGTCGGCCCCCTGCTGGAGCTCCTTCCCTCCCTCCGGCCGGCCGGCACGCTGATCCGGAGATCGCCGGCGGCCCGCCGCGCCGCTCACGCCCTGTATCACGCCCTGGCCCGTAACCGAGGCCGGATCGGCCGCCTCCTCCCCCGGGCGGGCGATCCCTCCCGTTAGCGGCACCAGTTGACCCGGGTACCGCTCGGCTCACTCCAGGACGAACAGGACCTGGCCCAGCTCCACCACATCGCCGGTGGCGACGGACACCGAGCCAACCACGGCGTCGTGGGTGCAGGCGATGTGGTTCTCCATCTTCATGGCCTCCAGGATGCACACCACGTCACCCGCCTCGATCTCCTGGCCCTCCTCCACCATCACCTCGAGGATGGTCCCTTGCATGGGAGCCGTGATCGTATCGGCCAGGTGACCGTGCGCCGTGTGCGCGCTCTTCTCCGGCGGGGCCGGCGCCGTGGGGACGTCGTCGCCCCACACCCGGACCGGCACACGACGGCCGTCGACCT
>JBOGVS010000044.1:0-22340 GCA_050692555.1 Actinomycetota bacterium
CAGCTGTGAATCGACGTCACCCGGCGAGCGGACCCCCCGATAGACGGGGGGTTCGGGGGGGTAGCTCGCCAGGATCAGCTGTGAATCGACGTCACCCGGCGAGCGGACCCCCCGATAGACGGGGGGTTCGGGGGGGTAGCTCGCCAGGATCAGCTGTGGATCGACGTCACCCGGCGAGCGGACCCCCTGATAGGGAGGGGCCTACAGACCGTGCCACGTAAACTGACCTGCCGTGGCAGCTGAGGACACCGTGGGGCGGAAGCTCGCCGCCCGCTACACCCTCGAGACCGAGATCGCCTCCGGGGGGATGGGGACCGTGTGGCGGGCTCGCGACGAGGTGCTCGGCCGTCCCGTGGCGGTGAAGGTCTTGCACGACCGGCTGGCCCGGGACCCCGAGCTCCTGGAACGGTTCCGCATGGAGGCGGTCGCGGCCGCCCGCCTGTCGCACCCCGCCGTTGTTCGAGTGTTCGACACCGGGGTGGACTCCGGGACGTGCTTCATCGTGATGGAGCTGTGCCAGGGCGACACCCTGCAGCGGCTGTTGCAGAATGAGGGCCCGCTCACCCCGGGCGAAGCCGGGGACGTCGCCGCCAGCGTGCTCCAGGGGTTGGCCCACGCGCACCGTGAGGGCGTGGTCCATCGAGACATCAAGCCCAGCAACATCCTGGTCGACCGGAACGGGATGGTGAAGGTCACCGACTTTGGGATCGCCAAGGCTGCGTTCGCGGAGGAGGACCTCACCGCCACCGGCAACCTGCTGGGCACCGCGAGATATCTGGCCCCCGAGCAGGTCCAGGGAGGCAGCCCCGATGGTCGGACGGACCTGTACGCCATGGGCGTGGTGCTGTACGAGATGCTCACCGGTCGGGTGCCGTTCAGAGGGCCGACCCACATCGCCACGGCCACCAAGCGTTTGACCGAGGAGCCGGTTCCCCCCCGCTCGCTCCGGCCGGGGATCCCCAGGCCCATGGATGCCGTTGTGCTGAAGGCCATGGCCCGGGATCCGGACGATCGGTTCCAGAGCGCCGAGGAGATGGGATCGGCCCTCGACCGGGCCGTGCCCTCCCCCACGGTGCCGATGGCCCGCCCGGAGGCCGGGCCCTCCGAACGGCGGCCACTGTTCCGTTCCTGGGTGGTCGTTCCCCTGGTCCTTCTGGTCCTTGCGGCCCTGGTGGCCGGGGGATTCGTGCTGATGGACCAGCTCCGGGGAGGGGGCGACCAGCCCGGGGAGGAGCCCTCGCGACCGCCGGCGCACCCCATCGTCTCGGTGTCCGACCTGGACCCGGAGAGCTCCGACGGCCAGGAGAACCCCGAGGATGCGCCGCTGGCCGCGGACGGCGACAGGGATACCGGGTGGATCACCGAGGGCTACGACCAGATCGACCTGGGCGGCCTGAAATCGGGGGTTGGTCTGATCTTCGACCTGGGCAATCCGCAGGAAGTCGCGGAGATCCGGATCAAGACGAACCTCCCGGGATGGGAATTCGAGATCCAGAGCTCCGACGACGCCAACAGCCTCGGCCAGGAGCTGGCGGACGAGAACGGCGCCACCTCGTTCGAGACCGAGGGACAGGGCGCCACCGTCACGCTCGAGGAGCCCAGGTTCAACCAGTACTTCGTGATCTGGATCACCCTGCTCACCGAGGACGAAGCCGGCCGGTGGCGGGCGGAGATCGCCGAGGTCGACTTCTTCCCGCCGAGTGAGTAGCCCGCCCGACCAGGACCTGGTTCGCCGCTCCCTCCGAGGCGACCGGGCGGCTTTCGGGGAGCTGGTGGAGCGTCATCAGCGACGTGTGTACAACCTGTGCCTCCGGATGCTGGGCCGACCGGAGGACGCCGCCGACGCCACCCAGGACGTGTTCCTCACGGCCCTCCGGAAGCTGTCGGGGTTCCGGGGTGCCTCGGCGCTGTCCACGTGGCTCCACCGGGTCGCCGTGAACACCTGCTACGACGCGCTCCGCCGTCGCTCGCGCGAGGTCCTGTTCGAGGAACCTCTGCCCGAGCCTGCTCCCTCGCCCGATCCGTCGGGGGCCGCGGACGCTCGCATCGACGTCCAGCGGGCGCTGATCCAGGTCCCCGAAGATTTCCGGGCCGTGCTGGTCCTCCACGACGTGGCCGGCCTGCCGTACGAGGAGGTCGCCGAGATCCTCGGTGCCCCGGTGGGCACGGTGAAGTCCCGGCTCCACCGAGGCCGGGTAGCCCTGGCCCGGGTGTTGCGCGGGGAACAACCCGGCCCGCCCCGTCCGTCGAACCTCCAGGAGAACCGATGAACGATCACCCCGATCACCTGCTGGCCGAGTACGTCGACGAGCGGCTGGACCCCGAGGACCGCGTGGAGGTCGAGCGGCACCTCGACGGCTGCTCCATCTGCCGCGAGGAGGTCCTCCAGGCCCGGGTGGCCCGTGGTGCCCTGGCCTCCCTCCCGGAGGTGGATCCCCCGCCCGGCCTGCCGCTGGCCGTCCGGCGGCGGGCCCGGCCCCTCCGAACTCAGGGCCAGGCCTGGCGAGCGGCAGGGCTGGCCGCGGCGGCGGCCGTCTTCGTGGCCGGCGGCCTGGTGGTGCTGGGCCAGACCGGCCGGGAGACGCCGCAGACCGCGGGACGCCAGGGTGCCGGAGAGGCGGCCCAGACTCCTTCCGCTCCCGCGGCTCCCAAGGCGGCCGACGAGGCCGCGGGTAAGGCCGGGGCGCTCGAGGCAATGGACCTCCGGGTCCCCACCTTCCGGGAGACCGACCGGAACTACACGGCGGCGGACCTGTCCGATCTGGCCGGGGACCTCCGGGGCACCGCCCGGACCACCCTGGACTCCGGCCTGGCCCCCACCGCGGAGGCCTTCTACCGGGACTTCGACCTGAGCACCCTCAGCCCCGAGGTCCAGGAGGCCATCCGGTGCGTGATCCGGGACGTTCCACCGCAGCAGCTGGTGGTCCCCCTGACGGTGGAGGCCGCCTCGTTCGAAGGAGACCCGGCGTACATCGCCTCGTTCCTCCAGGGGCCCGCCCCCGACCGGCCTTACGACCGCATCCTGATCTGGGCGGTGGACCGGGAGGCCTGCACCCTCCGCTCGTTCGCCACCCAGCGTCTGTAGGAACAAGACGGGGTACCGGCCGGTTCCACTCAGAGTGGACCCCCGGCAACCGGCCGGGCACAATGGAAGGCACGTGGCCGACGAGCGAAACGTCATCGTCATCGGCTCCGGGCCCGCGGGCCACACCGCCGCGCTGTACGCGGGCCGGGCCAACCTCGAACCGCTGCTCCTGAAGGGCCTGGAGGCCGGCGGCCAGCTCATGCTGACCACCGATGTGGAGAACTATCCGGGCTTCCCGGAGGGAGTCCTGGGGCCCGAGCTCATGGACCTCATGGAGAAGCAGGCCGTGCGGTTCGGGGCGGAGATGCTCCACCAGTCCGCGACCCGGGTGGATCTGTCGTCCGCTCCGTTCGGCGTGTGGTCGGGAGACGAAGAGTTTCGGGCCCGGACCGTGATCATCGCCGCGGGGGCCTCGCCGAAGATGCTGGACGTGGAGGGAGAGCGCCGGTTGCTGGGGCACGGCGTCTCCACCTGCGCTACCTGTGACGGGTTCTTCTTCCGGAACCAGGAGCTCGTGGTGGTGGGCGGCGGGGACTCCGCCATGGAGGAGGCCCTGTTCCTGACCCGGTTCGCCAGCAAGGTGACCGTGGTCCACCGACGGGACGAGCTCCGAGCCTCCAAGATCATGCAACAGCGCGCCTTCGACCACGACAAGATCGACTTCGTGTGGGACACGGAGGTCGACGAGGTCCTCGGCGACGGACAGGTCTCGGGTGTTCGCCTCCGTAACGCGAAGACCGGAGAGACCTCGGAGCTTCCGGTGGGCGGGATGTTCGTGGCCATCGGCCACACCCCGAACACGGCGATCTTCGAGGGCCAGCTGGAGATGAGCAACGGGTGGATCGTGGTCGACGAGCCCTCCAGCCAAACCAGCGTCCAGGGCGTGTTCGCCGCCGGCGACGCCGTCGACTTCACCTACCGGCAGGCGGTCACCGCCGCCGGGATGGGATGCAAGGCGGCCATGGACGCGGAACGGTACCTGGGGGGCTCGGGGGGGTAGCTCGCCAGGGGCCGTCCGGAAGTGACATCACCGGGCGAGCGGACCCCACGATCAAAAGGCCAAGGGGCACTAGGACCGGTTAGCCTACGTGGGTGCATCGCGTCCATTTCGCGTTCCTTGCCGCGATCGCGTTAGCCTGGCTCCCCCCCGTCCCCGGCGCGGCCGGTGAACCCCTCGCCGTGGCTCCGCCCTCGTACTACCGGCCCGTGGTGGTCGACGGGTTCACGTTCCCGGTTGCCCGGTCGAACTGGCTGTCGGTGATCGAGACCGGGAACGACTGGCATGACCCCCGGTTCCGGCTGATCAACGGGGAGTGGCAGCTCGTGGGGGTCCACGAGGGGAACGACATCGTGGCCGAGGAAGGCACGCCGATCATGTCGATGACCGCGGGGACGGTGGAGGCGGTCGGATGGACCTTCTACTCGGGCACCCGGGTAGGAGTCCGGGGGTCCGACGGCAAATACTACTTCTACGCGCACCTCTCGGAGGTGGCTCCAGGATTGGGGGTCGGAATGGCGGTTCAAGCTGGGGATGTGCTCGGCCGGGTGGGCAACACCGGGTACGGGGATCCCGGCCATGAGGACGAGTTCCCGCCCCACCTTCACGTGGGGATCGAGGGCCCCGGGGGCTGGGAGAACCCCTTCCCCCTGGTGCGGGAGCTGTACCGGCGATCGGTGGCGGTCACCACCCGCGGCGAGCTCCGCCTGGCGGCGGCTGCGGCGGATGGCGAGCGGCCGGCCTGGGAGCGGGTGGCCGGGCACCTGTACGCGGGGGCGGAATAGCGTGAGAACGGTTCCGGTTCACATCCAGGGGAACACTGTCCTCAAGGAGGGACGATGAGCGACGTGCAGGAGACCACCGACCAGAAGTTCGAGCAGGAGATCCTCAAGTCGGAGACGCCTGTTCTGGTCGACTTCTGGGCCGACTGGTGTGTCCCGTGCCACATGGTCTCCCCGGTCGTCGAGGAGATCGGGCGAGAGAAGACCGGGAGGCTGAGGGTGGTCAAGCTCAACGTCGACGACAACCCCGAGACCTCTCAGCGTTACGGCGTCCTGGGCATCCCCACGCTGATCCTGTTCGTGGGGGGCGAGGAAAAGGCCCGGATCACCGGGGCCCGGCCCAAGGAATTCATCCTCGACGCGATCGCCCAGCACCTGGCTGCCTGACCGGCACCTTCCCCTCTACGATTGCGGCTTCGCGAATCCCGGGGCGATACTCGCGCGATGGAGACCATATCTCTCGGTGACGCGGGCGAGCGGGTCCGCGACGTGGCCAGGAGACTCTCGGCCCTGGGGTTCCACATCGAGGCCGACGAGACCGAGGCGCACCGCTTCGGCCGGTCGATGGAGGGAGCCGTCCGTGCCTTCCAGCAGGAACGCGGGCTGCTGGTCGACGGCGTCGTGGGCGCGCAGACCTGGGAGGACCTGGTTGAAGCAGGGTATTCCCTGGGAGACCGGGTCCTGTACCTGAGGCAGCCGAACCTCCGCGGCGACGACGCCCGGGCCCTGCAACGCCGCCTCAACCTCCTGGGATTCGATCCCGGCCGGGAGGACGGCATCCTCGGCGAGCAGACCGCCCAAGCGGTGCGAGACTTCCAACGGAACGTGGGGCTGCGGTCGGACGGGATCGTCGGACCCAACACGCTGGACGCGTTGGACCGCTTCCTGTCGGCGCCGTCCCGGGGACCGGGGCGCGTGGCCGTCCGTGAGCTCGAGGACCTTCACTCTTCCCCCGGTTCTCTCCAAGGCCATCGGGTGGCGGTGGACCCCGGCCACGGCCCCCGGGACCCCGGTGCCGTGGGACCAACAGGCCTGGTGGAGGCTGAGGTGACCGTGACCATGGCCCGGTACCTCGCCGACGAGCTCCGGGCCCGGGGGGCCGAGCCGATCGTGCTTCGGGCGCCCGACGAGGATCCCGACCCGTCGGAGCGAGCCACCGGGGCCAACGACTCCGGGGCGGAGGTCCTGGTGTCCCTTCATCTCAACAGCCACACCGACCCGGGAGCGGAGGGGTCGTCCTCGTATTTCTTCGGGCCCATGGGCTCCTCCTCGGTGGCCGGAGCGGCGCTGGCGGAGCTGATCCAGGATGAGCTCACCGCGGCCACGGGGCTCCGCGACGGCAGAACACACCCCAAGGCGTTCTCGATCCTCCGGGAGACCCGGATGCCCGCGGTCCAGGTGGAACCGTGCTTCGTCACCAACCCCAAGGAGGAGCGGCTCCTCTCGGAGCAGCCCTTCCTCCGGGAAGCCATGCGCGCGGTGGCCGCCGCGGTGGAACGCTATTTCGCCGGGCGAGCCCTGGCGGCCCGAAGCTCTCCAGACCGCCCCTAGGCCGGCTCCGGCGCCGGCAGCGGTACCGCCGCCGCGGTCGTGGCGGGCTGGGGCTCCGCCACGGTGCGAAGATCCAGTCGCATCAGTGGGAACCTTGAGTCCTCGCGGATGACCCGGAACCCGTTCATCGTCAGGAACGACGCGGGGAGGACCCACCCCTCCCCCGCTTGGTGGTCACCGATGGCCTCCAGGGCCTCGAATCCCCGGTCGACCAGGTCTCGGGCCACGGTCCGGACCAACTCGGTCCCCAGGCCGAATCCGCGCCGGGGGGCCACCACGTAGCAGTACGACAAGTACACGGCGTCGGCGGACACCTTCCCGGCTCGGAACTCGTTCAGGCGTGGGAAGAACCCCGGCGGAGCGTACTCGGCGAAGCCGACAGATCCCCGATCCTCGTCCACCGCCAGCTTCCCGCAGGTCCCCCACTCCAGAAGGACCTCGGAGAACCATTCCTCTTTCTCGAACACGGGATCCACGGAGGTGCCGGCCGCGTCGAGCTCCCAGTACAGGGTCCCCCTCACCTCGTCGGGGGCTTCCGGGAGGTTATCGAGGGTCACGTCGACGATGCGCCGGCCCACGTGCGCCGCCTACGGCCGCGGAGGCCGGCGGGCTGCACGAAGCAGCACGGCCCCCAGGGCGAGGCCCAAGACGATCGCGTGCGCGGCGCGCCGAAGCTCGGCCACGCCGGGATTCTACGCCCGGTACCATGGTCGTCGATGGAAACGGCGCCCCGATTCGCCTCCCGGACCGATGCCATGAAGGCTTCGGAGGTCCGGGCATTGTTCGCCGTAGCCTCCCGCCCGGAGGTCGTCAGCCTGGCCGGGGGGATGCCCTTCGTCCAGGCCCTGCCCTCCGACGAGGTGCTCAAGGTCGTGGCGGAGGTCCTGGAGACCCAGGCATCTGTGGCTCTCCAGTACGGAGCCGGGGTCGGACAGCCGGCCCTTCGGGCCCGCCTGGCCGACCTCATGGCCGAGGAGGGCGTGGCCGGTGACCCCGAGCACATGGTGGTCACCGCCGGAGCCCAGCAGGCCCTGGACCTTGTCGGCAAGCTGTTCATCGATCCCGGCGACCTGATCGCGGTCGAGGCGCCCTCGTATGTTGGGGCGCTCTCGGCGTTCTCCGTGTTCCAGCCCACCTACCTCCTGATCCCCATGGACCAGGACGGGCTGGTGGTGGAGGCTCTCGAGGAGGCCCTGGCCGGCGGGGCTCGGCCCCGGTTCCTGTACACCTGTCCCAACTTCCACAACCCGGCGGGGATCACCATGTCCGCGGAGCGGCGAGCTCGTCTGGTGGCGGTGTGCCGGGAGGCCGGCATCCCCATCGTCGAGGACAACCCCTACGGGATGCTCCGCTTCGAGGGCACCTCTCCCCCGGCGCTGCGCACGCTGGATCCGGGCAACGTCATCTACCTGGGGACCCTGTCCAAGGTGTTCTGCCCGGCGATCCGGGTGGGATGGGTCCTGGCCGAGCCTCCGCTCATCGAACGGCTCGTCCTGTTCAAGGAGGCGGCCGATCTGTGCTCCTCGAACTTCAACATGCTCGTGGCGGAGGGATGGCTGGCCGACCGGGACCGGTGGACTTCCTCGCTGTCATCCATGGTCGACGTGTACCGGAGCCGTCGCGATGTCACGTTGGCGGCCTTGCCCGAGCACTTCCCACCGGGCACCACGTGGACCACCCCCAGCGGTGGCTTCTACGTGTGGGTCACCCTCCCCGAGGGGCTCGACGCTCAGGCCCTCCTGCCCCAAGCCGTGGAACGGCGCGTGGCGTACGTCCCCGGCACCGCGTTCTATCCGGATGGGTCCGGGAAGGACAAGCTCCGACTGGCGTTCTGCTATCCACCCGAGGAGGCCATCCGGGAGGGTGTTCGCCGGCTGGGATCACTCCTCTACGATGCCCTGGCCGAGAGGCCTTCCGCTCGATCCGCGGTATGACGTCGTCATACCGCCTGCACCGATCCTGATCTACCCGGCGATCCGGCGGACGATCCGGTCCATGTCCGCCTTCGAACCGAACTCGATGACGATCTTCCCCTTCCGCCGGGACCGGTGGACCGTGACCCGGGTCTCCAGAGCCTCCGCCAGGACCTCCTCGGCCTGGACCAGCCTGGCGTCCCGGGCTCGGGCCGGTTGGCCCGGCTTGGAACTCGAGGGTTCCGCGTACCGCCGCACCAGCTCCTCCGTCTGACGGACCGACAGCCCCTCGGCGGCCACCCGGACGGCCACGGTGCGCTGGGCCTCCTGGTCCTCCAGGCCCAGCAACGCTCTGGCGTGACCGGCCGCGATCCCCCCCTCCGCCAGGAGCCGCTGGACCTCACCGGGGAGCTGGAGCAGGCGGATGGTGTTGGCGATGTACGGCCGGGAGTGTCCCAGCCGCTTGGCCAGCTCCTCCTGTGACACCCCCAGATCCTCCTGAAGCTCCTGGAACGCCGCCGCCTGCTCGAGCGGAGCGAGGTCCTGCCGGTGGATGTTCTCGATCAGGGCCTCCCGGAGGGACTCCGCCTCGTCCGTGGTCCTGATGACCGCGGGGATCGTGGCCAGCCCGGCGAGCTTCGCCGCTCGAAGCCTGCGCTCCCCCGCCACCAGCTCGTACCCTCCGTTCAGCCTACGGACCACGATGGGCTGGAGGACCCCCACCTCCTGGATCGATCTGGCCAGGGCCTCCAACGCGTCTCCCTCGAACCCCTCCCGCGGCTGGCGGGGGTTGGGGGCCACCGCCTGCACCGGAACCTCGACCAGGCCGCCCTCGTCTGACGCACCCGGGATCAGGGCGGAGAGGCCCCGCCCCAGGCCACCTCGCTGCCTCACTCTTCCTCGCCTCCTTCGAACATCTCCTCGAGCCCGCCCTCGTCCTGGTCCTGCGAGGCGATGCGGATGGCGGTGGGGGGCTCCCCCACCGGGAGCGGATCGTCCAGAGCCTCACGCTCCATGAACTCCCGGGCCAGCTTCCGATACGCCTTTGCCCCCTTCGAACGGGAGTCGTACATGGTGATCGGGCGCCCGAACCCCGGCGCCTCGGAAAGTCGTACGGTCCTGGGTATGATCGTGTCGTACACCCGCTGCCCGAAGTACCGCCGCACCTCCGCCACCACCTGCTCCGAGAGACGGGTCCGGCTGTTGTACATGGTCAGGACGATCCCGGTGAGCCTCAACCTCGGGTTGAGGCTTTGCTGGATCAACCTCACGTTGCGGAGGAGCTGTCCCAGGCCCTCCAGGGCGTAGTACTCGCACTGGATCGGCACGATCAGCTCGTCCGCGGCCGACAGGGCATTGACCGTTAGCAGCCCCAGCGACGGTGGGCAGTCCAGGAGAACGAAGTCGTAGGTGGGGGTCACCGCCTCGATGGCTCGGATGAGCCTGGTCTCCCGGGCCAGCTGGCTCACCAGCTCGATCTCCGCTCCCGCCAGGTCGATCGTGGAGGGGATGGCCCACACTCCGGGCACCTCGGTATCCACCACGGCGGAGGGGGCCGGCGTCCCCTGGGAGAGGACCTGATAGATGCCCACCGTCCGGCGAGCGTGCTCGATCCCCAGGCCCGTGGAGGCGTTCCCCTGTGGGTCCAGGTCCACGATCAGAACCTTCTGGCCGATCTCGCCCAGTGCGGCCCCCAGGTTTACCGCGGTGGTGCTCTTTCCCACGCCCCCCTTCTGGTTGGCCACCGCCACCACCCGGGCGTTCTCGTGCCGACGAGGTTGAGGGGCTTCGTCGGAGAGCTCTTCGGCAGCCTCACGGACGCCCGGAAGCGAGGCGCCCGGTGGGGAAGGCGGACTCTCGACCTCGGCTGGAGGGTTGCCGGGCCGCCGGAGGCGGCGCAGAGGACTCACCCCGTTCGGGACATCATAACCAGTGGGGGAGCGTTTTCAAGCACGGTGGCCATGTCCACGCGTCCGGGCCTCTCCGGGACCGTCAACGATCGTGCAGTTCCGATGGAGAAACGACCTCCCGCGAAGTACACCAGAAACCCGCCGGGGCGAAGGAGGCGCACGGCGGCGCCCCAGCTCCGGTGGATCGGGCCGAAGGCTCGAGCGGTCACCACGTCGACCTCGGTATGGAGCTCCTGGGCCCGGGCGACGGCCACGGTCACGTTTCCCAGCTCCAGTCGGTCCACCGCCAGCTCCAGGAACCCGGCGGCCCTGGTCTTGGGTTCGGCCAGCGTGAATGCGTTCCCCGGTTGCGCGATGGCCAGGACCATTCCCGGCAAGCCCGCTCCGGATCCCAGGTCGAGGACCAGGACACCTCTCTGAGGTATCAACGCCGCAGCACGAAGCGAGTCCAGGACGTGGCGCTCGTACAGTCGGTCGGAATCGGCTTCCGAGACCAGCCCCAGGGGCCCGGCACGATCCCCCAGTAGGGCTCCGTAACCGACCAGCTTGGCAGCCGAATCGGGAAGCAGGGGTATCCCGGCGCCCTCGGCGTCTTGGAGGATCCGTTCCACGTGGAACGGGGGAGGGGAGGAGCGTTCCACGTGAAACTCTCCGCTAACCCTTCTTGCGGATGACCACCCGACGCTCGGGCTCTTCACCCTCGCTGCTGGTCTCCACGCCACCCACCTCGCCGGCGGCGTCGTGCACGATCTTCCTCTCGTACGGGGTCATGGCCTCGAACCGCTCCGGCTTTCCCGATCGGCGCACCCGTTGGGCAAGGTCCCTGGTTCGCTGGGCCAGCTGGGATCGCCGCCGCTTCCGGTAGTCCTCGACATCCACCACCACCCGGCACCGTTCCTGAGTCCGGCGCTGGACCGCGGACCGAGTCACCTCCTGTAGGGCATCGAGGGTCTGCCCGTGCCGGCCGATCAGGATCCCCATGCTCTCCGCGGCCTGGCCCCCCAGCACGTCGACATACATGACCCCGTCCACGACCCCATGGTCCACTTCGGCCGAGATGTCCATCCGGTCGAGGATCCCCCTGACGAACTCCTCGGCCACCTCGGCTTGCTCCTCGAGGGCCGCTCCGGTGAGGTCCTCTTCCCTGACCCGAACGCGAACAAGCGCCTCCTGACCCCCGAACCCCAGGAGGCCCCGCTGAGCCTCCTGGACGATCTCTACCTCGGCTTCCTGCTCGCTGACGCCGAGTTCCTCGAGGGCGGCCTCCAGGGCCTCTTCAACGCTTCCGCCGCTTCTTTCGACTTCCCGCACTCCGTCCTCCGCGGTTCTGCCCGCTCGACTTGGGGGCCTTGCCATCGCCTCCCGCGCTCTTCTTGGGGGCCGGTCCCTTGGCCGGCTCGGAGCCCGTGCTACCCGTCTTACCCGTCTTGCCCTCTCCGACCGACTCGGCCGATCTCCGCCGCAGCATCACGTGTTGCTGGCCGATCTGCCAGAGGTTGGTGGTCACCCAGTACACCAGGACCCCGGCCGAGATGCTGATGGAGATCACGCCCAGGAACAGCGGCATGATCCTGCCCATCAGCTGCATCTGCTGTGCCTGTGGACCCGCCGAGGCTCTCTGCATCTGCTGCTGCTGGAACCACGTGCTGGCGACCATCAGGGCCACCAGACCGTAGTACCCGATCAAGGCCGGCCCTCCGGCCCCGGTCACGGGTCCTGCACATTGGCGGATCCCCACGTCCGAGGACGCCTGCGTCGCAGAGCAGGTGAGCTGCATCCCCAGGAACCCCGCCCTGTTCTCCACCACGTCCTCGTACAGGGTCTCGCCCCTGGGAAGGTGATCGGCTCCCCGGCTCGACTGGCACAGGAATCCATCCGGCTCCCCCTCGCCGCCTTCCCGCGGCTGGCAGAACGCCATCTCCGGGGGCGGCGAGTCGAGCTCCTGGCCCGCCTCGGTCTCCCAGGTCACCCCGAAGCTCTGGATCTCCCCGGTACCGTCCTCGCACACGATCTCGTCTGCCCCGGAGCCCTCGGTGGAGGGAGGCGCCGCCGGCCGGCACACCACGTCCTCGCCGGAGACCGAGGCCACCTGGAAGTCCGTCACCGGCACGGCCACCGCTTGCACCGGGGTCTGAAGCACCGAGTACAGGGCGAAGAACACGGGTAGCTGGAGGATCAGAGGGAGGCAGCCGCCCAGGGGGTTGACCTGGTGCTCCTTGTACAGCTTGGCCAGCTCCTCGTTGAGCTTCTGCCGGTTGCCCTTGTACTTGCGCTGAAGCTCCTTGACCTTCGGCTGGACCTGCTGCATGGCCGCCATCGAGCGCGTCTGGCGGATCGTGAGGGGGAGGAGCACCAGGCGGACCGTGATCGTCAGCAGGATGATGGCCACCCCGTAGCTGGGGATGACGTTGTAGAAGAACGACAGGATGGCCCCCAGGCCCTTGAGCAGGCTGTCCCAGATCACCCCGCCGCTCCCGTGTCTGCCGTGTATGACGCTCTCATACGCGCAGGGCCTACTGTGTCCGGGACGGGGTCACGCCGCCGCCTTGCGATCCGAGGGCCGCCAGGTCCCTCTCTCCGGCACCGGGTCCGGTCCACCGGCCGACAGCGGGCTGCACCGGAGGACCCTCCAGGAGGCCAGCACCATCCCCTTGACCGCTCCGTGAACACGGATAGCCTCCAGGGCGTACGCCGAGCACGAGGGATGGAACCGGCACCGGCCCGCCACCATCACGCCCACCGTGCCGCGGTACAGCCGGATCGCTCCCGCCAGGCCCGCGCGAAGCGGCCACCCGGCGATCCATACCGCCCGGCGGAGCGACTCGGTCATTCGCGCATCACCCCGGCTTGGGTCAACAGGCCTTCGATCTCCTCGATCAGCTCAGAAGCCTTGGCGCCTTCGAACGTTCCCCGGGCCACCAGTACCAATTCGTGTCCATCGCGCACCCTGGATGCAAGGGCGCGCCACGCCTCTCGCAGGAGCCGGCGAGCCCGGTTCCGCGCCACCGCTCCGCCCACCCGTCTTCCGGTGATCCACGCAGCTCTGGATGGGCCCGAGCCGGGCGCAACGTACAGTATCACCCGCCTTGATCTGCGGGTTGCGCCGCTGCGAAGGACTCGAACGACCTCCTGCGAGCGGCGGAGCCTAGGCGCTGAGCCTGGCCCGCCCCTTGGCTCGCCGGCGGCCAATGATCGCCCGGCCCGCCCGGGTCCGCATCCGCGCCCGGAAGCCGTGAGTTCGCTTGCGCCTGCGGTTGCTCGGCTGATAGGTCCGCTTCATCGGTGCAAATAAAGTAACAAAAAGAATCGATCGGCACGTCCCCCCAGGTCAGGCCGACTGTCGCAGAACGTGGCGAACTTGGTGAGCAGAGGACGCGGGTCTATAATCCCCAACAGTTTTCCCCACGGGGCCGCCACGGCGGCCCCGATTTGCTTCCCCAGCGGTTTGCACACCTGTGGAAAAGGGTTGTGGAAAAAGCAGCTGAGGGGACCGCAGAACGGATCTGGTCCGCCACGGTGGACCGCATCCAGGCCGAAGTGCCACCAAACAGCTACAACCTATGGTTCTCCGGGGTCAGAGCGGACGACCTGGCCGACGGAGCCCTGGAGCTCACGGCCCCCAACGACTACGTGCGGTCCTGGATCGCCCGACACTACCTCGATCTCATCACCCGTCTGGTCGCCCAGGTGAACGGCGGTCCGTTGGAGGTTCACCTGGGCACCGACCCGGCAGCTCCGCTCGAGGCCCCACCCGTCGAGGGCCCGCCGATGGAGCTCGACGCGCCGATTGAGCCTTCCCCGTTCCCCAGCCGATACACGTTCGACGACTTCGTGCTGGGCGCCTCGAACCGATTCGCCCACGCCGCGGCCATGGCCGTCGCCGAGGCCCCGCCCTCCAAGGCGTACAACCCGCTGTTCATCTACGGGGGAGTGGGGCTCGGGAAGACCCACCTGCTCTACGCGGTCGCCAACCACATGACCATGCTCACACCGTCGGTCCGGGCGAAGTACGTGACCACCGAAGCCTTCGTCACCGAGTTCATCAAGGCCGTCCGCGAAGGCCGGGGCTACCTGTTCCAGCGCCGCTACCGGGACGTCGACGTCCTGCTCGTCGACGACATCCAGTTCCTGGCCGGAAAGGAGGAAACGCAGTCGGAGTTCTTCCACACGTTCAATACCCTGCACGGCGCCGAGCGGCAGATCGTGATCGCCAGCGACCGGCCACCGCAGGAGCTCTCCGCCCTGGCCGAGCGACTGCGCAACCGATTCCGATGGGGCCTGATCGTCGATATCCAGCCCCCCAACCTCGAGACCCGCATCGCCATCCTTCAGCAGAAGGCCCTCCGCGACGGCCTCCGGGCTCCGGATGCGGTCCTCAACTTCATCGCCGAGCGGTTCGACGCGAACATCCGGGAGCTGGAGGGGGCGCTTCTTCGCGTGGTGGCCTTCGCCTCACTGTCACAGCTACCCGTCGACCTGGCGCTGGCGGAGCGGGCCCTGGAGGATCTGTTGCCCCAGGGCGGCCAGGAGGTGCCCCCGGAACTGATCCTCACCGAGACCGCGAAGTACTTCGGCCTCCGACGCGAGGACCTCGTCTCCAAGAGCCGCTCCCGGCCCCTGACCACGGCGCGACACATCGCCATGTACCTGCTGCGCGAGCTCACCGGTCTGTCCCTGATCAAGATCGGCGAGCTGTTCGAGCGCGACCATTCCACGGCCCTGCACGGCATCAAGCGCATCGAAAACCTCATGCCGAACCGCGACACGGTCTACCGCCAGGTTCAGGAGCTGACCAAGAAGATCAACACCACGGTCCGGGGGACCCGTTGAGGATTCCTGTGCACACCGCCCTAGTCCGGCCGCCGGGGCCCGAGCTCCCGCTCCCCGGTCCACCGTTCTGCACACCCGTGCGCACACCTGCGCCATGTCACCCCCACCCGGTACGCTGCGGAAAGAGGGTGATATGAGCTTGTCCACCGCCCCTACTACCAATGCTGTTGGACAGAACAAAGGATCTGAAGGAGGCTTGTGGTGAAACTTCGGTGTGATCGCGACACGCTCTCGGAGGCGCTCCAGACCGCTCAACGAGGGGTGTCGACCCGTCCCGGGATCCCCGCCCTGACCGGCGTGCTGTTGTCGGCATCGGGAGGAGAGCTGGCGCTGACCACCACAGACCTCGAGGTCACCACCGAGATCACGCTGGCCGTGGACGTCCGGGAAGAGGGGAGTGCCCTGGTTCCAGCGCGGTTGCTGGCCGACATGGTGAAGGCGCTGCCTCCCGACGCAGTGGACTTCGAGACGGATGGATCGCAGGCCAAGGTGATCTGCCGGAGCTTCGAGGGGACCCTGCGATGCCTGGCAGCGGAGGACTTCCCCGCTGTCCGGGACGTGGAAGGGGTCCGGGTGACCGTCCAGGCAGAGGCGTTCGGGGAGGGGGTCGGGCAGGTGACTCGGGCCGCATCCCGGGACGAAGCCCGTCCCGTCCTCACCGGCGTCCTGATGGAGGCCAACCGGGAGGGGCTGACCATGGTGGCCACGGACTCGTACCGCCTGGCCATCAGGGAGGTGCAGGCCACCGGGCAGGGTGAGGCCAAGGCCCTGGTCCCGGAGCGGGCGCTGTCGGAGGCCGGCCGGGCCGCAGTAGGAGAGGAGAAGGGGGAGGTGGAGATCCTGCTGGGGCAGTCGCAGGCAGCGTTCCGGGTGGGGACCCTTCGGCTCACCTCGCGGTTGATCGACGGGGAGTTCCCCAACTACCGCCAGCTCCTGCCGGAGCCCGGGGAGAACCGCCTCTCGGCGGACCGCCAGGATCTCCTGGAAGCCGTGCGCCGGGTGGGCCTTCTGGCCCGGGAGAGCTCGCCGGTGCGGCTGGAGCTGAACGCCCTGGGGGTCCGCCTGACCTCCTCGTCGCCCGACCTCGGCGGAGCCGTGGAAGCCGTGGAGGCCAGCTACGAGGGAGAGGAGCTGACGGCGGCCTTCAACCCCGGGTACTTCGGAGATGGGCTCTCGGGGGTGACCACGGACCGGGTCCGAGTTGAGTTCCGGGACGGCCTGAAGCCGGCCCTGATCCGGGGCGACGGACAGGATTCCTTCACCTACCTGGTGATGCCTGTCAAGCTCCCCGCCCCCGTGGGGTAGGTGCGGCTGCTCTGGCTGGAGGTCCGGGACTTCCGGAACCATCGGGAGACCTCGCTCGAGGTGCCCGACGGGGTGGTGGTGGTCGTGGGACCAAACGCCCAGGGGAAGACCAACCTCCTCGAAGCGGCGCACTACCTGCTGACGCTGTCCTCGCCACGGTCGGCCTCGGACCAGCCGTTGGTGCGGGCGGGGCTCGCCCAGGCGTACCTTCGAGGTGAGGTCGAGACTGAGACCGGGCGGGTCCTGGTCGAGGTGGAGGTCCGGGTTCGGGGAGCCAATCGCATGCAGGTCAATCGGAGCTCGGTCAGGCGCAAGCGGGATCTTCGCCAGCGGGTCCGGTCGGTGATGTCCATCCCCGAGGACCTGTCCCTGATCCAGGGCCAGCCGGAGGACCGTCGGCGGTTCCTGGACGAGTCGGTGGTGGCCCTGTGGCCCGCTGAGGAAGCCGCCCGCACGGCCTACGACCGGGCCCTCCGCCAGCGAAATCGGCTCCTCAAGGAGCATGAAGGTCCCGACCCCCCGGCCGATCTCGAGGCCTGGGACGGAGAGCTGGCCCGGCACGGCGCCGCGGTGACCGCAGCGCGTGGCGCGGCGGCCGGCCGGGTGGCCCCCAGGGCCGGCGACGAGTTCGCTGCGGTGTCGGGGGACCGGTTGAGGATCGACTATGTCCCCTCGGTCGAGGGGAACGGTGACCTGGAGGAGGCCATGCGCCGCCGGCTGGCCGGGCGCCGGGCCGACGAGATGGTTCGCCGGACCACGCTGGTGGGCCCCCATCGCGACGAGCTCGAGCTGTCGGTGGAGGACCTGGCGGCCCGGAGGTTCGCCTCCCACGGTGAATCCTGGGCCGGAGCGCTGTGTCTCCGCCTGGGGGTCTCGGGGGCGGTGGGAGCCGAGATCGGGGACTCCCCGGTCCTGGTGCTCGACGATCCATTCTCCGGTCTGGATCCGGTCCGGCGCCAGCGCCTCGCGGAGCGGCTGTCCGGGCGGGGGCAGGTGCTGATCTCGGTCCCGGACGAGGCCCAGGTTCCCCCCGGAGCGACGGTGTGGGAGGTGTCGGAGGGTCATGTCCGGCCCCGATAGCGCCGAGCCGCCGGAGGCGGGCGAACCGATCGGGTCGGTGATCCGGGACGTCCTGGGCCGGCCCGAGATGCGCCGGGGGCTGGCGCTGGGCCGGCTGGCCCGAGCCTGGGAGGGCGTGGTGGGAGGCCGTTTGGCCGCCGAAACCACCCCTCGGGGCGTCGAGGGAGAGGCCCTGGTGGTGGCGGTCAGCGCGGCCGCATGGGCGGCTCAGGTGCGATTCCTGGGGCCGGAGATCGCTCGCCGGGCCAACGAGATGCTTGGGACGGGGAAGGTGACATCGGTGCGAGTGGTGGTCGATCCGCGAGCGCGAAAACCGTTGCCCCCCAAGGGATCCGGAGCACTCTCAGACCCGCCCGAGGTCCCCGGAAGGGGTCCTCCCGGTGATAGAATCTAAGGAGTTTCGCGCTCTCTCGCGGCCCCCACGTGTGGTGGTGTGTGGTCTGCCGCGGGCGCGCCTGGCGGAGGTTCATTGGCGAAGACAAGTCCCCCCAAGAAGCGCATAGGGTCCAGAAGGGGACCGGCGGCCCGAAAGCCGGCCGGGCCCCGGGCGAAGCCATCCGCGAGGTCAGGCTCCAGAGGCGAGGGGGCCGCGAGCCGGTCCCGCCGTTACGAAGCTTCCGACATCACGGTCCTTGAAGGCCTCGAGGCCGTCCGTCGCCGTCCCAGCATGTACATCGGTTCCACCGGGACCCGAGGCCTGCATCACCTGGTCTACGAGGTGGTGGACAACGCCATCGACGAGGCCCTGGCGGGGGCATGCTCCAGGATCGTGGTCCGCCTGCGGGCCGACGGCGGTGTCACGGTCGCCGACGACGGCCGGGGGATCCCGGTCAAGCCCATCCCCCGGTCCAAGGATCGTCGCCCGGCCGTGGAGGTGGTCCTCACCACCCTCCATGCCGGTGGGAAGTTCGACGGGAAGTCCTACGCGGTGTCCGGCGGACTTCACGGCGTGGGCGTCTCCGTGGTCAACGCCCTATCCGAGCGGCTGGAGGTTCAGGTGGGCCGGGACGGCTTCACCTGGAGCCAGTCGTACTCGCGAGGACAGCGCAAGGACAAGCTGAAGAAGGGCAACGCCAGCAGGAAGACCGGCACGATCATCTCGTTCTGGCCGGACCCGGAGATCTTCGAGGAGACGGACTTCAAGCGAGACATCCTGGCGGAGCGCCTCCGGGAGCTGGCATTCCTGACCCGAGGTGTGGAGATCGCCTTCGTGGACGAGCGGGAAGGCCAGGAGTGGCGGGACGTCTACAAGGCCAAGGGCGGGCTGTCCGACTTCGTGACCCTGCTGAACCAGGGCAAGGACGTCCTCCACAACCGCATCATCCACTTCGAGGGAAAGCGGGATGACGGCGAGGTGGAGGTGGCCCTCCAGTGGAACACCGGGTTCACCGAGTCCCTGTACTCCTTCGCCAACACCATCAACACCCACGAGGGAGGCACGCACGAGGAGGGCATGAAGAAGTCCCTCACCAACGTGCTCAATCGCTACGCCCGACAGAAGAACCTCCTGAAGGAGAAGGAAGCGAACCTCGAGGGGGACGACGTCCGCGAGGGCCTTACCGGGATGGTCTCGGTGAAGCTTCAGGAGCCTCAGTTCGAGGGGCAGACCAAGACCAAGCTGGGAAACACCGACGTGCGGTCGTTCGTGGAGACTACGGTCAACGACCGCCTGATGACCTGGCTGCAGGAGCACCCGGGCGACGGAAAGCGCATCGTCCAGAAGGGGACGGAAGCGGCCAAGGCTCGGTTGGCCGCCCGCCAGGCCCGGGACCTGGCCCGCCGGAAGGGACTCCTGGACACCTCGTTGCCCGGGAAGCTTGCGGACTGCCAGCTCCAGGAGCCCGAGAAGACCGAGCTGTTCATCGTGGAGGGAGACTCGGCTGCCGGTCCCGCGATCCAGGCACGGGACCCGGCGTTCCAGGCCATCCTGCCCATCCGGGGGAAGATCCTGAACGTGGAGAAGGCCCGTCTCCACAAGACCCTGGAGAACAAGGAGATCCAGGCCCTGATCACCGCGATCGGCACCGGGATCGGGGAAGAGTTCAACGTCACCAAGGCTCGGTACGGGAAGATCGTGGCCCTCACCGACGCGGACGTCGACGGCGCGCACATCCGGACCCTGCTGCTGACGTTCTTTTTCCGGCACATGAAGGAGCTGATCGACGAGGGGCTCATGTACATCGCCCAGCCGCCCCTGTACCGGGTCAACCTCGACGGCAAGGCCCAGTACCTGTTCTCCGACAAGGAGCTCGACGCGCTGCGGAAGTCCAACGGCAAGAAGAACCTGAACGTCCTGCGGTTCAAGGGTCTCGGCGAGATGAACTCGGAGCAGCTGTGGGAGACGGCCATGGACCCCGAGCAGCGGACGCTGCTCCGGGTGACCATGGATGACGCCGCGGCCGCCGACCGGATCTTCACCGTGCTGATGGGGGAGGACGTCGACGGACGCAGGGAATTCATCCAGCAGAACGCCAAGGACGTCCGGCTGATCGACGCGTAACCGATGGCCCAGGCACTTCGCATCGAACCGATCGACATCGAGGAGGAGGTTCGGACCTCCTTCCTCGATTACGCGATGTCGGTCATCGTGTCCCGGGCACTGCCGGACGTTCGCGACGGCCTCAAGCCCGTTCACCGCAGGATCCTGTGGGGGATGCTCGAGCTGGGACTCCGGCCCGACCGTCCCACCACCAAGTCCTCGAGGATCGTGGGGGCCGTCATGGGGAAGTACCACCCCCACGGCGACCAGGCCATCTACGACTCCCTGGTCCGGATGGCCCAGGACTTCTCGTTGCGATACCCGCTGATCCACGGCCAGGGAAACTTCGGCTCGATCGATGGGCACCCCGCGGCGGCGATGCGCTACTCGGAGGCCCGGCTGTCCCCGCTGGCCATGGAGCTCCTCCGGGACATCGGAGCGGAGACCGTCGACTTCATCCCGAACTACGACGGAGAGGACCAGGAGCCGGTGGTCCTTCCGGCCAGGTTCCCGAACCTTCTGGTCAACGGGTCCTCGGGCATCGCGGTGGGAATGGCCACCAACATCCCGCCGCACAACCTCGGTGAGGTGATCGACGGGGTCGTCGCCTCCATCGACAAGCCGGACATCACCGTGCAGCAGCTGATGCGCTACATCAAGGGCCCGGACTTTCCCACCGGCGGGATCGTCATGGGGAAGGACGGGATCAAAGAGGCTTACCGCAACGGCCGCGGCTCGATCCGGATGCGAGCGCGAGTGGTGGTGGAGGAGGACTCCCGAGGCCGGCAGAAGCTCGTCGTCACCGAAGTGCCCTTCCAAGTCAACCCGTCCCGGGTGGCGGAGAAGCTCGAGGAGCTCCGCCTGTCCAGGCGGGTCCCGGAGATCGCTCGGGTCCGCAACGAGTCCAGCGGGCGCAGCGGCATGCGCCTGGTGGTCGAGCTGGGCCGAAACGCCAACGCCCAGATCGTCCTCAACAAGTTGTACAAGACCACCCAGCTCCAGGAGTCCTTCGGGGTCATCAACCTGGCCCTGGTCGATGCGGTCCCTCGCACGTTGGGCCTGGTCGAGACCATCCGGCACTACATCGACCATCAGATCGAGGTCGTCACCCGCCGCACCAGGTACGAGCTTCGGCAGGCCGAGGAGCGGAACCACATCGTCGAGGGGCTCCTCATCGCCCTGTCGAACCTCGATGCGGTCATCAAGATCATCCGCGGGTCGGCCGACGCCGACGAGGCCCGGACCAAGCTGATGACCCGGTTCAAGCTCTCGGAGATCCAGGCCAACCACATCCTGGACATGCCACTCCGCCGACTGACCCGGTTGGAGCGGGAGAAGCTGGAGGAGGAGCACAAGGAGCTCCAGGCCACCATCAAGCGCCTGAAGGCCCTTTTGAAGGACCCGCGCAAGATCCTCGGTCTGATCAAGACCGAGCTCACCGAGATCAAGGAGAAGTACGCCGACGAGCGCAGGACCGAGATCCGTCCGGACGAGGGCGAGATCGATCTCGAGGATCTGGTGACCGTGCAGGACGTGGTGGTCACGGTGTCTCGGGCCGGATACGTGAAGCGCTTGCCGATGGAGACGTACCGACGGCAGGGCCGCGGAGGCCGGGGGGTCCGGGGAGCGAACCTCAAGGAAGAGGACGTCATCGCCCACGCCCTCACCACCACCACCCGGCACTGGCTCCTGTTCTTCACCTCGAGCGGCAAGGTGTACCGGGTCAAGGCCCACGAGGTCCCGGAGGGATCCCGAACGGCTCGCGGGACGTACGCCGCCAACCTCCCGGGCGTGGCGCTCTCAGCAGACGAGAAGATCGCCGCGGTCATCGCCATCAAGGGCTACGACGACGCCAAGAACGTGGTCTTCGCCACCAAGAACGGTCTGGTGAAGAAGACTCCGCTGGCCGAATACGACTCCCCTCGGACGGGGCTTGCTGCCATCAACCTCCGGAAGAAGGACGAGCTGATCGGCGTGAGGCTGACCAATGGCCGCGACGACATCATCATGGTTTCCCGGAGCGGCCAGGCCATCCGGTTCCGAGAGAGCACGGTGCGGGCCATGGGCCGCCAGACCGCCGGAGTGATCGGGATGCGTCTCCGCCCCAAGGACGTGGTGCTGACGATGGCCCTGGCCGGAGAGGGAGATGACCTGGTGACAATCACCGAGCTCGGCTACGGGAAGCGCACACCGGTGAAGGAGTATCCCAGGAAGGGACGCGGAGGCCTCGGTGTGGTCACCCACAAGCTCACCGAGAAGACCGGCCGGCTGGCCGGAGCTTTCGTGGGGACCAAGGACCAGGACGTGTTCGTCATCTCCACCACCGGGATCGTGATCCGGGTGTCGTCGGAGCAGATCCGCCGGACCGGCCGGCCCAGCCAGGGCGTCCGGGTGATGAGACTGGCCGG
>JBOGVS010000045.1:0-22316 GCA_050692555.1 Actinomycetota bacterium
TCACTAGAGTTTCTCGCTTCGAAAGCAGTGGACGGGCCATGCTTTCCTGCTGGAAGAGTTGCCGTGAAGGTGTCACGCGGACGTACCGGCGGACCGGGTGTGGTGACGATGACCGAGGTGCGCGGGGCGTCCAACGCGAAGGCCAAGCGGGAATTCCGGTGAGAGCCGCTGCACCCTACGTGGCGCCGAGTGCTCGCGGAGGTCCTCTCACGGGGGTGAGCCCCGATCCAGCCGCCGGCGGAACCAGCCGGACGAGGTGACCCGGGATCCCAGGTCGCTGACCCGCTCCGCCAGCCGTTCGTCCGAGGTGACGACGTTGAGGTCCGAGGGGTGCTCGTCCTCCGCCACCATCCGGACGATCTCGTGGTCGGCGGCGTTTCGTCCTCGCCACCGGGCGAAGGCCACGACGATGCCGTCGCGGGGACCGGGCTCGAGGTCCCGGGGCCGGCGGTCGAACACCACGGTGACGGCATCGCCCGTTCGGGCGGCGAACGCCGCGAGGGAGTCGACGAGCCGGTGGATGGCCCGGTCGGGATCGTTCCACCACCGATCAGGCCTGGATCCGATCACGTTCATGCCGTCGACCAGCCAGCGCTTTGGGGGGCGCCGGCCTCCCCGCGCCGGATCGGGTTCGCGCGCCACGCCTGAACCGTACCCCGGGCAGCCGGGGCGTCGGCGCCCTCGCTCGCCCATCGCCAGCACGTTCCCGGGCAGTCCGGTTGGGGGCTCGTCGTTCGGCTACGGTGGAGGGCATGGCTCGCGTCCTGATCCTCGGCGGCGGGTTCGGCGGCGTCTCAGCCGCCCATTTCCTCCGGTTGATCGCTCCGGAGCACGAGGTGGTCCTGATGGCCCGGGATCCGGACTTCATGATGGGCTTCCGGAAGAACTCCCAAGTCGTGGGTGGCGAACCCATGCACGCAGGTCGCCGCCCGCTGGCCTCGCTCGAGAGACGGGGCGTGCGGGTCGTGCAGGGATCGATCACCCGGGTTGACCCGGACGCCCTGGCGGTGGAGGTTGATGGCCGGACCCTCGAGGGAGACGCCCTCCTGGTGGCCCTTGGTGCCGAGGTGGTTCCCGGAGCGGTCCCCGGGCTCGCCGAGCACGGCCACAACGTCTACGACCCGGCCGGGGTTCCCGCTGCCGCTGAGGCCCTCGCCTCCCTCCGTGAAGGGCGCGTCGTCGTCGGAATCTTCGGCGCCCCGTACACGTGCCCCCCCGCGCCGTACGAGCTGGCTCTCCTGGCGAGCGAGGCTGCGGCGGCTCGGGGGGCTCGCGTGGAATTCGCCGTGTTCACCCCCCAGCCCATGTCCCTTCCCGTCCTGGGCCCCGCCGGGTGCGAGGTGGTTGAGGGGCGGCTGGGACTGCGGGGCATCGGGTTCACCGCGAACGCCAAGGCTGAGCGTGTTGAGGCCGGCCGCGTTCTCTTCCAGGGTGGCGGGAAGACTTCCTTCGACCTCCTGCTCGCCGTGCCGCCGCACCGCTGCCCTCAGGTCCTCGTGGACGCGGGGCTCGCCGAGCCGGGCGGCTGGGTGCGTGTCGACCCCCGGACCCTGGAGACCGGGTTCGAGGGCGTCTCGGCGGTGGGGGACTGCACGGCAGTCCCGCTGGCCACGGGACAACCGATGCCCAAGGCCGGCGTCTTGGCCGAGGGAGAGGGCCGGGTCGTGGCCGAGCGAATCGTTGCCCGTCTGAATGGGATCGAACCCGAAGGTACCTTCGACGGTGAGGGGGCCTGCTACCTGGAGGTCGGTGGCGGGGAAGCGATGATGGTGAAGGGGCGTTTCCTGGCCGAGCCGGCACCGGAGGTCCAGCTCACGGAGGCCTCCCCCCGGTACGTGGAGGAGAAGGCTTCCTACGAGCGCAAGCGCCTCGACGAGTGGTTCGGCCCCCCTGGCTGAGGGTTCTGGATGCGGAAGAGGTCGGAGGTTCATCGCTTCGCCGTGTTCTTCAGGCCGGGGCCAAACTGGCAGGATGGTGTGTCGATCTTCGATCAACCGCTCGACGCCCACCTCGCCTATCTTCGAAATCTCTACGAAAGAGGGGCGGTGGTGGCTGCCGGGCCGCTGGCCGACAGCTGGGGCGGTCTCACGATCCTCCAGGCACGGGATAAGGAGACCGTCCGCGAGCTCGTCGCCGGCGATCCCTCGGTGATCGAGGGAGTGCTGGTGGCGGAGACCCATCCGTGGGCTCCGATCGCCTGGGACCTGGGAGGAACGGATTCGCTCCTGTACGAGACCGGACCCCTTCGGATGGAACGCTCGGAGCCGCCCCGCCCGCGCGAATCGGATCCTAGGTGACGCAGATGGCGATACGGAGGAGCCCCGTGTTCCTGTTCGATCTCGACGGCACGCTCGTCGACAGCGTGTACGAGCACGTCCTGGCGTGGCAGGAGGCTCTGGACGAGATGGGCATCGAGGTCTCCGTGTGGAGGATCCACCGCAAGATCGGCATGAGCGGCGGGCTGTTCTCCCACGCCCTGGCCCGCGAGACGGGCCGAAATCTCACCACGGACGAGGCGGATCGTCTTCGGAAGCTTCATGCCGAGGCGTACGCCCGTCGGGCGGCCCAGGTCCACATCCTTCCCGGCGCCCGCGAGCTCCTCGGATTCCTGTCGGAGGTCCGGGTGCCCTGGGCCATCGCCACCAGTGGGCACATGGAGAGCGCTGCGCCGATGCTGCGGCTCCTTGGCGTCCCGGAGGGGATCCCCGTGGTCACTCGAGATCAGGTGACCTATGCGAAGCCCGATCCGGATCTGTTCCTCGCTGCGGCGGAACGGCTGGGGGTGGACATCACGGAGTCGGTGGTCGTGGGGGACAGCGTGTGGGACCTGCTCGCCGCGCGCCGAGCGCGAGCCCTGGGGGTGGGGCTCCTGTGCGGAGGCTACGGCCGGGAGGAGCTCGAGCGCACCGGCGCCTATCGCGTGTACGCGGACCCGGCCGACCTGCTGGCACACCTGGACGAGGTCGGCGTCCGGGTGCAGCCCGGCATCAGGCCGGCAGCCGTCGAGGGCTCGCACATCGATGAGGGAGATTCGTCATGAGACAGGTACGCCTGGGAAAGACCGACCTGCGGGTGTCCGTGATCGCCTTCGGCACCTGGGCGTTCGGTGGGGAGTGGGGCCGGTTCGATGCTCAGGAGGCCAAGGCCACCATCCACCGGGCCCTCGACCTCGGGATCGACTTCTTCGACACCGCACAGGCCTACGGATTCGGGGTGTCCGAACGCATCCTGGGCGAGGCACTCGGACCACGCCGAGGGGAAGTGGTCATCGCCACGAAGGGCGGGCTTCGGATGCAGGGGGATCAGGTGCTCCGCGACGCCAGTGTCTCGTGGCTCATGGAGGGCGTGGAGTCGAGCCTCAGGAACCTGAGCGTGGAGGCCATCGACCTGTACCAGGTCCACTGGCCGGATCCGAACACCCCGGCGGCGGAGACGGCCGGGGCGCTCGAGGATCTGGTGCGAGAGGGCAAGATCCGCCACGTCGGCGTGTCCAACTACGACGCCAAGCAGATGGACGACCTGGCCCGCCACGGACGGGTTGAGACCCTGCAGCCCGCCTACCACATGTTCCGCCGGGAGATCGAGGCGGAGATCCTTCCGTATACCGCCGACCACGACATCGGAGTGCTGGTGTACGGCCCGATGGCCCACGGGCTCCTCACCGGCCGGATGAGCCCTGAGACCACGTTCCCTCGCGACGACTGGCGGAGCGAAAGCAACGACTTCTCCGGGGACGCCTTCCGCCGCAACCTGGAGGTGGTGGAACGACTGAAAGGCTTCTCCGAGGAACGGGACGTGAGTCTCCCGGAGCTGGCGGTGGCCTGGACCCTGGCCCACCCCGCGGTGCACGCCGCCATCGTGGGAGCCCGGCGCACCTCTCAGCTAGAGGGGACCGCCTCGGCGGCGGAGGCGGAGCTCTCCCCCGAGGACCTGGAGGAGATCGACCGGATCTTGGCCCAGGCCGTTCCGGTGACCGGACCCAACCCGGAAGGGATCTGACGCCCGGGCTCTACTTTCTCGCTCTCTTCTCGTTCTCCCTGAGGGCCGACCGGCCCTCTGCCGTCGCCTATCAGGCGACGGCCTGTTGCTGTGACGCCGGTGGGGCGGGGGCCGGTGGAAGGGCGGCCCGAACGCCGGCCACGCTGGCACCCTCGACGAGTCGGGTGGTCTGACCGGGATCCCATGCGTACACGGTCCCCGCTCCCTCGCATCCCTCGATCCGGGCCAGCACCAGGAGCTCCCCGCCGGGCATCCATCCCACCGGCTCGGTCGAGAAACCCTCGAGCTCTCCTCCGAGCTCGGTGACCGAGCCGTCCCACACCCGAGTGGTCTTGCCCTCCTCGCAGGAGCCCACCGTGTAGGCGACGCTATCGGGGGCGAACTCGGACACCACCACGTCGCCCATCTCGGTGGATGCGGTGTCGAGCGTCCCGAGCTTGGCATCGCGGATCTCGCCCTTCTTGTCCTGCACAGCCAGGCGCAGCGAGTGCACGTCGAAGTGGTCGTCGTGTTCAGCCGCGTAGTAGATCTTCCTGCCGTCGTGGGAGAAGAACAAGGAGAAGATCCGGCGAGCGTCCTCACCGATCGCCAGGAGTTGCTCGCCCTCCCCCACGTTGGTGGCCAGCCACAAGCCGTACGTTCCGTCCTCGGCGGTCCCCGTGGTCGCGACGTGCGTTCCGGCGGGGTGATAGACGACCTCGTCGTGGTCCTCGAGGAACGAGATGTCGACGGATTCGTTGCCGAAGGCGTCGACCTTCATCAGCCTTCCTTCGGACACGTAGACGATCGCGGTGCCGGTTGGTCGTGACCAGGCGATCGACTCCGTGGTGTCGTCGAGGGAGACGATCCCCTCACCCTGGTACCGGCGAAGATCGCCGAAGTGCACGCGGTCACCGAGGGGACCCCATTCGAGATCGGCTGGGCTGGAGATCTCGAGGACGCAGCGGGCCACGTCCGCGGTGCGTCGAGCTACGAACAGCTCGCTGCCCAGGACGAAGCTCAGCTGTGGCCCGTGGAGCTTGGCCAGACCCGTGCAGTCGCCGGCGGTCTCGAATAAACCCCGATCGCCCGGCGATGGAAGCAAGGGGTCGCCGCCACCCTCCTGGGGCGTATCTGCCGTGCAGCCCACCGCGAGGACCAGCCCACCAAGGAACGCCGCGAGGGTCCTCGATCTCACAGCTTGAAGCCTATCGGCTCGCGGTCTCTGACCGGTGGCTTGATCAGCTGCCCACGAGCGAGAAGTGCATGTAGTCCTTGCCGCCGCTCCAGTGCCCTCCCCATTCCCATCCGATGGCTTCGAAGGAGCGGACCACGACGTCGCCGTCGTGGATCATGCCGACCAGGTCCTTGCTCCGGTCGAGATAGGGGAGGGCCATCCGGTTCCGGACGAACCCGTCCGCCGTGACGAAGGGGTTCTGGACCGGGTTGATGTCGATGGCCAGGCCAGAGGCGTGCTGCGAGAAGCCATCCCCGGGTCCCAGCGGGGTGATCACCGGACGGCAGTTGAACGACGCCGTCACGCTCCGAGGGCTGGAGATCCGAGGCTCGAACTCCCGGGGCACGAACTCTTTCGTGAGCGCCACCCGCTTGATCGGAAACCGAGCCTCGAACAGTTGCTGGAACACCCACAGCACGTCCTCCGCGACGTCCTCAATGGACCACCATCGGTCCACGCTGGATGAGGCCGTGGAAGTCCCAGTGATTGAAACGAAGCAGCACCAGGTCGGTGAGCGGAACCGGGCAACCGGGTTTCCACGTCGTCCCCCGCATCTCCTGGCTCAGAGAGGCGGGGAGCGAACGGATTCGACCCGCGAACCGCGTCCGGCCGGGCTCGCCAACGGCCGGGTCGGGCGGCTCCAGAGAGACCTGCGCGCCACCGGCGCCGGTCGAGACGGAGTCCGACCTGGTCTCCGCGGCCGGGGAACTTGTGCACGCGACCGGCAGGAGAGCCAGGAACACCATCGCCGGGGCGAACCCGGCGCCGCGTGTGGTCAGCAGGTGCACCCGACCCCAGCGTATGCGGTAGGAGCCATAGGTGCTGGCCGCGGAGCGTGAGTCCGATGGGTGGATCGGCGGACGGGCACGTGACGCCGTCGCACGGAGCATGCCTGTAAGGGATGACCCGATGTGGCCATCTTGGAAAATGGCTCCGGCGATCCCTTGTGAAGGACTCAACCGGATGCCTTCGTGAGCCGACCACTGGAGTGGCCATGTCTTCTCCAAGCCAACACCAGCGCAACTCAGTGCCCCATCCGTCCCCCCACCCCTCCGGGGTGGGGTGGCGGTTATGACCTGGGGACACGGACCCTCCACACCCATCGCGCTGTCGCTCCCGATCCCTCGAGGGTGGCCTCTCCTGCTGACGCTGACCCCCCCGGGCTCTCGACGGGCGGGGCTGGGCGACATCGGGCCATCAACGGTCATCGATCTCTCGGATCCGTCGTAGCGGCTGTTCGGGGGGGATGCCCGTGCCCCCCGAACGGTGAGCCCAGAAAAACGCGCTGGTTCTTTCGTTGGTTTGACAGCCGCGCGGGGCCGGGAGAATAATCCCTTCCGCAAGGCGTACGGACGTTCGCATAGCGAACGACCGACGAAGAAGGGAGGGAGCATGGGGACCAGGACCGTTGACACGGGAGCGGGGTGGCGCTCCATGGTGTCGAGGAGCAGGCTGTTGACGGCGTTCGTGGCTGGTTTCGTGGCCACCCACATCGCCACCGTGACCGGCTACTGGTATCACGGGATCTTCCTGGAAGACCTCGATTGGCCCGCGTTCAACGGCTTTCTCATCGTCCCGAATGAGAGCACCCTGGCCCAGTTTTGGACGGGAACGGTCTATCACTACGCCACAGGCATCTCGTTCGGGCTGATCTTCGCCTTCCTCATCCATCCTCTGTTCAGAGGAGGGAACTCCACCGCCGGAAACATCGGCAAGGCCCTGGTGTTCTCCCTTGTGCTGGCGCTCCTCAGCGCTGCGTGGTGGGTTCCCGCGTTGTTCCCGGAATTCAGTCCGGGAGTGTTCTCCACGAACTTGGGCACCAAGGTGGTGATCGGGATCTTCGTGTGGCACCTGATCTACGGGATCAATCTCGGTGCCCTCTACAACCCGCTGCCGGAGGAGAGAGTCGGAGGCGTGGCAGGCTGAGCCGAGCTTCCTGAGCTCAGCCGTTCGGGGAAGGCCGACGGGCGACGCTTCCCCGTTCAGAACGCGAAGAAGACGGTCTCACCCTCGCCCTGCAGGCGGATGTGGAAGGTGTAGCCGTCGGCGGAAGGCTCCGCCACCAGCGTGGCTCGTGCCACCGGATCGGCGATGCTGGAGAGGACGGGATCGCCTTCGTTGGCCCGCTCCTCGTCCGCGAAGTAGATGCGCGTGTACACCTGTTTGAGCAGGCCTCGGGCGAACACGGCCACCTCGAGATGCGGCGCCTGAACGGTGCCACCCGGCCCGGGGATCGCCCCGGGCTTCACGGTGAAGATGCCGAAGCTGCCTCGGGCGTCGGTTGGACATCGCGCGAACCCATCGTCGCCCTCCGGATACCGGCCGTCGGGCCCCGCCTGCCACGACTCGATGATGGCGTCCGGAACCGGATCGGTGTTCCCATCCACGACGGTTCCGCGGATCCAGAATCCCCTCGGGGTACCTTCGGGCACCGCGAAGGGTCCGCGCTCGAACGGAAGGCCGATGGCGAAGAACGGACCGACCGTCTGCGATGGCGTGAGCCCGGGCCTCACTCGTCGGGGTCCTCCAGCGGTGTGGCACTCCTGCCGCCGAGCACGATGTCGAACCGGTAGGCCAGCGCCCACTCGGGGGTCGTTTCCGACAGGTCGAATTGCGAGATCAGCCGTTCCCGGACGTTCGGGTCGGGGATCGAATTGAAGATGGGGTCGAATGGGAACAGCGGGTCGCCCGGGAAGTACATCTGGGTCACCAGCCGCTCGAGGAAGTTCCGTCCGAACACGGAGAAGTGGATGTGGGCCGGTCGCCAGGCGTTGTCGTGGTTCTGCCACGGGTAGGCGCCGGGCTGGATCGTGATGAACCGGTAGGCGCCGTGGTCGTCGGTGAGGCACCGTCCTGCCCCAGTGAAGTTTGGATCCAGGGGGGCGGGGTGGCGGTCGCGGTCGTGGGCGTAGCGACCGCCCGCGTTCGCTTGCCACACTTCGACCAGCGTGTTGCGGATGGGACGGCCGTCACGGTCCAGGACCCGCCCGTGCACGATGATCCGCTGTCCTTGCGGGTCCCCGGCGTGCTGACGGGTCAGATCGTTGTCCAGCGGGCCGACGCGTCCCTCACCGAGCAACGGGCCGGTGAGGTCGGCGGACGCATGGGGAGCGGGCAGGAGGGGTCGCTTCGGGGCCCGGAGCTCGGTCGAGCGGTAGTCGAGATACAGATACGGGGGATCGACGGCCCCGGATGCGCTCGGGTCCGCCGGCCGAACCACTCGGGCTGTCGGGTCAGCTCCCCGGACTCTAGATCCGCGTGTCACGCCGTACCTCCTCTCCACTTACAGTAGACGACAAGGCGGGCTGGGGCACTGACGGTGCGCGGCCCTGCATCCGTGCAGCCGTTCAGCATCGACGCTGGTTTGACACCGTCGCCCGCGCTGGGCACACTCGGTTCGGCTAGCGCGTGGTGTGTTCGGTATCCGAACGAGTGGCCCCACCAACGCGGAGTGCGGCAGAAAGGAGAACGGCCATGGGTCTTCTCGATGCCGGGACGTGGTCCGGACAGCTCTTCTCGAGCGGGTGGGTGCCCGGTGGCGCGGGCGACTATCCCGTGATCGAACCCGCCACCGGCGATGAGCTGGGGCGAATGGGACGCGCCAGCAGCGAAGATGTATCCAGTGCGGCATCCAAAGCTTCTCAGGCTCAGCCGGCCTGGGCGGGTGCCATGTACCAGGACCGGGCGGCCACCCTCCGGAAGGCCGGCGACCTGTTCACCGAACATGCCGAGGAGATCCAGGGCTGGATCATGCGCGAGACCGGGGCGATCCCGCCTAAAGCCGAGCTGGAGACGTGGTTCGCCGCCAGTACCTGCTACGAGGCCGCTGGCCTGGTCTCCATGCCGTACGAGGAGGTCCTCCGCACCCGCGACCCAGTCCTCTCGATGTCGCGGCGGCTGCCGGTCGGCACTGTGGGTGTGATCTCCCCGTTCAACTTTCCGCTGATCCTCTCGATCCGGGCGGTTGCTCCGGCGCTGGCCCTGGGCAACGCGGTGGTGCTGAAACCCGATCCCCGGACCGCCGTCAGTGGCGGCGCCGTCCTGGCCAGGATCTTCGAGGAAGCGGGGGTGCCCGACAGCCTCTTCAGCGTGCTGCCCGGGGAGGCCGACATCGGGGAGGCCATGGTGAAGGATCCGGCCATCCCCATGATCTCGTTCACCGGCTCCACCCGAGCGGGCCGGAAGGTATCGGCCCTCGGCGGCGAGCACCTGAAGCGGGTGCACCTGGAGCTCGGCGGGAACTCCGCCCTGATCGTGCTCGACGACGTGGACCTGGAGAAGGCCGTCTCGGTCGGCGCGTTCGGCTCGTTCATGCACCAGGGCCAGGTCTGCATGACCACGGGCCGTCACCTGGTGCAGCGGAGCATCGCCGACGAGTACACGGCGACCCTTGCCGAGCACGCGGAGCACACGCCGGTCGGGAATCCCGCCACCGAGCAGGTGGCCCTGGGACCGATCATCGACGAGAAGCAACGAGATCGCGTCCACGGCATCGTGACCGAGAGCGTGAAAGCCGGTGCTCGGCTGGCCGCGGGGGGAACCTACGAGGGCCTGTTCTACCGTCCGACGGTCCTGGCCGACGTTCCGACCGATTCCTCCGCGTACCGGGAGGAGATCTTCGGACCCGTGGCCCCGATCGTTCCGTTCGATTCCGTCGACGATGCGGTGAAGCTGGCGTCCGAGAACGAGTACGGGTTATCCCTGGGCATCCTGACCCGCGACGTGATGAAGGGCCTGGAGCTCGCGGAACGCATCCCCACCGGGACCGCGCACATCAACGACCAGACCGTGTCCGATGAGGTGGTGAACCCGTTCGGCGGGGTCAAGGCCTCGGGTCCAGGAGCCCGGCTCGGTGGCGTGCAGGCGAACATCGAGGCGTTCACCCAGGTGCAGTGGGTGACCATGCGAGGGGATCTGCCCGACTACCCATTCTGAACGCACTCCGCGATGCGAACACAGGCTGGCATCGTCGGCGCCGGGCCGGCGGGCCTGGTGCTGTCCCATCTCCTCGACCTGCAGGGGATCGAGTCGGTGGTCCTCGAGGCCCGGAACCGGGAGTACGTCGAGCAGCGGGTGCGCGCCGGCGTCCTCGAGCAGGGCACCGTGGAGCTCCTCCGCGATGCGGGCCTGGCAGACCGGCTCGATCGAGAGGGGATCGTCCACCACGGCATCGAGATCCGCTTCGAAGGCAGGGGCCACCGCATCGCCCTCACGGACCTCACCGGAGGCCGATCCATCTGGATCTACGGGCAGCAAGAGCTGGTGAAGGACCTGATCAAGGCGCGCCTGGACAAGGGAGGAACGATCGAGTTCGAGGTCGAGGACGTGCGGCTGGAGGGCGTCGACACCGACCGGCCGTCGATCCGCTACCTCAAGGGCGGCCGGGAACAACGGCTCGAGTGCGACGTCATCGCCGGGTGCGACGGGTTCCACGGGGTGTCGCGTGGCTCGATCCCTCCCGGGATCGTTCGCGAGTACCATCACGAGTACCCGTTCGCCTGGCTGGGGATCCTGGCCGCCGTGGCGCCGTCGACCGAGGAGCTGATCTACGCCCGGCACGACCGGGGGTTCGCCCTCCACAGCCTGCGTTCGCCGGAGATCAGCCGGCTCTACGTGCAAGTGGCGCCGGACGAGGACCTCACGAATTGGCCCGATGAACGCATCTGGAAGGAGCTGGCGATCCGGCTGGCCGCCGACGGCTGGACGTTGACCGAAGGCCCGGTCATCGAGAAGGGCATCGCCCCACTGCGCAGCTTCGTCGCCGAGCCCATGCAGTACGGACAGCTCTATCTGGCCGGCGATGCCGCACACATCGTGCCCGCCACCGGGGCCAAGGGCCTGAACCTGGCCGTGGCGGACGTTCGGGTGCTGGCCGAGGCACTGGCGACGCGGTACCGGACCGGCCGAACCGAGGTGTTGGAGGATTACTCGACCCGATGTCTCCGGCGTGTGTGGCGCGTCCAGGACTTCTCGAACTGGATGAGCTCCATGCTCCACCGGTATCCGGACGACGATGGATTCTGGGGGAGGTTGCAGCTCGCTGCGCTCGACTGGCTGACGACTTCGGAGGCGGTCGCCCGGAACCTGGCGGCCAACTACACGGGCCTCCCGTTTGACTACTGATGCGAGGCGAGTGGTGACCTACGCTACGATCCTGATGCCCTCGGAGGAAGGAGGCTCGCCGTGACCACCGCCGCTGATACCAGCCTGGGGTACCGATCCGAGGTGGTCGGAAGCCTCCTCCGGCCCGAGTATCTGAAGGAGGCCTTCGAGCAATTCGAGCAGGGAGAGATCGCCGAGGACGACCTCGTGGCGGCCCAGGATCGAGCGGCGTTGGAGGCGATCAAGCTGCAGGAGGAGTGCGGGCTCGACGTCCTCACCGACGGCGAGGTTCGGCGGCGCTTCTGGTTCGATCCCCTGACGGCGAGCCTGGGCTACAACTACCAGGAGTCGGCGCCGGTTCCGTTCACGGCGGGGGGGCAGCGACCGGAGGAAGCGCCTCCGAAGCTGCCGGTGGTGACCGAGCCGCTCCGCGTCGTCCAGAACCTTCCGCTCCGTGAGTACAGCTTCGTTCACCAGCACGCCCATACCCCTACCAAGACCACGATCGCCGGCATGACCTACGCCAGCGTCCTGTGGGTGCCGGGCGTCTCGGACGGCTCGTACGCCGATCGAGACCAGTACATGGCCGACGTCCTTCGACTGATGAAGGAGGTCGTCCGGCAGGTCGTGGAGGCCGGGACGAATTACGTGCAGCTCGACTCGCCCAGATACACCCATATGGTCAGCGAGGAGGGACGGGCGAACCTGAAACGGGTCGGTCTCGACGTGGAGACCTGGCTGGACGAGATGATCGCTTTCGACAACGAGCTGATCAACGCGTTCCCCGAAGTGACCTTTGCAGTGCACCTCTGTCGAGGAAACCATCGGAGCATGTGGTCGGTGGAGGGTGGGTACGATGCTATCGCCGAGCAGCTGTTCAACGGGCTGGCGGTTGACCGGATCCTGGCCGAGTACGACTCGCCCCGGGCCGGGACGTTCGCGCCGCTCCGGTTCGTCCCGGAGGGCAAGGTGGTGGTGCTCGGGCTGATCACCACCAAGGAACCGGAGCTCGAGGACGCGGATCAGCTGAAGGGCCGGATCGAAGAGGCGTCGAAGCACATCCCGCTGGAGCGCCTGGGGCTCAGTCCGCAGTGCGGGTTTGCCTCGA
Source organism: Actinomycetota bacterium (assembly GCA_050692555.1). Taxonomy (GTDB): domain Bacteria; phylum Actinomycetota; class UBA4738; order UBA4738; family CALAEC01; genus DAITPV01. Next base: position 12,426 of record JBOGVS010000045.1, read on the forward strand.
CGATGCCCGGGAACCTGGTGACCTTCGACGACCAGCGGGCCAAACTCGAGCTGGTGGCCGGGGTGGCTCGCGACGTCTGGGGTTAGGAGCGAGAGGAGGAGGAGATGAGGGAACTCCGGAAGAGGGGCGGAAGGGCCACCGTTCGTTCGATGCGGGGGAGGTTGTTCGCCCTGGTCGCCGCGCTGGCCCTGGTCATGGTGGCGTGCGACGGAGACGGAGGAGGGACGACCCAGCCGCCGTCGCCGGGAGGCCAAGGCGAACCGGAGCTCTCGACCATCAACCTGGGCTTGCTCCCGCTGGCCGACGTGGCACCCGTTCATATCGCCATCGCTGAGGGCTTCTTCGAGGAGGAGGGGCTCACCGTCGAGATCCAGATCGTGGAGAGTGGGGCTACCGCCATCCCCGCGCTGGTCTCCGGCGACCTGGACGTCACGTTCGGGAACTACGTGTCGTTCTTCCTGGCCAGCAACGAGGGCCTCGATCTGATGGTCATTGCGGACCAGAACCATGCCACCCCTGGATTCAGCTCGATGATGACGCTGCCTGATTCGGGGATCGAGGATCCCGCAGACTTCGAGGGGCGGACGTTTGCCGTGAACGCGTTGTCCAACGTGGCGGAGATCACCACCCGGGCCCAGATCAGTGACGCCGGAGGCGATCACGATGCGGTGGAATACGTCGAGATCGCCTTCCCGGACATGATCGCCGCGCTCGATCGCGGCGATGTCGACGGCATCTTTGCCGTGGAGCCGTTCGTGACCATTGCGGAGCAGGAGCTCGACGCGGTTGAGGTGGCCGACCCGTACGGCGGGAGGCTTGAAGGGTTCCCCGTGGCCGGCTTCCAGGCCACGAGCGAGTTCGCCGAGGCGAATCCCAATACGGTTGCCGCGTTCCAGCGGGCCATGGTGAGGGCCTCCCAGCTCGCGGCCGACGAGCCCGACCGGGTGGTCGACATCCTCCCCGAGTACACCGAGCTGTCCCCGGAGCTGGCCGCGAACCTCACCCAGCCCGAGTTCGTTTCCGAGATCGACCCTGCCGACCTCACCGTGGTCGCTGATCTCATGGTCGAGTTCGGGCTGCTGGACGAGGCACCGGACGTGGACGCCCTGGTCATCCCGACACCGTGATCCTGGCCCGAACCCAGGTGCTCGGGTCGCCGACCGAGAGGCTACGACGGCCGGCCGGGTAACCATCCCGGTGGACGAAGACCGCCGGGCACCAGAGGGTCTGCTCGGCTCCTCAACGGTGCGGGGCATCGTGGGCCTCCTGGTGGTGTTCGGCCTGTTCGAGATCCTGACCCGCGCCGAGCTGGTGAACCCCCGATACCTCCCGCCGGCCTCGACGCTCGTGGCCCGGACCGCCGAACTGCTCGTCGATCCGGCCTTCCTTCAGCACGTCGGGGCCACCATGGGCGCCTGGGCGGTCGGGCTGAGCCTGGCCACCCTGGCCGCTGTCCCCCTGGGCGTCCTTCTTGGCTCGTCCCGGCGCATCTACAAGGCCAGCCACGCTCTGGTCGAGTTCCTCAGGCCGATCCCCTCGGTAGCCCTGATTCCGCTGGCCATCCTCCTGTTCGGCCAGGGGCTGGAGATGAAGCTCGCCATCATCGTGTACGGATCCGCCTGGCCGATCCTGTTCAACGCGATCTACGGCATGCACAGCGTTGACCCCTTGGCGAAGGACACCGCCAGAGCCTTCGGGTTCAGCCGAAGCTCGATCATGGTGCGGGTGGCGCTCCCCAGCGCGGCGCCGTTCATCTGGACCGGTATCCGGGTGTCCGCAGCAGTCGCATTGATCCTGGCCATCAGCGCGGAGCTTCTCGCCGGGGGTACTCAAGGCATCGGGACCTTCATCGTGTTCGCACAGCACAGCGGCCGTCAGGACCTCGTGTACGCGGGGACCATCGTCACCGGGATCCTGGGGTTCATCGTCAATTGGGCCCTCGTTCGGGCGGAGCGTCGGGCGTTCGGCTGGCAACGAGTGCTGCGCGAGGGAGTGTGATGGCCCCCGCGACCCTGACCCGCGCCGAAGCCGAGGGGGGACCCGGAGGTGACCGGGCCGGACGCCTTGGCCAGCGGCTCCGGTTGGGTGCCCGTCTCTCGGGCCTGGCCCTGCGCCTCACGGTGATCGCGTCGTTCGGCATCGTGTGGCAGATCGTCACCACCCTCTGGGAGACCGTGTACTTCCCTCCGCCGACGGAGATCCTCGCGGACGTCTACGAGACCTGGCTTACCGGCCCGGCGAGCCACCTGTTCCTGTCCGATGCCGTGTTCGAAGACATCGTCCCCAGTCTGGTCCGGCTCCTCTCCGGCTGGCTGATCGCCGTCGTCGCCGGCGTCTTGCTCGGGTACGCGATCGGCCGCGTCCGCGGCGTTGGAGATTTCTTGGATCCGATCGTTCAGTTCGCCCGGGCCATCCCACCACCTGCGCTCATCCCGCTGTCCATCGTCCTGTTGGGGATCGGGGATGCCATGAAGGTGGCGCTGATCGCGTTTGGAGTGGTCTGGCCGATCCTCCTGAACACGATCGACGGCGTGAGGTCCGTGGAGCCGCAGCAGCTCGAGACGGCTCGGGTCTTCCACCTGAGGAGGATCCGCCGGATCACTCGCATCATCCTCCCGGCGGCCTCGCCCAAGATCTTCGCCGGCCTGCGGATCAGCCTGTCGATCGCCGTCATCCTCATGGTGGTCTCCGAGATGGTGGCCGCGACGGAAGGGATCGGCTTCTTCGTCCTCCAGGCCCAGCGGTCGTTCCGGATCCTGGACATGTGGGCCGGCATCCTGCTGTTGGGCGTCCTGGGCTACGGACTGAACGCGGCCCTCCTTGGGGTCGAGGCCCGCGTCCTCCGGTGGCACCGCGGAGCGTACGGGGAAGAGGCGGGCGTATGAGCGCAGGCGGCGCGGCCTCGCCCGTTCTCCTGCTGGTTGAGGATCTCCGGCACGTCTACGGGTCCGGGCGAAGCGCGCACACGGCGATCGAGAGCGTCGGGTTCGACGTGAAGGGCGGGGAGTTCCTGTCGATCGTCGGTCCTTCCGGGTGCGGGAAGACCACACTGCTGCGGTGCGTGTCCGGACTCATCCACCCGACGTCGGGGTCGGTGAAGCTCGAGAACGACGAGGTCCGCGACGTGCCTCGAGAGCTGGCCATCGTGTTCCAGGACTACAGCCGATCGCTGTACCCCTGGATGACCGTGCGAAGGAACGTTCGGTTTCCGCTCTCGCGGCGCGGGGTCACGAACGAGCAGAGGGAGGGACTGGTTCAGGAGAGCCTGGCTGCCGTCGGCCTGAAGGACGCGGCCGACAAGTACCCGTGGCAGTTGTCGGGCGGGATGCAGCAACGGGTGGCCATCGCCCGGTCGCTGGCGTACCGTCCGGAGATCCTGCTCATGGACGAGCCGTTCGCGTCGGTCGATGCGCAGACCCGGGCAGAGCTCGAGGACCTCGTCCTCCGCGTGTGGGACCAGTTCGGTATGACCATCCTGTTCGTGACCCACGACATCGACGAGAGCGTCTACCTCTCCGACCGGGTGCTGGTGCTCTCTCCTTCACCCGCACAGGTGGTGACCGTGATGGAGACGCTCCTTCCCCGTCCCCGCGATCAGATCGAGACCAGAGCCAGCGACGAGTTCGTGCGGCTCCGGTCCGAGGTGGCCAGGTTGATCCGCTCCCGCGCCGGGTCTTCTCCCACGGGCCAGGGATCCTCCAAGAGTCCCACCGGAGACGCTTTCACTCCTCGATTGAGGGAGACGAACGCGAACCCCTGAGGACCTTCGGGCCGGCGGGCCGGCTCAGGCGTCTGTGGACGTGTCGCCGTTCATCGAGAGGAGGTCGGACAGCGACCTCGTGTCGGTCGGGTCACCCGGACCATACGGCGTCTCCAGCAGGCGGGAGAACGTCGTCTCGTCCTGCCAGGTCAGGCTCTCGAGCTCGAGGGGGTCGAGGAGGATCGCGTGGCCGAGCTTGGGGGAGATGATCTCCAGACGCTCGCCGTTCCGGGTCCGATTCTTGCGAACCCTGATGGTCGTGAACTCATTGCTGATGGTCACCCACGAATCCTTTTCGGTCATCTCCGCTCCTAGAAGAAGAAGCTCAGGTTCAGCGTCGGAAGCGTGGTGTTGTCCAGGATGACATCCCGTTTCGCCAGCTTCCATGCCCCGTCCACCTGCCGCAACACGTCCAGCCGCTCTGCGGAGAGCAGGTCGTACGTCGGCTTGTCCCACCGACTGCGGTAGACGAGGACGTTCGAGCGTACGGCCACCTCCCCCTGCCGCTCGGGCACCTCATCCACCCGCACGTTCGAGACGAAGTGCCTGATTCGCGAGGGAGGATCCTCGGCCCACGCAAACCCCGTTTCGAGCCGCTCCACCCGCATCTCCAGTGATGTGTGGTCCTCGTCGAGGTGGTACATGTTCTCCACGACCCCGCTGACGCTTCCTTCACCGCTGCGCTCCTTGACGATACGGATGGGGACGCGGTACCGGACGTCGTCGGTGAGGAGGCCGAGCCATTCCCGAAGGCGCCCGCTGTCCAAGAGCTCGGCCTCGAGGGAGAGGAACTCGGTGATGTCGCCTGTGATGTTCTCCGTCTTCACGACGCGTCCTTCTTACTCCTCCTGCATCAGCTCCAGCCACCGGACGTAGAAGTTCCGGAGGCTGGCGTCGATGAAGTTCACGGGGTAGGCAACGCCCGGTCCCGGCCAATCCGGGTCGATCTCGCGGTGCATGCCCATCTGGTAGTTGACCCGCTGCTTGCGACCCATGAACGTGCCCGCGTTGCGAGCGATGTGGGTCCAGATCTCCGTGTCGTCCTGCTCGAACGTGCCGGAGGAGCCGAACGAACGAAGGTAAGACCAGGAACTCAGTTGCTTGAAATCCTCGGGGGCATCACGTTCCACCAGGAACCAGGAGAAGATCTCGATCTTGCCGGGCCCCATCGGGTTCCACACCCGGAAGGTGAGCATGGGGACGTGGCCCTCGTATTTGTGGTGCGGCCGCCGGATCGGGTTGTGGATCGACAGGTTGGGGAACACCGTTGCCAAGCTGATCCGAGTCTGTTTCGCCACCTCGTACTGCTCCTTGGTGGGGATGGAGGATCTGGCCCGTTCAACCATGTCCTCGGGGTACCCCCAGAACGGCGGCAGCGGCACTCCGGGAGGAGCGCCGATCAGCATGGCCCCGTGGCCCTTGTCCGGGACGTAGATCTGCTCGCCGTACATCGCGTACTTGGGATCTCTCGGCGCCTGCCCCAGCTCCACCATCGATCGGTGGGTCATCAGCGTGTGGTAGGAGTCGCCGATGAAGTTCTCGCCCGCCGTCTTCCAGTCGACGCTGGCGACCCAGCGCTGGGGAGCGCCGATCACCTCCAGGCCCGCGGGACTACGGAGCGTGAAGAGGTCGAGGTACCAGCGGATGTCACCCAGCCAGTCGGCAAGCGGCGGTCCCTCTTCGTTCAGGGTCCCGAAGATCAAGCCGTTGTAGGTGTCGAGGCGCGGGATCCGCTGCAGACCAAGCCGACTTTGTCGAGCGCATCCCCGTAGGCCTCGCGCTGAACGGGAACGCCGACCAGGCTCGCATCGTTCCGGTAGGTCCAGCCGTGGTAGGGGCAGCGGAAGTTGCGACGCGTTTCCCATCTCGGATCGGCACACCTGCATCCCGCGGTGCCGGCACCGATTGAGGAGGGCCCTGACCGTTCCGTTCTCGTCTCGGACGACGATGAATGGGTTGTCGACGATGTACCGGACCACGTAGTCGCCCGGTTGGGGAACCTCGGACTCGTGGGCCAGGTACACCCACGACCGTGCGAAGATCTTGTCCCGCTCCAGCTCGAAGATGTCCGGATCGTTGAAGATGGCGGCCGGCACCTCACCCGACGGCAGCGTCTCGGCCATCTCATCGAGCACCTGGGAGGCACGCGAGGCCAGCCGCTCTGTTACCGGGGCCTCTTCGGGTCGGCTCATGGCACCCTCACCCCTTCGTCGGGCTCCTCGACCTGTTCAGTGTGAGTGTATACCTGCCCAGTATGGGCACTCGCCGTCAATCGTCCGAGAACGCGCGCCTCGGAAGGCTCCGGGTCTTCGTCCTCCTGTGGCTCACCGGGTTCAGCATCCGGGTGACGTTGCTGGCTGTGCCACCGCTCCTTCCCCGGATCGCCCAAGATCTCCAGCTCACGAACACGGAGGTGGCCGCCCTCACAACGCTGCCACTGCTCCTGTTCAGCGTGGCCGCCACGCTGGGGTCCGGGGTCGTGTGGCTCGCCGGCGCCCGGAGGACGGTGGTGGCCGGGCTGCTGCTGGCCGGCGCCGCAGCCGCGCTCAGAGGCACGGCGTCGTCGACCGTGGCCCTGTTCGTGTTCACGTTGCTGATGGGACTGGGGATCGCCGCCGTCCAGCCCGCGGTCCCGTCGCTGGTCCGGGCGTGGGTCCCCCGATCCATCGGGCGGGCCACCGCCGTCTACGTCAACGGCATCCTGGTGTCCGAAGCGGCAGCCGCCTCGCTCACCCTTCCCGTCGTGCTCCCGGCCCTCGGCACATGGGAGCTCGCATTGGCCGTGTGGGCGATCCCGGTGATCGTGACCGCCGTGCTCGTCTCGACCCTGGCCGAGAAGAAGGAACCCCAGGCTGCGGTGGATGCTTCACGGTGGGTGCCGGCGTGGTTGGAGGGGCGGACGTGGCGCCTGGGACTGTTCCAGGCCTCGGGGTCGGTGGCGTACTTTGCTTCGAACGCCGTCATTCCGGTCTACTTGCTTGCTCAGGACCGACCGGACCTCATCGGCTGGACGCTGGCCTCGCTCAACGTTTCCCAGCTCCTGGCATCGATCCTGGTCGCGGTGCTCCCTGTCAACATCGTCACGGACACGCCGGCCCGCGTCATAGCAGGAGTAGCCGTGGCCGGAGCGGCGGCGGGACTGGTTGGATCCCCGGGTCTGGCCGTGCTGTGGGGCGGGATCATCGGGCTCGGATCGGCGTTCATCTTCACCGTGTCCCTGGCGCTCCCCGCACTCCTGGCCCGGGGCCGAGAGGTGGCTCGGCTCTCGGCGGGGATGTTCACCATCGGCTACGCGCTGGCCTTCCTGATCCCGCTGGCCGGTGGAGCCCTGTGGGACGCCACCGGGTCCGCCTGGACCGCGCTGGCCCCGGTGATCGTGGCCGGCCTGGGAGCGATCGTCGTCGGGGGAGAGCCGACCGCTCGAGGGGCCGAGTGAGATCCGTCGGCGGCGGTCTCAGGATCGGGCGGGCCGAAGGGCGATGTCCGCGCGACAGGTGGCGTAGGGACGGCCCAGGTTCCGCTCATCGATCGACTCGTGCAGGTGAAGCGCCACCACGCTTGCCGGTTTCACGGAGTCGATGGAGTCGCTTTCGAGCCATGGGTCGCCCTCGAAATACATCATGGAGGTCATGGGAACGTGCCCGTCGGCGGAAGCCTTCATGTGGAGGTGGGCGGGCCGAAATGCATGGCGTCCCAGCAATCTCAGCAGCTCGCCGACGGGCCCGTCCTTGGGAATCTCGTACGGAGGCGGCTTCACGGTTCGGAACTCCAGGGTCCCGTCCTCGCCGGTCCTCATCCTCCCCCGAAGGTTGAACTCGCCCAGCGTGGGGTCCTGGTTGTCGTAGAACCCGGCGTCGTTTGCCTGCCACACGTCGAGCAGGGCGCCGGAGAGCGGCCGGCCGTCGCCGGCGGAAACGATATGGATTTCCACGAAAAGGGGTTCTCCCGGTTCGTCCGGCGGGCAGAGCGCATACGGAGGATCGAGCTTCGGCGCTCGCGGCTTGTAGAAGGGGCCCTCGACGTTGGCGGGGAGGCCCTCCGCCTCTTCGCCGTGAGTGATCCGTTCGACCAGGACCGAGAGATGGAGGACGTCCGAAAGCAGCTGGAACTCGTCGGCCTTACCCACCCGGGTCAGATAATCGAGGCCGGCGCGCAGCTCGTCCTCGGTGATCTGGAGATCCTCGACCGCGGTGGCCAGGGCGGCCACCAAACCCTCGGTGACCTTCTCGATCCGAGTATGTTCCGCCATACGGTATCGTTCGTGTCTCGGACGATCGGGAGAGCAGCGCGCGCAACGCTACTCGCCGCGAAGTTCGGCTGTCAACGCCGGGGAGGGCCATGAGCGACCCCTCGAAGGTCACCTCGATGCGCGATGCGATCCGGGACCTCGTCCATGACGGGGACACCGTGGCCATCGAGGGGTTCACTCATCTGATCTGTTTCGCCGCGGGGCACGAGATCATCCGCCAGGGCCGCCGGGACCTCACGCTGTGCCGGCTGACCCCCGACGTCATCTACGACCAGATGGTGGCAGCCGGGGTCGCCGGTCGCCTGGTCTTCTCGTGGCTGGGGAACCCCGGAGTGGGCTCGCTCCACGCGGTGCGGCGGCGGGTGGAGGGGAAGGAGAACCCGCCCCTCGAGCTGGAGGAGTACTCGCACTTCGGCATGGTGTGCCGGTACGTGGCCGGAGCGTCACGGCTCCCGTTCTTCCCGCTCCGGAGCTATGACCAGAGCGACCTGCCGAAGGCCAATCCCCGGATCGTCCCGATGCGCAGCCCCTACGATCCCGAGGAGGAGGTGTATGCGGTGCCGCCGCTGAATCCGGACGTCACGGTGGTCCACACCCAGCGGGCAGATCAGGAAGGCAACGCCCAGATCTGGGGGCTGCTGGGATGCCAGCGGGAAGCGGCCTTCGCCGCGAAGCGGGTGATCGTGGTCTGTGAGGAACTGGTGGACGGATCGGTGGTTCGGGCCGACCCCAACCGGACGGTGGTCCCCGGGCTCATCGTGGATGCCGTCGTCGTGGCCCCGCGCGGATGTCACCCCTCGTACGCCCAGGGGTACTACGACCGGGACAACCGGTTCTATCGCGACTGGGATGCCATCACTCGGGACCCCGAGCGCTTGGAGGCCTGGCTTCGCGAGTGGGTCTATGGCGTGGACTCGCCCCAGGAGTACGCGGAGAAGCTGGGTGCGGAGCGATGGAAGTCACTGGATGCCGGCGACGCCTGGTCGGGGCAGGTGAACTACGGAAGCTATGCCTGAGCAGGCCTGGACGCCGGAGGAGATGATGATCGTTGCCAGCGCGCGTCAGCTCGCCGGGCAGCGAATCTGCTTCGTCGGAGTGGGGCCGCCGAACATCGCCTGCAACCTGGCCCAACGCACGGTCAGCCCCGATCTCCAGCTGGTGTACGAGGCCGGGGTCTTCGGCGCTCGTCCGGCGCGGCTGCCGCTGTCGATCGGGGATCCGACGCTGGTGACCGGCTCCACCGCGGTCCACAGCATGTTCGAGCTGTTCGGGTTCTACCTCCAGGCCGGGCTGATCGACGTCGGGTTCCTGGGCGCCTCGCAGATCAACCGTTTCGGCGACATCAACACCACGGTCATCGGGGACTACGGAGCGCCGAGGGTCAGGCTTCCCGGCTCGGGGGGGGCCTGCGAGATCGCCATCAACGCCGGGAAGGTGTTCGTGATCATGCCGCAGTCGTCGCGGTCGTTCGTCAAGGAGATCGACTTCACCACCAGCCCGGGGAACCCGGCCGGCACTCGTCCCACGGGTTGGATCGGCTCGGGTCCCGCGGTGGTGGTGACGAACCTGGGGGTCTATGGGTTCTCCGATGGCGAGATGGAGCTCCGGAGCCTCCACCCCGGTGTTTCGCTCGAGGAGACCCGCGAGAACACCGGCTGGGACCTGCGAGTGGCCGCCGACCTCAGCGAAACCGCCACACCGACGGAGGAGGAGCTCCGTCTGATCCGGGAGGAGCTCGACCCCGACGGCGCGTACACGGGGGGTTCGGGGGGGTAGCTCGCCAGGAGTGGTCCGGCCGGGAGATCACCCGGCGAGCGGACCCCCTGAGGAGACGGGGGTTCGGGGGGGTAGCTCGCCAGGAGTGGTCCGGCCGGGAGATCAC
>JBOGVS010000046.1:0-21134 GCA_050692555.1 Actinomycetota bacterium
GCGCCATCGATAGACCCACCGGACCCCTCCTCCCGGGGCCGCGCACGTCTTGAGCGTGGCCCGTTCGAGGACATCCTTAGATGAGTCTCGGTCCGGCTTTCGAGGACATTTCTGGTGAGTCAACTCGGGGGCTTGACCCTCAGAATGGCCTGCGCTTAGGCTCCGTCAACGCCAACGAAGGAGGCCTGATGCTTGTGTGGCCGCGATTCTGCCGATCCCGCCTCGGCTGGCCCGTCATCCTTATCGCCGTGGTCGGCGCGTTCCTTGGTCCGATTCCGCATGCTCGAGCCGCGACGATCGTCGTGAATACCACTTCGGATGAGTTCAACACCGGCGCTGCTTGCTCCCTCCGTGAAGCGATCCAGAGCGCCAACTCAGACAGTGCCTTCGGCGGCTGTTCGGGCGGCGCGGGCCCCGACACGATCGCGCTCTCGGCGGGCACCTACACGCTGAGCATCCCCGGAGTCGAGGACGCCAACGAGATGGGCGACCTGGACATCACGAGCAACCTGACCGTCCAAGGGGTCGGGGCCGGGTCGACCACCATCAACGGCAATGGCGTAGTGACCGGGGACCGGGTCCTGGACATCGACCGCGTGGCTCCCGCAACGCCTTCGCAGGTGAGCATCAGCGGCCTCACCGTGACCGGGGGAGTCTCCGTCGGGGCAGGGATCGCCAACACGACCGACGGCAATGTGACCATCATCGATGCCGCCCTCACGGGGAACAACGCCAGCTCGAACGGCGGCATCGAGAACGATGGCGTCATGACCATCACCGGAAGCTCCATCACCAGCAACACCGCGAACGTCGGCGGCGGCATCCGGAACGAAAGTGATGGCGTGCTGACCATCTCGAATACCACCATCAGTGGAAACGTCGTCGGCTCGACCGGGGGCGGTATCTATGTCCAGGACCAGTCCGTGGTGACCATCACGAATAGCGCCGTCAGCAGCAACACGGCGGGGAACCGGGGCGGGGGGTTCAATATCCAGAATGAGGCCCAAGTCATCATCAGCAACAGCTCCATTCGTGACAACTCCGCGAATGTCTTCAATGGTGGGGGCTTCAATATCCAGAACACACCGCAGGTGTCCATCACCCACAGCACCGTGGAGAACAACTCCGCCGGCGCGCACGGCGGAGCGCTCTACATCCAGGAGAGCTCGCAGCTGACCATCACGAACAGCACCATCGGTGGCAACAAGGCCTCGGTCAACGGCGGAGGCCTGTCCATCGAGGGCCCGTCGCCGTCCCCCACGGTGACGCTGGCGAGCGTCACGATCACCGGCAACAGCGCCGACTCGGACGGCAACGGATCCGGTGACGGCGGCGGTATCCACCGCCTGGACGGGACCGTGACCCTACGGAACGACATCCTTGCCGGGAACACCGACCCCTCCAGCGACCCGGACTGCTTCGGCAGCCTCGGCTCGCAGGGATACAACCTCGTCGGGGTGGTGAGCCCTGGATGCGCGTTCGGGTCCACGGCCGGGGACCAGACCGGGACGCCGGCCGCGCCGCTGGACCCCAGGCTCGGTCCGCTGGCCGACAACGGGGGTCCTAATCGGACGCATGCCCTGCTGGCGGGCTCCCCGGCCATCGACGCCGGGAACCCCGCCACCCCGGGCTCGGGGGGATCGGCCTGCGAGGCCACCGACCAGCGAGGTCTTGCCCGGAACTGTGATATCGGGGCCTACGAGCTGGTCCTGTGCGCCACCATCCCTGTCAACAGGATCGGGACGCCGGGGGACGACGCTCTCACGGGCACGGACGGGCCCGACGGGTTCCTGGCCGGAGACGGGAACGACATCGCCACCGGCCTGGCAGGGGACGACGCCCTGTGCCTGGAAGGGGGGAACGACACCGCCGACGGAGGTGAGGGGAACGACTACCTCGACGGGGGCGACGGGGACGACGTCCTCACGGGGGGCCCGGGGGACGACACCATCCTGGGGGGCCCCGGCAACGACACCGGGGTGGGTCTCGCCGGGAAGGACACCTTCCTGGGCGGCGACGGCAACGACAAGGGCAAGGGCGGTGCCGGCAAGGACCTCCTCAAGGGCCAGAAGGGCAAGGACCGCCTGAACGGGGGGTCCGGGAAGGACAGGCTGATCGGCGGAGGGGGCAAGGACAAGCTCAACTGCGGAGCCGGCAAGAAGGAGGTCGGCAAGGGCGGCCCTGGCAAGGACAAGGCCCGGAAGTGCGAGAAGGGGAAGCCGTAAGGGCCTTGCGCGGCTGAGGTCCGGCGGGTACAAAGGTGCCGTCCCCCCGATCCGGGCGCCGTTCGTGACCAAACCTTCCCGTCGAGTCGCCGCCGTGGTTATGGCCGCCGGCAAGGGCAAGCGGCTGCGATCCAACGTGCCCAAGGTCCTCCACCCTGTGTGCGGGCGCCCGGCCCTTTGGCACGTCCTCCAGGCCCTTCGGGCGGCTCGCCCCGACCCGGTGGTGCTGGTGGTCGGACACCGGGGTCAGGAGGTCGAAACGGCGGTCCGGTCCTGGAAGCTTCGCCTGCCGATCCGGTTCGTGGAGCAGGGGGAGCAACTGGGAACAGGGCATGCCGTCACGGTCGCCGAACGCGCGGTCGGCCGAGTCGACGATGTGGTAGTGATCCCCGGCGACGAGCCGCTTCTACTGGGAGACCAGGTGCGGGAGCTCATGCGCATCCACCGGCGGCGCGACGTGGCTGCCGTGGTACAGACCACGGTCCCCCAGGACCCTCGGGGCTACGGCCGAGTTATCCGGGACGGTGACGACTTCGTCCGGATAACCGAGGGCGCCGATGCGTCACCCCGGGAGCTGGCGGTCACCGAAGTGGCAACCTCCGTATACGCGTTTCGGCGGGACGACCTGTTCAAGGCCCTCCCGCTCCTGACCCGGGAGAACCGGCAGAACGAGTACTACCTGCACGAGGTCCTCAGCATCCTGCTAGAAAAGGGAGAGCGGATAGCCGTGCAGACGGTGGACAACGGTGGCTCCGTGGGAGGCAACTCTCGGGCCGAGGTGGCCGCCGCCGCCAAAGTGATGCGGAGGCGGATCAACCAGCAGCTCATGGACGGCGGGGTGCTCATCGTCGACCCCGAAGAGACCTATGTCGACGTCGGCGTTCGGGTGGGCCCGGACACCACAATCCTTCCCCAGACCTACATCGAGGGGGACAGCCAGGTTGGGGAGGGATGCACGATCGGTCCGTCGTGCCGGATCGAGGACAGCAAGATCGCCGACGGAGCCACCGTCGAGCTCTCGGTGATCAGGGGCTCACGCATCGGGCTCCGGGCGGTGGTGGGGCCGTTCACCCACATCCGGCCGGGGACCGTGATGGGCGCCGACACCAAGGCCGGCTCATTCGTGGAGATCAAGGCCTCCAGGATCGGGGACGGATCCAAGGTGCCGCACCTTTCCTACGTGGGCGACGCCACGATCGGGAAGAATGCCAACATCGGAGCCGGCACCGTCACGGTGAACTACGACGGTTACGAGAAGCATCGGACGGTGATCGGGGACGATGTCCGCCTGGGTTCCGATACGATGTTGGTTGCACCGGTGCGGATCGGAAAGGGAGCGGTCACGGGGGCAGGGTCGGTCATCACTCGGAACGTGCCGGCCGGGGCCTTGGCGGTCGAGCGAACCGAGCAGCGCGTGGTCAAGGGGTACCGGGCGCGCAAGGACGCCAAAGCGCGCAAGGGGAAGTCCGGGAAGCACGGGGGGGAGCGGTGAGCACGATCAAGGAGGTCGTCACCAAGAAGCGGATGATGCTGTTCTCGGGGACGGCCCATCCCGATCTGTCGCAGGAGATCGCGAAACAGCTCGGAGTGCAGCTGTGCGGAGCCAGGCTCTCGCGGTTCGCCAGCGGGGAGATCTACTTCCGAGCCGAGGAGAGCGTCCGCGGCGCCGACGTGTTCGTGATCCAGACGCATGCCGACCCGGTGAACGAATCGATCATGGAGAACCTGCTCATGATCGATGCCATGAAACGAGCCTCTGCCAAGCGGATCAGCGCGGTTATCCCGTACTACGGCTACTCGAGGCAGGACCACAAGGCCCTGGCCCGGGAGCCGATCTCAGCCAAGCTCCTGGCCGACATGCTGACGGCGGCCGGGGCCAATCGCGTGGTCTCGGTGGACCTCCACAGCGGCCAGATCCAGGGGTATTTCGACTACCCGTTCGACCATCTCACCGCGCTACCACTCCTGGCCGACTACCTCCGCAAGGATCTGGGCCTCGAGGGCGACGGGCTGGTCGTCGTGGCTCCCGACGCCGGGAGGACCAAGGTCGCCGAACGCCTCCGGAAGTACCTCGACGCCGAGATGGCCTACATCTACAAGCGGCGATCGCGCCATGAGGCCCACACCATCGAGGAGATGGTGGTGGAGGGCGATGTGCGAGGACAGACCTGTCTGCTGATCGACGACATGATCGACACCGCCGGCACCATGGCTCGCGGCGCCCGGGCACTCTCCGAGGAGGGCGCCACCACGGTGTTCGCCGCGGCGACCCATCCGGTGCTGTCCGGCAAGGGGGTCCAGAACCTGGAGGAGTCGGTCATCAAGGAGGTGGTGGTCACCAGCACGCTCCCGGTGCCGGAGGAGAAGCGCATCGACAAGCTCACGATCCTGTCGATCGCCCCCATCGTGGCCTCGGCGATCCAGGCCGTATTCGAGGACGAGTCGGTCTCCGAGATATTCCACGGCGAGAACCAGCCCTAGCTCACGCGGGTTCGCCGGCGTGGTAGCGACGGAACGCCGGCACCGTCGCCGCGATCACCAGGACCCCCACCACGCACGCCGCTCCGCCGGAGATCACCGAGAACGCCGGGCTGGTGAGCTGGGCCACCAGGCCGGCCTCCACGTCGCCCAGGCGGGGTCCGCCAACCACCACCATGATGTGGATCGCGGACAGACGGCCGCGGAGCGAGTCGGGAACCGTCCCCTGGAGGATCGTCGACCGGAAGACGGCGCTGACCATGTCGGCGGCCCCGGCGATCCCCAGGAACACTAGAGCCAGCACGAACGCCTCCGTGGACAGCCCGAAGGCCACGATGGCCAGTCCCCACACCGCCACGGCCCACAGCACCGCCCGGCCCTGGTGCCGTACGTGTCGCACCCATCCGGTGAGCAGGACGCCTAGGAGGGCGCCGGTGGCCGGCGCGGCGTACATGAGGCCCAGCCCGGCCGGTCCGACATGGAACGTTCTCTCGGCGAGCGGCACGAACAGGGCCACGGGCATCCCGAAGATCATGGCGTTGAGATCGATGAAAAACGTGGACTGAAGAACCCGCCGTCCCTTCAGATAGGCGAACCCCTCCTGGACCGAGGCCAGGACCGGCCGCGGCGGCCCGGACCGCTCCACCGGCATCGGCCGCATCGCCGCGATGGCCACGATGGCGGCCAGGAACGAGATGGCGTCGACTCCGTAGGCCCACACCAGCCCGAACCGGGCGATGATCACGCCGCCCAACGCGGGGCCGGCGATGTCGCTGAACTGGATCAGGCCCTGGTTCAGGGCCAGGGCGGACGGCAGCCGTTCCCGCCCCACCAGGCCGGGGATGGCCGCGGTCCTGGCGGGAGAGTCGAGCGCCGATACTGCCGAGGACAGCGCCGCGACGCCGTACAGGAACCACAGCGGCGGCCGCCCCACGGCCGCTCCCCACACGAACAGAACGGCGGTGACCAGCAAGCCCACCTGGGTGATCAGCAGGAGGCGCCGCCTGTCCATCCGGTCGGCCAGCGCCCCGCCCAGGAGAGAGAACACAACCAGGGGCACCACCTGGGCCAACCCGATCAGTCCCACGGCCAGCACCGAGCCGGTCAGCTTGAAGACCTGGTAGGGGAGGGCCACCACCGTGATGTGGCGTCCCGTGTGGGACACCAGCTCCCCGAGCCACAGCAGCCGGAAATCCCTGGACGCTCGTAGAGGAGTGATGTCGATGACCGCTCGCCGAGCCATCGAGGAGGCCCGGGCCCGACGGGTGGGCTGAAGGGGGTCCTCGTCCTCGTCGGAGGGGCGCACGCCGCCCAGGATAGCGACGGTCGCCCGTCACCTCGTCGGCTACAATGACGGCTCCGGAGGTTCTTTCACATGGCTGAGGTCACCCTGAAGGCGCAGCCCCGAGACGACGTGGGCAAGGGCGCCGCCCGAAGGGCCCGCGCGGCGGGCCGGGTTCCGGCCGTCCTGTACGGGCCGGAGATGGAGCCTCACCGCCTGAGCGTCGACGCCAGGGAGCTGTGGCACGCCCTGCACACCGACGCGGGGATCAACGTGCTGATCAACCTGACCCTTGATGGGGAGTCCTACCTGACCATGCCCCGAGAGGTCCAGAGGGACATCGTCCGGGGAACCCTCCTCCATGTGGATCTCCTTCGGATCCGCAAGGACGTGGCCATCCAGGTGGACGTGCCGGTCCACCTGGTCGGTGACTCCGTGGGGGTGAAGGAGGGTGGCGTCGTCGAGCACCACCTGTGGGAGCTCAAGGTGGAGTGCCTCCCCACCCAGGTACCGGAGTCCGTCGAGGCCGACATCGCCCAGCTGTCGATCGGCGACTCGCTGCACGTCTCCGACCTCCGGGTGCCCCAGCACATCACCATCCTCACCCCGCCCGAGGAGACCCTGGTCTCGGTGGTCCCGCCGCCGATCCTGGAGGTCCCGGAGGCCGAGGTGCCGGAGGAGGAGGCCGCGGAAGCCGCCGAGGGCGAGGTCCCCGAAGGGGAGGCCCCCGAGGGCGCGACCCCCGCCGCCGAAGAGGGCGGCGGCGAGGAGGGCTAGCCCGCCTCCCTCACCATGGCCGCCTGGCTCGTGGTCGGGCTGGGCAATCCCGGGGAACGGTACGCGGAGACCCGCCACAACATCGGAGCTCGGGTGGTCGAACGGCTCGCCGAGCGCCTGGGGGTCCGCCTTCGCAAGGTGCGGTTCAGCCAGGTGGCCGCGGCCGAGGCTCGGGTCGACGACCAGAGGCTCCTCCTGGTCAGGCCGCTCACGTTCATGAACGTCTCCGGGCCGGCGGTGGCATCGTTCGCGCGTCGCCGCAAGATCGATCCCGGCCACGTGGTGGTGTGCCACGACGAGATCGACCTGCCGTTCGGGGCCCTCAAGATCAAGCGGGGCGGCAGCACCGCGGGCCACCACGGCCTTGACTCGCTGGCTCAGGGGTTCCGGACCGCGGACTTCCACCGGATCCGGATGGGGGTGGGCCGGCCGTCGGGCCGAAAGGATCCCGCCGACTACGTCCTGGAGCCGTTCGCCAAGGCCGAACGGGAGGAGGCCGACCTCCTGGTCGAGGAGGCCGCCGACGCGGCCCTCACCCTGGTCGGCGAGGGCCTGCCCGCCGCCCAGGACCGGCACAACCGCTCGGCTCCTCGGCCCTAGCGGTTCTGCTTGGCCTTCCCCGAGCTGGGATCCATCAGCAGCCGCCGGGTCTGGACCGCCGCGAACGCGCCGGCGGGGATGGACTTCAGTTCATCGAGGACCTGGTTCGGCCACTCGTTCCCCTCGTTGGCGGCCCCGCCGAAGAACCAGTTGGACCCGTTGTCGGCCACGATCAGGCCGTAGCGTTTCATGGCCTTGAGGATCACTCGTGTCTCCGCATGGAACCCGGAGATCCTGAAGCCCTTCTTGAGCCGGAATCGAGCTCCCATCGGCGGCAGTGACCGGTCCCGCCGGGCCCCCGCCTGGTGGCGAGCCGGCCAGATGAATCGCTCGTCGGTCTGCTCGGCGGTGACCCGGATGGCGTGGTCGATGACCCCGGCCTCCACCTCGTCGCGGCGGATCAGGCCGGCCAGGATGGGGAGGCCCGCGGCGTCGGCGGACGTCCACGTGGCCGGCCGGAGGGCGTTCGACCTCAGGTCCCAGATGGCTCCCGAGCCCGCCTGGGGAGCCCCGCCGTTCCAGTCGAAGTCGTACAGCTCGTAGAGCCGGCACTCGTCGCGCTGGACCACCAGCACGTGGCGGTCGCTGCCGTTCTCCACCCAGGACATGTCGTCGACGGGGTAGGGGCCGGGATCGCTCTCCCCGGCGTACAGGAAGTCGACCGCAACTTTCGGTTGCCCGGCGTCCTCCACGTTGAACGGGATCCCGTAGGGTTCCGCCGGATCCCCGGAAGGGCCGAAGTCTGGGTGGAGCAGGTTCCCCCGTCCCCCCATGGCCTGGATCCACTGGTCGCCCCGGCGATGCTTGGGGAGCTTGCGGATCTCCGAGTGCCACACGTTGTCCCGGGGGAACAGGTCGCAGGACGTCCCCGGAGCGGGGATCGCCCCGGCCGGAAGCGGGACCCCGGAGAGCACCAGGAGGGCCAGGCCGGTCCGCAGGAGCCGCATCCCCGGATTATCGACCGAACTCGGCAGGCCGCTTGAGCACTGACGTTTTCGTCGGATAATCGGGAGAGAGACAGGCCGGGTCCGGCGGACCGCGGCCTGTTCGTGCTGCGATGAGAGAGCTGCTGCAACCGCTGATCGAGAGCGAGGGCTTCCAGCGCGTGCTGGCCGGGCCCGGTCCTCGCCTGGCCAGGTCCGACCCGCCCGGACAGCCGTACGTGGTGGCCGCCCTGGCCGAGGCGGTCGGGGCGCCGGTCCTGGCCGTGGCCCCCGGGCCCCGCGAGGCGGAGGCACTGGCCGAAGGGGTGGGAGCGTTCCTGGGCCCGGTCCGGGTGGCCGTGTTCCCGGCCTGGGAGGCCCTACCGATCGAGGGCATCAGCCCGGGCCCCGAGGTCGCCGCCCGCCGGGCGGAAGCCGCGCGGCGACTCCGGGAGGCGGACGGCGCCTTCGTGGTCGTCGCTCCGGTGGGGGCGGCCCTCCAGCGGGTGGTGCCCGGCCTGGGGGAACGTCCCCCGCTGGCCCTCGAGGCGGGGATCGAGATCCCGCCGGACGCCCTGGCCGACCGGCTGGTGGCGCAGGGATACCGGCGCGCCGACCTGGTGGCCCACCGGGGAGAGTTCGCGGTCCGCGGAGGAACCGTGGACATATTCCCCGGTACCGGCGCTCGTCCGATCCGCCTGGAGTACGCCGGCGACGAGGTCGAGCGGCTGCGCGAGTTCTCCGCCGCCACTCAGACATCGGCGGGACCCACCACGCGCGCGGAGATCCACCCGGTCCGGGAGCTCCTTCCGGACGAGATGGTGCGCCGGGCGGCCCGGGAGGCTGTGGCCGGTGCGAAGGGGAGACTCCGCGACGCCCTGGAACGGGTGGGAGAGGGGTTGTTCTTCGAGGGCATGGAGCAGGTGATCCCGTTGCTGTTCGACCGGATGCCGGTGCCAGCGGACCTCCTCCCGGAGAGCGGGTGGGTGGCGCTGACGTCGGCCCGTCGAACGGTGGATCGGGGGGAGTCCACCGTGGCGGAGGCTGAGGCCCTAGCCGAGGCCACCGGTTGGAAGGGACCCTCGGCCGTGGCCGCCCCGGAGGCCGCGCTCGGGGCCAGGCCCCGCCTCGATCTCACCGAGTTCGCCGAGGGCGAGGACCTGGGGATCCAGGGATGGGGTGGGCTCTCCGGAGAGCGACTGGCCGACCGGGCCGCCCGGCTGGTGAAGGACGGATACCGGCTGGCGGCCGCGGCGGCCGGCCGGGGCAGCCTGGAACGGGTCCGGGAGGTCCTGGGCCCGGCCGGAGACGCCGCGATCCTGGTCGAGGGCCCCGGCCTCCTCGAGGGGTTCGTGTTTCCCCAGGGACGGGTGGCCGTCGTGGGCGAGGACGACCTGTTCGGCCACCGGCGCCGGGCCCACACCCCCCCGAGGGTGAGCGGCCGGCCCGCGGCGGCGTTCGCCGCGGAGATGGCGCCCGGCGACTTCGCGGTCCACCGGGTGCACGGGGTGGGCCGCTACCTGGGGATGGTCCGCCGGCCGGTCGGCGGTGCGGAGCGCGACTACCTCCTGCTGGAGTACGCGGCCGGTGACCGCCTGTACGTGCCTGCGGACCAGGTGGATGCCGTGGCCCGGTACGTGGGCGGCGAGCAGCCTCGGCTCCACCGTCTTGGCTCCAGTGACTTTCCGCGGGCCAAGGCCCGGGTCCGGCGAGCGGTCCGTGACATGGCCGGTGAGCTGGTGCGTCTGTACACCGCCCGGATGTCGGCTCCAGGACACCCCTTCGCCCCGGACACGCCATGGCAACGGGAGCTCGAGGACGCCTTCCCACACCAGGAGACCAGGGACCAGATGGCGGCCATCGATGACGTGAAGCGGAGCATGGAGTCGGCCGCTCCGATGGACCGGCTGATCTGCGGGGACGTGGGCTACGGCAAGACCGAGATCGCCGTGCGGGCGGCGTTCAAGGCCGTGATGGACGGGAAGCAGGTGGCCATCCTGGTGCCCACCACGCTCCTGGCCGAGCAGCACTACGTGACGTTCTCCGAGCGATACGCACCGTTCCCGGTGCGCGTGGAGATGGCGTCCCGGTTCCTGTCCCGGGCCGAGCAGCGCCGGATCCTGGACGACGTGGCCGCCGGCAAGGTCGACGTGGTGATCGGCACGCATCGTCTTCTCTCCACCGACGTGGAATTCAAGGACCTCGGGCTCCTGGTGATCGACGAGGAGCAGCGGTTCGGGGTGGCTCACAAGGAGCGTATGAAGAGGCTTCGGGTGAGCGTCGACGTGCTGACGATGACCGCCACCCCGATCCCCCGGACCCTGGAGATGGCCCTGTCGGGGGTCCGGGAGATGAGTGTGGTGGACACCCCGCCGGAGGACCGGCAGCCGGTGCTCACGTACGTCGGTCCCTTCGAGGAAGAGGTGGCCCTGGGTGCGGTTCGCCGGGAGCTCCGTCGGGGCGGCCAGGTGTTCTGGGTCCGGGCCGACGTCCGCTCGATCGACGGGTTCGCTTCGCGCCTTGCCCAGAAGATCCCGGAGGCCAGGATCGGCATCGCCCACGGGCAGATGGACGAGGCCCTCTTGGAGAAGACCATGCTGGGATTCTGGAACGGCGAAGCCGACGTGCTGGTGTGCACCTCGATCATCGAGTCCGGGCTGGACGTTCCCAGCGCCAACACCTTGATCGTGGATCGGGCTCACCGGTTCGGCCTCAGCCAGCTGTACCAGCTGCGCGGCCGGGTGGGACGCTCGGCCGAGCGAGCCTTCGGCTACCTGTTCTTCCCGCCCGCTCACCAGCTCACCGACGAGGCCCACGAGCGCTTGGCGGCGATCAGCCGGCTGACCGCGCTTGGCTCGGGGTTCCAGGTGGCCATGCGAGACCTGGAGATCCGGGGGGCCGGCAACCTCCTGGGCGCCGAGCAGCACGGGCACGTCTCCGCCGTCGGGTTCGACACCTACGCCCGGATCCTGGGCGAGGCGGTGGCCGAGATGAAGGGGCAACCCCTCCCAGAAGTGGAGGAGATCCGGATCGAGCTCCCGGTCCGGGCCTTCCTGCCCGTTGACTGGCTGGGACAGGAACGGTTGCGGCTGGAGCTGTATCGGCGGATCGCCGACGCCATGGCCGACGAGAAGCTCGACGCGATCCGGGGGGAGGCCGAGGATCGGTTCGGTCCGCTTCCCCAGGAAGCCGAGACCCTGGTCTCGTTGGCCCGCCTCCGGGTAGCCGGCCGCGAGCTCGGGGTGGAGGAGATCGGCACCTATCGCAACCAGGTGCGGATCCGTCCGATCGAGGTCCCGGAGGATCGCGTGCTGCCGGAACGGGCCACGTATCACCGGGTGACCAAGACCCTGAACCTCGACCCGGAGCCCCGCGACATGGGGCCCGGGCTGCCGGGGTGGGTGCGCTCCAAGCTGAAGGCCGTCGTCTAGAATCCGCCGCGTGCGACGCGCCCTCCTCCTGTTCCTGACGGCTCTGGTCCTCACCGGATGCGGTGACCTCCTCAACACCGCGGCGGCCACGGTCGACGGCCACAAGATCGACGAGGACCAGTTCAACAGAGAGCTGTCGTTCCTCCTGGCCGATCCCCGGCTGGCGTCCCAGCTCCCTCAGGGAGAGGAGGGTGAGCTCCAGCGGCAGGAGCTGGCCCGGAACTACCTGACGTTCCTGATCCACCAAGAGCTGGTGCAGGAGTTCGCCGACGGCCGGGGGATCGACGTCCCAGGCGAGGAGGTCGACGCACAGCTCGGCGAGAACATCGCCGAGCTCGGCGGCGAGGAGGCCTTCGCCGACGTGCTTCGAGACGCGGGTGTCACCGAGCTGGATGTCCACGAGCTCATCGAGAAGCAGCTCCTGCGAGAGGAGGTGGCCACCGCCGTGGCCTCGGAGCAGGCCACCGAGGAGATCCTCCGGCAGCAGTACGAGGACCGGATCCTGGAGTTCTCCCAGGTGCACACCGCCCATATCCTGGTGAACTCGGAACGGGAGGCCGACCGCCTGCTGCGCCGGGCCACCCCGGAGACCTTCGGCGAGCTGGCCCGCCAGTTCTCCCAGGACACCGGCTCGGCGCCGAACGGCGGCGACCTTGGAGTTCAGCGAGCCTCCGACCTGCTGGTGCCGTTCGCCCGCGCCGCGCTGCGGATCGACGTAGGTGAGATCGGCGGGCCGGTGCAGACCGACCTGGGCTACCACCTGATCTACGTGATCGACAAGCAGATCCAGCCGTTCGAGCAGGCCCAGGAACGGATCCTCCAGGAGATCCGCGGGCAGGTGTTCACGGACTGGCTGGTGGAGCGGGTGCGAGGAGCCGACATCAAGGTGAACCCCCGCTACGGGTACTTCGACGAGACCAGCGGCCAGGTCCTCGAGCGCACCTCGACCACCCCGCTCACGGACGAGCCGCCGGTTCAGGTCGAGCCGTGAGGCCTTGACCGGGACGGGCGACCCCCTGCCCCAGATCCCCACGGGTCCGGTGCCCTCCCGGGCCGGGGGAGCCCGCCTGCTTGATCTGGTTCGAGTGGTGGCTCGCTTACGGGCTCCGGACGGATGCCCGTGGGACCGGGCCCAGACCCACCGGAGCCTTCGCCGGCACCTCCTCGACGAGGCTTACGAGCTCATCGACGCCATCGAGGAGGACGATCCCGGGCGGCTCGAGGAGGAGCTGGGCGACGTCCTGCTCCAAGCGGTGTTCCACGCCCAGATGGCTGCGGATGACGGAGTCTTCGACATCGACGACGTCGCCGAGGTCACCGTGGACAAGCTGATCCGCCGCCACCCGCACGTGTTCGGTGACACCCGGGCGGACACCCCGGAACAGGTGTACGCGAACTGGGAGCGCATCAAGTCGGAGGAGAAGGGTGGCCATGCTGCGATCGACGCGGAGATCCCGCGCGCGCTGCCGGCGCTTCTGGCCGCCCAGAAGGTCCAGCGGCGAGCGGCGGGCCGGGGGTTCGACTGGGCCGAGCTTGCCGGGGCGGTCGACAAGGTGCGAGAGGAGCTCGCGGAGCTGGAGGAGGCCGCCGAGCCTCGGGCGGGGCAGGACCGGGAAGGGCAGGCCAAGGACGCGCTGGAAGGGGAAGTGGGGGACGTCCTGTTCGCGGTGACCGCGCTGGCCCGGAAGCTCGGCGTCGACGCCGAGAGCGCCCTTCGCTCCACCATGCGGACGTTCGTGAAGCGCTTCGAGGCCATGGAGGAGGGTGTACGGGCGGAGGGCCTCCAGCTCGATGCGTTGCCTGAAGAGGAGATGCTTCGACGGTTCCGCGATGCTGGTCGATGAGCTCCTCCCGAAGTTGGATGTCGACCAGAAGGAGTGGCCGAGGGCCGCCCTCCTGAAGGCTCCCCGCGTCGTCCGAGGGACCTTCGCATGGGCAAATCCACGGATCGCCTCGGCGCCGACCTAGAATCGTCTGCGCCATGCCGTCGATCGAGCGGGTCCACGCGCGCGAGATCCTCGACTCCCGTGGAAACCCCACCGTGGAGGTCGAGGTCGAGCTCGAGGACGACGCCTATGGCCTGGCGGCCGCTCCGTCCGGCGCCTCCACCGGGGAGCACGAGGCGGTCGAGCTCCGCGACGGCGACCCCAAGCGATACGGAGGCAAGGGCGTCCTGAACGCCGTTCGCAACGTGATCGACGAGATCGGCCCCGCACTCGGCGGTCTCGAGGCTCTCGACCAGCGCGAGGTCGACCGGGTCATGCTCGACCTCGACGGAACGCTGGACAGGTCACGGTTGGGAGCGAACGCCATCCTCGGCGTCTCGCTGGCGGTGGCCCACGCGGCCGCCGGATCGAGCGGAGTTCCGCTGTGGCGGTATCTCGGAGGTCCGTCGGCGCATCTGCTGCCGGTTCCCATGTTCAACGTGGTGAACGGAGGGGCCCACGCGGACAATTCGCTCGACGTCCAGGAGTTCATGCTCGTTCCAGTGGGTGCGGCTTCGTTCGCCGAAGCCGTTCGGTGGGGCAGCGAGTGCTTCCACGCCCTGAAGGCCGGCCTGAAGGAGCGGGGCCTAGACACCGGGGTCGGCGACGAGGGCGGGTTCGCCCCCGATCTGCCCGGCGCTCAGGCCGCCTGTGAGCTTCTGGTCGAGGCCATCGGGAGCGCGGGACTGGAACCCGGCGATGAAGTGGCCCTGGCTCTCGACGTCGCCGCCAGCGAGGTCGCCGACCAGGGAAAGTACTCGCTCGACGGCGCCTCCCGGAACGGCGACGCGATGATCGCGTACTACGAGGAGCTCTTGGGATCCTTTCCCATCGTCTCGCTCGAGGATCCGCTGGCCGAGGATGACTGGGAAGGATGGCGGACGGCCACCGAGGCCCTGGCCGGCAGGACACAGCTGGTCGGCGACGATCTGTTCGTGACGAACCCTCAGCGCCTGGCCCGCGGCACTGAAGAGGCCGTGGCCACCGCGATCCTGGTGAAGCCGAACCAGATCGGAACGCTGACCGAGACCCTCGACGTGGTGAGCCAGGCGGTGCAGGCGGGGTACGGCCGGGTGATCTCCCACCGCTCGGGGGAGACCGAGGATGTGACCATCGCGGACCTGGCCGTGGCCACCGGGGCAGGACAGATCAAGGCGGGGGCTCCATCCCGCGGTGAGCGGACGGCCAAGTACAACCGGCTGCTCCGGATCGAGGAAGACCTGGGTGAGTCGGCCCGATTCGCCGGGGTCACGCCGTATCGGAGGCTGGCGAAGTGAACGCGGAGGCTGGAGCGGAACGTGGGCGGCTGAGGATCACTGGTCGCGCCGTGGTCCTCGCCGGAGTGGTGGTGTTGCTGGGCATCGCATCCGTCGGCGTGCTGCGACAGTTCTTCGACCAGCGAGCGGAGATCGACCGGCTGGAACGCCAGGTCGAGGCTTTGGTCGAGGAACGCGGCGACCTGACCCGGCAGATCGAGCGGCTCCACGATCCCGAGTACCTGGAGCGGCTGGCCCGCGAATGCCTGGGGATGGTCAGGCCGGGCGAGATCGCCTTCGTGGTGCCCAGCGAGGAAGGCGAGAGCGCCGAGCCGTCGCGCTGTTGACCAGGCGCGTTGACACCTTCCCGGCCTGCGCGTATCAATAGGAAGCGGAAAAGGGGGTAGTTCGCATGCGCGGATCTCGTCTGCTGGCGGCCCTTGCCGCCCTTTCCGTCACCGGAGCGGTCTTCACATTCGCCATCTCTTCGTCTACGGACGGCGGAACGCCGTCGCCTTACCGAGATTCCCCGGCCGCTCTGAGCGGTCTGTCGCTGCCCTTCGTGGAGAACCGGGGCCAGGCCGACCCTCGGGCGCGCTATTACCTCCAGAGCGAGCAGGGATCGGTGTTCTTCACACCGCGAGGGCTGGCGCTGTCGCTGGAAGACACTCAGGGCACGTCACAGGGGTGGGGGCTCCGTCTGGGGTTCGTCGACGCCCGGCCGGCGCCGCCACAGGGCCTGTCCCGAGCCACGGCCACGGTCGGCTACTTCACCGGTGAGCCGTCGGAGTGGACCACCAGTGTTCCGACGTTCTCACGGGTGGCCTACCGGGACCTGTGGCCGGGGATCGACCTGGTGTACTCGGGATCCGGCGACAGTCTGAAGTACTCGTTCTTCCTCGACCCCGGCGCCGACCCGGCCGACATCCGGCTGGCCTGGCGGGGGGCCTCCGACGTGAGTCTGCAAGACGGCGCCTTGACCATCGCCACGCCGGCCGGTTCGCTGACCGACCAGCCTCCCAGGGTGTACCAGGAGCTCGCCGGGCGACGGGTGGACGTCCCGGCCGCGTACGCTCTGGACGGCCGGAGGTACGGTTTCGACCTGGGCCAATACGACCGGTCCCGTCCGCTGGTGATCGACCCGGCGCTGACCTACGCCGGATACATCGGGGGCGCGGCGGGTGACGCCGCAGAGGACGTGGCGGTAGATGCCTCGGGCAACGCGTACGTCGTCGGATTCACGGCATCGGCTGCCGCCTCGTTTCCGGAGACCGTTGGCCCGGACCTCACCGACAACGGGGGCTTCGACGCCTTCGTCGCCAAGGTGAACCCGGCGGGCACTGCCCTGATGTACGCGGGGTACATCGGCGGCGACCTCGACGACCGGGGGCAGGGTGTGGCCGTGGATGCGGCGGGGGCCGCCTACGTCACCGGATTGGCGGCGTCTACCGAGGCGACGTTTCCCGTGACCGGCGGTCCGGACCTGACGCAGAACGGGGACGGGGATGCGTTCGTGGCCAAGGTGGCTCCCAACGGCGGGTCACTCGAGTACGCCGGGTACATCGGTGGCGACCTGATCGACGATGGGAACGCCATCGCGGTGGACGGCTCCGGAGCGGCGTACGTGGCCGGGTACACGGCCTCGACCGAGGCGACGTTCCCCGTGACCGGGGGGCCGGACACCACCCACAACACGGGGGACGATGCCTTCGTGGCCAAGGTGGCCCCGAACGGTGCCTCGCTCCAGTACGCCGGGTACATCGGCGGAGACATGGCAGATGTTGCCCACGGCATCGACGTCGACGGTTCCGGCAACGCCTACCTGGCGGGAGATACCGACTCCGATCAGACCACGTTCCCTGACGGCGACGGCTTCGGGGCCGTGCCCGGCCCCGACCTTATCCACAACGGGGACACCGATGCGTTCGTGGCCAAGGTCAACGCCGGCGGCTCCGCGCTGGTGTACGCGGGCTACGTGGGCGGGGTCGGTTTCGACTTCGGGAGGGATGTCGCTCTGGCCTCCGGCGGGAGGGCCACGCTCGCTGGATTCACCGCTTCGGACGAGGCCACCTTCCCCGAAACGGTGGGACCCGACCTCACCAAGAACATGAACGATGACGGGTTCGTGGCTCGGGTCAACGCGGCCGGGTCGGCTCTGGAGTTCGCCGGGTTCCTGGGCGGCGACGGGATGGACTTCGGCCAGGGGATCGCGGTCGATCTCACAGGCGCCTCGTATGTCACGGGGTACACCAACTCGGATCAAGCGACGTTCCCGGTTTCGGTGGGTCCAGACCTCACGCACAACGGGGGCAACGACGCCTTCCTGGTGAAGGTGAACCCCACAGGCAGCGCGCTGGCCTACGGAGGGTACATCGGGGGCAGCGCCGACGACGCCGGCCACAACGTTGCCCTCGACCCTGGGGCCAACGCCAACGTGGTCGGAGACACCGGCTCGAGTGAGGCCACGTTCCCGGACGGCGACGGCTTCGGGGCCCTGCCCAGCGTGGACAACAGCTACAACGGGACCGGCGACGCCTTCGTGGCCAAGGTGGAGACCACCGAGACCTGCCAGAACAAGCCGGTTACCCATCTTGGCGGGGACGGCGACGACACGATCACCGGGACCCCCGGACCCGACATCGTTCTGGCCGGGGCCGGCAACGACACCGTGAACACCCAGGGCGGAGACGACACCATCTGTGCCGGACCGGGCAACGACAACGTGGACGCCGGTGCGGGGAACGACCAGGCCTCCGGCGAGGACGGGAACGACACCCTGGGTGGCGGCGGGGGGAACGACGCCCTGCCCGGAGGACCGGGGGACGACACCTCGAACGGGGGTGGTGGCCGCGACACCGTGACCGGCGGCGCGGGGAACGACAGGCTCCTAGGCGGCGGCGGCGCCGATCGGGTCCAGGGCGAGGATGGGAACGACAGAGTCAATGGAGGCGGGGGCCCCGACACCGCCCAGGGGGGCTCCGGCAACGACAAGGTCCGGGGCGGTGGCGGCAGGGACCTGGTCACCGGTGACGCCGGGAGGGACGTGGTCCTCGGCCAGGGAGGGCCGGACAGGGTCCGTGGAGGTACCGGAAAGGACATCGTGAAGGGCGGAGGCGGCAAGGACCGGGTCGCGGGCCAGAAGGGCAACGACCGGGTCAAGGGGCAGGGCGGCTCCGACGCCCTGAGCGGGGGCCCCGGGAAGGACTTCTGCTCCCAGGGCGGCGGCAAGGGGCCGGCCCGGAAGTGCGAGAAGGGACCCGCCTCGTAGCGGACCTGGCGAGATGCTGAACCAAGAGAGCACGGGCGGCTGTTGACGTTCGCACTGGTCGGGTGGGACACTTGGCACCCTTGTCCGTGGGGTGCTAGGTGGCCCCTGACCTAGAGGAGCGGAGTATCGCGGAGCTAGAGATCGGGGCGGTCGTCGATGGGACCGTCCAACGAATCACCCCCTATGGAGCGTTCGTGGAGCTCGAAGGGGGCAAGGTGGGCCTCATCCACGTCTCCCAGATCGATCGCAACTACGTCAAGGACGTGCGGGAGCACCTCCGCGAGAACGACCGCGTGCAGGCCAAGGTCACGGCCATCAAGGAGGACGGCAAGATCGACCTGTCGATCAAGGCCCTCCAGGATCCTCCGCCCCGGGCGCTGAGGAAGGGGCGGGACCCGGACTTCGAGCAGAAGCTCCGCCGGTTCATGCGCCAGAGCGAGGAGCGCCAGGTGGACTTCCGGCGTTCCATCGAGCACAAGCGGCGCTGACGCCCGAGCTGCGCGGTTCCGACCTGGCCACGGTCACGGCCCAGTTGGGCCGGGAGCCTCAGACCGAGTTTTCCATCGTGGCCCGGTGCGGCGACGGCCACCCGCTGGTCATCCGGAACCACCCCCTCGATCGGGAAGGTAACCCGTTCCCCACGCTGTTCTGGCTCACCTGCCCCGCGGCGGTCAGGATCGTGTCCCGGCTCGAGGCCGACGGGTGGATCAAGCGCCTGGACGGCCGGAGCGATCCCGAGCTCGGCCGGGCGCTGGACGAGGCGCACAGGGAGTACGCGGAGGAGCGAGGCCGGCTGTTGCCCCGGGCCCGGGACTGGGGCGGGGTGGGGGGGACCCGCAGCGGGCTGAAGTGCCTGCACGCGCATTACGCGAACCATCTCGCCGGCGGCACCGACCCCGTGGGCCGCTGGGTTGCCGGGCAGGTCGACCCGGTGCATCCGGAGGAGGACCGCTCCGGCAGGGTGGCGGCGGTGGACATGGGCACGAACTCCGTCCGCCTCTTGGTGGCCTCACCGCGTGATGGCGACGTGCTCGAGCTGGCCAGGGACCTGGTCATCACCCGGCTGGGGCGCGGGGTGGACCGGGCGGGTCGCTTCGATCCGGAGGCCTTCCGGCTGACGATGGATGTCTTGAAGCGGTACGTGCGCCGGGCCGGGGCTCTCGGCGCGGAGCGGATCCGGGTGGGAGCCACCAGCGCCGTCAGGGACGCCGGCGACCGGGACACCCTGGTTCGGGAGGTGGCCAGGCTCACCGGCGAGGAGCCGGAGATCCTCACCGGCGAGCGAGAGGGTGAGCTCACCTTCCTGGGGGCCACCACGGGACTGGATCGGCCCTCGCCGTTCCTGGTGTTCGACATCGGGGGTGGGTCGACCGAGCTGGTGCTGGGCGAGGAACGTCCGGAGGTCTCCAACTCCGTCGATCTGGGAAGCGTCCGGGCCACTGAGCGGGTGCGTCCGGCCGATCCGCCGTCTCCCGAGGACCTTCGAGCCATGGCGGATCTTGCGGCGGAGGCCCTGGCGCAGGCCGATGCGGCCGTCCCCGGCGGCCGGGCCGCGACCCTTGTCGGTGTGGCCGGGACCACCACCACGGTGCAGGCCCTGGCGCTCGGGCTACCCAGGTACGACCCGGATGCCATCCACTGGACCGTCCTGACCCTGAAGGCCGCCCGGCGGGTGACGGAGGGTCTGGCTCGGATGACGGTGACCGAGCGTGCGGGCCTTCCGGTGATGACCCCGGGCCGCGAGGACGTCATCGTGGCGGGGGCGGTGATCCTCCTGGAGATCTTCCGGCGGTGGGGGTTCGAGGAGTGTGTTGTGAGCGAGCGAGACATCCTCGACGGGCTGGCCATCGAGATGGTGAGGGAACGGGAAGGCCGCTAACCTTACCCGCCACATGGGCAAACGGACCCGCCAACGTCAGCTCCAGAAGCTTGCCGAGCGACGAGCCGCGGAGCGCCGGCGCCAACGCCGCCGGCGCCTCATCGTCCAGGTAGTGGCCGGAGTCGTCGCCGTGGGCGGGCTGGGAGTGGCGGCGTTCGCGTTCTTCGGCGGCGACCAGCCGACGACCCCGCAAGCGGGACCCACGCCGGGCCCAACTGCCTCGCCCTCGCCCGAGGCGCTCCAGGTGGCGTGCGGAGCCAAGAGGCCCAAGGCCGCGAAGGAGGAGAAGCCGATGTTCGACCAGGCGCCGAAGATGGAGATCGATCCGAACAAGGACTACACGGCGGTGATGAAGACGTCGTGCGGGACCATCGAGTTGGAGCTGTTCGCCAAGGACACTCCCACGACCGTGAACAATTTCGTGTTCCTGGCCCGGCAGGGCTTCTACGACGGCCTGACGTTCCACCGGGTGATCCCGGGCTTCGTGGCCCAGGGCGGGGACCCGGCCGGGGACGGGA
This sequence comes from Actinomycetota bacterium, assembly GCA_050692555.1. Taxonomy (GTDB): domain Bacteria; phylum Actinomycetota; class UBA4738; order UBA4738; family CALAEC01; genus DAITPV01. Next base: position 20,623 of record JBOGVS010000046.1, read on the forward strand.
CCGGGGGGCCCGGTTACCAGTTCGAGGACGAGATCGTCGACAGGCTGAAGTTCGACGAGCCGGGGCTCCTGGCCATGGCCAACTCCGGCGAGAACACCAACGGCAGCCAGTTCTTCATCACCACCGGGGAGCCCACGCACCTCAACGGGCTGCACACCATCTTCGGCCGGGTGGCCAAGGGGATGGGCGCGGTGAAGGAGATAGAGGCCCTGGGCAACGAGGCCGGCACCCCCACGGCCACCATCTACATCGAGAAGGTCACCATCGAAGAGAGCTGACCCGGCTACCATCGAAGGGCCCGGGTGGCGGAATGGGAGACGCGGTCGCCTTAAGAGCGACTGTCCCTACGGGGCGTGTGGGTTCGAATCCCACCCCGGGCACCAGATGTGATGTCTCGGGACATCGTGCACACGTGTCCTGGGACATCCTTCCACCTTCAGGACCTCCGCAGGGGCTGGTAGTCGCGGGTCGGGTCGAGCGTCAGCTCACGGAGCAGCTCGCCTTCCTGGGTG
>JBOGVS010000047.1:0-19077 GCA_050692555.1 Actinomycetota bacterium
GATGTGCGGTTCCGATCCGCGGACATCAGAGTGGTCGATCGCCGCTGCGATCTGCTCGTCCGCCGTCTCCTCAGCCCGAACGAGCACCGCCCTGACACCCCTTGACCGGCCGCCTCATATCAGCGCTCTCGTTCGCTCCTTTTCGTTGTGACCCGGAGGCGGCCACCGCCGCCAGCCAGGTGGTGAGGGGCACTGCCGCCACAAGGCCGATGCTGCCCACCAGGGTTCGGACGATCTCGGTGGCGATCACCTCACCGTTGGCCACGGTTCCCAGCGACTGACGCGACAGCACCAGAAGGAGCATCACCGGCATCGAGGCCCCCGCGTAGGCCAGGGCCAGCGTGTTCACCGTGGAGGCCACGTGGTCCCGGCCGATACGGAGCCCCGAACGCAGGAGGTCGGATCGGCTCATCTGCGGGCTGGCGGACCGCAGCTCCCAGATCGCCGAGGCCTGGGTCACGGTCATGTCGTCGATGGCCCCCAGGGCTCCGATCACCACCCCGCCCAGGATGATCCCCCTGAGGTCGACGTTGGCCGCACCGATCTGTACGACGATGGCCTCCTCGCTGGCGAAGCCCGAGAGCTGGGACAGGCCCACGAACACCTCGGCCAGCCCGGCGGTCAGGGCCAGCGCTCCCAGTGTCCCCAGCAGTGCCACCGTGGTCATCGTGGTGAACCCGTGGGCCAGGTACAGCGCCAGGAACGCGATGGCCGCCGATCCGACGATTGCCACGGCCAGGGGACTCCGTCCGTCGAGGATGGCCGGCAGCACGAACACGATCAGGACCCCGATGCTCACCACCAGGCCGCCCAGGGCGGTCAGGCCTCGCAGCCGGCCCAGTGCCACCACCGCCACGGCGAACAGCACAGCCAGCCACACCAGGGTCGACTGCCGGTCCCGGTCTACGAACCGGTACTCGAACCCCGGCTCAGCCCCCGGGTCGTGGGCCAGCACCACCCGGTCTCCGGCCTCCAGTCGAGGCGTGGTCCCGGTGAGCACGAAGTCCTGGGTGACCAGTTGTCCGCTCCGGTCGCCCTCCACCACCTCGAACGTCACCTCTCGGCAGGTGACGCCGCCCTCCGGCTGGCCTTCGCAGGGGACGTCCGGTGCGGAGACCACCTCCGCGTCGACGGTCTCGCTGACGAATCCCAGTCCCGACAGGTCGGGGCGATCGGCGCCGGTGGGGCGCAAGAGCACCATGGCCACTACCGTGACCACCGCGAGCGCCACCGTGATCGCGATCAGCACCGTGCGGGTGCGCTGGGAGACGTGGAGGCCGGATCTGTGAGCCACGTCGGGCAGTGTGTTCGCCGGGGGCCGGGCGGCGCAACCGCCTCGGCCTAGTCTGCGGAGACCGTGGCGCTGACCAGGGGTGAGACCCGAGGCTCGGGCCGCCGGCGGTCCGGCTCGTCGGTGATCATCACGATCTCCCACTGCTCCGGGTCCGTGCGCACCGGCATCATTCCCACCCCTCGGTCGACCTCCAGGACCCCGGCATCCCACGTCCGGCCTCCGCCGGTGAACCACACGTGGTACACGAACTCCGGGTCGGGCAGCTGGGCGGCGATGACGTACACCTGCTCCTCGCCGGGGACGTACATGACCGCGACACGTTGCTCGCCGGAACCGCCCAGCGGGAGGACCTCGCTGGAGGGGTTGCTCAGCGTGGAGAGCGCGTCGACGACCCAGGCTTGCTGGACCTCGGCGTCAGACAGGCGCCCGGCCAGCTGGCCCGACAGCATCAGGTTCCATCCCAGGAGTCCGATCGCCGCCACCGCGGCGGCCGCCCCCAGGATGCCGGCCGTGCGAAGCCGCCGGGGCGGGCGTCCCATCGTGGAGCGCCGGATCCGAGCCCAGACCACGTCGGGGGGCTGGACGGGGTCGGCGGCCAGGGCCAGGTCCCCGGCGACCAGCCGGAACCCGTCCAGGGCCAGCTTGCAGCGGTCACAGCCGGGGACGTGCTCGAGAAGGGCTCGTTCGGCGAGCTCGGCGTCTTCGGGATCCAGGCCGCCGAGGATCCTGCCGGCCAGGAGCTCCTCGACCCGGTCGTGCTCCCAGGTCACGAGAGCGCCTCCCGCAGGCGGCGCATGGCCGCGAACACCCGGCTCTTCACGGTCCCGATCGGTATGCCCTCCTCCCGGGCGATCCTGGCCTGGGTCCAGCCGCCGAAGTACATGAGCTCCACGGGGCGGCGCTGCTCGGCCGGTAGCGCCGCCAGTGCCTCGCGCACCCGGCGCCGGCGGTCGGCCAGGACCGCCTCCTCGACGACGGTCTCCATAACGTCTTCGACCGGGGAGGGGTCGGGGTTCGCCCGGCGCTCTCGTTCCCTCAGGCGCTCCTCGCGGCGCACGGCGTCCACGGCCCGGTGGTGGACCAGGGACAGCAGGAAGGTGCGGAACGGCCCCCGGCTGAGGTCGTAGGCCTCGGGTGCGGTCCACACCGCGATGAATGCCTCCTGGACCACGTCCTGGGCCAGTCCGGCCTGCCGGAGGATCCGCACCGCCAGACCGTAGGCCGCCGGCGAGTAGCGCTGATAGAGCCGCTCGAACGCGCCCGGATCACGTACCGCGATCCGCTGGACCAGCTCCAGGTCGGTCTCGGCCATCCGGGGAAGTATGACCGCGAGTCGGCGGGGCCGCTTCTTGCGACCGTGAGTATGCTAGCGAGGGTGACCGACTCCACAGCGACCGAAGACCCTCGCATCGGCACGGTCATCGCCGGGTGCCGGATCGAGTCGCGGTGCCGGCCCGGAGGGATGAGCGTGGTGTACCTGGCCACGCACGAGCACCTCGACCGGAAGGTCGCCCTCAAGCTCCTGGATCCCAGCCTGGCCCGCGACGAGGACTACCGGAAACGGTTCCTGCGAGAGTCCCGGCTGGCCGCGGCCCTGTACCACCCCAACATCGTCCCGATCTACGACGCCGGCGAAGCCGACGGGATGCCGTACCTGATGATGCACTTCGTTCGGGGGACCGACCTGGCGGTGATGATCGACGAGGAGGGCGCCCTCGATCCCGACCGCACCGTCGGCATCATCTCGCAGGTGGTCAGCGCCCTGGACACCGCGCACGACCGCGGCCTGGTCCACCGGGACGTGAAGCCCGCGAACATCCTGATCGCCTCCGGCGAGGGGGCGGAGCCGGCCGGCCACGTCTATCTCACCGACTTCGGCCTGGCCAAGGAGGTGCAGTCCGGCTCCCGGCTCACCCGGGCCGGGGTGTTCATGGGGACCCTCGACTACGTGGCTCCGGAGCAGGTCCAGGGAGAGGGCATCGACCGCCGCGCCGACGTGTACTCCCTGGGAGCGTTGGTCTACCAGTGCCTCACCGGGCGGGTTCCCTTCCCCAGGGACTCCGAATACGCGCTGATGTACGCCCACATCCAGCAGGAGCCTCCCAAGGTCACCGATGAGCGCCCCGAGCTGCCTGCGGCCGTCGACGACGTCATCGCCAAGACCATGGCCAAGGACCCCGAGGGCCGATACGCCACGTGCGGAGAGTTCATCGAGTCGCTGAAGGAGGCCCTGGCGTCTCGGACCGCGGCTCCCGCGGCCACGTCCGCCCCGGCGCCTGCGGCGGAGCAGCCGTCGGCCCCCACGGACCTGGCCACTCCGGCAGAGCCGCTCGCCCCGGCGCAACCGGCCCCCGTGGGCGGTCCCCCCGCTCCGGAGCCCGAGGCCGGGCCGATGGCCCCGCCGTTGGTGGACGTCCTGTCGATGGACTACCGGGGCAACCGGTACGGGCTGGGCCGGACCGCCACCGGGTACGCCATCTGGGACCTGGAGACCGGTGGCCGGGCGATCCGGATGTTCCCTCCATCGGACATGGCCTGGAACGTCGCCTGGCAGACGTTCCAGGAGCTGGAGGCCACGCCCCGCGAGGAGCCGATCCCCGCCCCGGGGTCGGGGGAGCAGGAGGTTCCGGTCAGCGGCAGCGGCCCACAAGGCCCCCTGCTCGTCGGAGTGGTGTTCGTGGACTACCGGGGAACCAAGTACGCGCTGGGCCGGAGCACCGACACCTACGCCATCTGGGACCTCGAGGCCGGCGGGTACCCGGTGCAGAGCTTCCCCCTGGAACCCCAGGCCTGGCAGGTGGCCTGGGATCGGTACCAGGAGCTGGAGACCACGCCGGTCGCGGCGGCCACGGGGCAGGGAGAACAGGTGTGGGAGCCGTCCACTCGCGCCGGCGGCGCGCCGGTGGCCGCGGAGCCGGCTGCCCTGGCGGGCGCCGTGGCGGTGGACTACCGGGGATCGGGGTACGGGCTGGGCCGGACCTCGGACGCCTACGCGATCTGGGACCTGGCTGCCGGCGGCAACCCGGTGCGCACGTTCTCCATCGATCCCCGGTCCTGGGAGGATGCCTGGGAGACCTTCCAGGACCTCGAGGAGCGTCTGGGCACCACCTGAGTTTCGCCGCTGGTTGGCCTCTCAACCGGCCGCCGGTATCCTACGCGGGTGTCACAGGGCTGGGCGAACCTCCTCGGCGCGCTCACCATCGACTACCGGGGAACCCGTTACGCGCTCGGCCGGACCTCCGACTCGTACGCGATCTGGGAGCTGGCGCGCGGAGGCTCTCCGGTCCAGACCTGGCCCGTCACCCAGGAGGGATGGGCCCAGGCATGGGCCACCTACCAGGCGTGGGAGGGGCCCGCGGCGCTCACCCAGGTGGTGCCGGGAGCCGAGCCACCGCTGCGGACCGCGGCGTGGACCCGCGGCCGGCCCATCCCCCTTCAGCCCATGCGCGTCGGCCAGATCCTCGACGGGGCGTTCAAGCTGTACCGGCTCCATTTCGGCACGCTGGTCGGGATCGTGGCCTTCGTGCTCGTTCCGTTCCACGGTGTGGTGTTGCTCTCGCTGCTTGCCACCCTGGAATTCCGACCGACGTTCTTCGGACCGGCTGTTCTCCAGCCGGATCCTTGGGTCTCCGGCGCGGCAGGGCTGGCCCAGTATCTGATCGTCACGCCGTTTCTCACGGCCGCCATCGTCAGGACGGCGGCAGACGCGTTTCTGGGATACCAGACCGGTGTCGGCACCGCCTACCGGGCTGCGCTGCCCCGGATCCACTCGGTTCTGTGGGTCTCGGTCCTTCTCGCGCTGAGCGCCATCCCATGGTTCATCCCTGGCTATGCCCTTCTCGTCGGAGGAGCCGCCACTCGGTCCGTGGCCACTGCGTCCATCGGTGGACTCCTGATCCTGGCGGGCGTGGTCCCTGCGGTCTTCTTCATCCTGCGATTTCTCCTCGGACCCTCGGCGGTGATGGTGGAGAACATCCGGGGAGTTGCGGCCCTCAGGCGCTCCTGGAGACTGGAGAAGGGCCTGACGGCGAAGGCGCTCGGCACGATGCTTCTGGTCATCCTGCTCATCCTGGCGATGGCGATCGTCCTCCTGGCCATCCTCGGGGTGCTGGTTGCGGTGATCGCCGGAGACGATGGCGTCGAGGCCGCCAGGCTGGTCTTCGTCCTCAACTATCTCGCCAATATCCTGCTCAGTCTGTTCACCACGCCGTTCGTCAATCTCGTGATCGTCCTTCTCTACTTCGATGCCCGGATCCGCAAGGAGGGCTTCGATCTCGAGGTCATGGCCCAGCAGATCGGCGCGGCGCCCCCCGCCGGTGCGTAGGGCCCTCCTCCTGTCCATCGCCGTCGTGCTGGCGACCCCGACCGGTGCCGCGGCGGCGACGATCGATGAGTTGCTGGACCGGATCGACCGGGCCCGCGAGCTCGCCCAGGCCGGAGCGTCGGCACCGTCGCCCGAGCGGATGGAGGATGTCCGGGCCGCGCTGGGCTTGCCCGACCAGGTGACGGTGGCGGATCGAGCCATCTCGGTGCCGGCGGATCCCTTCCTGGAAGACCTGGGGGGCCGAAGCGCCGCGGAGTTCGAGGCAGCCGCGGAGCGGCTGGAAGCGCTGGCGGAGGCCATCGGCTCCAGGCCGGTGGTGGATCCGGTCGCGTTGCGCGAGGACCTTGATCGAGCCTATGGAGGGCTGGAGAGCGAGCCCGGCCTGTTCGAGCGGATCCGCCGGTTCCTGGCCTCCCTGCTCCGGGCGGCCACGGATGCGGCCACCGAGGGGCTGCGCGGCTGGGTGGGGTGGGCGGCGCTGGCGATCCTTGGGCTGGTGGCCGTCGTGTTTCTCCGACGTCTGGGGATCGGAGCGGTTCCCCAGGCCTCCGCGGGAGGCGAGGCCCGACTCCCGGGAGCGGCCGATTGGCGCCGGAGGGCCGAGGAGGCTCGGGCTCGGGGCGATCTCGGCGAGGCGGTGGCCTGCGCATACCGAGCCATGGTGGCCGCTCTGGCCGAAGGCGGGATGGTGGAGGACCGCCCCAGCCTCACCGCCGGCGAAGTGCGGGCGGCCACGCCGGCCGGGGAAGTGGCGGATGCCACCCGCCGGTACGAGCGGGTCCGCTACGGGCTGGCCCCGGCCGGCGATGAGGACCTTCGAGCCCTGCTCGGCGCGGCCCGGAGGGCGGCGTGAACCGGAGGACCGCGCTGATCCTCCTGGGGCTTTTCGTCCTCCTTGGCGCACTGGCCTGGCTGTTCTCCCCGGTGCCACCGGAGGACGCCGGGCCCACAGGCACGTTGGCCCTCAAGCGCCTGCTCACCGGCAGGGGGATCGACCTGTCGATCTCCGCCGACCCCGGAGCCTCGGGGTCCACGTTCTTCTTGCTTCACGACTTCCGAACGGATGAGGACGCCCGCCGGGTCCTGGAGTGGGTGCGCTCCGGCGGCCGGCTGGTCCTTGCCGATCCGCGGTCGGCGATCGTGGCGCAGGCCGGGCTGCTCCCGGGCGAGCCGGTGGGCGGGCTGCTGCCGGGCCAGGACCTGGAGGCCGATTGCCTCCTGCCGGCGACCGTGGGAGTGGAGCGGATCGTGTCCGCCCAGACCGACATGGTGTTCGAGGTGACCGGTCCGCAGGACCTGGGGTGCTTCGGCCGCGACGGCCTTTCCTACCTGGTCCAGCGGCGAATCGGGGAGGGGGAGATCGTGGCCCTCGGCGGCGCCACCCCGTTCACCAACGAGTACCTGGACGAACAAGACGACGTCGTGCTGGCCTGGAACCTTCTGGGCGCTCCGGGCGGTGAGGTGGTGTTCGCCCGTCCGGTGGGCCCCGGCGGCCGGGAGTCCCGGGGGCTGTGGTCGCTCCTCCCCACTGGCGCCCGGGTGATCATCCTCCAGGTGCTCCTGGCCGCGGTGCTGTTCGCGGTGTCCCGGGCCCGGCGGCTCGGACCTCCGGTCGAGGAGGCCATCCCGTCGCCGATCCCCGCCACGGAGCTGGTGGTGGCCACCGGCGAGCTGTACCGGCGGACCCGGTCCTCCCCCCACGCGGTGGCGCTGCTCCAGCGGCGGTTCCGGGCCCGGGCGGCCCGGAAGCTCGGGCTCCCGCCCGACGCAACGGACCAGGCCCTGGCGGCGGCGATCTCCGTTGCCACCGGGGCCCCGGAAGAGCAGGTGCAGTCCGCCATGGCGCCGAGGGCGGACGAGCAGGGCATGGTGGCGATGGCTCGGGAGATCGAAGCCCTCGAGCGACGGCTCGGAGAGGAGGTCGCGTGGAGGTAGCACCCGACGTTCGCGAAGCCCTGGACCGTGTGAGGGGAGAGGTGGCCAAGGCGGTGGTGGGCCAGGACCAGGCGGTTCGGAGCTTGCTGGCCGCCGTCCTGGTCCGGGGGCACGTAGTGCTGGAGGGGGTGCCCGGCGTGGCCAAGACCCTCCTGGCCAAGTGCTTCGCTCGATCCCTGGACCTGTCGTTCCGGCGGATCCAGTTCACCCCGGACCTCATGCCCTCGGACGTCACCGGTAACGTGGTGTACGAGGCCCGGACCTCGGAGTTCCGGTTTCGCCCGGGCCCGGTGTTCGCCAACGTCCTGCTGGCCGACGAGCTGAACCGCACCCCGCCGAAGACCCAGGCCTCGCTTCTCGAGTCGATGGAGGAGCGTCAGGTGTCCATCGAAGGCGAGACCCATCGCCTCCCGGAGCCGTTCCTGGTCCTGGCCACGGAGAACCCCGTGGAGTACGAGGGGACCTATCCGCTCCCCGAAGCGCAGCTCGATCGGTTCCTGCTCAAGGTGGTGATCGACTACCCGTCGGCCGACGAGGAGCGCTCGGTGCTCCGGATGCACGACCGGGGCGCGGACCCGCACGACCTGGATGCCCTGGGGGTCGCTCGGGTCGCCGGTTCGGACGACCTGGAAGCGGGGAGGCGAAGCGTCGTCGAGGTGAAGACCTCCGACGAGCTGCTCCGATACATCGTGTCGCTGGCCGAGGCCACCCGGACCTCCCCGTCGCTGTCCCTGGGCGTGAGCCCTCGGGGCGCGGCGATGCTGCTGTGGGCATCCAAGGCGTGGGCCTGGCTCGACGGCCGGGACTTCGCCACCCCCGACGACGTCAAGACGATGGTTCCGGCGTCTTGGCGCCACCGGGTGGTGCTTCGGCCGGAGGTGGAGATCGAGGGCGGCCGTCCCGACGCCGTGCTCACCGGGATCCTGGAGCGGGTCCCGGTGCCCCGGTAGTGGTGCTCACGGCGCGCCTGGCCGCCGCGGCGGCGGTCCTCTCCGCCGCGGCCCTCCTGGTGCCCGGCCACCCGCTGGCAGCCCTCCTGATCGCCGACGGCCTCCTGGTGGTGGCCGCCGTGGCCGACGTGAGTCTCGCGGTGCGGCCCGGATCGGTGGTCCGGTCCCGGGATCACCCGCCGGTAGTCTCGGTCGGCCGGAAGGTCGGGGTTTCGCTCCTGGTGAGCGTGCCTCGGCCGGTCCGGGCGGGGATCAGGGATGCCGTCGCTCCCTCCCTGCACGCCGAGCCGCCCCGCCTCCAGACCAGGCTGCCGGCGGGAACGTCTCGGCTCCACTACCGGATCGCCCCGGCGCGGCGAGGGCGGTTCCGGCTGGGACCGGTCACGGTGCGAACGCTGGGCCCGCTCGGCCTGGCCGGGCGGCAGCGGACCGTGCCGCTGATCACCGACCTGAAGGTCTACCCGGCCCTCGAGGGGCGCCGCCGGATCGAGGGGCGGATCAGGCGCAGCCGGGTGCTGGAGATTGGGATGAAGTCGGCCCGGGTCCGAGGGGGTGGCCTGGAGTTCGACATGCTCCGCGAGTACCACCCCGACGACGAGTTCCGAAGGATCAACTGGGCGGCCACGGCCCGCTCCGGCAAGGCCATCACCAACGTGTTCCGGGAGGAACGGAACCAGCAGGTGCTGCTGCTCCGGGCGAACCATGGCCGGGACGGTGGCCGGCTCCCCGCGGTTCGAGCACGCCCTGGATGCCGCGGTGGCGGTGGCCACCCTGGCCATGGAGGTGGGGGACCGGGTGGGGGCGTTCGCGTTCGGTGAGCGGGTCCGGGCCTCGGTGCCGCCGCGGTCCGACGCCGCCCAGGCCGCGCGGATCGTGGACGCCCTGTTCGACGTGGAGCCCCGGGTCACGGCCTCCGACTACCTCGGTTCGCTCGGCGCGGTCCTGTCCCGGTACCGGAGGCGGGCGATGCTGGTGCTGTTCACGGACCTGGCCGACGAGGCCGCCCTGGACACCCTGCTGGCCACGATCCCCACGCTGGTCCGCCGGCATCTGGTGCTGGTCGGGGAGGTCGGCGACCCCGAGGTCGAGCGGCTGGCTCGAGTGGTGCCGGTCTCCGCCGAGGACGCCTTCCGTAAAGCCGCAGCCGCGGCGGCGCAGCTTCGCCGGGACCGGGCCGCCGCTCGCCTGGCCCGACTGGGAGCGGCGGTGATCGACCGGCCCCCCGGCGAGCTGGCCACCGCTCTGGCCGACGAGTACCTGCGGGCCAAGGCCTACGCGCGGCTCTGACGCCGGACCGGCAGCACCAGGAACGCGAGGTAGGCCGCCCACACCGCGATACCGATCCCCAGCTGCACGGCCGTGGGGAGGTCACGGCCGGAGACGTACCCCTCGATGAATCCCGCCAGGATGAACGCGGGGATCACTCCTGCGACCACCAACACGGCCTGACGGGCGGCGTGGGCCAGGGCCTGGCCGCGGCGTCGGTCTCCCGGGTCGATGATCGACCACCCCATCCGCAGTCCGGCGCCACAGGCGATGAAGATCGCGGTGAGCTCCAGGAGGCCGTGCGGCAGGACCAGGGCCCAGAACGCCCCGCCCTGGCCGAATGCGGTGAACGCGCCGGCGATGACCCCCACGTTCACGGCGTTGTACACCACCACGAACAGCGTCCCGATCCCCAGCGTGATACCCAGGGCGAACCCCAGGAATGCCACCTGAATGTTGTTGATGAGGATGAACGTCGACACCGCGCCGGGTCCGATCCCGAAGTCCGCCCGGCGACCTCCCAGTCGCCGGATCGAATCCTCGGCCTGGGGTGGCAGCAGCCCTGCCCGGGCCTCCGGACTGGTCGACACCCACAGCACCGACAGGAACAGCACGGCCAGGAACAGCACAGCGGAGATCAGGATGAACGGGGCCGTGTCCCTGACCGCGTCTCGATATCCGGTGGTCAGGGCGGTCACCACCTGCCGGAGACTCCGGGACCGGGTCCCGTAGATCGCGATGCGAGATCGCGATACCAGTCCGGTCAGATAGTCGACCAGGGGCCGATCGGCGTACCGGGTCTGGGCCTCGGCCAGGTGGCCGGATACCCGGAGGTACAGGCGGACCACGTCGTCGACTTCGGGGCCGGGAAGCGAGCCGAGCCCGCCACGGACCGCCGCGTCGAGGCGGTTCCAATCCGGGCCATACTTGCCGATGAACGTATCGACGTCCACGACTGGATTGTAGGGAGATGGAAACCAGAGAAGGGTTCGTTACCCCGGAAGCCGTGATGCTGGAGGCCGATCTGGCCGGCCTGGGCTCCCGGTTCATGGCCGCGCTGCTGGATGCGGTGATCCAGTTCGGGGCGATCCTGATCACCGGGGCGGTGTACGCCGCCACCCAGAGCGAGGCGGCGTTGATCGTCTACCTGGTCACGGCGTTCCTGATGGTCTTCGGCTACCCGATCGTCCTGGAGACCGCCACCCGGGGGAAGACCGTGGGCAAGCTGGCGGCCGGGATCCGGGTGGTCCGCACCGACGGGCAGCCGGTCACGTTCCCGGTGGTCCTGGTGCGCAATCTGCTCCGGCTGGTCGACATCCTCCCGGCCGCGTACGCAATGGGGGTCGTGGCCATCCTGGTGACCAAACGCGGGCAGCGACTGGGCGACCTGGCCGCGGGGACCGTGATGGTCTATGACGTTCCGGCTTTGCCGCCGCAGCAGCTCCACCTGGGGGAGAGCCCCGACCGGGATCGAGCCACCAGGGGGATGGACCCCGCCGGCCTCACGCCCCAGGAGTACGCGCTGGTGCGCTCGTTCCTGCTTCGCCGGCATTCGCTGGACCCCGCCGCCAGGACTCGCCTGGCCGCCGACCTCAAGGCCCGGCTCAACGATCGGGTGGGGTCCGATGCCGCCGACGCCTCTGCGGAGACCTTCCTGGAGGCGGTGGCCACCGCGTACCGGAACCGTCAAGCACCGTGACGCCCCGGGTCACGATGTACTCCAGGGTCACCTGCGGGCTGTGCGACCGGGCCCGGGAGGAGATCCTCTCGCTGCGTGACCAGGTGTCCTTCGAGTACGAGGAGATCTTCATCGATGGCCGCGAGGACCTCGAGCGCGAGTACGGTCTCCGGATCCCGGTGGTGTCGGTCGAAGGAGAGGAGCTCTTCCAGTTCGAGGTCGACCGAAGAGAGCTCAAGTCCCGGCTCGCCGGTGGGGCCGGCCGCTTGCGCGATTGAGAACGGCTCCGGTCGCCGGGTAGAATGTGGATTCTCATGTTCACGAGCGTTCCCGGCCGGCCTTGAGGGTCCGGCCGATCCCCGAGGCCACGGTCGGCCGTCTGCCCCTGTACCTCCGGGCCCTGGTGGACATGGCCGAGGGCGGGAAGACCACCACCTCCTCCGAGGGACTGGCCGAGGCGGCGGGGATGAACTCCGCCAAGGTCCGGAAGGACCTGTCCTACCTGGGGTCCTACGGGACCCGGGGGGTGGGCTACGACGTGGCCTACCTGATCCACCAGGTCCGCCGGGAGCTGGGGCTGACCCAGGACTGGCCGGTCCTGATCGCCGGGATCGGGAACCTGGGCCACGCCCTGGCCAACTACAAGGGGTTCGCGGAGCGGGGATTCCGGGTCGCCGCCCTCGTCGACGCCGATCCCCGGAAGGTGGGCGAGGACGTGGGCGGCATCGAGGTCCGGCACGTGGACGAGATGCCGGTCCTGGTGAAGCGACACGAGGTGGCCATCGGGATCATCTCCACGCCGGTACAGGAGGCCCAGGGGGTGGCCGACCGGATGGTGGATGCCGGGATCCGCTCGATCCTCAACTTCGCCCCGGCGGTGATCAGCGTGCCCTCGGAGGTCTCCCTGCGGAAGGTTGATCTGTCGATCGAGCTGCAGATCCTGGGGTTCTACGAGCAGCGGAAGGCCGTTCTGGCCGACGTCCGCAAGGGTCGCGGCCGGCAGCTGGCTCAAGTAGCCGAGCCGGTACTCTAGGACCATGCCGATCCTGGCCCTGGGCCTCTCCTACCGGCGAGCCCCGGTGGAGCTCCTGGAGGACGTGTCCTTCTCCGACGAAGACTTCCCCAAGGCGTACCACCGCCTGACCAGCCTGGAGTCCGTGTCCGAGGGCGTGATCCTGTCGACGTGCAACCGGGTCGAGGTGTACGCGGAGGTCGGCAAGTACCACCAGGGGTTCCAGGACCTCAAGCGGTTCCTGGCCGAGGACCGCGAGGTCGGCGTGGAGCAGTTCGCGGAGCCCCTGTATTCCCACTACGAGGACCACGCCGCCGAGCATCTGTTCTCCGTGGCCTCGGGGATCGATTCGATGGTCCTGGGAGAGTCCCAGATCCTGTCCCAGGTCCGGGCGGCGCGGAAGCGAGCCGACCTGGAGGGGGCCCTGGGCCCGGCCCTCGAGACGTTGTTCCAGCAGGCCGTCCGGGTGGGTCGCCGGGCCCGGGCGGAGACCGGCATCGGCGCCGAGCCCGCGGCGTTCGTGGAGGCGGGTGCGGTCCTGGCCACCGAGCACCTGGGCGACCTGGGCGGTCGCCCGGTGTTGGTGGTGGGTGCGGGCACCATGGGCCGGCTGGCCGCGGAGACCCTCCACGGCCGGGGCGTCGGGGAGATCACCGTGGTCAGCCGGAGGCCGGCCCGAGCCGCCGCCGCGGCGGCGAAGGTGGGGGGGCGCCACGGCTCCCTGGAGGATCTTCCCGAGGCTCTGGGCCGCTCCGACCTGGTGGTCTCGTCCACAGGGGCGACGGGCGTGATGGTGACCAGGCCCATGCTCGAGGCGGTGGCCGGACGAACGCGGTTCGTGCTCGACCTGGCGGTGCCTCGCGACGTGGACCCTTCGGCGGGGGATCTCCCCGGGATCCGGGTGGTGGACATCGACGACCTCCGCGACGTGGTGGTCGCGACCCGCGGGGACGCTCGCGACGAGGTGGCCGCGGTGGAGCGCATCGTCGGCGAGGAGAGCAGGCGGTTCGCCACCGCCAGACGGGCCCGGCGGCTGGCGCCGCTGATCGAGGCCCTCCAGGCTCGGGGCGAGGAGGTTCGGGCCGCCGAGGTCCGCCGGATAGCCTCCCGCCTGGCGAACCTTCCGGAACGGGATCGGGAAGCCGTGGAAGCGGTCACCCGACGCATCGTCCGGAGCTTGCTGCACGGACCCGTGGTGCGGTTGAAGGACCTCGCCGGGCGCGGGCTGGAGGACGCCCCGGCGCGCCACCTGGCCGAGCTGTTCGACCTGGATATCTCCGAGGACTGACCGAGGTGCGGCTCCGCATCGGGACGCGGGGTTCCAAGCTCGCCCTGGCCCAGGCGGGTGAGGTGGCCGGGCTCCTGGAGGAGGCCGGGCACCGGACGGAGCTGGTGTCGATCAGTACCGCGGGGGATCGGGGCGCCTCCCCGACGAGCTCGCCGGCGGGCGTCAAGGGGTTGTTCGTGGCGGAGATCACCGACGCCCTGTCCCGCGGGGATGTGGACCTGGCGGTGCACTCCGCCAAGGACCTTCCGTCCGAGGATCCCCCGGGGGTGATCGTGGCCGCCGTCCCGGAACGAGGCGTTCCCTACGACGTGCTGGTCACCGGGGGGTCGTCGCTGGCCCCCGGGGCGGTAGTGGGGACCGGCAGCCTTCGGCGAGGGGCCCAGGTGGTCCGGGCGCATCCCGGCGTTCGAGTCACGCCGATGCGCGGCAATGTGGACACGCGACTGCGGAAGCTCGACGAGGGTGAGGTCGACGCCCTGGTCCTGGCGGGTGCTGGGCTGGCCCGGCTGGGGCTGTCGCCGGAGCACGCCGCCCCCATCCCCGTCGAGGACATGGTCCCGGCACCGGGACAGGGTGCCCTGGCCGTCCAGGCCCGTGAGGGCGATCCCGCAGCCGACGTCGCGGAGGCCCTCGACCACCCGGCGTCGCGGATCGCGTTCGAGGCCGAGCGCGAGGTGGTGGTGCTCCTCGGCGGGGGGTGCCGGTTGCCGCTCGGGGCGTACGCCGAGCGTCGGGAGGGAGCGGTGCGCCTCCTGGCGGTGGTCATCCGCCCCGACGGCTCGGACCTGTTGTGGTCCCAGGTCGAGGCGGACGGCCCCCGGGCGGCCGCGGGTGAGGCAGCGGAGGTCCTGCTGGCCGCGGGAGCCGGGAACATCCTGGAGCAGGTCCGGGAGTGAGTGGCGGTCCGCTGGATGGGAAGGTGGTCCTGGTCACCCGGCCCGCGCCCCAGGGGGCCGCGCTTGCCGAGCGTCTCCGGGACCTGGGGGCAGAGGCCATCGAGGCGCCGGCGATCGTCATCCAGGGGCCGAAACCGGGTGGGGCCCTCGATGAGGCGGTCCGGGACGCTGCCGGAGGGGCCTACGAGTGGGTGATCTTCACCAGCGCGGTGGGGGTGGTGTCGTGGTTCGAGCGGGCCGATGCCACGTACCAGGGGCCTCCCCGCGGCCGGTCGGCGGCGGTGGGGGACGCCACCGCAGATGCCCTTCGGTTCCGGGGCGTGGAACCGGATCTCGTGCCGAACGCCTTCACTACGGCGGCCCTGGGCGAGGCATTTCCCGCCGGCACCGGACGGGTGCTCCTGGCTCGGGCGGACCTGGCCACCGAGGTGCTGGAGCAGGCCCTCCGGGCCAAGGGGTGGACCCCGACTCGCGTGGACGCGTACCGGACCGGCACCGCGGAAGCGCTCCCGGAAGCTGCCCGTACGGCGCTGGATCGCGGAATGGTCGACGCGGTCACGTTCACCTCGCCCTCCACGATCGCTGGCTTCGTAGATCTAGCCGGCGTTCCGGATGGGGTGGTGGCGGTGGCCATCGGGCCGGTCACCGGGGAGGCTGCCCGGCGGGCCGGCTTCCGGGTTGCCGAGGAGGCGGATCCGCACACCGAAGACGGGCTCGTCGACGCCGTCCTCCGAGCTCTAACCCGATCCGTTTGACAGCACAGACCCGCTCGATCACGCTCCGCGGAACACGGAGGGAGGTCCGATGTTCGCACGGATCGCGTTGCTCGCTGCCCTGCTGATCGGGGGAACTGCCTGCTTCGGAGGGGACTTCAACCCGCTGGAGGAGGACCCGGAGGAAGCGGGGATCACCATCGAGGTCACCGCCTGCGAGCACGATCCCGACATCGGCAACATCACCGCGACATTCGAGCTGACCAGCGAACAGGAGTACAGCACGGTCCTGGTCAACGGCGAGGCCACCGACGAGTCGGGCGTGGTGATCGCCACCAGCTCCACCAGCGTGATCAACGTCCAGCCGGGGAGGACCTACCGGGAGTCCATGGTGCTCTCGACGCCGGCCACCCCGCCCGAGGGAGGGGTCACCTGCGACGTGAGCCTGGACTTCGCCAACCCGCTGTAACGGCCGAAGCCCGCGCGTCGGGCGTGTACCATCGTGTCGATGGCGTTCCCCGCGCACCGTCCGCGCCGCCTGCGCAGGTCCGAGGCCATCCGCACGCTGGTGCGGGAGACCGACCTGGGCCCGCGCAACCTGGTGGCCCCGCTGTTCGTGAAGGAGGGCATCGCCGAGCCCGCGCCGATCGCCTCGATGCCCGGCCACCATCAGCACACCCTGGAGACCCTGGCCAAGGAGGCCCGGGAGATCCGTTCCCGAGGCGTTCTCGGGTTCGTCCTGTTTGGCATCCCCGCCCGGAAGGATCCCGAGGGGAGCGACGCGGGAGCGGAAGAGGGGATCGCCCAGCAGGGCCTCCGGGTGCTGCGAGCGGAGCTGGGTGACGACGCCGTGCTGATCGCCGACCTGTGCCTGTGCGAGTACACCGACCACGGACATTGCGGAGTGCTCACCGAGGGCCATGAGGTCGACAACGACCGGACCCTCGACCGGTACCGGCAGATCGCCGTGAGCCAGGCCGCGGCCGGCGCCGACATGGTGGCGCCCTCCGGGATGATGGACGGCCAGGTCGCCGCGATCCGCGAGGCCCTGGACGACAAGGGGTCCGCGGGGACGGGCATCCTGGCCTACGCGGCCAAGTTCGCCTCGTCGTTCTACGGACCGTTCCGGGAGGCCGCCGAGGGCGCCCCGAAGTTCGGCGACCGCACCGCGTACCAGATGGATGCGGCCAACGCGGACGAGGCCGTGCGGGAGGTGCGGCAGGACATCGAGGAGGGCGCGGACATCGTGATGATGAAACCGGCGCTCCCGTACCTCGACCTGATCCGCAGGGCCAAGGACGAGACGCGGTTCCCCTTGGCCGCGTACAACGTGTCCGGCGAGTACGCCATGGTCAAGGCCTCGGCGGAGCGAGGATGGATCGACGGTCCCCGGGCCACCGTGGAGGTTCTGACGGCGATCCGTCGAGCCGGCGCCGACCTGATCCTCACGTACCACGCCAAGGAAGCGGCGGAGTGGCTGGCCTGACCGGTCCAGCCGGGTAACGTTACCGACCCAGCCGGGTAACCAGTTCCTTCAGGTCATCCTGGGTCTGTTCCAGCCGCTTCAAGCGCTCCAGCGCCTCCTGGTTCACGTGGTAGTCGTGCTCCGCCTCGTCCCGGTCCTTCGCTGCCTGACGGTTCTGGCTCATCATCACCACCGGCCCGGTGTACGCGGCCTGGAACGACAGGACAAGGTTGAGGAGGATGAAGGGGTACGGGTCGAACGGTTTTCCACTGATCCAGTTCCCGATGATCACTCCGTTGAGCACGATCCACGACAGAAGGAGCGCGGACTGGATGATGATGAACGGCCACGAGCCGATGCCGCCGGTCACCGCGTCGGCCACTCGCTCACCCGGGGTACGCTGGTCGATGTGCCGGACGTTGACCGGGGACCGGTGGGGCTTCCGGGCGTCCGTGGGGAACCGCAAGCGCATGCGAACCTCCTCCGTCGACGTGAGGCGAGGATAGCTGGATGAGCCGTTCCGACGATCTGCTCCGCCGGGCCTCCGAGGTGATCCCCGGCGGCGTGAACTCCCCGGTCCGGGCGTTTGGCGCCGTGGGCGGGAGCCCGGTATTCGCCGTCCGCGGTGAGGGGGCGTGGGTCGAGGACGCGGACGGCCACCGGTACGTCGACTACGTCCAGTCATGGGGCGCGCTGCTATTCGGCCACGCCCGCCGGGAGATCGTGGAGGCCGCCACCGACGTGGCTCGAAAGGGAACCTCGTTCGGGATGCCCACCGAAGGAGAGGTGGCCCTAGCGGAGGCCGTGGTCAAGGCGGTGCCCTCGGTCGAGATGGTCCGGCTGGTGTCCTCGGGCACCGAGGCGGCCATGAGTGCCATCCGGCTGGCCCGAGGGGTGACCGGCCGCCCCCGGATCGTGAAGTTCGCCGGCTGCTACCACGGTCACGCGGATCCCCTGCTCGCGGAGGCGGGCTCCGGGGTGGCCACGTTCGGGCTCCCCGGCACCCCCGGAGTCACCGAGGGTGCCGCGGCCGACACCATCGTTCTCCCGTTCAACGATCTGGAGGCCGTGCGGGCGGCGTTCACCGAGGAGGGGGAGCGGATCGCCTGCGTGATCGTGGAGCCCGTGGCCGCCAACATGGGCGTGGTGCCGCCCGCGCCCGGCTTCCTCGAGGGGCTGCGGGACCTCACCGCGGAGCACGGCGCCCTGCTTGTCTTCGACGAGGTGATCACCGGCTTCCGGTTGGCCCGAGGTGGAGCCCAGGAGCGTTTCGCGGTGTCGCCCGACCTGACGATCCTCGGCAAGGTGATGGGCGGCGGGTTTCCGTGTGCCGCGTTCGGCGGCCGCCCCGAGATCATGGAGCACCTGGCTCCGGTGGGCCCCGTCTATCAGGCCGGGACGCTGTCGGGGAATCCCGTGGCCGTGGCCGCCGGGCTGGCCGCACTGGACCTGGTTGAGCGCCTCGACCCGTATCCCGCCCTGAACGAAGCCGCCGACCGGCTGACGACAGGGATCTCGGACGCGCTATCCGAAGCCGGGATCCCGCACACCATCAATCGCGTCGACTCGCTGTTCTCGGTGTTCTTCAGCGAGGGTCCGGTCACCGACTACGACTCGGCCCGAGCCGCCGACCACGACGCGTACGCCCGGTTCTTCCACGCCATGCTCGAGCGAGGCATGTATCTTCCACCTTCCGGTTACGAAGCGTGGTTCTTGTCGACCGCTCATCACGGCAGGGATCTGGATCAGACGATCGATGCGATGGCCGACGCAGGCCAGTAGGGTACGGCGGATGACTAGCCCTTTCTGACTAGCGGCAAATCCCCCGAGTGACCTATTGAACGCCGCCGCGGCCGCGGTCGATGATCGTCCCCGCCGCATCCGTATCCAACAGAGCCGGGGCTCAGCAGGAGAAGGAGTCCCACCATGCGCCCGATCCGGGCTGCCCTCACCACCGTCCTCACCCTTGCCATCGCCGTGTTCGGGTTGCCGGGTCTATCCGGCGATGTCCAGATAAGTGTGGCGCAAGCGGATCCACCGCCAAATCCGCTGAGCATCACCACCCTGGCCGGCAGCGGGGCCAACCAGACGGTGGACGGAACCGGAGACCAGGCCAGCTTCACAAGCAAGGGGGGGCGCTGTGGTGGTGGGCGGGTACGCCTACGTTGGCACCGAAGGGTCGATCCGCAAGGTCAGTTTGTCCACCGGTCAAGTCACGACGGTGGCCGGCCATCCCACCGAGACGGGGTGCGTGGA
>JBOGVS010000048.1:0-17595 GCA_050692555.1 Actinomycetota bacterium
TGGCCCTGGGGGTGTTCAACATGCTGCCGGGGTTCCCCCTCGACGGTGGCCGGGTGCTCCGCTCGATCGTGTGGCGGGTCACCGGGAGCCTTTCCCGAGCCACGCGGGTGGCCAGCATCTCGGGACAGGTGGTGGGCTACCTCCTGGTAGGCCTAGGGGTGTTCTTCCTGGTGCAAGGCGTGCTGATCAGTGCTATCTGGATGGCGGCCATCGGGTGGTTCCTGGCCCAGGCGGCTCGATCCTCCTACGAGGAGGTCCAGGTTCGCCGGTTCCTCCAGGACGTGGACGCCGAGGACCTCATGTCCCCGGGCTTGGTCACCATCCCCTCCCCTCTCTCGTTGCAGGATGCGGTGGACAGGTACTTCATGCGGTACGACCATGGCGCGTTCCCGGTCGACGAGGACGGGCGGACCATCGGCCTTCTCACCCTACGGGGAGTGAAGAAGCTCCCTCGGGATCAGTGGCCGGTCCGCACCGTCCGCGACGCCATGGAGCCTCTCGGCGACCAGTGCACCGTGGAGGTCGGATCCCGGATGGACCAGGTAATGGCCAAGCTGCAGGAGGGCGGCTCGGGGCGGTGCCTGGTGCTGCGGAACGGCGAGGTGGTTGGGATCATCACCCCCTCTGACATCGCTCGGTGGCTCCAGCGCCACCGGACCCTCCAGGGGTAGGGAGAAAGGAAGAGAGCCCACGCAATGTGGGCTCTCTTCGACGGGCCTCCTCGCTATCGCGAGACTGGAATCGATCAGACGGTCGTGCGCACGCCCTCGAAGAAGGCGAGGTCCCCGACCTGGTTCGATCGAAGCTCGACCCTGTCGGCGATGTTCTCCTTGACCCAGGTCGCGGCTATGGGCACCGAGGCCTCGGCCTGCTCGTGGGTCTCCCAGAGGCTGATCGACAGGCAGCTCTTGTCGCCTGTGTCGGCCACGCCGTACCTGATGAAGCCGGGCTGCTCCTTGAAGGTCCGAAGCAAGCCGTCGTGGGCCAGGTCCGCGACCTCGCGGAACGTGCCCTTGTTGATCGCGTATGTGGCGACTCGAAGGTGTTCCATTTGCGCTCTCCTGTTCTGTGAGTGCCCCTGTACCGCCGGAGGCCAACTCGAGCCAGATCGAGAGCGAAGGTCGCTCGGGGTTATCAAGCCCGGTGCTGGGAACAAGTCGGATGGGACTGATGAGGTGGAGGCGACCCCGTGAGTACTTCTCTCCCGTCGAGTAACCGGGTCGCAACTCCTTCACTATACATCTTTCCTACAGCAGTTTGGTGTTGCCGTGCACATCGAGGCTTCCAGGTAGGGTTGGGGAAATGATGGGCGAACAGGAAGCCACGGTCGTCCGGACGCGGGCGTTCGACCTTCACGGCGTGACGTACAACGACGTTGAGCTGAAGCTGTCGGACGGATCCTCGGTGGATGGGCGCCTGGGGGCCGAGGCCGTTCCCGAAGGACTTCAGCCCGGCGAACGCGTGCTGGCGATGCTCGCTGCCGGGCTCCTCATTTCCATCAAGCGACCCTAACGGCCAGATTCCCGTAGAGTGGGGGCATGCCAGAGAGCTTCGGGAAACGCCAGAGGAACGCACAGAAGCAAAGGAAGTTCGCAGCGCGCGAGGAGCGTCGGGCCATGCGCAAGCGGCAGAAGGAGGGCCGGGCAGCCGGTATCTTCGAGGAACCGGCGCCGGCGGAGGGCACCCCCGAGGGGGAGCCGGAAAACTCGGAGGCTCCACCCGAGGAGCAGGCTCCGCCCTCGGACAACACCTGAGCTTCGCTCCCGAGCCGCAAAGACCCGCTTAGGGCCGCGCCGATCCTTGGCCAGCGCGGTCCCGCCTACTCCTCGACGGGCCACTCCAATTCCGGGACCACGCGGCTCAGCCGCCCAGGCCGAACAGCCTCCAGTAGCTCAGGAACCCGGGGAACAACAAGGAGCCCGCTGCCACGGCGGTGAAGTGGATCCTGACCGTACGTCCCCAGGCCCGCTTGCGCCACACCTGCACGGCCGCGACGGCCAGCGCCACAGCCAGCGCGGTGGTCACGAGGGGAAGGGCCAAGACCAGCTGGAACCGGAGGGGCAGCCCGAAGTCGAGCTCCGAGCCGTCCAGCCCGGAGTACGGAAGGATCAGGATCGGAACCCCCGCCAGGAAGGCCGCGTTCAACAACCCAACCACGCCGGCCAGGGCCCGGGCCCATCCACCTCGGTTGCGGCGGCGGAGGGCGGCAACCATCCAGACAACGACCGATGAAAGGAACAGGAGGGAGAAGGCCACCACTCCGGCCAGGAACGCCTGCATCGTTCCGTACCAGGGGACCCTGACCAGACCAGAGTCGGGTGGCAGGAACACCCGCGTGATCCGCCCGTCCGCATCGGCCTCGAAGGCGACGAGCTCGTCAGGATCATCCACGTTCCGGAACAACAGAGGCTCGTCCTGCACCCACCGGCCCTCGGCCCATGAGAGGGAGATGGTCCCGTCGCCGTTCACCGTGACGTCCTCCTGACCGAACACCTCTCCCAGGAGCTCCTGTCGCCCCCCGTCGTACCGGTATTCGCGATACAGGCCGGCGAACCGCTCGAGAGAGGGGCCCGGCGTCCGCTCCGGGAGCGCGGCCCCCTCGACCGGGTAGTGGCGGTCCATGAACGCCCGGAACAGGGCTCCACGGAGTGCCGACTGGTCGGTGTTGGTGGCCACGAACAGTCCCACGCGGCGCTCCGGCAGGAGAACCAGGAGGCTGCCGTACCCGTGGCCCGACCCACCGTGCACCAGGACCCGCTCGCCGTTCTGTGGCCACTCGAAGAGTCCGTAGGCCACGCCCGTGCCGTCCGGATGAGGAGCGTAATGCCGGGCCTGCATGAGCCGGACGGTCCCCGGCCGAAGGATGGTTCCCTCGCCGGCGCTTCCTCCCTCCAGCATGGCCACGAGGAACTGCCCCATGTCGTGAACGGAGGCCACCAGGGAGACCGCCGGCGCCACCTGGAAGTACCCGACCGGTCCCGGCCGGAAGCCTCCGTTCACCAGCTGATAGCCGACCGCCAGGCCGGGCCTCTCTTCGAGTGGCGGGTCGAAAGCGCTGTCGTCCATCCCCAGGAGCCCGAGGATCCGTTCCTGCACGTACCGGGCGAAGGGGAGACCCGAAACCTCCTCGACCACCAGGCCGGCCAGAGAGATCCCATGGTCCGTGTAGCTGAACGTGGAGCCCGGCGCGTACAGCGGCTCCGGCATCCGGTCCGCGAGATAGCCTCGGAGATCGGCGGCCTCCTCCCGGTCCCGGCTCATCGTTCCGATTCCCCGGTCGCTGATCCCGCTGGTGTGGGTGAGGAGCTGGTGGAGGGTGATGGGAGGCTCTCCCGGGAGGTCGAAACCCGGAAGGTAGGAGGCGACGTCGGCATGGAGGTCCACCTCCTCCTGCTCGACGAGCTGCATGACGGCCGTGGCCGCGAACGTCTTTGACACCGACTTGGCGCGGAACTGCGTGTCCGGGGTCACTGGTGTCCGGGTGTCGAGATTCGAGAGGCCGTATCCCTTCTCCACCAGGACCTCGCCGTCCTTCACTACCACGACGGCCGCTCCGGGAACGTGGAGCCGGTCCATGTGGGCCGCCATGAACCCATCTACGAAGGCCTCCACGTCCTCGAGGTTCTGCGGATCAACCTGAAGCCAGACCCTTGCCGAAGCGAAGCTCGACGGTGAAGTGGCAGAGAGGGCGGCTCCCGTGGCCAGGGCGATGACTGAAAGGCGCGTCAACACTCGAAGGTAGAGCTTCGGACGAGTGCCGGCCATGCTGGCCACGTTACGCTGTACGCAGCCCCGCGGAGGCGCAGATGTTGACCCGGCTTCGGTCAGGGCCCGTCTTCCGCCGAGCGGTCCTTCACTTCCGTCTCGCCGGATTCATCGTGTACCAGAAGGTCGGCTTCACGGTCCTCGGCAAGGCGTCGACCCTCCTGGATCGCCTCGTCGCGCGAGTCGAAGAGCCTCGGCTCGGTCTCCTCCTCGCCTACCACGCGAACCCCCCAGCGGGTCCCGTCCGGCTCCCGGTAGACCTACACGTTGGTGGCCATGCCCCTCCTCTACAGCATCTTCTTCCGGGCCAGCTTGGCGCGGGCGGCTCCGATCGCGGTCTTGACGTCCTTCTCTTCCTCGGGAGGAGGAAGCACAGCCCGCAGCCCGAGGGACTCGATCCACAGCTCGCGAGCCCATCCCATGGTGTGGTACAGGTGCTCGTCCTCTTCCTCTTCCACCTCTTGGTGGGCTTCCTTCAGGGCCTTGGCCGTGTCCCCCTTGAGCTCTTCCGCGAGAAGCCCGATCAGCTCCCAGTTCTGGTGATCCTTCGTCTCCGCGTTGACCACGGCCTCGGCGGCCACGAGCTGGGCCGCGGCGGGGTCGCCGTCGGACTGAGCCATCCGCATCGACGTGACCAGGGCCTCTGCCTTCCCCCTGACCACCTGGCGGCCGGATGTCTCCACGTTGGGGTCGAGGCCCACCTTCTCGAGGACGTCGGTGACGATCTGGACGTGCCTCCGGGTCTGCTCGAGATACTCCTGCCATTCCTTCTCTAGCTCGTCGTTCACGGCGCACTGCACGGCCGTTTCGTAGACCTGTACCCCGCCCATTTCCGTCTCCAGGGCCTGGTACAGGAGCTCGCTCATCTGCTCTTCATTGGGCATCGGCGGCCCCCCCTCTCTCTCCGGGCACGCTCCATCGCGCGCCACGACCTCGGTTTGCTTCCCGCCGGGCCCGTTCCACCGCCCGGCGGAGATGTTCTGTACCCGGAGTCCCGGAGGAGAAACCGATTTCCGGCCGATTCTCGGAGAAGATTCGGAGGGGGCCGCGCGCGGGCAGGAAGAGACCTCTCCTACGACGACATCTTCCAGGCGAACTGCGGCTTGTTGACCTTCTCGCGCCTGCTGAAAGGCGCCAGCACGAGGAAGAAGAGAAGCTCAATGAGCCAAAAGATGGTGAGCGCCACGAGGATGACCGCCGCCGGAGCCGCGACGAGGGCCAGCGACGGTAGGGCGATGAGCAGGACGAGGAGAAGCTGCCCCAGCCCCGGACTCACGAGACCCTTACCCGACCCCAGTCTCACCGCGGCCCACATCATCCACCGGCGAACGAACGATACGCTGAGCTCCCTCATGGCTCGCCTGAAGATCCCGTCGGCGTCGTACCTGTTGAACAGGCCCGCTCGTGCTTCGTGGCACAGGTAGTCGTGGAGGATGGCCGCCTTCGTGTAGCGGCCATACCGGGGAAGGAGCCATACGACGGGTCGGGGCACGGAGGCCAGGTCGGTGCTGAAGCCCGCCTGAACGAGGAAGGCATCCCGGTTGCCCTCGTAGATGAGTGGGTCGACGAGCTCCCACTGCTCGTCGCTGGTCTGCTTCACCACCACGTCGTCGTCTGTGAAGGGCATGCCTCTTCCTCCCTCTCGCAGCCAGGGGACTCCGACGCACCCGGCACTCTGCCGATCTTGCGCCTTGGCCAGTGTACTTAGACAGTTGACGCGGTCGCCGAGGTAGCGCCTGCTGTTTACCAGCCGTACACGAACATCGTCGACCTCGAGCACCCTGTGGTGGCAGGGCTCCGGGCCAACGCTCGCCAGCTCGTGGAGGCCACCCTGCTGGGATGCGGGATCGGGAAAAGCGCCTCACCGATGACCGTGGTGGATCGCGAGGCGTGGGAGGCCGCGGCCGGGGTGACCGTGGGTACCACTGCGCCGAGGAGCGGCAGCTCGGACGACGGCACGCTGGTGTCGATCGGGGAGCTGCCGCTGGGTGCGGGGCAGATCCGGATCGTTGATGGTCCCTGCCCACGCCGACGGAAGAGAACGACCATCGGTACGGCCTGCGCGACTACGGCATGACCTACACGGGGCTGTTCATCATGGAGAACAGCATCGTCCACGACCCTCCCGGCCTCGGCCCGGACGCCCCGGCCAGCGTGGGCGACAGCCCGGACGTCTCACTGGCGCTGCTCCCGCTCGCCGCGGCGGCCGCCTCTTCCCGGCGGCGATTTCGGAGGCGCCGGAGGGCCCCCGTCACCGGGGGGTGCTAGCGTATCGAGAAAGGATCCTCCCCCTAAGGGGATTGAACGACGATGGACCTGGTGACTACCGTCGCCAATGCGGCTGTGATCTCCGTCGTGGGACTCCTGCTTGGCTGGTTTGCCAAGGGGCGATTCGACGCGCTGGAGAGGCGCGTGGATCGAATGGAGGAGAGCATCCAGCGAGCCCACGAGGCTCTGCGGTCGGACCTCACCCAGGTGGCCCTGGTAGTTGGGGCGCAACCGAGGGCCGAGAACGACTGATCGGTCGGATTCAACTCTGAGCCCTCCGCAATGGAGAGAAAGCCTTGGACCCGGTGGCAAGCGTGGTC
Organism: Actinomycetota bacterium; assembly: GCA_050692555.1. Taxonomy (GTDB): domain Bacteria; phylum Actinomycetota; class UBA4738; order UBA4738; family CALAEC01; genus DAITPV01. The sequence goes on from JBOGVS010000048.1 coordinate 6,354, forward strand.
AATGCCGCGGTGATCGCGACCGTGGGTCTCTTGTTGGCGTGGTTTGCCAAGGGCCGGCTGGACGCGCTCACTGCGCGCATGGATCGACTCGACGCCCGCATGGATCGAATGGAGGACAGCAATCAGCGGGCCCACGAGGCGCTGCGATCCGACTTGACCCGGCTGGGTGAGAGCAACCAGCGGGCACACGAGGCGATCCGTGGGGACCTGATCCGATGGCGCTGACCGTCGGCGCGCGACCGAGGGCCGAGAACGCCTGACTACTTAGACTCCACGAACTCCCGGCCGGGGGCGCAGAAGGACAGGAAGTCGCACCACGTGCACTGCGGTCCGGGTGAGGCTTCGAACTGTTCCGCGGCGATTCCGGCCAGGGCGGCCTTCACCCGGGCCCGGGTCTCCTCCGGATCGCCGGCCGTGCGGGTTCGCTCCACGCCTTCGGACAGATAGAAGTACGTGAGCTTGAGATCCTCGGGCTTCTTGCCCCACACCTCCACGCAGGCCAGCGCGTACAGGTCGAGCTGCAAGCCCAACAACGGGTCGTCCTCCGCGGGGACCCGGCCGGTCTTGTAGTCCACTACCTCCCACGGCCCGTCCGGCTCGCCGAACACGGCGTCGATGCGCCCGCCGACCACCATCCCGTCCAGGTACAGGATGAACGGGCGCTCGGTGTACAGGGGCACCACGTCCGCGAACCGGCTCTTGCGGAAGGCCTCCTTCAGCTGCTCGACCTTGGGCGGCTCGGCCAGGCGCTCCTCGGTTGACAGGTCAGGGAAGTCGTCGACGTCCAGGAGCGTGGCCTGGCCCCGGCCCTGGAGCTCGATCCACCGGTGGACCTCACTCCCCAGCCGTGCCGCCTTGCTGGGCCGGCGCGGGAGCGGGCGTACCTGGGACCAGAAGAACAGCTTGGGGCACTTGAGGTAGTCGATGACCCCCGACACCGACAGCGAGGTCGGGGTGGGGAGCGGCGGGGTGCCGCCGGTACGCTCCCGGATCAGCTCCGCGCGCTCCAGGTCCTTCGACAGGCGTTCGCGATAGGCCACCTCCTCGTCGGGCCGGAGCTGGAGCAGGCGCCACTCCACCGTCGAGGGATCCTCGGCGGCATCCACCGCGGCCCGGTGCCATCCTTCCGGAAACAGCTCATCCGTGTCGTCGGGGCGGGCCGGCCGGGGCCACTGCCCGGCCCGCAGCCGGCGGAGCTCCACGAAGGGGTTCTCCTTTGGCGGCTCGGCCTGACCCCGCACCTCGCACGCAGGGCGGGTGGCGATCTCCTCGATGAACCGTCCGGGGGAGTGGGGTTCGGACGGCCCCTCGTACCAGTGCGATGCCGAGACCACCAGGAGATCCTGGGCCCGGGTGAGGGCCACGTAGCACAGCCGGCGCTCTTCCTCCTCCCCACGCAGCCGGAGCTCCCGGCGGAAGTCCTTGATGTCTCCCTCGTATCGAGGGAGCACGTCGCGATCTCCCCGCAGCTCGAACGGCAGGGTGGACGGCTGGGTCAGCGGGTTCGGCTGGCGGCTGATGTCCGGGAAGATGCTGGCGATCGGGTACCGCTGGTGCTCCGAGAGGCCGGGCACGAACACCACCGGCCACTCCAGCCCCTTGGCCTTGTGGATCGTGAGGAGCTTCACGGTGTCGTCCTCGGAGGGCTGAGCGGGCTCGATCTCGTCGCCGGTCTCCTCCGCGGTGTCCAGGTAGGAGACCAGCGTGGACAGCGAGGCCTCCCCTTCCACCGGAGAGAACGAGGACACGTGCTGGATCAGGTTTAGGAGGTTGCGCCGGGCCCCGGGGGCGGAGGGGTTGTCCGAGGCCTCCAGCTCCCGCAGCACTCCGGTGCGCTCCACGATCTCCCCCACCAGGTCTCCCAGCGAGCCCTTGGCCGCTTCCCGGATTTCACCGAGGAGGGCCCGGAATCCGCGGAGTCGAGTGCGGGCCTCATCCGAGAGGTTCTCCATCTCCGGGTCGTCCACGTGGTCCAGGGCCTCGAGCAGGGCGAACACCACGTCCCCGGGCATGTCCTCCTCGCCTGGGAGAACCTCGGCCAGGGCCCGGTTCTGCTTGGCGGACCACCGGGCCAGGGCCACCAGGTCCCGATACCCGATCCGCCACCGGGGACCCATCAGCAGACGTGCCAGGTGGATGTTCCGGCCCGGGTCGTCGAGGAGCCGGAGCCACGCCACCACGTCCACCACCTCCGGGAGCTTCAGCAGGCCGCCGAGGTCTACCACCTCGAACGGGATCCCGGCCTCCCGAAGGGCCACGGTGATCGGCTCGAACAGCCGGCTCTTGCGGCACAGGACGGCGAACGCGTCGTATCGGCGCGCGTCGTTCTGGCGTTCCTCCTCGATGATCGCGGCGATCTCCCGCCCCTCGGCCAGGGCGTCGGATGAGGTGAACGCCACCACCCGGCCCTCGCCTCGATCGGCGTGGGGGTGCAGGCGCTTGTCCTTGGGGCGGCGCTCCTCGGGCACCTCGCCGATCACCGCGTCGGCCACGTCCAGGATCCGGGAGCCGGAACGGAAGTTAACGTACAGGGGCCGGTGCGGCGGGTCGGCGCCTTCCGCCCCGAAATCCTCGTGGAACCGGAGGATGTTCTTCAGGCTGGCGCCTCGCCACGCGTAGATGTTCTGGTCGGGGTCGCCCACCGCGAAGATCGGGTATCCGCGGCCGCACAGCTCGCGGAGGAGATCCGCCTGGGCCACGTTGGTGTCCTGGTATTCGTCCAGCAGCACCACCGCGAAACGAGCCCGGAACTCCTCCCCGACCTCGGGGTGGGTGCGGACCAGCTCGAAGGCCTGAGCGATCTGGTCGCCGTAGTCCATGACTCCTCGCTCGGCCTTGGCCCGGCGGTAGGCGGCCACCATGCCGGACAGCTCGGCCCGCCGCAGTAGGGCCAGCCGCTCGCGCTCGTCCTCCTTCGTCTTGACCTCGATCTCTTCAGACAGCTCCCGGCTCCGGGCGGCCACCTCTTCCGGGTCGGCCAGGTGGTTGGCGATCTGGTCGGCCAGGGCCAGGGCCGAGCCCACGTGGTAGTCGGTGCGGATCTCCAGGTACTCGAACTCGCATTCCTCCAGCACGGAGCGCATGAGCTGCCACCGCTGGGCCTCGGACAGCAGGGCCCGGCCCGGCTCGATGCCCATCCGCAGGCCGTGGTCGTCGACCAGCCGTGCCGCGAAGGCGTGGTAGGTGAGGACCGTGGGCTCCTCGCCCTCCGGGAGCCCCAGGCCCTCGACGGCGGTCCGGACCCGGCGAGAGAGCTCCTCGGCAGCCTTGTTGGTGAACGTCAGGCACAGGATCTGGGAGGGGAACGCCCCCCCGTGGTCCGCGTCGAGCCGGCCGGCCGCCACCATGGCCAGGTAGGCCACGCGAGCTGCCATCACCGCGGTCTTCCCCGACCCGGCCCCGGCCACCACCGCGCAAGGCGACAGCGGCTGGCTGATGGCCTCCCACTGCTGGCCGGTGGGCACCCGGCCGCCCATCGCCAGGACCACCTCCGGCGGCGTCTCCGGGTGCGGCTCCTCGTCGCGGCGCAGAGGGATGACGTCCGCGGGACTCACAGCGGCACCTCAGCCCCCTCGGGCCACAGGGGACAGATCGGCTTGAATCTGCAGAACCGGCACTCGGCCTCGGGGCTTGGGGCGAAGCGCTCCGCCCGGACCAGGTCGATCATTCCCCGGATGGTGGCCTCCACCGCGGCCTCGTAGTCGGGGATCCGACCCGGCTTGAACGGGCGGTGCGTGTACCCCCCGGCGGGTCCGGGTGGGAACAGGAAGGCGAACTCCAGGATCTCCGGGTCGCCGAGCGCACGGAGCTCCTCGACACGCTTCATGGCCAGGTAGTACGCGCCGAGCTGCAGGCTGTCCTGGGCCTCGTCCTGACTCACCGCGTTCCGCGAGGTCTTGTAGTCGACGACGCGCGTGCCTCGCTCCCCAACCCGGAAGATGGCGTCCACCCGGCCGCGGACCACCGCACCGTCAACGGGAAACTCGAACTGCGCCTCGGATGCGACGACCTGCCCGGTGCTCTCGTCGGCCAGCCACTGGCCGATCATCCGTTCGGCGTCCTGGCGGCGCTGTCGCTCGATGGCCCGGTTGGGGAACGCCTCCGGACGCCATTCCTCCTCCAGCGCGGCCAGCATGGCGGGAGCCTCCTTGGGGAGGTCGCCCCGCTGGACGCGGTCGATGATGTCGTGGATCAGGCTTCCGAGCCACAGGCTGTGGGTCCGCTCGACGTCGAGCCCCATCTCCGCCTGGTACAGGTACTGAAGAGCGCAGTTCTCCAGGGCCGAGAGCTTCGAGTACGAGGTGCGGATCTCCTCGCCGTGAAGCGGCGTGTCCGGTTCGGTCCAGTCCCGTCCTCCCCACCAGGCCACCGGCTCGGCATCCGCGGCGAACAGCGCGGACATGGCGGCCAGCCGCTCGGCCCGAGGGTGCGCCGCGTCGCACAGCCTGCGCCGGAGCGAGGCCTCCATGGATCGCAGCGAACCGCCGGGGGAATCGTCGTCGGCGGGCGGGGCCCAGGTGAGCCCCAGTCGCGCGGCGAACCGGGACGGGGTGCGCGGGTCCCGGCCGCTGGTGGAGCGGCTGGCGGTGAGCAGGGTGTGGCGCCGGGCCCGGGAGACCGCCAGGCGGAACAGGGCCCGCTCCTCGGCCAGCCGGCGCCGGAGGCGCTCGGTGGGAGTGGTGGCCGGATCCACCAGGCGCTCCAGGTCCACCACCGGCTCGCCGTGGCCGAGGCTGGGGAACTCACCTTCGAGACACCCCATCACGACGGCGGCCTCGAACTGCATCCCGTGAGCGCGGTGCGCCGACACCACGCGCACCGCGTGCGGGTGGCGCTCCTCGGGCGGGGTCCAGGGGTCCGGACCGAACTCCGCGGCGTCCAGGGTGTCCAGGTAATCCTCCACGGTGGCGCCGGGCCGGCGCTCGGCGAATCCCGCCAGGACCTCGCCCAGGGCCGAGAGAGCGTCGAGGTCGCGCTGGGGAGCACCGTCCTCCACCAGCCGGGCGAAGTGGGGAACCTCGGTCCACAGCCAGAAGAACGCTCCGTCGGGTCCGTCGGCGGCGGCCACGTCCGGGAGCTCCCGGACCAGGCGGCGGAACCGGCGGACCGGCTCGATGGTGGGCTCCGGGAGCTCCTCCTCGTCTCCATCGACCAGCTCCTGGAGCGTCTGGTTGGCCATCCGGGCCCGGCGCCGGAGCTGGCGGAGGGCGTGGGGATCGATCCCCACCACCGGGGAGAGCAGGAGGCGCTCGAGGAGCTCGGGGCGCTGCGGCTCGCGGAACGTGTACCGGAACAGGTCGATCATCGGGCGGTTGGCCGGCTCGGAGGCCACGGCGGCCGCCTCGGCCACCACCACGAACGGGACCCGGTGGCGGGCCAGTGCGTGGCGGAGCGCGGTGAGATACCCGCCGTATCGCCGGACGATCACCGCCATGCCGTCCCACGGGACGTCCTCGTCGACCCGCCACTTGAGCAGGGCGTGGGCCGCGGCGTCGGCCTCCTCGCCGGGGTGGGCGAAGGCCCGGGCCTCCATGGCCTCCGGCGCGGCGGCGTCGGGGGCGGAGGGATCGCCGAGGGGGGGCAGGGCCGCGGCTGCCGGCCCCAGGCGGTGGCTGGTCCCCAGCTCCAGCGTCCTCAGGCCCCCGAGGGTCTGGCCCAGCCGCTGCAAGGGCACCAGCGAGCCCCCGCGGTACGAGAACACGTGACCGGCGGGATCGGCGGCCACCACCAGCGAGGTGGTGGCCCGGCCCAGGGCCCGGACCACGCCCTCGGTGGCAAAGGTGGCGTCCTGGTAGTCGTCCACCAGGACGTGGTCGAAGGCCTCGGCCTCCGAGAGGTCCTGTTCCAGCAGGCGCACGGTGCGGTGCAGGAGACCGGCGAAGTCGATCCGGCCCTGGCCCCGAAGAGCCTCGAGGTACCGCCGGTAGAACCCCGCCACTCCTTGATGCTCCTCGTGGCCGGTTCGTTCCACCATGGCGTCGAGGTCGTCGGGGTCCAGGAGCCGCTCCTGCGCTCGGAGCACGAAGTCCGCGACCTGCTGGGCGAAGCCCACCACGTGTCGGAGGTGACCCAGGCGGGGCCAGTCCTCGGGGCGCTCGTCTCGCAGCATCTTCCGGACCACGGCGTACTGCTCCGGAGCCGACAGCACCTGCGGTGGCTCGGGGTAGCCGAGGTCGTCGAACCGCCGCCCCACCACCCGGAACGCGAAGCCGTGAGCGGTGAACACCGGGAGCTCCGGCAGGGAGCGCGCCAGCCGCCGCACCAGGTGGTCTCGGGCCTCGCGGGCAGCCCGCCGCCCCAGCACGAACAGGGCCACCCGGTCGGGCGCGGTGCCGGCCTCCACCAGCCGTGCGAACCGCTCCCTCAACAGGGCGGTCTTGCCCGACCCCGGGGGTCCGGTGACAAGCAGCGCCCCGGCGCCGTGATCCAGGACCCGACGCTGATCGGGGTCCGGGTCCAGGGTCGACGTGGGGGAACGAACAACGAGGGGGCCGACATCCATCATCCGTATGCTAGCCCCAGCCGGTGACATGGCTCTCGTTCGGCCAGGTCTCTCTTCCTTTCGGCCTCAAGAGCGCGTCGCGTGCGGACGGAGGCGATCTCCTTGCGCGTGTCTACGGCGAGTTGTTCGGGCCAAGCTCCCCTCAGGCGTCAGTCGGCTTCTTCCTATAGAAGCGCCCCACCACCCCGAGTATCACAAGAACGACAACACCCGGCACACCGGCGAGCCAGAAGATCATGTCGTCCTGAACAAGCACGGCTACACCCATCACGAATGCAGAAAGCGCCAAGAGACCCATCATCACTTGCAGGAAGGCAAAGGGAGCAGTCTCATACAAGCGCTCTCTCATGTCGCGATTGGCCCCCCCCAAAGCAACCCAAACGAGGCCGACAGCGCCCAGAATGATGCCCGGGCACCCCGCGACAGGCGAGAGCGCTAGGAAAGCCCAACATCTCAAAAGGTTAGGTCAGTACGGGGGACGAAGAGACTTGAACATCGGGAAGTGCTTCGTGTTGGCCGTGGCCAGCTCCATCCCGACGAATTGGGCCGTCGCGGCGATGATCAGATCGGACACCCCGATCCCGGGGTGGGTTCTCCGGTATCTCCGCCCCAGCTCCCCGGCCCGCCGAGCGATCTCCTCGTCGACCGGGATCCAGCCGATCTCGGCGAACATGAGCTCCGCGCCGCGCCGCTCCCGACTTCGGAGGCCGTGGATGACCTCCACCCTGGTCACCTCGGAGCAGATGCGCTCGGTCAGCTCTCGAGCGTAGGTGACGGCGGCGGGGGCTCCGCGCAGGATGTCCACGAGAACGCTGGTATCGAGTACCAACGTCACCTTCGCCAGTGCTCACGGTCGAGCTCCTCCTGGCGCCGACGGTCCGCCTTCCGAAGGTCCTCGATGTATTCCTTCCCGGGCGGGAGATGCGGGGCGATCCCGGCCACCTCATCCAGAACGGCCTGCCATCGGGCCAGGGTGCGGGCCTTCTCCTCCGGACCGTTGAGGTACGTGTCGATCGCCGCGCGGATCAGGCTGGACTTCGTCACCCCATCCTCCCGAGCCCGACGCTCGAGCCGCGCGTCCTGCTCTTCCTCGAGATAGATCTGGGTCCTCCTCACGATGTATGTAATATACATCACCCTCCAGAGCGATCTGGGGTCCAGGGCCCGGACGCTATCGGCGGGGGGTGACACTGCCGAGCCCCGTCCCGGCTCGAGGCGTCGAGCGGCTAGCGGTTCTTCCGGCTGGGAGAGAGGTCCGCCTGGCAGTCCACCGTGGTGGACAGCAGGGCGCGGTAGCGGCCGGGTCGGTCGGGGATGTGGACCCTGTACCTCCCGCTACGGCGGGCCGTGGTGGCCCGGACCTTGTTCCACTTCCCCGCCTTGCGCTCGATCGTCACCCTGTCGGACAGGCACACGGGGTAATCGTCCGGCACCTTCACCTTCCCGCGAGCCACCAGGTGCCCGCTCAGGCGAAGCGTGACGTGGCGACCGTGGCGGACAGGCGATGCGGCGGAATGAGGGGCCCACCCCTGGGCGGTCAGGGCCGCGAACACCCTGATCCTCCCGGTGGTGCGACCGTTCCGGGCGTCGGTGATGGGCTTGCCGGTGGCCTGGAGGTTCGTGAGCACGGTGGACACCGTCACCGTGGGGTTCGCCCCCTTGAGAACCGCCCACGCCCCGGCGACGTGGGGCGCGGCCATCGACGTCCCGTCCCACGTCGCGTACCCACCCCCGGGCACTGCGGAAGTGACCGCCGACCCCGGCGCAAGCAGAGAGAGACCGGAAGAGGAGCTCGAGTAGGCGGCAACCTCCTCGGGGTCACCGTCCATGGTCGCACCCACGCTCACCGCGGAGGAGATGCACGCGGGGGAGCTCATGGCCTCCGGGGTTCCCCCGTTGCCCGAAGCCACCACCGTGGCGATGCCCACGGCCCGGAGGTTGTCGATCATCGGCTTCATCGGGTCGGTGTCGCAGGGTCCGGCGAAGGAGCCCCATCCCACGCTGAGGTTCACCGCGGCGAAGGAGTACCTGGCCCGAAGGCTGTACACGCGCTCGAGCGCACTGATGATGTCGGAGGTCCTGGCCAAGGCGCAGCTCCCGGCGTGCCCGCACGCCGAGTAGCCGGAGGCCTCGGAGAACACCTGGACCGCCATCAAGTTAGCGCCGGGAGCCACCCCCGAGAACGAGGGCCCGGACCCGGCGACGATCCCGGCCAGGTGGGTGCCATGATTGCACTCCGTCGCGTACGCGCACGGCCTCCCGGCCCCGTCGCCCGTCTGCTGCGCCTTGCCGTTGGGGCAGTCCTTGCCCCAGGAGTAGCAGGCCTCCTCGACGACCTTGCCGGCCAGGAACGAGTGGCCGGCGTCGACCCCGGTGTCCACCACGGCCACGGTCTGGCCCGAGCCGGTGGCCCCCATGGCCCACGCGGCCGGTGCCTCGATCTGCGGGGTGGTCTCGGCCAGCGCGGGACGAAGCGCCACGTCCTCCTGGATCGCCGCCACCTCGGGGGACTCCGCCAACTCGTCCAGGTCGTCGCGGTTCACCTCCATGGACACGTACGGGATGGTGCCGTAGCGCTCGAAGTCTTCGTACCCGGTTCCACTCAGATCCGTCCGGAGGTCCTGGGCGCTCTCCCTGATCGCGTCCCGCTGCTCATCGGCCTCCTCAGGCGTTATGGTCCCCTCGGGCCGGAAGGGGACGGCGAGGAGGGTCAGGACCGGGACCGGGTCCTCGGAGGCCGCCTGGGCCTCACCCGTCGACGACAGGGCCATGAGGCAGACGAGAGCGGTCGCCAGGATGCGCGGGGCGTGAGCGGACATCGGTTCATGTATCGACAGGAAGCGGGCTTGCTCTTTACCGGGACGGGCTTCGCTGGCGGTAGGTACGTGGCCTTGAGACGTCCGCCTCGCACTCAGAGGTGAACAGCACCGCGGCGCGGTAGCGGCCAGGGTGATCGGGGAGGCGAACCTTGTAGCTGCCGTCCTGGGCCGTCGACGCGCTCTTGACCTTCTTCCAGCGTTTGCCGGCCTTGCGCTCGATGGCCACCCGGCCGGTGAGGCAGGCCGGAGTGCCGTCCGGCACGGTCACGTCACCGAGAGCCTTCAGGTGGCGGCTCAGACGTAGCGTGACGTGTCTCGGATGAGTGGCGGGGGCGGTCGGGGGCGGGGTCCAACCCTGCCCCGTCAGCGCGCCATGCACCCTGATCCTCGGGGTGGTGCGGCCGTTCCTCCCGTCGGTGATCGGCTGGCCGGTGGCCTGGAGGTTCGACAGAACGGTGGGCACCGCGGCCGCGGGGTTGGCCGCCTTGAGCACAGCCCACGCGCCCGCGACGTGCGGCGCGGCCATCGAGGTGCCGTCCCACGTGGCGAACCCGCCGCCGGGCACCGATGAGGTGATGCTCGAGCCAGCCGCCAGAACCGACAGGGCGGGCGAGGAGTTCGAGTAGGCGGCTACCTCCTCCGGCGAGCCGTCGGTGGTGGCACCCACGCTCACCGCAGTGGAGATGCATGCCGGGGCGCTCAAGGCTCCGGGATTTCCCGCGTTACCGGAGGCCACCACCGTGGCGATCCCCGCGGTCCGGAGGTTGTCGATGATCGGCTTCATCGGATCCGTGTCGCAGGAACCGGCGAAGGAGCCCCACCCCAGGCTGAGGTTCACCGCCGCGAAGGAGTGCACGGTCCGAAGGGCGTACACCCGCTCCATGGCCTTGATGAGGTCGGAGGTCATAGCCAGCGCACAGGTTCCGGGGTACCCACACAACGACACGCCGCTGGCCTCGGAGAAGACCTGCACGGCCATGACCTTGGCGCCCGGGGCAACTCCCGAGAAGGTCCCCGACCCGGCGGCGATCCCGGCCACATGGGTCCCGTGCGCGCAGTCCGCCGCGTAGGTGCACGGCCTCGCGGAGCCCGGGCCTATCTGCACGGCGTTGCCGTTCGGGCAGTCCTTCCCGGCGGAGTAGCAGGCCTCCTCGACGACCCTGCTCCCCAGGAACGGGTGAGCTGCTTCGACGCCGGTGTCCAGGATGGCCACGGTCTGGCCCGAGCCTGTAGCCCCCGTGGCCCACGCGCCCGGCGCCTCAATCCGGGAGGTGCTCTCGGCCAGCATCGTCCGGAGGGCCGCGTCCTCCTGGACCGCGGCCACTTCCGGCGACGCCGTGACCTGGTCCAAGTCCTCGGGGGCCACCTCGAGGGCCACGAAGGGCACCGTCTGGAACCGGTCGAAGTCCTCGACATCGGCTTCCTTCAACTCCTTGCGCAGGTCCCGGACGGTCTCGGTGATGGCCTTTCGCTGCTGGTCCGCCTGCTGGCCGGTCAACGTGCCTTCCGGCTGGAAGGGAACGTCCAGGAGGGCCAGGACCCGCACGGGGTCGGCGGAGGGCTCGGTGGCGCCGGCCTGCCGGGCCGTCGAGAGGACCAGTGCAGCAGCAAGGGCCGCTACGAGCATCGGGGGGACGCGGGGCTGCATTACCTTTGATATCGACCTAAAGGAAGAGACCGTTAAGCGGTTCGGGGCCGATGGGGGCTAGTCAATTGGGACTAAATCCCATTAGGCCGAATGGCGGAATGCTAACGGGCTGATCCTCGGGCAGGAAGAACGGCCCATGTGGGCTACTAGTTGCCTCATGTCAAGATGCCCGCGAACGGCTAGTTCGTTGCCTCACGGAAAATGCCCGCGTAGGGGGGCTCGGAGGGCCAAAGCCAGCCGGCCCGTTATCTCGCCAGGGGTGGTCTGCAGGCG
>JBOGVS010000049.1:0-16679 GCA_050692555.1 Actinomycetota bacterium
AGCAGCCGGGAGTGCAGGTAGAAGACGTCGCCGGGGTAGGCTTCCCGGCCGGCGGGCCGGCGAAGCAGGAGCGAGACTTCCCGGTAGGCCTCGGCCTGCTTGGACAGGTCGTCGAACACGATGAGCGCGTGCTGGCCCTGGTACATCCAGTGCTGCCCCATGGCCGATCCCGCGTACGGCGCCACGTACTTGAAGGAGGCCGGGAGCGAGGCCGGGCCGTTGACCACCACGGTGTAATCCATGGCCCCGGCGGCCTCCAGCGACTCCACCACCTCGCGAACCGTGGAGGATTTCTGACCGATGGCCACGTAGACGCACTTCACCTGGCGCTTGGGGTCACCGGACGCCCAGTTGTCCCGCTGGTTGATGATGGCGTCGATGGCGATCGCCGTCTTCCCCGTCTGGCGGTCGCCGATGATCAGCTCTCGCTGTCCCCTGCCGATCGGCGTCATGGCGTCGATGGCCTTGATCCCGGTCTGCAGGGGCTCCTTCACCGGCTGGCGCATGATCACGCTGGGGGCCTGAACCTCCAGGGCCCGTTGCTCGGTGCCCCGGATGGGTCCCTTCCCGTCGAGGGGTCGTCCCAGCGGGTCCACCACCCGGCCGAGGAGCTCGTCTCCCACCGCGACCGAGAGGATGCGGCCGGTCCGCTTGACCGGATCCCCCGCCTCGATGGCCTCGGCATCGCCGAACACCACCGACCCGATCTCGTCTTCCTCGAGGTTGAAGGCCACGCCGAAGATCTCCCCGGGGAACTCCAGGAGCTCGTTGGTCATGGTGCTGGGGAGCCCCTGGATCCGGGCGATGCCGTCGCCGGTCTCCATCACCCGGCCGACCTCCTCCCGCGCGGTCTGGGGGGTGAAGCTCTCGACGTGCTTCTTCAGGGCCTCGGCGATGGCCTTGGGGTCGATCGTCATCTCCGCCACGTCACACCTCGCTCAGTCGTTCCCGGGCCAGCTCCAGCCGGCGGCGCACCGACCCGTCGATGACCTGATCTCCCACCCGGGCCAGCACGCCGCCGATCACGGACTCGTCCACGACCACCCGGACCTCCACGTCCTTGCCGGTGGCCTTGGAGAGGGCCTCGGCCAGGCGATCGCGGCGGGCGGCGTCGAGCGGGACCGCGGTGCGGACCTCGGCCACCACGTGGCGACGCCGTTCGGCGGCCAGCTCGACCAGCTGGTCGACGATGGCCGGCAGGTCCCGGGCTCGCCCCAGCTCGACCAGGAATCCCAGGAGGTTGACCGTCACGGGATGGGTCCGCTCGCCCAGGACGTCCGCCAACACGGCGCGCTTGCGCTCCGAGGGAAGCGCGGGATCGGTGAGCGCCTCGCGGAGCTCTGCCTCCTTCTCAATGGTGCGGGCGAACCGAAACAGCTCGTCCTCCACGGTGTCCAGGGCCCCCTCGGCCTCGGCCACGGAGAACAGGCCCTGGGCGTAGCCGCGAACGGCCTCGCTACGAGCCACCGGCCGGCTTCCTCCTGGTGGTCCGCTTGCGCCGGCCGTTCCCCAGCCCGGCGACCTCCTTGATGTACCCGTCCACCAGCTCCAGCTGACGGTCCCGATCCAGGCTCTCGCCCACCACCTTGGCGGCGATCTCCACGGACCACTCGCCAAGCTGGTGCCGGAGCTCCTGCACCGCACGATCCCGTTCTGCCCGGATCTCCTCTTGGGCCCGGGCCACGATCTGCCGCGACTCGTCCTCCGCCTTGGCCATCAGGTCCTTGCGCATCGACTCCGCGGTCTTACGGGCCTCGTCAATGATCTTGCCGGCCTCGGCCCGGGCCTCCTGGAGCTGCTCCTCGTACTGGGACAGCCGCTGCTCGGCCTCCTGGCGGGCCTTCTCGGCGCTCTCCAGGTCTCCCTGGATCTTCTCCCGTCGTTCGGCCAGCCCCTGGTTCAACCGGGGGAAGGCATAGCGAGCCAGGACCACGAACACGAGCAAGAACGCAAGGGTCCCGAAGATGAGCTCGTCACCTTCCGGGAGGATCGGGTTGTGCTCTTCCTCCGCGGGCTGCTCGGTCTCCGTCTCCTCCTGGGCAACGACCCGGGGGAGGCCCAGCACGTCGAAGTCCACGCCGCCTCCCCTCAGATGATGAACGTCAGGACGAAACCGATCAGCGCCAGTGCCTCGGTGAACGCGATGCCCAGGAACATGGTGGTGCGCACCATGCCGGCGGCCTCGGGCTGGCGAGCCATGGCCTCAACGGCCTTGCCCACCAGGAACCCGATGCCGATCCCCGGGCCGATGGCGCCCAGGCCGAAGACCAGCCCTCGCCCGATGGCTCCCACGTCGCCCTCCACCTGAGCCACGAAGGCACCCACTTGGGCCAGCACGTCTCCCATTGTCTCTCCTCTCAGTGCTCGGGGTGAACGGCCCCGGCGATGTACACGGCGGTCAGGATCGTAAAGATGTACGCCTGAAGGACCGCCACCAGCAGCTCGAACGCGGTCAGCCCCACCGCCAGCGCGAACGCCGGAACGGCGAAGGGAATCGTCGTGGGCTTTGCCAGCAGGTAGGCGGTGCCCAGGAAGAAGATCGACAGGATCAGATGCCCGGCCATCATGTTGGCCAGGAGTCGGACGGCCAGGGTGAAGGGCCGAAGGATGAACGTGGACACGAACTCGATCGGGGTCAGCAGGATGTACATGCCCTTGGGGACCCCCGGCGGGAACAGGGCATTCTTGAAGTAGGCCAGACCCTGGGTCCTGATGCCCACCACGTTGAACAGCACCCACACCAGCGCCGCCAGGAACGCAGGGATGGCGATCCGGCCGTTCACCGGGAACTGGATCCCCGGGATGATGCCGAACACGTTCCCCACCAGGATGAAGCAGAACATCGAGGTCAGGAAGGGAACCCATGTGCGCCCCTCCTGCCCGATCACCTGGACGGCGATCTCCTCCCGGATGAAGTCGACCACGCTCTCCACCAGGTTCCTGACCCCCCGGGGAACCAGGCCACCTCGCCCCGCGGCCACCGCGAACAACGCGATCACGATCCCGGCGGCCAGGAACATGTAGATGACACCACGGTCGACGCAGAAGCTGACCCCGACGTCCCATTCGGCGATGCAGGGAGGCTGGAACAGCTCCAGACCCGGAGCGTCGAACGGCTCGGGTGGTCGCGACGCGGCCAGCAGGCTCACGCGGACTCCTCACGGAGCCGGAGCGCTTCCGCGGCGGCGGCCGCGGCGGGATCCGGGGGGATCTGAAGCTCGCCGCCCAGCCCCTGGGTGAGCAGCCGAGCCTCGTACACGAGCAGGGCCATGGTGCCCGCCACCGCGGTGACCCCGAAGGCCACCGGCGAGAAGAACGACGTCTGGTCCAGGGCGAACAGGAGGCCCACGATCACGCCCATCCGGACGGCGAATCCTCCCAGGGCCACCGCGTGCACCACCGGGACCGACACCCCGGCGGCCCAGGCCAGCGACCATCCGTGCGCCGCGAAGTTCGCCGCTACCACGACTACCGCGATGAACGCCGAGAGCCCCACGCCCCGACCGGCGGCCAGCCATCCCACCATCAGCGCCCCGGGAGCGGCCACCGATGCGGCGGCCAGGGCCCGGCGAACCATCATCCGCTCCGGCCTGCGCGGATCATTCATCGTCGTTCCTGCCATAGCGGATGTAGACGAGGTAGATGCCTCCCGCGACCCCCACCACCATGCCGATCGCCAAGAACAGCCGACCGGTGTCGGCGAGCCGGTCGAGCAGGTACCCGATGCCGCCCCATACCAGGATGCCGGCCAGAAGCGTCCCGGTGACGGCCCACGCGGCCCCGTAGCCGCTCCAGTCGCCGCGTCCCGGTCGGGCCATGGGCCGGGCGATTATATCCGCCGGAGTTCCCGCCAGCGAACCGGCCCGTTTTCGCAGGTAGATGCGGGTATCGGGCCCGGCGCAGCGGGGCGCTTGTGAATCCTTTCACAAAGTTCACTATACAAAGCGGCGCAGGTCCGGCGCCACCTTGCCCGCTCGATTCCGTGCGCAACGCGCACCACCTGGGTACGCTGCGGCCTATGGCGACCCCGGTGGGGGTAAGCGACGGTGACATCAGCCTGGTGAACATCACCAAATCGTTCGGAGACCTCACCGCGGTCGACGGGATCTCCCTGGACGTCAACTCGGGCGAGTTCTTCAGCCTGCTTGGCCCCTCGGGCTGCGGCAAGACCACCACGTTGCGGATGATCGGGGGATTCGAGCATCCTGACGAAGGGCGCATCGAGCTCGGCGGCGTCGACGTGGCGGGGACCCCGGCGTACCGGCGCAACGTCAACACCGTGTTCCAGTCGTACGCCCTGTTTCCTCATCTGGACGTGTTCGGCAACGTGGCCTACGGCCTCCGTCGCCGGAAGGTGCCGAAGGACGAGCTCGGCGGACGAGTCCGGCGCATCCTGGAGATCGTCGACCTCCCCGGCCTCGAGCACCGGCGCCCCACCCAGCTCTCCGGTGGCCAGCAGCAACGGGTGGCCCTGGCCAGGGCCCTGGTGAACGAGCCCCAGGTCCTGTTGCTGGACGAGCCGCTGGGGGCCCTGGACCTCAAGCTGCGCAAGCAGATGCAGATCGAGCTCAAGTCGATCCAGCACGAGATCGGGATCACGTTCATCTATGTGACCCACGACCAGGAAGAGGCCATGACCATGTCCGACCGGCTGGCGGTGATGCGGGCCGGCCGGATCGACCAGGTCGGAGCGCCGCAGGACGTCTACGAGCACCCGGCCACGGAGTTCGTGGCTGGATTCCTAGGAGCGTCCAACCTTCTGGACGGAACGGTGGAACCCTCAGACGGGGATCTCTGCACCGTGATCCTTTCCTCGGGGGAGAAGGTCCGGGTCCCGGCCGGGTCCCTGAACGGCCACACCGATCACATCCGCCTGGGGGTCCGGCCGGAGAAGATCCGGATCTCCTCCGGAGGCTCGGCCCGGCCGCCGGAGGACAACATGGTGGAGGGAACCGTCCAGGTGGCCACGTTCGTCGGGGTCAGCAACGTGTACACCGTGGAGACCCGAGCCGGCCAGCGGGTCACGGTGTACGCGCAGAACCTGGGGACCTCCGCGGACCGCCCGCCCGCGGCCGGGGAGAAGGTGGCGTTGACGTGGCATCCGGAGCACACCTTCGTGGTGGAGCCAGCCGATGGGGAGGGAACGAATGGTGAGTGAGGTCGATCGCATCCTCGGCGGCCTGGACCGGCGGCTGTCCCGGCGTGACCTGCTGCGGCGAGCCGGACGGGGGTCCGCCTACCTTGGGGTCATGGCCTTCCTGGCGGCCTGCGGGGTCCAGGGACAGCGACGCGAGGGAGGAGATGAGCTCGAGCCGCTGCCGCCCGAAACCGGCGAGCTGATCATGGCGAACTGGCCCCTGTACATCGACAAGGACGGCCCGGTCAGCCCCACGATCGAGTCGTTCCAGGAACAGCTCGATACCACCATGCAGTACCAGGTGGTGATCAACGACAACGAGGAGTTCTTCGGCACGATCCGCGAGCCCCTGTCGCGCGGACAGTCCACCGGCTACGACATCATCGTGATTTCGGACTGGGTGATCGAGAAGATGGCCCGGCTCGGCTACCTCGAGCGCCTCCACCACGACCGGCTCCCCAACTTCGAGGCCAACGCCCTGGACAAGTTCAAGGATCCGGTGTACGACCCGGGGAACGCCCACAGCATCCCGTGGGCGGCGGGCATCACCGGCATCGGCTACGACATCGAGCTCACCGGCCGGGAGCTCACCAGCATCCACGACCTCTTCGACCCGGCATTCGCGGGGCGGGTGGGCATGTTCCTGGAGATGCGGGACACGTTCAACTTCGCCTTCCTCGCTTCGGGGATCGAGCCGGAGACCGCGACGCTCGAGGACGCCGAGACGGCCCAGCAGCTCCTCCTCGAGCACCGGGACAACTTCCGGGGCTTCTACGGCAACGACTACGCGGACCAGCTGGCCACCGGCAGCCTGGCCGTGTCGATGGCCTGGTCCGGGGACGTGTTCGCCCTCCAGCTCGACAACCCCAACCTCAGGTTCGTGCTCCCGGAGGAGGGTGGAACGCGGTGGACCGACAACATGGCCATCCCCGCCGGTGCCGAGCATCCCACCGACGCCCACAACTTCATGAACTTCGTGTATGACACCCGGATCGCCGCCAACATCACGGAGTGGGTGTGGTACGAGTCCCCCGCAGACATCAAGGCCATCGTCGAAGAGGACGCCCAGAACGGAGGCAACCTCCTTCAGAAGCTGGCCTCGAGCGAGCTGGTCTTCCCGCCGGAGGACGTCGTGGCGAGGACCCACAACTACCGCCTGCTGGACACGGAGGAGGAACAGGTGTGGAACAACCTGTTCCAGGAAGTGACCCAGGGCTGAGCGCCCCCGCCGTTCGCCCCCGACGCCGCTCCAACTTCGCGTACTGGCTGCTGCTCCCGGGTGGCCTGTGGCTCCTGGTCTTCTACGTGATCCCCACGATCTCGATGCTGTCCGTGTCGCTCCAGCAGGGCTCCCTGGAGGAGGGGTACCGACTGACGTGGAACTTCGGCGTGTACTCCGACGTCCTGTTGCGGAACGACACCCAGATCATCCGCTCGGTGGTGTACGGGCTCATCGTCACCGTGGCCACGCTGCTGATCGCCTATCCGCTGGCCTACACGATCGCCTTCCGAGGTGGCCGGTGGAAGAGCGTCCTGTTGTTCCTGGTGATCCTCCCCTTCTTCGTCTCGTTCGTGATCCGAACCCTCGAGTGGAAGTTCGTCCTGGCCGACGAGGGGATCGTCCTGGGCACCCTCAAGGACGCCGGGGTGGTGGGCCAGGGGTTCCGGGTCCTGGCCACCCCCGTGGCCGTGCTCGGGGGGTTGATCTACAACTTCCTGCCGTTCATGGCGCTGCCCCTCTACGTGGCTCTGGAGAGGATGGACAAGAGCCTGCTGGACGCGGCCAGCGACCTGTACTCCAGCCGGATCAAGGCGTTCTTCAAGGTGACCTTTCCCCTGTCCCTGCCGGGGGTGTTCGCCGGGTCCCTCCTGACGTTCATTCCGTCCACCGGTGACTTCATCAATGCCGAGCTCCTCGGCGGTGTCAGCACCACGATGATCGGCAACGTCATCCAGACCGAGTACCTGACGAACAACGACTACCCGGAGGCCGCGGCCCTGTCGTTCATCCTGATGCTCGGGATCCTTGTGGCCGTGGCCATCTACGCCCGCATCCTGGGGACCGAGGAGCTCACCGGATGAGCACGGAGGTCGTGCTCGATCGCCCCGGGTCTCAGCGACAGAGCCCCGGCTCGCACCGAGGGGAACGGAAGGGCTGGGTCCTTCCCGTGTACACGGGGGTGGTGATCGCCTACCTGTTCCTGCCGATCGCCATCATGATCGTGTTCGGGTTCAACGACATCCAGGGCCGATTCAACTTCCGGTGGCAGGGCTTCACGCTGCGGTGGTACCGGGACCTGCTCGACTTCCCCGAGCTGACCATGGCCATCCGGAACTCGCTGATCATCGCCGCCATCAGCACCGTGGTCGCGACCACGCTGGGGACGTTGATCGCCCTGGCTCTGACCCGCCATCGGTTCCGGGGGCGAGCGGGGACCAACCTGTTCATCTTCTTGCCGATGGCCACCCCCGAGGTGGTCCTGGGAGCCTCCCTGCTCTCGCTGTTCGTGACCGCCGCCCTGGACCGGGGCTTCGTGACGATCCTGATCGCCCACATCATGTTCAACATCTCGTACGTGGTGGTCACGGTGAAGGCCCGGACCCAGGGGTTCAACAACGAGTGGGAGGAGGCGGCCAAGGATCTCGGAGCCACGCCGTGGACGGCCTTCCGCACCGTCACGTTCCCGCTGATCTTCCCGGGCGTGCTCGCCGCGGCGGTCCTGGCCTTCGCCCTGTCGGTGGACGACTACGTGATCACGCTGTTCAACGCGGGACAGACGCTCACGTTCCCGCTGTGGGTGGTGGGGGCCTCGCGGTTCGGGGTGCCGCCCCAGGTGAACGTGATGGGGACGATCATCTTCGTCGTGGGGGTGGGGCTGGCGCTCCTGGCCGTGCCACTCCAGCGGAGGAGCGCCCGGTGAGCGACCAGGCCATCACCGCGCGGGCCCGCGAGCTGGCCGGGCGGGAGACGGCGGCGCTGGTCGAGCGGACCCCAGCGTCAGGGCGGCTGTACGAGCGCGCGGCCAGGGTGATGCCGTTCGGGGTGGCCTCCTCGTTCCAGGCCAACGACCCCTACCCGATCTACGTGCGCGAGGGCGCCGGGAGCAAGGTGTGGGACGTTGACGGGACGGAGTACGTGGACTTCCACGGCGGGTTCGGGACCATGGCCGTGGGGCACGCCCATCCCAAGGTTGCGGAGGCCATCGAGCGAGCCGCCCGCACCGGGACCCACTTCGCCGCCACCACCGAACCTGCGGTGGCTCTGGCCGAGGAGCTGTGCCGGCGCTTCAACCTCGAACGGGTCCGGTTCACCAACTCGGGGACCGAAGCCACCATGGAGTCCATCCGCCTGGCCCGCGCTGTCACCGGGCGGGACACGGTCCTGAAGATCGAGGGCTCCTACCACGGGCACCACGACGCGGTGATGTTCTCGGTGCTGCCGAATTCCGACGTCATCGGAGGACGTGATGCTCCGGCATCCACCCCCCTGTCGCGGGGTATCCCCGCCGACACCGCCCGCCACACCTCGGTGGTGCGGTTCAACGACGCCGACGCGCTTTCGAGAGTCCTCGACGAGCGGGGTGGGGACATCGCCTGTCTCATCATGGAGCCGATCATGATGAACATCGGCATCGTGGTCCCCCAGGACGGCTACCTCCAGGCCGCCAAGGACCTTTGCGTCAAGCACGGGGTGGTCCTGATCTTCGACGAGGTGAAGTCGGGGGCCACGGTGGCGCCGGGTGGAGCGATCGAGCGGTTCGGGGTCCAGCCGGACCTGGCCTGCTTCGCCAAGGCCGCCGGCGGCGGGGCCGCCCTCGGTGCCTTCGGGGGTCGGGCCGACCTGATGGAGGAGATCACTCGGGGTGTGGCCCATATGGGCACGTTCAACGGCAACCCCTTGTCGGTGGCTGCGGGACTGGCCGCCCTCACCGAGGTCCTGACTCCCGACGCGTACGAGCAGCTGGGGAAGCTGGGATCGCTCCTGGCCGAGGGGTGCAGCCGGGCCATCGCCGACCATGGGATCCCGGCCCACGCCGTCGACCTGGGGGCCAAGGGGTGCGTGTCGTACCGGCCGGAACCGCTCCGGGACTACCGGGACTTCCTGGAATGCAACCCGGACCTGTTCGCGGCGTCCTGGCCCTGGATGGTGAACCGTGGCGTGTTCATGACCCCCGGCGACGAGGAGCAGTGGACCATTTCCGTCCAGCACTCAGAGGCAGACATCAACCTGTACGTCGCCGCGTTCACGGAGTTCTGCCAGGCTCTGATCTCCTGACCGCAGCGTGCGTGCGGTGCCGATCAAAGAGGCAAAAGGGACTGGTCAGGATCCCGACCAGTCCCGGAGTCCTACCTGTTAGATGAGACGGAGCCGCAAGGCCGCATCCCGAAGATCAGTCCTGAAATCACCCAATTGCGAAATGGAGTAGAGCCCATCGATTGAATTCTTCTCAAGCAGTCCGTAAATGCGTTTGAGATCCGCCTGCCGCCGAAGCCAACCTACCCCGTCAATAACAGCAAAGACGAATTGCTTGGGCAACCTGATATCCGCCATTCGGGCGATTTCCTGGGCGGCGTCGGTGAGTTTGCTGCCAGTCGAATCGAATCCCTTTATAGCTGTAATGATCTGCGCCTCGGCCCCACCGGCGGGAATCGCCAGATCGCAGGGCCCCGTCTCACCAGCCTTGCCCGTGAATCGCGTTCTCATCTCATGTGGGAGCCCCACATCGTTCACCACCGCTTCCACCAGATCCTCAACTCTGCGCCCTCGCCCAATCGACCCTGCTGCACGGAGGCGGGAGGCGTGTCGCTCAAGAAGGACGTCCGAGAAAGACCAGCGCCGACTTCGTTGGGTGCGTAACTCCTCGAGAAGATGAAACTCTGAGTCGAGCGCATCCACGAGGTCCTTCGCATGACCTTCGCCAATGCGTCGGAAGGACTCCGTTCCAAATCGCTGGCGGAGCACTCCCCGGAGCTGTTCCCGACTCAGGCGAACGCAGAGACCAAGCGCCTGGATCCATTCCGGCTTTTGTCGAACCAGCGTGGTTACGGCCGCTGTCGTTATCCTGGGGAGCCTCTCGATTTCGGCGGCGGCGGCCTCCAGGCCCGCCTGATCTTCCGGGTCAATAGCTACAGCCCCGCCGAGGCGTTGGAGAGAGTCGCGGAACTGAACGAAGTCGGAATCCGACACGCTCTTATCGTCTCACAATGGAAACCGCAGCCATGACCTGCAGATCGACCGCGGATGCGTGACTCTGTCAGACCCCCCCGTTATCCTCCCCATGTGCCAGACACGACTGCCTCCGTCAGGCCTCGCCCGTTCCTGAAGTGGGCGGGGGGTAAGAGCCGCTCAGCCGCCACCCTCGTGCGGCTTGCTCCTCCCTACACCGGGCGCTATTGGGAACCATTCATGGGCAGTGCCGCCGTCTTCTTCGAATTGGCTCCCGAATCTGCCGTTCTCTCCGACCTCAATGAAGAACTCGTGATCTGTTTTGGGGAGGTTGCGCGGGATCCCTTCGCAGTCATGGAGCAACTTGATGCGATGCCGAACTCGCGGGATTTCTACCTTGAGGTTCGGCGCACGGAGCCTAAGAAACTCCAACCAGTAGTCCGTGCTGCGCGAGTGATCTATCTGAACAAGACGGCCTTTCGAGGCTTATGGCGAGTCAACAGCCGTGGCGAATTCAATGTGCCTTATGGGGAGTACGCGCGACCTTACTACAACCGAGACCATCTCATTGGTGCATCAAGAGTCCTCATGCACGCTGAGATTCACTGCAAAGACTACACGCACGCTTTCCTTAACGCGCAGCCGGGCGATTGGATCTACCTGGATCCACCCTACGTACCGGACCGACCGTGGGGAGACTTCAAACGCTATACACCCGGTCAATTCCATGAGGACGACCACCGCAAGCTCGCCGAGTGTATGCGGGAGGCGCGAGGAAGGGGCATCTACCTGACCCTCACCAACTCAGATACAGCCTTCGTCCGCTCCCTCTTTGAGGGTTGGAACATCACGAAGATGCCAACCCGGCGTGACATCCATCTGAACAGTCGGGAACGAGCCAGCCACGACCTGGTCATCACCAACTACGAGGGGTTTCGGCAACCGACGCTTCCAGTCTGAGCGTCAGTGGTAGATCTTCACCACCATCCCGTAGTGCATGATCCGGAACAGGAACTTGGCCGTCCACATCGGCACGCGCGTGCACCCGTGGCTGGCCGGTGAGGGAGGCACGTCGGGCCAGCCGTGCACCGCCCGGAGCCCGTCGAAATAGCTGGGGTAGTACAGGTGGCCGGGGCTGAAGCCGGCCAGCTTCCGGTGGACCCGGAAGGTCCCGTCGCGGGTGGCCGCTCCCGCGCCGGTCGAAGCGTGGACGATCACGTCGACCTCGCCCTGGCGGACCACGTACAAGACCTGCTTGCTCTGATTGACCTCGATGTGGGTGGACGGCGCCTCGAGCTTCGGCTTGGGGATCCGCGGATCGGCCAGGCGTTTCCAGGTTCGCCTGGTGGCGTTCTTGCCCCGAGGCATGCCCTGCACCTTGTGGAACGCCAGGACGGCGTCACCGGTCCGGACGTCGTAGTTCCGGTTGGGGCGGGGGACGTGGTACCCCAGGTCGTCGAGCCGGTTCTCCAGCGCCAGCACCCAGTCGCCGTTCGAGCCCGGATGCAGGGGCGGCGGGGTGGCCACCTTCCGGCCCGGCGTGGTGGTCTCCGCGGGCTCGTGGTCGGCGTCGTCGAAGGACACCCGGGCCCGGTACGTGCCGGACCGGACGACGTCCAGCTCGATGGAGTACTCAGAGCCGGGGCCCACCGGGGCGTTCTCCCGGGCCACGACCCGGTCCCCCACCAGGAGCTCCACGTGGACCGCGCCACCGGGGTGCGGAGGCTCCACACGTCCGGAGACGGCGGCCGCGTCGAACAGCCGGACGTTCTCCAGCTGCGCGGTGAGCCGGGGGTGGACCCGCAGCGGCACCGGGGTGCTGGTATCTCCGGTCCATCGAGCCGCCGCGTCGACGTTGGCCTCCGGGGCATGGTCCACGGCGAAGTTCCCGGAAGCATCGGTAGCCGCGGTGGCCAGGACGCGGGCGGGGTTCGACGCGTCGACGATCTCCACGGTGGAGCCTGCCGGAGGAGGCGGGTTCACGGTGCCGGTGAGCCTGGTGACCTCGCCGAACTGCAGGTCGGTCTTCGAGGCCGACAGGCTCACGGTCGCCGCGGCCGCCGCGGCGGGCCCAGCCAGCCCAGCCATCAGCCCAGCACAAACCGTCGCCACCACGCACGCTCGAACGAACGATCGTCCCCGCATGACGTGAATGATACGTGAGCCGCTTCGAAAGAGAGTGCTGACTTCAGAGCTCTTTCGCTTTAAGGCGAGGAGGACCTCCATACGCTCAGAGCGACCCAAACGGCCCCGCCCAGCAATAGAAGCGTGCCCACAAGATTCCATGGGGTCGGTAGCCCCAGTCCAAAAGGCGAAAGATACCCTGCTCCAAACGCATAGGAGATCACCAGACCTATCAACAGCAGCACCACAGCCAGAAGACCTCGAAGGACCTTGAGGAAGCCGCGTTCACCACGCCTCAAGCGCAAGCCCCACCCCATCGCTACGGACGGAGCCTGCCGTTGGCCCTTCGCATCATCCTGGGGACCGCCGTTCCCACCAGGACCGCGGCGATCAGGGCCAGCATCAGGCCGGTCAGCGCCCGGCTCTGGATGAACGTGATGGCCAGCGCGGAGCTGGCGATCAGCGCGCTCCACAGGTACATGAGGAGCACGGCCTGCCGGTGGCTGTGGCCGATCTCCAGGAGCCGGTGGTGGATGTGCTCCTTGTCCGGCGCGTAGACGGGCCTGCCCCGGCGGAGCCGGCGGGCGATGGCCCACATCACGTCGGTGAACGGCACCGCCAGGACCAGCAGCGGGATGGCCACGGGGATCGCCAGTGCGGCGAGGTCGGTGCTGGAGGGGGCGTCGGTCCGCCCCACGCCGGAGATCGTGGCCGCGGCCAGCATCAGGCCCAGCAACATGCTGCCCGAGTCGCCCATGAAGATCCGGGCCGGGTTGAAGTTGTACGGCAGGAACCCCACCGCCGCTCCCGCCACCACCACGCAGAACAGCGAGGCTGGAGAGGGACCGTCGAAGATGGGCTTCCCGGTCTGGAAGGCGTAGGTGAAGAACGCCAGGGCGGCGATGACCACCACCCCGGCGGCCAGCCCGTCGAGCCCGTCGATGAGATTGACCGCGTTGATCATGGCCAGGACCCAGATCAGGGTCAGGGGCACGGCCAGGTCTCCACCAAGGGACAGCACCCCGAGGCCCGGGAACCACACGTAGAACAGCTGCACCCCGTTCAGGATCAACAGACCGCCGGCCAGCACCTGGCCGGCCACCTTGGCGGGGACCGACAGTCCCCGCACGTCGTCGTAGCTCCCCAGCGCCACCAGCACCGTGCCGGCCATCACCACCCCGAGCGGCTCCGACGACACGTCGAACAGGTCCTTGAAGGCCGGGAGTAGCGCCGCGACCCCCAGCCCCACCATGCAGGCCAGCCACAGCGACAGGCCGCCGAGGGTCGGGGTGGGCCGGGGATGAACCTTTCGGTCAGACGGCCGGTCGATCGCTCCGAACCGCAGGGCCAGCCGGCGGATCAGGGGGGTGGCCACCAGCGCGGCCACCGCGCTGACCAGGAAGACGACCGCGAGGGGAAGCACCCTACGGGTAGGCCGGGAACCTGCGGGTCAGCTCGGCCACCCGCTCCCGGGCCTGTCCCTTCACCTCCTCGTCGTCGGGGGCCCGGATCACCTCGCCGATCAGCTCGGCGATCTCCTTCATCTCGGGCTCGTCCATGCCCAGGGTGGCGGGGCCGGGAGTTCCCAGCCGGATCCCCGAGGCGGTGGCGGGCGGCAGCGGATCGAACGGGATGGCGTTCTTGTTGAGGGTGATCCCCACGTCGTCGCAGGCGCGCTCGGCGTCCGCGCCGGTGATGCCGGCAGGCTGGAGGTCCACCAGGGCCAGGTGAGAGTCGGTCCCCCCGGACACCAGGCGGAGTCCCTGATCGACCAGGCCGCCGGCCAGGGCCCGGGCGGTTCGGACCACCCGGTGCGCGTAGTCCCCGAACTCCGGAGCCATGGCCTCCTTGAGGCACACCGCCTTGGCGGCGATGCAGTGCTCGAGCGGGCCTCCTTGCATCATCGGGAACGTGGCCTTGTCGATGGCCTTGGCGTGCTCCTCACGCGCCAGGATCATGGCCCCCCGCGGTCCTCGGAGCGTCTTGTGGGTGGTGAAGGTCACCACGTCCGCATACGGCACGGGGCTCGGATACGCTCCCCCGGCCACCAGCCCGATGAAATGCGCGGCGTCGACCATGAACACCGCGCCCACCTCGTCGGCGATCTCCCGGAACGCGGCCCAGTCGATGACCCGCGGATACGCGGTGGCGCCCGCCACGATCATCTTGGGGTGGTGCTCCTTGGCCAGGTCCCGGACGTTGTCCATGTCGATGAGCTCGGAGTCCTTGTCCACCTCGTAGCCCACCACGTCGAACCACTTCCCCGAGAAGTTGACGGGCGAGCCGTGGGTGAGGTGGCCGCCGTGGGGCAGGCTCATGCCCAGCAGGGTGTCGCCCACGTCCATGAACGCGAAGTACGCGGCCATGTTGGCCTGGGCGCCCGCGTGAGGCTGGACGTTGGCGTGCCCGGCGGCGAACAGCTCTTTGGCCCGGTCGATGGCCAGCTGCTCGGTGACGTCCACCCACCGGCACCCGCCGTAGTACCGCTTGCCCGGCAGACCCTCCGCGTACTTGTTGGTCATCGTCGAGGCCATGGCGGCCAGGACCGCAGGGCTGGTGTAGTTCTCGCTGGCGATGAGGCGGACCGTGTTCCGCTCCCGCTCCAGCTCTCCCACCAGCGCCTCGGCGACCTCCGGGTCGTTGGCCTTCAGGGCCTCCCAGTCCGCCACCCACTCCTTCATGTCCCCTCCCCTGCTTCCTCTCGCTCGATGTCCTCGATCCGGCGGATCCTCCGTTCGTGGCGTCCGCCCGCGAACGAGGCCTCCAGCCAGGTCCGGAGGATCTCCCGCGCCAGCTCCGGCGCCACGATCCGGGCTCCCATGGACAGCACGTTGGCGTCGTTGTGCTCGCGGGAGAGCCTCGCGGTGAACAGATCGTTGCACAGAGCCGCCCGCACCCCCCGGACCTTGTTCGCGGCGATCTGCTCCCCCTGCCCGCTCCCTCCGAGGACCACCCCTCGCTCCGCCCTCCCGTCGCGCACCGCTCGGCCGACCGCCGCGCAGAACCCCGGGTAGTCCACCGGCTCCTCCGAGTCGGTGCCCAGATCCTCCACGTCGTGCCCCAGCTCCTTCAGGTACTGCTGGAGATCGCGCTTCAGAGCGAATCCGGCGTGATCGGAGCCAACGGCCACTCGCACCGGCTCAGTCCTCTCCGGCCGCCACGGGCTGCCGCTGCCCGGCCAGGCCCCGGATCAGCGCGTCCACCAGCTCCTCGATCTCCCAGGCGGTGGCCCGGTACACCTGAGGCGCCATCCCCAGCGGGTCGGCGACATCCTCGTCGCGCACCGGGCGGGCCCCCTCGCCTCGGAGGCGGTGGGCGGCAGCGACGCGCTCGAGCATGGACTCGCGCGACGGCGTCCCCCGGGGCGGAGGGAGGAGTCCCACCAGGGCCACCAGCTCCTTGAGGGTGAACGTCTTGGGTGCGGCGTCGGGGGCGTGCTCGAGGACCTCCTGCCGCTGCTCGGCGGTCATGCTCACCACGACGTCGGCCCACCCCGCCTGCGCCGGGGAGAAGGGTGTGGACCGGAGGTCGGCGATGTCGATACCCCGCGCCGCGGCGGCGGCCACCGCTTCGGGAGTGGGGGCCAGGCCCAGCCTGGCCCACGTCCCGGACGAACGCACCCGAAGGGTGTCGCCCAGGAGACGGCGAGAGCGATCGACCAGGAACCCCTCGGCCATGGGCGAGCGACAGATGTTCCCCGTGCAGACCAGCAGCACCCGGAGCACGTGCCGAGTCTAGCGTACGGTTCGCTCAGCTCCGTTCAGACCGATCAGGCCACGAGAAGAAGATCTGCGCCTCGGCGATCCCTCCTGTTCGCAAGACCCGCGGCTGGGGCCCGGTGACATCCAGGACCGTGGAGGACCTCCCCGAGGCTCGTCCCGCGCACAGGTAGACCGATATCGCATCACCCAACATCGCCCGAACTCCGTCGCAGCCGGAGGGTGTGGGCTCCCCGGAACGGTTGGCGCTGGTCACTGCGAGCGGGCCGGTCCGTCGCAGGAGCGCCAGGGCGACCCCGTGGTCCGGAACGCGGATGCCGATGGTGTCCCGCTCCTCCCCCAGCTCCCAGCCGCGGCTGGCCTCGGACCGGCGGAGAACCAGGGTCAGGGCCCCGGGCCAGAACCGATCCGCCACCGTCCGGGCCCGGTCATCGACGACGGCGAGCCTCTCCGCCGCCGCGAGGTCGGCCACCAGCACGGGCAGGGTCAGGTCCCTCGATCGTTGCTTGGCTCGGAACAACCGGTCCGTGGC
>JBOGVS010000050.1:0-5978 GCA_050692555.1 Actinomycetota bacterium
CATGGCCGAGGACGACCTGGAGGCCGCGTTCCAGGTCTTCTTCGTGCGTGGGGGGCGGGTGACCGGGCGCAAGGGGTGGGTGGTGGAT
This sequence comes from Actinomycetota bacterium, assembly GCA_050692555.1. Taxonomy (GTDB): domain Bacteria; phylum Actinomycetota; class UBA4738; order UBA4738; family CALAEC01; genus DAITPV01. Next base: position 89 of record JBOGVS010000050.1, read on the forward strand.
CGGGTCGAGGACCTCGACACCACGGCCCTCGTCTCGTCGTTCCTCCGTGAGTTGTACATGGACCAGGACCAGGTTCCGCCCAAGGTCCTGGTGCCGGTATGGCCCACCGACCGGGACGTGCTGGAACGGTGGCTCTCCGAGCGGCGCGGCGGAAAGGTGACCATCGCCGTGCCGGCCCGGGGCGACAAGCGCCGGCTCCTCAAGGTGGTGAACGTCAACGCCAAGGAGGCCTTCGTCCGGCACAAGCTCAAACGGGCCACGGACTTCGCCGCCCGCTCCCGCGCGTTGAACGAGCTCGGCGAGGTCCTGGGCCTGCCCGAGCCGCCCCTCCGGATCGAGGCCTACGACATCTCCAACCTGGGGCCGGACTCCATCGTGGGGTCCATGGTGGTGTTCGAGGACGGCCTTCCCAAGCGATCCGGCTACCGGCGATTCGAGATCAAGAGCGTGCCGGGTCAGGACGATGTCGGGAGCATGGAGGAGATGCTCCGCAGGCGGTTCACCCGGTATCTCCGGGAGCGCGAGGACCCCGCCTCGAAGCGGAAGTTCGCCTACCCGCCCTCGTTGGCGGTGATGGACGGGGGCCGGGGACAGCTCAACGTGGCCCTCCGGGTCCTCGAGGAGCTCGGCCTGGACATCCCCGCCGTGGGCCTGGCCAAGCGCCTGGAGGAGGTGTACCTACCGGGGCAACCCGAGCCGTTGCTGATCCCCCGCGGCTCCGAGGCTCTATTCCTCCTCCAGCACGTCCGCGACGAGGCCCACCGGTTCGCCCTGGACTATCACCGGCGCAAGCGGCAGCGCCGGGCCATGGCCTCCCCCCTGGACGACGTGCCGGGGATCGGCCCGGCCCGGAAGAAGGCCCTGCTGCGGCGGTTCGGCTCGCTGGCCCGGCTGTCCAAGGCCACCACCGAGGACATCGCGGCCACCCCGGGGGTCGGTCCGGCGCTCGCGGCGGAGATCCAGTCTCGGCTGAGAGGACGGCGGGAAGAGGCCCGGTCCGCATGACCGCACAGCCCCTGAAGCGATCGGGCGCCGAGCCCCGCCGGCTCCCCGCGGCTCCGGAGATCACCCTGATCACCGGGCTGTCCGGCGCCGGGAGGTCGGAGGCGGCCAAGTGCCTTGAGGACGTGGGGTACTTCGTGGTGGACAACCTTCCTCCGTCGCTGATCCCCAAGATGGCGGAGCTGCTGGAGACCAGCGGGGGGCCCCAACGCGTGGCCATCGTGGCCGACGCGCGAGGCGGGAAGTTCTTCGACGACCTGGCGAACGCCCTCCAGATCCTCCGTCAGCGCCGGATCCCGCTCAGGATCCTGTTCCTGGAGGCCTCGGAGGACGTCCTGGTGAGCCGGTTCGCCGAGACCCGCCGCAAGCATCCCCTGGCGCCGGAGGACCGCCGGGTGGAGGGGATCCGCAAGGAGCGCCAGATCATGGAGGCCCTCCGAGGAGACGCGGACCTGGTCATCGACACCACCGAGCTCACCCCCCAGGAGCTCCGCGAACGGGTTCGGGACGCCTTCGCCAAGTCGCCCCCGGAGGAGGGGCTCCAGGTGGCCGTGCTGTCGTTCGGCTACAAGTACGGGGTACCCCGGGACGCCGACCTGGTGCTGGACGTGCGGTTCCTTCCCAACCCCTACTGGGTGGACTGGCTCCGAACGCTCCCGGGAACCGAAGCCCCTGTGCGGCGCTTTGTGACCGGCCACCCCTCGTACGCGGAGTTCATCAGCCGCCTCCGGTCACTGCTGGACTACGTGCTCCCGGGGTACGTCGCCGAGGGGAAGTCGTACCTCACGGTGGCGGTGGGCTGCACCGGCGGCCGGCACCGTTCGGTGATCGTGGCCGAGGAGCTGGCCGCGTACTTCCGGGAGAAGGGCCTGCCGGTCACCCGGGAGCACCGGGACGTCGACCGCGAATAGGGCCATGTCAGGGCGAGGCCTGCTCGCCGTGGCCCTGGTGGTGCTGGTGGCCTGCGGCGGCGACGACGGTCCTGCCGCGGGGGAGGCCGACGCTGAAGAGCACCCGCTGGCCGGGGTCACCCTCCAGCCGGAGGACGTCCCCGCCGATCTGGAGGCCGATCCAGAGGAGACCGGACCGGCTCCGGGGATCAGGGCGCTCCTACCCCGCAGGCGGCAATTCCCCAGCCTCCCGCCGCTCCCGGATGGTCTGGCCGCGGGGTTCGGCGACGGTTACCGGGCGGGTTACGCCGTTTCCGGCCAGCTGGGCGCCGTGCCTCCACCGCCTCAGGAGGGCCAGGTGACCTTCGCCACCTCGACCGTGGCCAGGATGGATGACCAAGGGACCGCCGCCGACCTGTTCGACTACCTGATGAGCCTGCACCTGGGGGTCGAGGCTTCTTTGCCCTGCGACGAGGTCCCCGCCGCGGGCCTGGGTGACGAGCGCTACGGATGGCACAAGGGTGTGGACATCTCCGGGCCGGAGGTCCGGGGGACCGAGAGCTTCGGCTACGTGTGGCGCCGGGGGGAGATGGTGCTCACCGTCACGCTGGGGGGAGCGCCCGGAGCGGTGTCCTCGGAAACGGCCCGCGATCTGGCCGGCGCCGTCGACGCCCGGGCCGGCTGAGGGCTGGGGGGCCTTCGGCCCCGGCCGGTAGGATGAGCGAAGGACCTCAGAGGAGGACGTGACGATGGCGATCAAGGTAGGCATCAACGGCTTCGGCCGGATCGGCCGCAACTTCTTCCGGGCCGCCCGGGCCAGGGGCGCGGACATCGACTTCGTGGCGGTGAACGACATCACCGACGCCGCCACCCTGGCTCATCTCCTGAAGTACGACTCGGTGCTGGGGAACCTCGACGCGGACATCGCCGCCACTGCGGACGGCATCACCGTCGACGGCGATGAGTTCACGGTCCTGGCGGAGCGAGACCCGGCCAATCTCCCCTGGAAAGAGCTCGAGGTGGACATCGTGGTGGAGTCCACCGGCCTGTTCACCGACCGGGAGAACGCGGAGAAGCACCTGTCCGCCGGAGCCCAGAAGGTGATCATCAGCGCTCCTGCCAAGGGGGAGGACATCACGATCGTCCTGGGGGTCAACGATCAGCAGTACGAGCCCACATCCCATCACGTGATCTCCAACGCCTCATGCACCACGAACTGCGTGGTGCCCATGGCCAGCGTGCTGGAGGAAGCGTTCGGTCTGGAGCGAGCGCTGATGACCACCTGCCACGCGTACACCAACGACCAGAACCTCCTGGACCTCCCGCACAAGGACCTCCGCCGGGCCCGGGCCGCGGCCATCAACATCGTCCCCAGCTCCACCGGGGCGGCCAAGGCCACATCGCTGGCGATCCCCAAGCTCAAGGGGAAGATGGACGGGATGGCCTTCCGGGTACCGGTCCCCGACGGCTCGGTTACCGACCTGGTGGGCATCCTGGAGCGAGAGGTCACCGTCGAGGAGATCAACGAGGCGTTCCGAGCGGCTGCCGGAGACCGGCTTCAGGGGATCCTGAAGTACACCGAGGATCCGCTGGTGTCGTCCGACGTGGTTGGCGACGCTCACTCCTGTGTCTTCGACTCCATGTTGACGATGGCCATCGGCACCATGGTCAAGGTCATCGGGTGGTACGACAACGAGTGGGGCTACTCCAACCGTCTTGTGGAGCTGACCGAGAAGGTCGCCGAGCGCCTGTAAGGTGGGGCGCCTCCGTACCGTCGAAGACCTCGGAGACCTCGAGGGCCGCCGGGTCTTCGTGCGGGTGGACTTCAACGTCCCGCTGGAGAACGGGAAGGTCGCCGACGACCTCCGGATCACCGCCACCCTCCCCACGATTGAGAACCTTCGGGACCGCGGCGCGGCGCTGATCCTGGCTTCCCATCTCGGCCGCCCGAGGGGAACGGTGGTTGAGGACCTCCGGCTGGATCCCGTCGCCGCCCGGCTGGAGGAGGTCGCCGGGATCGAGGTCCGCATGCTGGACGAGGTGACCGGCGACACCGTGGCCAAGGCCTGCCGGGCCCTGGAGGCCGGCGAGGTGGCCATGCTCGAAAACCTTCGGTTCGATCCTCGCGAAGAGGCCAACGACCCCGGCTTCGCCGACGAGCTCGCATCCCTGGCGGACGGGTACGTCGACGATGCCTTCGGAGCCGCGCACCGAGCACACGCCTCGGTGGTGGGGGTCGCCGAGCGCCTGCCGGCGGCGGCCGGGCTGCTGATGGCCCGCGAGGTGGAGGTGCTGTCGAGGCTCCTGGAAGGGGCGGAGGAACCGTTCGTGGGCATCCTGGGAGGGGCCAAGGTCTTCGACAAGCTGGGGGTCATGGGCTCTTTGCTCCGGCTGGTGGACGCGCTGCTGGTGGGCGGGGCCATGGCGTTCACGTTCCTGGCCGCCCAGGGAGGGGAGACGGGGGACTCGCCGGTCGAGGCGGATCAGGTCGCAGAGGTCAAGTCGATCCTGGCCGACGCGGAGCGGTCTGGCGTCCCGATCGTGCTCCCCGAGGACGTCGTGGCGGCTCCGGAGGCCGACGCCTCTGCACGCACGCGGACCGTTCGGGCCGGCGCCATCCCCCCCGGCCTCAAGGGGCTGGACATCGGTCCCCGAACCGTGGAGGAGTTCACCCGGGTGGTGGCCGACGCCCGGACGGTGTTCTGGAACGGCCCCATGGGGGTGTTCGAGCTGGAGCCGTTCGCCGTGGGGACCCGAGGAGTGGCCAAGGCGGTCGCCGCCGCCGACGCATTCACGGTGGTGGGTGGGGGAGACAGCGTGGCGGCGATCCGAAGGCTGGGCTATGAGCAGGAAGTGGACCACCTGTCCACCGGGGGAGGGGCGTCACTGGAGTTCCTTGAAGGAAAGACGCTGCCCGGGGTGGCCGTCCTGATGGAGTCCTGATGGCCGCCCGCCGGCCGATCGTTGCCGCCAACTGGAAGATGCACAAGACCCATCTCGAGGCCATCCAGGACGTCCAGAAGCTCTCCTATCTCCTCGACCGGGACGACACTGAGCGGGTGGAGGTGGTGATCTGCCCTCCGTTCACCTCCCTCCGCAGCGTCCAGACCCTGATCGAGAGCGATCGCCTCCGGTTCGCCCTGGGAGCCCAGAACGTCCACTGGGAGGACAAGGGAGCGTTCACCGGGGAGATCGCTCCGGTGATGCTGGAGGCCCTGAAGGTCGCCTACGTGATCGTGGGTCACTCCGAGCGGCGCCAGCACTTCGGTGAGACCGACGACCAGGTCGCTCGGAAGGTCAAGGCCGTGTTCGGCCACGGGATGACCCCCATCCTGTGCGTGGGCGAGACCCTCGAGCAACGGGACGCCGGTCGCACCGCGGACGTGGTGGTGGGACAGCTCCGCGAGGGCCTGGGGAAGGTGGGCCCCGGGGAAGCCGCACGGACCGTGGTGGCCTACGAGCCGGTGTGGGCCATCGGGACCGGACGGCCCTGCGCGCCGTCCGACGCCGGCGACGTGATCCGGACCATCCGGGACACCCTGGAAACCGTGTACTCGACGGACGTGGCCGAGACGGTCCGGGTGCAGTACGGGGGGAGCGTGAAAGCCGGGAACATCCGGGAGTTCATGGCCCATCCGGAGATCGACGGCGCCCTGGTGGGTGGAGCCAGCCTCGACCCGGAAGAGATGGCCCTGATCGTCAAGCGGTGAGATGAACCGGCTGCTGTACGTGTGCCTGGACGGGGTGGGCGACGATCCCCACCCGGCGCTCGGCAACCGGACCCCCCTGGAGGCCGCGGCCACGCCGTTCCTCGACGACCTGGCGGCCCGGGGACGCGAGGGGCTGGTCCACACGGTGGGCCCGGACATCGCCCCGGAGTCGGACATCGCGGTGTTCGCCATCCTGGGGTACGACCCCACGGAGGACCATCCCGGACGAGGGGTGCTGGAAGCCCTGGGGGCGGGGATGGAGTTCCGGGACGGGGACCTGGCCCATCG
>JBOGVS010000050.1:6078-16166 GCA_050692555.1 Actinomycetota bacterium
CGTAAGGCCCACACCGCCGACCCCGTGCCCCTGGTGGTGGCTGGCCCCGGGGTGAGCTCCGACGCCTGCTCGAGGTTCGCGGAGCGGGCCGCAGCCGAAGGATCGATCGGCACGATCCGGGGCGTGGAGATCGTCCCCACCCTGGTGGGGCTCCTGGAAGGCTGAATCCCGTCGCACCCCGGATCTCGTATACCGGCCTGAGGGAGCGTTGCTCGCCCACGGCCGGCCCACTACTATCGGCTGGCCACAGGCCAAGGGGGGCGCTGGATGGCGCAGGTCGCAGAGCCCGTCGCCGCACCCGAACAGGTCGTTCCGGAGGTCGGGGGCGAGCCCAGCCGAGGGGTCGTAGGACGCAGCCCCGGACAGCTGTTCCGGCGCCGGTTCAGGCGGGACAAGTTCGCACTCGCCGGGATCGTGTTCATCGTCATCATCCTCATCCTGGCCCTGGGTGCTCCCCTGGCGGCGCAGATCGCCGGCCACGAGCCCAACCAGGTTCTCCTCCGGCAGGCCACCGACGATGTCGGGCTTCCCGTCGGCCCCAGCAGCGAGTTCTGGTTCGGGGCCGACACCGCGGGGCGAGACCTGTTCGTCCGGGTCATCTACGGAGCCCGGACCTCGCTCACGGTGGCCTTCATCGCCACCGGGCTCTCGGTGGTTATCGGGGTGATCATGGGCCTGATGGCCGGGTTCTACCGGGGGAAGGTGGACACCTTCGTGTCCCGGCTGATCGACATCGTGCTGTCACTGCCGATCCTCCTGCTGGCCCTCGGCCTGGTGGCGGCGTGCAGCCTGTCGAGGGCCGGCTGCCTCGGCGGCCTGATCCGGCCCGGCCTCCTCTTGGTGAGCTATGTGATCGCTTTGTTCAACTGGCCGTACATAGCCCGCATCGTCCGGGGCCAGGTGCTGTCGCTCCGAGAGAAGGAGTTCGTGGAGGCCGCCAGGGCCCAGGGGGCCGGGAACCTCCGGATCATGTTCCGGGAGATCCTCCCGAACGTGACGGCCCCGATCATCGTGTACACCTCGCTGATCATCCCCAACAACATCCTGTTCGAGGCGGCCCTGTCGTTCCTGGGGGCGGGGGTGCCGCCCACCACCGCGTCGTGGGGAAAGATGCTGGCGGACGCTCAGACCATCTTCACCTACGCCTGGTGGATGATGCTGTTCCCCGGTTTGTTCCTGTTGTTCACTACGCTGGCCTTCAATCTCGTGGGGGACGGGCTGCGCGACGCGCTCGATCCCAAGACCGCTCGATAGGAAGGAGGGAGGGGAGGACTCACTGGACAGACGGGTGATCCCATCGGGTACGGAAAGAGAGGGGATGTAGTGAATCGATATCTGAAGATGCTGGCCCTGCTGGGGGCCCTGGCATTGTTCGCCGCGGCCTGTGCCCAGGAAGAGGGACCAACGCAGCCCGGCGAAGACGCTCAGGAGATCGCCAAGGGCGGCACGGTCCTCGGCGGCCTGGAGTCGGACGTCGACGCCGCCTTTGACCCGCAGAAGGAGTACTACTCGGTCACCTGGGGCTTCTATCACTGTTGCCTGCTCCGAACCCTGGTGACCACCAACGGGCTCCCTGCGGAGGAGGGCGGGAACGATCTGCTTCCCGACCTGGCCACGGAGCTGCCCGAGGTGTCGGAGGACGGGCTGACCTACACGTACACGATCAGGGATGGGGTCACGTTTGGCCCGCCCTATCAGGACGTGGAGATCACCGCGGACTCCTTCATCAACGCGATGGAGCGGGAAGCCAACCCCGACGTCGGGGCCGGGTATCCGTTCTATTACTCGGTGATCGAGGGGTTCGACGAGTTCGGGGAGGGTGAAGCGGACACCATCACCGGGATGACTGCGGTCGACGACAAGACCCTGGAGATCAACCTGACCCGCCCCTCCGGTGACTTCTCGTTCCGGATGATGATGCCGGCGGCGGCCCCCATCCCTGAAGGCGCCGCCGACGGAAAGGAAGACGACTACGGGCGGTTCCTGGTCTCTTCCGGGCCGTACATGTTCGAGGGTAGTGATGAGGTGGAGCAGGGAGGCGACCAGGAGATCGCCGGCTACGAGCCCGGCCGTTCCATCGTCCTGGTCCGCAACCCGTCCTGGAGCGAGAACGTGGACGACATCCGCCCGGCCAACGTGGACCGGATCGAGGTCCAGATCGGCCTGACCACCGAGGACATGCAGAACCGGATCAAGGCCGGCGAGCTGGACCTCAACCTGGACGGGGTGCCCCCTGCCCAGATCATCCGGGAGTACCAGGCGGACCCGGAGCGGCAGGACCAGGTCACGTCGAACATCGGCGACGGCCTCTACTACCTGTCGATGAACATCGCGGAGCCGCCCTTCGATGACATCAACGTGCGGAAGGCGCTGAACTTCGCGCTGGACAAGGACGGCATGCTGCGGATCCGCGGCGGCCCCCTGTTCGGCGAGCCGGCGCCGCACAACATCATCGACAGCCTGCAGGACAACCTCCTGGCGGACTACGACCCGTACGCCTCGCCGAACAGCGCGGGGGACATCGAGGCCGCCAAGGCGGCGATGGCGGAGTCGGAGTACGACACCGACGGCGACGGGGTCTGCGACGCGCCGGAATGCTCGGGGGTGGTGACCGCCACGGACGAGGCCGACCCCTATCCGGACCAGGCCGCGTTGCTGGAGCAGAACTTCAGCGAGATCGGGATCGAGCTCGACGTGACCACGTTCGAGCGCACCACGATGTACGACAAGTGCAACGACCCCGGTGCGCACGTGGCCCTGTGCGCGGGTCCCGGCTGGTTCAAGGACTACTCGGACGCCACCACGTTCGGTGAGCCCCTGTTCGGCTCCAGTGCCATCGGACCGGACTCCTGCTGCAACTACGCGCTGGTGGGAGCTCCGGCCGACGTGCTGAGGGAGAACGACTACGAGGTCACCGAGGTGCCCAGCGTGGACGACAAGTTCACCGAGTGCGACTCGATGGAGCTCGGTGACGAGCGGTTCCAGTGCTGGGCCGAGCTCGACCAGCAGCTCATGGAGGACGTGGTTCCCTGGGTGCCGGTCACCCTTATCCGGGACGTCTTCGTCTACGGAGACCGGGTACTGAACTTCAAGTACGACCAGTACTCCGGTCAGCCCAGCCTGGCCGTGATGGGCCTGGCGGGCGGCGGAGCGGAGGCCTAAAAGGGCCGCGAAGCACGAGGCGGGAGGGGGGCCACTCGGGCCCCCCTCCTTCCCGTGGGAGGCATAATCTGGGGACGCGATGGGGCGGTACCTGATCCGGCGGACGCTGTTCCTGATCCTGGTCCTGGTGATCGTGTCCTTCATCACGTTCCTGATCTTCATCAAGCTTCCCCCCGGCGACCCCGCCCGGCGGGCTGCGGGACGCCGGACCACCCCCCGGCTCGTGGCCCTGGCCCGAGTGAACCTGGGGCTTGACCAGCCCTGGTACGTCCAGTACGGCCGGTTCGCCAAGGGCCTGGTCCCCTGGCCGGGGTACTTCCTCAACGAGCAGGTCTACTTCTCGTTCAACAACTTCGTCCCGGTCAAGGAGGAGATCTACCAGCGCCTCCCGGTGAGCATCGTCCTGGCCATGGGGGCGGCGGTGGTGTGGATCCTGTTGGGGATCCCTATCGGGATCATGTCGGCGACGAAGCCAAGATCGGTCCGCGACCGAGCCGGGATGATCTTCGCGTTGTTCGGCGTCTCGGCGCCGGTGTTCTGGCTCGGGTACGTGATGTTGTACATCTTCTGGTTCAAGTTACGGGTCGCTCCCAGTAGCAGTCTGCCCATCGGTGCTTCGGTGTGGGACGGGATCCTCCAGGGACGGTTCATCCTGCCCTGGTTCACCCTGGCGCTGCTGTTCGCCGCGTTCTACGCCCGCATGGTCCGAAGCAACCTGATCGAGACCATGTCGGAGGACTACATCCGGACCGCCCGGGCCAAGGGGCTTTCGGAGCGGCGAGTAACGTTCAAGCACGGCCTCCGGTCGGCCCTGACCCCGGTGGTCACGATGTTCGGCATCGACCTGGGGATCCTGCTGGGCGGGGCGGTGATCACCGAGTCGGTCTTCGCCCTTCCGGGGCTGGGCCAGTACCTGGTCAACTCGCTGCAGACCAACGACTTCCCCGCGGTGATGGGGGTGACGGTGTTCGCGTCGCTCTTCGTGGTGATCGGTAACCTCTTCGTGGATGTCGTGTATGCCTTCCTCGACCCTAGGGTGAGGTACACGTAGGTGGCCGAGCCGCTCCTGGAGGTCCGGGACCTGAAGGTCCACTTCCCCACGGACGATGGACTAGTGAAGGCGGTAGACGGGGTGTCGTTCACCGTCGAGCCGGGAGAGACGCTGGGGGTGGTGGGGGAGTCGGGTTCCGGGAAGAGCGTCACCTTCCTCACCGTGCTGGGGCTGGTCAGCAAGAAACAGGCCCACATCGAGGGACAGATCATGTTCCGGGGCCAGGACCTGCTGCAGACCCCGCCCGAGGAGCTGCGGAACATCCGGGGGGCCAAGATCAGCATGATCTTCCAGGACCCCATGACGTCCCTTCACCCCTTCTACAAGGTGGGGGACCAGATCGTCGAGGCCATCAGGGCCCACCAGCCCCTGTCGAAGCGGGAAGCCTGGGACCAGGGGGTGGAGATGCTCCGGCGGGTGGGCATCCCTCGGCCCGACGAGCGAGCCGGCCAGTACCCGCACGAGTTCTCCGGCGGGATGCGGCAGCGCGCCATGATCGCCATGGCCCTCTCGCTCAACCCAGACCTCCTGATCGCCGACGAACCCACCACCGCCCTCGACGTGACCGTGCAGGCCCAGATCCTCGATCTCATCGGCCGGCTGAAGGACGAGTTCGACGCCGCGGTGGTGATCATCACACACGACCTGGGGGTGGTGGCCGAGCACGCCGACGACGTGCAGGTGATGTACGCGGGGAAGATCGCGGAGTCCGGCGCCCGCAACGACCTCTACTACCGGGCCCATCATCCGTACACCTGGGGTCTCCTGCAGTCGATCACCCGGCTTGACCAGCCGAAGGTGGAGCGGCTCCGGCCGATCAAGGGGTTGCCGCCGTCGCTGATCTTCGTGCCGCCAGGGTGTCCCTTCCACCCCCGGTGCCCGTACGTCATGGACGTATGCAAGGTGGAGGTGCCTCGGCTCCTGTCGGAGGACGGGAAGCATGCCGCCGCCTGTCACCTCCCGCTGGCCGAGAAGGAACGCATCTTCGAGGAGGAGGTGGCGGTCCGAGCGTGAGCATTCCGGAGATCGACGAGCGGCGGGCCTCGGGAACCAGGCCGGGCGTTGAGCCGCTGGTGAGGCTGGTCGGGGTGAAGAAGCATTTCCCCATCACTCGGGGGATCCTCATCCAACGGAAGGTCGGCAACGTGCACGCCGTCGACGGAATCGATCTCGAGGTCTACCCGGGCGAGACCGTCGGCCTGGTCGGGGAGACCGGGTGCGGCAAGTCCACCGCGGCTCGGCTGATCACCAAGCTCCTTGAGCCGACCGACGGCCAGATCTTCTTCGACGGGCGCGACGTGACCGGGCCGAAGCCTCTGCCCGTCCCCGGGTGGCTGGGATACGCCAACCTCGGCCTGGCCGGCGCTGCCGTCCTGACCATCATCATCGGCGCGGCCGCCCGGTGGCCCGGACTGGCGGTCGGCGTGTTGTTCTCGGTCTTGGGCGCCCTGGCCCTGGGCATCCTGACGACCGCGGTGCTGGGGACGATCAACACCAGCCGGTTCCATCGCTTCCACACCCGGGTTCGGGACCTGCGCCGGGAGTTCCAGATCATCTTCCAGGACCCCTACGCCTCGCTGAACCCTCGAAAGACGGTCGGCTCGATCATCGCCGACCCCTTCAGGGTCCACGGGATGCCCGGCAAGCCGCCGCGGAAACCCAACCCGGTGGTTCGGTGGGCCCTAGGAGCGGCTCTGGGAGCCGGGCTCGCGGCATTGGTGGCGGATACCGCAAGCCTCGTTCAGATCCCCAATCTCGTCACGCTGGCCCTGTTCGGCGTGGCCCTGCTGGTGGCGGTGGTCGTGTGGATCGCCCGCATCCCGGTCCGGCGGGCCATCGACCGGGAGATCAAGCCGGAGGTCCAGCGGCTCATGGAGCTGGTCGGGCTGAACCCCGAGCACTACAACCGGTTCCCGCACGAGTTCTCCGGAGGCCAGCGACAGCGGATCGGGGTGGCTCGGGGCCTGGCGCTGCGGCCCAGGCTGATCGTCTGCGACGAGCCGGTCTCGGCGCTCGACGTATCCATCCAGGCCCAGATCCTCAACCTCCTGGAGGACCTCCAGGAGGAGTTCAACCTCACCTACTTGTTCATCGCTCACGACCTGTCGGTGGTCAAGCACATGAGCGACCGGGTGGCGGTGATGTACCTCGGGCGCATCGTGGAGATGGCCCCCGGAGAGACGCTGTACCTCAATCCCAAGCATCCCTACACGGGGGCGCTGCTCTCGGCGGTCCCGATCCCGGATCCGGAGCTGGCCGCCAAGAGGCACCGGATCATCCTTGAGGGTGACGTGCCGTCCCCGATCGACCCTCCGTCGGGATGCCGATTCCACCCCCGATGTCCCCGGGCTCAGTTCCCCATCTGCCGGGAGGACGACCCGGACCTCACCCCCCACCACCGCGGACAGGTGGCCGCGTGCCACTTCCCGTTGGAAGATCGGGCCGTGATAGAGTCCACGGCCTGATGCTGATCGCCACGCTGATCGTGATCCATATCATCGCGTCGCTTCTCCTGATCCTGTTCATCCTCCTGCACGCGGGGAAGGGCGGTGGACTCTCCGACATGTTCGGGGGCGGCGGCGGGCTGTCCAGTGGCACTGCGGTGGAGCGGAACCTCGACCGCATCACGGTGGGCACCGCGGTGGTCTTCGCCGTGACCACGTTCTATCTCGCCTGGAAGTGGGACTAGGGGGCGGACGCCCCCATCCGGTGCTCCGCACGCTGACGTGGGCCCTCGTCGGCCTGGTGGCATGCACCACGCCACCCCCGGAGCCCGAGAACCCTCAGGCCGGCCCGGTGTTCCCTCAGCCCGGTCCCACCACGGGTGGGACGCCGGCTCCCGTCGCGCTTCGGCTGGCAACCACCCCGCCCACGAGCCTGGACCCCCGCGACCTCGACAGCTCCGACTCCCTCGAGCTCGCCTCCCAGCTGTTCGACGGGCTGGTTGCCTACGACCCCGTGTCCATGGCCCCCGTCCCTTCAGCCGCGGCACGCTGGGAAGTCCTGGACGACGGGACGCGGTTCGTGTTCGAGATCCGCCACGCAACCTTCCACGACGGCACCCCGGTGCGGGCTGCGGACTTCGTCACCGCCTGGAACCGGCTGGCCGACCCCGCGGCGGCCCGGCCCTACTCGTTCCTGCTGGAAGCGGTGAAGGGGTTCCGGGACCTCCAGACCAAGGCCAAGGTCAACCGGCTCGCCGGCCTGGCCGCCCCCAAGGACCGGGTCCTGGAGGTCACCCTCAACCGGTCGTGGCCCGACTTCGTGTCGCTCCTGGGCCACCCCGCTCTCTCGCCGGTTCCGCCGGCGGCCTCCCAGCCGGGGTTCGGGTCCGGGCCGGTGGGGAACGGACCGTTCCGGCTGGCCGCTCCCCTCCAGGGGGGCACCCCCATCGTCATGCAGCGGTTCGAGGGCTACTATGGCATCCCTCCGCCGGTGGACAGCCTGGAGTTCCGGACCTACCAGAACCCGGACGAAGGATGGCCGGAGTTCATCGCCGGCTCTCTCGATGTGGCTCCCATCCCCGGGCCCCTGCTGGACGAGGCTCGGAGCCAGTACGGGGGACAGGGGATCGTCACCCTGGCACGCCTCCTGTACTGCGGGTTCAACGAGTCGGAACCCCGGTTCCAGGATCCGGCGTTTCGGGGAGCGGCGTCGCTGGCCCTGGACCGGCCGGCGATCGTCGAGGACGTCTACGGCGGGGTTCCCACCCCGGCCACGGGGATCGTCCCGCCCACCATCAGCGGTCACGATCCCGCGGTGTGCGGCGATCTGTGTCTCCGGGATGTCGCCCGGGCCAGAACGCTGGTCCGGCAGGTCCCTCGCGAGGACCGGAGCTTCCACCTGGACTACGCGGCTTCACCGGTGGCCGACGCGCTGGCCGCCACCATCTCCTCGCAGCTGGGGGAGGCAGGCCTCACCGTCACGCCCCGGCCCCACGACGAGGCCGGGTACCGGGACATCCTGACCTCGGGCGCCCACGAGATGTTCTGCCTGGTGTGGGTGGCGGATTACCCGCGTCAGCAGGCCCTGCTCGAGCCTCTCCTCCTCTCCGGGTCCCCCGACAACCAGATAGGGGTAGAGGACCCACGCCTGGACGGCTTCTTGGAGGAGGCTCGCGGGCAGCCCCGCGACCCCGCTCGCCGGGCCCTGTACGTCCAGGCGGAGCGGCGGGCTCTGGCGGCCATGCACCTGGTTCCGGTGGCCTGGTTCCGGTCGCACCTCGCGGCGCAACCGTACGTAGAGGGCTTCGCCGTCAACCCCTTGGCCCGCTTCGATGCAGCGACGCTCTCGGTCTCCTCGTAACGCCACGGTGGCGTTGGCCTCGGTGTTTGGGCTGGTCGCCGTGGCCTGTCCCTCGGATGGTTCGCCGGAGTCGCTGCCGTCCGAGCAGCCCCCGCCGGCCGGAACGATCAGGATCGCCTATCCTGAGGAACCGGCCACCCTGAACCCGGTGACCGAGCGCTCGCCGGCGGCTCGCGACATCCTCCGGGCCGTGCTGCCCTCGTTCTTCGTGGTGGCCCCCGATCTGACCTACCGCCTCTCGCTCCTGGCCGAGGATCCGGAGGTCCGGACCGAGGGAGACCGGATGACGGTTCGATTCCGCATCAGGGAGGGAGCGCTGTGGTCGGACGGGGAACCCATCACGGTCGACGACGTGGCGTTCACATGGCGAGTGATGACCGAATCAGCCCTCGAGGTGGCCGATCCTCAGGGATTCGACCACGTGGTGGACGTGGTCGAGATCTCACCGACCGAGGGAGAGCTGGTTCTCTCGCCCCCGCTGGCCTCGTGGCGCGACCTGTTCGCCGCGGGCCGGTTCGTGCTCCCGGGGCACACGGTTTCCGAACCGGCCGGGGTGGGGGAGTGGGACGAGGGGCCGCCGGTGGGAGCCGGTCCCTTCCTGCTGGAGCGGTGGGAGCGGGGGAGGGCGGTGGTGCTGGCCGCCGATCCCACTGCCGCGGGGCCGGACCCGTTGGCGGAGCGGATCGAGGTCACCTTCGTCCCAGATCCCACCACCGCCATCCAGCTGCTGGAGGCGGGACTCCTGGACGCCGTGGCTCCCATGCTGGGAGTGTCCTGGAGCCGCCGGCTCGCGGCGGTTCCGGGCGTCCGGATCTCCGAGGCGTACGGTCCCGACCTGATGCACCTGGTGATGAACGCCCAGACCCTGGAGTCCGCCGACACCCGCCGGCGGATCGCCGAGGCCATCGACCGTCACAGGTTCGTGGACGCGGTGGTCAACGAGGAAGGGCGGGAGGCACACGGGGTCCTCTCTCCGGAGCAAACCGGATCAGCTTCGGCCTGGTCCGAGTACGGTACAGGGACGGCCGGTTTGTTGGCCGGTCAGGGTGAGCTGGACCTGGTGTATGCCCGGGGAGAGCTCATCGAGTTCCTGGCCCGGTACGTGCAGGCCCAGCTCGAGCGAGCCGGCGGAGACGTGGAGCTGGTGCCACTGGAGCCGGACGTCTTCCGGGGCACGTTCCTCCCGGCGAGGCGGTTCGACCTGGCGCTAGTGGAGGTCCGATCGGGCCCGTCGCCGGATCTGGCTCGATACGTGGAGGCCCCGGGCGGGACACCGGCGCTTACCGCACTCCAGGACCCCAGGCTGTCATCGCTGATCGAGTCGGTCGACCGGGGCGATCAGGGTGCCCTGGCTGACGCCCAGGAGCGACTGGCGGAACTGGTGCCGGTGCTGCCCCTGTTCCAGCCGCAGGCGGCCGTGGCGTCTACCAAGGGAGTGGTCGGGCTGGAGGCCAACGCGACCGTGGACGGCCCACTGTGGAATGCGGCCCAGTGGTCCAAGGCGGTCCTATAATCGAAGTCCGCGTCGGAGTGGCGGAATTTGGTAGACGCGCTAGGTTGAGGGCCTAGT
>JBOGVS010000051.1:0-15626 GCA_050692555.1 Actinomycetota bacterium
TCGTGGGGACCAAGGACCAGGACGTGTTCGTCATCTCCACCACCGGGATCGTGATCCGGGTGTCGTCGGAGCAGATCCGCCGGACCGGCCGGCCCAGCCAGGGCGTCCGGGTGATGAGACTGGCCGGGAGAACCAAGGTCGCCGCCGTGGCCCCGGTCATCGCTCAGGTCGAGGCCGAGCCCTAGGCCCGTGGACCCGGCGGGCTGGCTGATCGCCGCCTCCGTGGCGATCGCCCTGGTCACCGGGTTCTTCTTGCGAACCCGCGCCCCCGCGTGGCTCGTGACCGAGCTCCTTTCGCTCTCGGGGGTAGGGATCGGCGCCGGCGGGATGCTTTACCAGACCGGCCCGAGCATCGGAGAGTTCGCCGCCGCGGTGGTTGCGCTGGCGATCCTGGTGCCGCTTCATGTACGCCTGGTCTTGGGCCCGTTCGGCCCGGCCGCTCGCGGCAAGCCGTGGGCTGGGTCGGCGCCGGCGGAGCGGCCCGCCGATCGCCCCGGTCTGTGACCGGGACCTTCGAGGTACTCGAGCACACCGCCGACATCGGGCTCCGGATGCGAGGAGCCACCTTGGAGGATGTCTTCGAGGCGGCGGGGGAAGGCCTGGCCACCCTGCAGGGAGCCTGGTTCCCCGGCGAAGGTGAGGAGGAGCATGTCACCGTTCGGGCGGCCGATCGCCCCGCCCTGTTGGTGGCGTGGCTCGACGAGCTGTTGTTCATTTCCGAGTCGCGTGACGTGGTGTTTGGGGGATTCGACGTCCACACGGTCGGGGAGCAGGACCTGGACGCGGGGGTACGGGTTGCCGGCCGGGGCGACCGGGAGCTGGAGTCGGTCGGCGTGAAGGCAGCCACCTACCACCGCCTTCGCCTGGAGCAACAGCCCGACGGGGCGTGGGTGGCCGAGGTGTACCTTGACGTCTGACATGAACCCGCGCCCGCGATCCATGGCCGCCGAGCGGATCGCCGCCGTCCTAGCCGTCGGATGCGTGGCCCTCGGCCTTTGGCTCGCGTTCCAGCCATGCGCCTACCGCGGCGAAGGAACCATCCGAGGCGAGATCCGCCGCCCAACTCCTGCGTCGGATCGTCGGTGGAAGTCAACGGGGCGTGGGTGCTCTGGGTCAATGCCATTCCGGCGGCATGCTGCGTTGCGGGGCTGATCGCAGCGCGACGCGGAAGGCCGTTCGTGTTGTACGCACTGAGTGGCTTCCTGATCGTCTTCTGCGCGCTGGCGTTGTTCTCGATCGGGCTTTTTTTCCTTCCCGCCGGCCTGCTTCTCCTCGTGTCCGCGGGTCTTTCCCACATCGCCTGGGACCGAGCGCGGTGGGCGGGGAGGGAGTCGATGGCCCCGGAGTAGACTCGCCGCGAGAGGACCTGCGGTGAATCTCGAGCCCGTCGAGCCGTTCGTGTGGCGCGTCCCCCGGGGATCCGTCCCGGGGATGCGGGTGCCGGGGATCGTGTTCGCCACCGAGGAGATGGCCACCAAGGCCGTCGAGGACCGCGCGGTCGAACAGGTGGCCAACGTGGCCACGCTGCCGGGGATCGTGAAGGCCTCCTACGCCATGCCCGACATCCACTGGGGCTACGGCTTTCCGATCGGCGGCGTGGCGGCGACGGATCCGGACGATGGGGGAGTGGTGTCCCCCGGCGGCGTGGGATTCGACATCGCCTGCGGGGTCAGGTTGCTGCGCTCCGATCTCGACTGGGAACGGGACGTCAGCGAACGGATCGAGCAGCTGGTCCATACACTCGGCCAACGGGTTCCACGTGGTGTGGGCAGCAAGGGTCGGATGCGCCTGTCGCGGAGTGACGTAGAGAAGGTCCTCCGCGAAGGCGTGGGCTACCCATTGTCTCAGGGCATCGGGTGGCCTGAGGACGAGGAGCTGTGCGAGGACCACGGAGTTTTGGCCGACGCCAGGCCCGAGTACCTGTCCGACCGGGCCGTCGAGCGAGGGGCGCCTCAGCTCGGGAGCCTGGGCGCCGGCAACCACTTCCTGGAGGTCCAGGTGGTGGACGGGATCATCGAGGATCGCGCCGCCGCGGCCATGGGCCTGTTCGAGGGCCAGGTCTGCGTGATGCTGCACTCCGGGTCCCGTGGCGTGGGCCATCAGACGTGCACCGACTTCCTCCGCCGCGTCGACGAGGACATGCGCACCCTCGACATCGAGGTCCCCGACCGGCAGCTTGCCTGCGTCCCGCTGGACCATCGCACCGCACAGGAGTACCTGGGGGCCATGTCCGCCGCGGCCAACTTCGCCCGCGGCAACCGTCACGTGCTAGCCCACGCCGTCCGAGAGGCCTTCGAGATCGTGTTCGGTCGTTCAGATCGGGATCTGGGGATGTCGATGGTCTATGACGTGGCCCACAACCTGGCCAAGATGGAGGAGCACGAGGTCGAGGGCCGGACCCGCACCCTGTGCGTTCATCGCAAGGGTGCCACGCGGGCGTTCGGTCCGGGTCACCCGGAGCTTCCGGCTCGGTACCGAGACATCGGGCAGCCGGTGCTGATCCCCGGGAGCATGGGCACGGCCTCCTACGTGCTGGTGGGTACTGAACAAGCCCGCGAGCGCTCGTTCGCCTCTACCTGCCATGGGGCCGGAAGGGCCATGAGCCGGACCAAGGCCAAGAAGGTGATGAGCGGGCCGGAACTACGGACAAGCCTGGAGGAGAAGGGTATAACTGTGGCGGCCTCGCAGTGGCGCCTGCTCGCGGAAGAGGCACCGTACGCGTACAAGGACGTCTTGCAGGTGGTCGATGCGTGCGAGGGCGCGGGTCTGTCGAAGACGGTGGCCCGTCTCAGACCGGCCGGGGTGGTAAAGGGGTAGGCATTGGCGACGATTGAGACCGTCGAGCGAGGGGCCTCCACCGGCCCCTCCCGCCCCGTGACCCGGCGGGTCCGGGTCCAGATCCGGCGGATCAACCCCTGGTCGGTGCTGAAGTTCTCGCTGATCTTCTACTTCTGTCTGATGCTGGTGATGCTGGTCGGCTTCGCCATCCTGTACGCGGTCCTCTCGGCGGCCGGGATCCTGAATTCCATCTCCGACCTGCTCACCGGAGTTGGGTTCGGTGACGCCGCAGGAGACTTCGAGTTCAACGCGGGGTACATCTTCCGGACCCTGTTCCTGGTTGGAATCATCTCCACGGTCCTGTGGGCGGCGTTCACCGTGTTCTTGGCCTTCCTGTACAACCTGATCAGCGACCTGATCGGCGGCATCGAAGTCACGCTGGTCGAGCGGCGTTGACGGCCCCTCGGCCCCCCGAGTACGCTGGTCCAGGACCTCGTCCCCGGGGCCTGTAGCTCAGGCGGTTAGAGCGCACCCCTGATAAGGGTGAGGTCGGTGGTTCAAGTCCACCCAGGCCCACTTTCGGTCCAAAGGAGGCCTCAGATGGCCGAAGGCAAGAAGAGCAGGAAGAAGTGGTGGATTTTCGGGGCCATCATCGCGGCGTTCGCTGCCTTCTTCGCGATCTTCCGGCGCCGTCGTAACCGGGAGATCGAGGAGAGCGAGTGGCAGGAGCTGCCGCCTCCCGACAGCACCTGATCCACCCTCCAGCCCTATAGCGGCCGGCCCTCGGGCCGGCCGTTCGGCTTCTCGGGAACCCGGGGTCGTCCAGAGGTGTAGATGGGGCAGGACATCGAGACGGTGGGAGGACCACCGCTGGACGACGGAGAGCTCGTCAGGCGGGCGCGGCGTGGCGAGGTCTCGGCCTACGAGGAGCTCGTGCGCAGGTATCAGGGTGTCGCCCATCGGACGGCCTACCTGGTGACGGGGGAGGCGGCCGAGGCAGAGGACGCGGCACAGACCGCCTTCACCAAGGCTTACGGGGCCCTGATGCGATTCGACCATGAGCGTCCGTTCCGCCCCTGGTTGCTGGCCATCGTGGCCAACGAGGCCCGCAACCGGAGGCGGGCGACGGCCCGACGGGTGGGGCTGGCGCTGTCCGTGGCCCACGAAGGCCAGGCCACCGTTCCGTCGCCGGAGCAGGAAGCCGAGGACCGCGAGCGTCGCGAAGCCCTCCTCCGTGCGGTGAACGGGCTCGCCGAGAGAGACCGGCAGGTGATCGCGTTCCGGTACTTTCTGGACCTCTCCGAGGCCGAGACCGCGGCCGCGGTCGGGGTGGCCCGGGGGACCGTCAAGTCGCGACTGTCACGGGCGCTGTCGCGGCTGCGAGACGCACTGGGGGAAGCGGGAGTGGATCTGGAGGCGGTGAGGTGAGCGAGGCGGTGCTGGAACGGGCCCTGACCGACCTGGGGCGCCACCTGGCATGGCCGGCGGAGCCGGACCTGGCGCCGGTGGTGCTCGAGGGGATCGCCGGAGTCCGGCCGCTTCCGGCGCCGGCCCGTCGGCCGCCTCGTCGGCGGATCGTGTTGCTGGCGGCGGCCACCCTCCTGATGGTGCTCGGCGGGCTGGTGGCCTTCTCACCGGGGATCCGGGCGGCGATCCTCCGGTTCCTTGGTCTGCCGGGCGTGCGCATCGAGATGGGGGCCACCCCGCCGCCCTCGTCCCCGGCCGACGAGCTCCGCCTGGGCCGCCGGGTAACGCTGGCGGAGGCCGAGGCCGAGGTGAACTTCGAGCTGGTCTTCCCGGCCTTGCTCGGTGACCCCGACCGAGTCCATCTGAGCGGGATCGGCAGCCAACCGATCGTTTCGATGGTGTACGAGCCCCGGTCCGGGCTGCCGGCCGCCGAGGGAACGGACGTGGGCGCCGTCCTGAGCCAGTTCCGGGCCACCACCGACGAGCAGCTGATCCGGAAGCTCACGGACTCCGATGCGACGGTGGAGAGTGTCGACGTGGACGACGAGCTGGGCTATTGGGTGGAGGGTCCGCACACCGTGATGGTCCTGGACGAGAACGGGAACACGGTCGAGGACCGGGCCCGGCTCGCCGGCAACACGCTCCTGTGGAGCAGGGACGGGATCACCTACCGGCTCGAGGCGGACATCGGGAAGGCAGAAGCCCTCCGCCTGGCGGGGTCCGTGCGGTAGCGCGGTCCGGAACGGACCCTACTGACCCGGGGAGGCGGTGGGGGCGGGCACCGGCTCCTCTGCCAGGAGGCTGGTTGCTAGCTGTCGCTCGACGGTGAGGTCTCGGGTCTCGGGATCCAACGTGATCCGATCGATGGCCACCAGCTCCCGCTCCGGGCCCTCGAAGAACAGGAGTTCCGCCGAGAGCGGGAACGGCTCGTCGGCGCTGAAGGTGTCCAGGCCGCCTCCCCCGGTGCTGCCGGTTCGCAGGAACAGGCTACCCTCGTTCACCGCCGCGGCGAACCGATGGAAGTGGCCGGAGACGACCACGGGGACCTGGCCCGCCGCCGGGAGAGCCATCCGATCGTCGTGCACCGCCAGGACGTCCGGGGAGGGAGACTCCGCGGCCAGCGTCGCCACCAGGTCCAGGCCGGCCTCCTCGAGCGCGGCTCCGATCTCCTGGTCGGACAGATCGAAGCCCGGATCCGGGGTGTACAGAGGATGTGGCGCTCCATACACGGTGATCCCTTCCAGGGTCACGGCCTCGTTCTCCAGGACCTCGGCGTTGTCGTAGGCCTCGATCAAGGTCCCTACCTCGGGGTCATCGTGGTTTCCGCGTATGAATACGTAGGGAACCCGAAAGGCCGGGACCCGGGCGAGGATGGCGCGCTCCAAAGGCGACCCGAACGACGTGATGTCGCCGGTGTCGATGACGAATCCAACTTCGAACGACTCCGCCAGGCGCTGGGCGAAGTCCATCCCCAAGGGCGAGGCATGGACGTCCGAGATGTGGAGGACCGTCACGGCGTCCGGTGAGGGGCCTTCCCCAACGGCCAGGGAGCCGTAGGCGCGCACCGCTCCTCTCAGGAGGCGGTCGAGCTCCGCCCGGAAGTCCTCGATGCGCCCCGTCGCCTCCCGGACCGGCCCGATCAGGTCCGGCGCTAGCGTGAGGGAGCCCGTGTAGGTGGGTTCCAGGAACGCCCGGGGCCGGTACGTGGTCCAGGCAACGGCTCCCAGTGAGCCGATGATCAGGGCCCCCGCCGCCGCCGCGGCGATCACCCGCTCCCACCGACGTCGGTGGACCAGGAGCCCGAGGACCAGGGCTCCCAGGAAGGCTAGGCCGAGCGCGCGAACCGCATAGACCCGAACGGATGCGAGCCCTTCGCGCTCCACATCCTGGACCAGGGAGGAGAACCCCCGCGCCCGGATCGCGGCGTCCGCTCGATCGGGGTCCACGCTCTCGAGCGTGGCGGACAGGTGGATGGGGACGTCGTGGGTATCTGCCCGGATGGTCCCCAGGGGTGGAAGGGCGATCTCGGTCTGGCCAAGTCCCGGACGGGCGAATAGCTCCACCTCGAAGGGGCCGAGCGGGTAACGGATTCTCCCCGCGAGGAGAAGGCCGAGAGCCCCACCCAGGAGGCCGATGGCCACCGTGGCCATCCAGTCGCGTGGCCGCCACGAGCGCACGGGACCCGCCATCCTCCTAGCATCGCCCAGACGGGTGATGAGGAGGGAGGAGGTATCGTTTGGGGAAGGGGACGTAGCTCAGGTCGGTAGAGCGCCTGGTTTGCAACCAGGAGGTCGCCGGTTCGAATCCGGTCGTCTCCACGAGAAGGCCCTTATCAGAAACGCGCCCTGCTCCAGCGGTGAAGACGGTTTGGAACGGCTCGGCGTACCGGACGTCCACGACCTTCCGATCCTTGACGCTGATCTCCTCGAAGAAGGCGCCGTTCCAGAGCTTCTTCGTCTCGGGCGAGGCCTTGCGGTAGCTCACGTGGCAGTTCCTCGCGAGCTTGAGAGCGAGGGTGACGAGTTCCCGGGCCTGCCCGAGCTTGGCGGTCTGGTCCGCCGTGCGGGACTCGAGGTCCCGGACCTCCTCCTCGATTCTTCCCTTCCGGTCCCGGAAGGGCTCCCGGTCGAGGTCGCCGGCGAGGTAGAGGTCGAGCAGCCGCTCCCGCTCCGCCGCCAGCCGGTCGAGCCGCCGGGCCACAAACCGGGTCTCCTGGGCCCGGTGGCGCTCGCGGGCGATACTCCTCCAGGAGGCGCTCCAGGCGAGCCCGGAGGCCCCTGGGAAGCTTGATCTCGCGATAGAGGTCCTCCACCGCCCGCTCCACCGAGCGAGTCGGGGTGTAGGGCTCCCCGCAGCTCCTCCGGGAATTGAAGTGACTGGCGCAGGCGAAATAGGGGAAGGGGCGCCCGTTCCGGCCCTTGACCACGTCGTAGAGGAGCCGCGTACCGCAGGCCCCGCACCGGAGGAGGCCCTTGAGGAAGTGGGTGTGTTTCCTCTGGCGCTCCTTGGAGCGACCGTGGCTCGACAGGCGGTCCTGGACCAGATCGAAGATCTCCCTGGGGACGATCGGCTGGTGGCTGCCCTCGTATACCGCTCCCTTCCACGGGATCTTCCCGATGTAGGCCGGGTTCGAGAGCATCTCGTGGAGCCGAGAGCGGCTGACCCGGCCGCCGCGGCGGTTACGGAGCCCCCGGCGGTACATCTCCTCCGCCAGCGCCGTGAGTGGCCACTCCCCGGTGGCGTACAGCTCGAAGGCCTCCCGGACCAGGGGCGCCTGCTCGTCGGGGTCAATGACGGCCCGGCCCCGGCGCTGCCCCGGGGAAGGGTCCAGCCGGATGTTCCGGTACCCGATGGGGGCCAGGTTGGGCCAGACGCCCTCGTGGAGCTTCTGAGCCTGCCCCTTCCCGAACTTGAGCCTCTCGAGGTCGCCCCCGCGGTGCTCTCCGGAGAGGCGATGGCGGAGGCGGCACTGGTGCTCCGGAGCGCCGCCGGCGCCGTGCGGGCTGAGCCAGCTCGTACCGGAACCGACCTGGGGACTGCGGCTCGTGCCCCCTTGGCTGAAGCCGCGACTGAGCTAGCTGGACCGGCGAAGCCTACGGCCGCGGCCAAGGCAGAGCTGACTGCCCGCCGTATCGTGTGTCTGGGCGGTGTCCGGGTGTTCCTGGGTCCCGCTCCGGTGGAGGGTGGGTGGCGCGAGAGCAGGTCCTGACCGACCTATGGCCCGACGCCGACCCGGAGAAATCCGGTGCTCGCCTCGGCCAGTGTCTCCGCCAGATCCGGGAGCGCCTGGACGCCTCATCGGAGGACACGATGGTGGCGGACTGGGTGGACGAACGGTTGCGGCTCGATGCAGGCGCGGTCTGGTCCGACGTCCAGGCATTCGAGGAGGCCCTCGCGGAGGCGGGGAGGGCGGCCGAGCCAGCGGCCCACCTACGGCGGGCCGTGGATCTCTACCAGGGACCCTTCTGTGAGGGCCACTCCTACGAATGGGCGCTCCACATTCGAGAGCGCTTCCAGCGGCTGTTCGTGGACGCCTCAGGCCAGCTCGCCGAGCTCCTCGCCCAAGAAGAGCATCATGACGACGCCCTCCGCGTCCTTGACCGAGCTGTAGAGCAGGATCCTTTCGCAGAGCACCTGTACCGGCTCGCGATTAGCTCGAGGGCAAGAGGGATCGGCCGGAAGCCGCCCGGGGCCGCTATGAGGCCCTCAGACGGCTCCTCGCGGAGGAGCTGGGTGAGGAGCCCACCAGGGAGACCCAGGCTGTCTATCGGCGCGTGTCCGGGGGCGGAGGCCCGCCGCGCCGTCAATGATCAGCCCCTCCCCGACCTTAGATGTCAGTGCTCTGGGCTAGGGTCCTGCCTTGCCGCGTCACCTCTCCCGAACAGCGAAGGTGTCGCAAGCGCGCCGGCCCAAAGCGGCGCGCGGCCAGCTCGTTGAGTGGGCAAGTCCCCGACCGGGGGTGAGGAATATCCCCCGGGCGATCCCCCATCCTGGGGATGTCCTGGAGCGCTGCGCTCGCTTAGGCTCGTTTGGCGTCCGAGGGGGTGGTTCAGACTTCGGCGGTGAATGCTCGCGCAATCTGAAGAAGCGTATCGAGCCGGGGGTTTGGGTGGGGGTTGCTTTCTAGTTCATAGATGGTGTCCCGATGGACGCCGGCGAGCTCCGCGAGTTCCGCGACGGTCCAGCCGCGACTCTCCCTGAGCGCTCGAATGTAGAGGCCCCATCTGTCGGTTAAATCCGGCAGCTTCGTCGGACCCTCGGACGGCGGTTCTCATGGGATTGAGATGGGCCAGGAGCCCCGTGTAGAATGACAGAGATGTAGTTAGGAGACCCCATGGCTAATCGTAACATCGCAGGTAAGGCGTCGGAAAAAGCCGACACAACCAATGCTGGCTCGGCTTCGGATACAGGCGAGCAGGGCCGCTTCGGAGTGATCGCAGACGCGGTTCATGCGGAGATGGGTGAACATGCTTCCGAGGCAGTTGGTCCGCATCCGCGTAACGACCTCAATGACTTGACGGGTCGTGAGTGGATTCAAGAGACTAAGAGCGTCTGGTTTCAGAAGGGTCTGGGCGCCCAGCATCCAGAAGCCCGCATCGAGCGACTTCATCCAGCTCCGTTCAGCTTCCAAGACGTCGGCCGCCTTATCGCTTTCTTCACCAAGCAGGGGCAGACGGTGCTTGATCCATTCTGCGGAGTGGGTTCAACCTTGAAGGCTTGCCTGCGCTTGGGGCGTCGGGGTGTAGGCATCGAGCTTATGGAGGTCTGGGCCGACCTAACGAGGAAACGCTTGGAGACTGAGTGTGGGTCGTTGGACGGGCAGGAAATAATCACCGGGGATGCGAGGGATGTCTTGCCGACTTTCGCGTCGGAGTCTGTGAACTTCGTCATCACCAGTCCTCCGTACTGGGGAATCCTCAACAAGAAGCCAGACCACAAGCTTCTCGCGGAGCGGGTTGGCAACGGCCTTGCAACCCATTACTCCGAGGTTGCTACTCGGACGGAGGCTTCGAAGGATCTCGCGAACATCGTCGACTATCACGAGTTCCTGAAGCAGCTCGTCCAGGTGTTCGATCAGTGTCTCCGCACGCTCGAGACGAATCGATACCTCGCAATCGTCGTATCGGATTTCCGCCACAAGGGTGTGTTCGTGCCGTTCCATGCCGATCTGATCACGGCAATGAGTCAACTGGGGGAGAAGCGTGCGGTTCTTAAGGGCATCACGATCTTGGCTCAGAACCAGAAGAGGCTGTACCCGTACGGCTATCCCTACGGGTACGTGCCAAACATGCATCACCAGTACATCCTGATCTTCAGGAAGGAATCCGCGTTTGGCGATTGACGTGTCCGACCGAATACAGCGCCTGGCGAGGTTGCCGTATCAGGTGCGGCCGTACTCAGCGCGCAACTGGGGCGACCGTCTCCACTCGCTGTGTTCGTATCCAAGCAAGTTGAAGCCGGCTCTCGCCCACTTCCTGGTACGTTTGTTTAGCAAACCCGGGGATTTGGTGCTCGATCCCTTCGCAGGTTGCGGCACGGTTCCGTTGGAAGCTTGTCTGTTGGGCCGACGAGGCATTGGGTCGGACCTGAGCCCATTTGCATACATGCTTACTGCAGGAAAGGTTGCCTTTCCCGCAGAGAGCGCAATCCAGGAGTGTCTTGACCAACTGCAAGGAGCCTTGGAGGGTAGGTCCAACCCCACGTCAACAGCACCCGCGGAGATCCACTCTTTCTACCACCTGCGGACAATGGCTGAGATTTTGACGGCTAGAGATTTGGTCCTCGAGGGAATGCAGCTGCAGGATAAGGAGCGAGTCGGAGCATGGACACTGGTCGGTGCCGCGATCTCCCATCTCCTGCATGGCAATCGCCCCTATGCATTGAGCCGAAGATCGCACAACATCATCCCCATCCCTCCCCGGGGACCGGTTGAGTACAAATCACTTCTCGAGAGCCTTACAGCAAAGCTGTCGAGAACGAGGGGAACCCGGGGGAAGGACGTAGTCTCAGGCGAAGCCTTCCAGGCTCCGGCGTCAATGCTGCCGCTGGAGGACGGATCAGTTGGTTTGATTGCTACTTCCCCCCCGTTTCTGGGAACGACAGACTTCATCCGGCAGAACCGTCTCAGGCTCTGGTTCGCCGGTTGGGACTACGATCGCCAGCAGCGAGAAAAGGAGGGTGGCGGATTCCTCGAGTTTGAGCGCAGCCTTGAGCCCTACGGGCGAATCCTCGCAGAGCTATATCGGGTCCTTCGACCTGGAGGCCTTCTCCTCATGCATCTGGGGGTTGTCAACGGTTTGGATATGGCGGCTGAGCTTGAACCTTACGGGACAAAGGCAGGTCTTACGCCGCACGGGCGAGTGTACGAGTCCGTTGATCATCTTGAGTCTCATGGCCGTGTAGATCGCGGTGCAACCAAGACCCACGCGTTCCTGGTGTTCGAGAAGCTCTAGCCGAGTTCCGAACTTACTGGCGCCCAATACGATGGGCAAAGTACCCTCTCTCCGCTGGTCGACGCTGGGGGGCGGATTAGAGATGTCACGGGAGCCACTGCTCAGGTTCGTCATCGAGTGGGCGCAGAAGCGCGGGCCATCCCCGTTCCACTATCAAGAGGCAGTGGAATACGTTCGAAGGAGGGCTCGGGCGTCCGGGCCGAACCTAGCCAAGAATGTGCTCCGGGGCATCAGCCGCAACCCGAGTTTCAAGCGTGTCGGTTCTGGTACGTATGTCTATCGAGGAACCCGGTAGGGTCGTCGGAGCCGATCGGTGAAGAACTTCCCTCACCGATATGTCGACTTTCCAAAAATCCGGGCCACGCTGGCGCTCGTCGCCGAGATGTCATCGGCCGGCGAAGATATGCGAGACGATGGGACACCTGGTTACGCGCTGGCTCGGCACTCCGTCTATCGGTTTCGCAACTTTGATTACGAGGCTCCGGATCTGCAGAGACGTTTGGAGGCGCGAATTGCCGAAGAGCGTCGCAAGCCACCCGGATCTCAGGGTGCCCGCACGGCCGCTCGAGAGATGCGCCGAACGCTGCAATTCTTGGGTTGGCTGGATGACGAGTTTCAGCCAACGGACACCGGACAAGAGCTCCTTGCCACGGAACCAGGCTCGGACGAAGAACGTCAGGCTCTTGGGGTTGCTCTCCTGACCGGCGTGCTGGCCGACGAAGGCACGGAGTCACATCCTGGACGCATTCTTCTGAGGCTCGTGGGAGAACACGGCCCGTTCGAATCCCGAGACGGGATGGAGCTTGCGCTTGAGGCCCAGAACGATTCTGAAGAGGAATTCCAGCGGATTAGTCGCCTGCTCTCCCGGTCTCACGCGGATCGTACTAGCAGCATGGGGGTGACCGAAACGCAGATGGCGAACGCCGTGAAGATTCTGCCATCGTTCGCCCTTCAGGCTGGACTGCTTGCTCAAGGGACTGGCGGGGGTGAGTTCTACATCACGCTTGAGGGCTCTCAAGCCCTAAGGGCAAGCGTGGAGGCAGGGGAGATTGCCCTCAGCGCCGCCCCGCCCCGCCACCCTCCTCCGCGTCCCGCAATTCGCCCCGAGACGCGGCGTCGAGTGGATCCGGAGAGCGTCGCTCGGCGGCGAACTATTGCAGGGGCCCCGAGGACTCTCAGCTCAGAAGAACAGGTGGAAGCCATGCGCCTTCGCCTCGAGCGCACAGACCGGCACCAGACCCTCGTTCGAGGTCTAGCACGACATGGTGGGGATTGGGAAATGTTCGAGGACCTGCTCTCCTTCGACCTGTTGATGGTTCCGCCCGATGGACCGCTTGTTCTATGGGAGGCAAAAACAATCGACGGAGATGCGGCGGCCCAGGTCCGGCTCGCCGTCGGCCAGCTGCTCTTCTACGAGCACTTCCACGTGCGGTCTGGCTGGGAAGGGCGGGAACTAGTCCGGGCTGCGGTATTCGATGGGGAGATCGGCGAGGAATTGGCGGCCTTTCTGGAAGGGCTTGACATCGGCGCCTTCACACTAGAGGACGGTGAGCTGCGGGCCCTGAACGACACAGGGCGGGGCATTTTGCAGCTGTTGCTCACGTAGGTACATTCGGGAGGGTATAGCAGTATTGCCCAACCGGCCGGCGTTCAGAGCCTGCCGTTCGGGTTCCTTCCTGCGCAGGGTATGGTTCTATCCTCGATCGAGGGCGACCAGCGCCCTAAGCGGTGGCAAGCGTTTCTGATAATGTCCGGCCAACTCCACTGAAGCCTCTTCGCTTACTCCGGGCGCTGGCCTTGGCATCGCTGCGGCCGGCCAGTCCTCCGGCTCTCGATGAGGCGGTAGTCTGCAACGTCAGATCGAATCTGAGGTCCGGGAGAAGGGTGCCACGTGAACATTGATTGGGCGATCGTGTTGGCCTCCGTGCTGGTGGGCTTCACGGTCGGGTTGACCGGCATGGGTGGGGGCGCGCTGATGACACCCATCCTCGTGATCTTCTTCAACATCGCGCCGAC
Source organism: Actinomycetota bacterium (assembly GCA_050692555.1). Lineage (GTDB taxonomy): Bacteria > Actinomycetota > UBA4738 > UBA4738 > CALAEC01 > DAITPV01. The sequence continues at coordinate 13,215 of JBOGVS010000051.1, forward strand.
GACGGCGGTGTCCTCCGATCTGGTCGCTGCAATGGTGATGAAACCCGTCGGAGGGGGCGTCCATATTCGAAGGAAGACCGTCCGATGGGAGCTCGTCCGGTGGCTCTGCGTGGGCTCGGTGCCGGCGGCGATCGGCGGTGTCCTCTTGTTGAACCTCAGCGCAGATCGGGCCGCGATCCAGAGCTCGATCAAGATCGTGCTCGCTGTGACGCTAATCCTCGCCACAGCCGCGATGGTTTTCAGGGCATGGCTTCAGGGACGTCGGAGCGCGCTGGCTCGCGCCGGTCGGCGTCCGACTCTGGGTCTGGGGAGAGCCATCCAGGTTCGCATTCCGATCACCATCCTCATCGGAGCGTTCGGTGGCGTCCTCGTAGGCCTGACCTCGGTCGGGTCCGGCTCGATCATTATCGTGAGCCTCATGCTCGCCTACCCTGAGCTCCGCGGATCCCATCTGGTGGGGACCGATCTCGTTCAGGCCGTTCCCCTCGTCGGGGCAGCAGCGCTCGCGTATGTTTTCATCGGTGAGTTCGAGCTCGGACTGACCTCGTCGATCCTTATCGGATCGCTCCCAGCCGTGTACCTCGGCTCCAGGCTTTCGTCGAAGGCCCCCGATGGACTGATCCGTCCGATCCTCGTCTTGGTGCTGCTGGCCTCGGGGTTGAAGCTGCTCGGAGTTCCCACGAACATCCTGGGGGTGATCCTGCTTGTCCTGGTCGTTGTGGGCCTCCCGCTGTGGGGAGCGGCTGACGCAGCCACGCATCCCCCCAGCGCCTGGGAACGGGTAGGCCTCCGCCAGCCTCGCTGGACCAGATGGCAGCTGTTCGGTGCGCCGGTCGGGATCGGCTTCGCATTCGCCGTCGCCTATTTCTCGAAAGTGCGCCCGCAGGTCGCTCCGGACAGCGTCACGCTGTCAACCCAGGAGGTTCCGACGCCGGCCGCCTTGAGGCGGGGGTGACTCATGTTCGAGCGGATCCTGGTGGCGGTTGATGGGTCGCCCGAGAGCGAGAAGACCATAAGCATCGCAGTCGATCTCGCTCGGCGCTATGAGTCCGAGGTAACCGTCGTTCACGTCCGAGAGCACGAACGATACGAAGGGGCGGATGTGGACCTCGGCCCGCCGATTCCGGCCGAGCAGCTTGTGGAGCGGGTGCTGATCTCATTTCGAGACGCCGGGGTCGAAGCCCGGGGATCGATCCGCCGGGTTGACTCCGGGCATACACCGGATCAGATCGTGGAGGCGGCTGGCGAGTCAGGTGCGGACCTCATCGTCATGGGGTCGCGGGGGATGGGCGAGCTGAAGAGCCTGCTGCTCGGCGGTGTGGCCCACAAGGTCGTGGCCCATGCCACATGCCCGGTCCTCCTCGTGCGTTGAGATAGAGGTCGGGCTCGTGCGGTTCACTAAGCTGAATCGGGACCGATGAGGGCTCTCCCCGAGGGTGTCGAATTGGTTACCGATGTCTCGGTTGCCCAGTGGGTCGTCGATGGACTTCGCTCCTGGGGCCGGGACCATGTCCCGGTGACGAGCATCGTTCCCGGGGGCTTCGACGCGTACGCCCGGATACCTCATCCGGGGCAATCAGGAGGGATCGGCGACGACATTCCCGGCGACCAGGTGGAGTCGTTGATCGAAGCGCTCTCGGGATTCACGTCGACGCCTGACTCCTGCTGGCTTTGCGTCTGGTCGGGATATGGATTCTGGTACACGAGATCGCACGCGGTCATGGTCTTTGGAGACCCGGACGGGAGGGTGAAGGCGGAGTACGACAGAGTCGCTCGGGAACGGGAGCAGCTCATAGATGGGGTTCCGCAAGTGGAGACCCAGGGTAGGGAGTATTTCCTGTTCTACGGGCCGATCTCGGCAGCGGGTTCGCTGGTCTTCGAGATCGATGGGTCGCCTCAGTCGCCGAACCTGTGGTGGCCGGACGATAGAACCTGGTGCGTGGCAAGCGAGATCGATCTCCCCACTACCTATGTGGGCGGCAGTCTGGAATGCATCGAGCGCCTGCTCGACGTCCCGGTCCTGAATGCGTCGCAGACGGGCCCGGACGATCAGGCCAACTGAACTCATCATGGCCGTGAAGAGGAAGCACAACCCGTCGGTCCGGCGACTGACCGCGGCGTTCCTGGCCATCACTCTGGTCGGGGGCGGCGGAGCATCCCAGGCGTCGATCAGCCACCGCAGCGCGCCGCGTTGGGGACGAGTCGCCTGCAGCCTTCCTGGTAAACAGATCCGGCGCGTGTACAACGGGTATCACCCGGACCGCTCCGGCGAGATCCAGTTCCTTCCTAAGTACTCTGGGTCGAAAGTTCGGTGACGTTTTCTCATGCAGCCCGCGGCAGGTCTGCGTCGGCAGATGAGAGGCGGCGCATGAGGCGGGCCAGATCGTTTCGGCTGAACTTCCACTCGAACGG
>JBOGVS010000052.1:0-14480 GCA_050692555.1 Actinomycetota bacterium
GGCCTTCATGGCACCGATCACCACGAAGTTCGGCAGCACGTTCTCACCTCCATGCGTGAGGTTCTGTGGTTGATTGCGAGCGAACAGGGCCCATCCGGGTGGCGTCCCGCGCAGCTTTGTACGAGGTGTGAGACACGGCTATCATGCTCGCCCGAAAAGCCCCATGAAGATCCGAGAGGGAGCCATCCAGGGGCTCAAGGTCATCGAGCCCGAACCGATCCACGACGATCGGGGGTTCTTCATGCGGGTCATGTCGGCCGAGCTGCTGGCCGAGGCCGGGATCGACCACACCCGGTTCGTGCAGGAGAACCAGTCACGGTCCAGGCGAGGAGTCCTGCGCGGCCTCCACTTCCGGGGCGAGGTGGGCGAGGCCAAGCTGGTGCGCTGCGTCCAGGGCGAGGTCTTCGACGTTGCGGTGGACCTCCGGCCGGGCTCCCCCACGTTCATGCGGTGGGAAGGGTTCATCCTGGACGACCGGCGTCACCTGCAGGTTCACATCCCGCCGGGCTTCGGCCACGGGTTCCAGGTCCTCTCACCCTCGGCAGACGTGCACTACCGGGTCGACCAGTACTACGACCCTAGCCTGGATGCGGGGGTCGCCTGGAACGATCCCCAGGTCGCCATCGACTGGCCTCTGGCCGACCCGATCCTCTCTGAGAAAGACGCCGGGGCTCCGACCGTTCGGGAGATGCTCCCCCAGCTGGAGGCCTGGTACGGGGCCTTTGGCTGACCAACCCCTGGTCAGGATCGCTCCGCGTCACCCTCATCCCAGATCTTCCAGGGGGCTTCGCCCGACTCCCACAGCCGGTTGAGCTCCGTGTACTCCCGATACGTGTCCATCCCCATCCAGAAGCCCTCGTGGCGGTACACGGCCAACTGGCCGTCTCGGGCCGCCTTCTGGAGTGGCTCGAACTCGAAGGTCAGTGTCGGATCGTCGCTCAGATACCGGAGGAAGTCGCGCTCGAGCACGAAGAACCCGCCGCTCACGTAGCCCTCGGCGATGGTGGGCTTCTCATTGAACTCGCCGACGACGTCGCCGTCCACGCGCATCTCCCCGAAACGTGATGTGGGGTGGACCCCCGTCACGGTCCCAAGCAGGCCGTGCGACCGATGAAACGCCAGAAGCGCATCGAGGTCCACGGTCCCCAGGCCGTCGCCGTAGGTGAACATGAACGTGTCGGTGTCGATGTAGTCGCGGACCAAGTGCAGTCGAGCACCGGTGCCCGAGAGCGGCCCCGTTTCAGCGAACGTTACCTCCCAGTCCTCGTCTGCGATGTCGTTATGGAAGATCGGCCGGTGCTCGTTCTTGAGGCGCAGCGTGAAGTCGGACAGGTGCTCCCGATACCGGAGGAAGTACATCTTGATGTCGGCGCTCCGGTACCCGAGGCACAGGATGAATCGGCGAAAGCCCCGTTGGCCGTAGAGCTTCATGATGTGCCACAGGATGGGCCGTCCCCCGATGTCCACCAGCGGCTTCGGAAGCTTCTCGGTCTCCTCGTGGAGCCTGATCCCCATCCCGCCACACAAGATTACGACCGGAATTTCCTCCTTGGCCAGCGTCTTCACCATCGCTCCTCCTTATTCTTTCTCACCCATGGACCAACCAGACCTACCGCCCGCCGGTCATGTCGACACGTCGGGGAGGATAGTCCGCGCCACACTCATGTAATGGGAGAATCCGTGTAGGTGGACGGCTCGGAGGGGGACGGGGAAGGCGTTTCCAGCCGCCACGCGACCTCGCTCCGGTTCACGATCCAAGGATCCTCGAGGAGGGCGTCCACGCCCCGGTGCAAGTCACTGTCGAGTCCGAAGTTTCCTCTCCAGACCATGAAGTAGATGGTCTCCGGGTGGGCCGACCTGATACAACCCATGAGATCTTCCCAGTCGTATGGCTCGACGTTCTCCTCTCCCCCTACCCCCGGGCCGAACTCGGTGAAGGCGAAGGGCTTTCCCAGCGTGATCAATTCCGAGTAGCCCGTGAACGTGGTGCAATCACGCTCCAGCTTCGAGTAGACGTCCAGGCCCACGATGTCGACGTACTGGGGACCGGGATAACGAAGGAGAGTGTTCCCCTGGCTGGCTGAAGGAGAATAGACCCACAGGAGGTTGTCCAAGCCCTTCTCGTAAGTCAGGTAGTCGAACATGTCCCGCCACAACGCCTGGAACTGACCGGGAGGCTTCCCTCCCCACCAGAACCACGTCCCGTTCATCTCGTGGAGCGGCCGCCACAACACGACGACGCCGGAATCCCGAAGGTCGCCCAGCGCTTCGGCAACGAAATCGAGCTCAGACAACCACCGCTCCCGCTCGGGCGCCCCCGGCGCGAGGATCTGGGAGATGTCGATCCCGCTCCGATCGTAGAAGTTCCCACCCGTCCACACGTTCGGCATGTGGTAGGAGAGGGTCACCAAGCCGCCCTCGCTCCAGTACCTCTTGGCCAGAGAATTGACCCGCGTGTAGTCTGCCGAGAACGCGTAGTCCGCGCTGAGCAGGCCGACCCAGTGACCTGTATCACCGTAGATCGACTCAAACGGTGCGAAGGAGGCATCATCGCCCCCCCCGGCATGTTGTCCGGCGAGGATGCGATCGTCTGCTCGGTTCGGGAGCGTCATGAGGTAGTCCAGCACGGCGTTGGCGTTCGCGGTTCCGTTGGGGTTGGCCGTGATCGGCGCGACAGGGGTCGGCCCCCCGGCCGTTCCCTCCGGGGACTCGCGGCGCCCGCCGTCTGGTACGTTGCCACCCCCTCCATACAGGTCGGCCACGGCGGCCATGGCCAGGGCCATGACCACGCCCGGGATCACCCAGACGGGCCATGCGCGCAGGACCGCCCGGACCGCTCGCCTGATCGCTTGCTTCAATCCCGGTTCCCTCGCAGGCCGGCCTGACCTAGAGCGATCGTCGGGCAACGGCGGCGTCCATCCTCCACTCCGCTTGGGCGTGTTTGGGTGCGTGCGCGCCCTTCCGAGGCGGGATGGAGAACAGCACCAGATAGAACGGAAACAGCTGGACTCGCTCGCGGGCCAGGAGCCCGAAGTTGGCGATGCTGGAGAAGGCCAGGACGATGAGCCCGGTGTAGACGAGGGACAGGCCCACATACGGCTGCTCCCTGACACTGCGTATGGCCGAGAGGAACCACGGGAACCGCACCACAGTGAGCGCAAGCAGGAAGGTGACCTCCAGCGCCGCCGCGGCGGCGGCAGCGCTCCCCGCCTCGAAGAGGAATGGACGGAACAGGACGGTGACGATCGCGATGGGCGCGCGTGCGGGTGATTGGAGGATCGACGGTTCGAACGAAGACCCTCCCGACCCGGTGCGCTCGGCGGTCTGCTTAAGCACGCCGGTCACCCCCCCGCCGGTCTCGAAGCCCGAGCTCTCGAAGAACTCCGCGGTCTGGTTCACAAGGACCACCGATGCCACCACCACGACCGCCAGCAACGCCAGCTTGGAAATGAAGGCGAGCGGCCGATAGCTCGCTCGAGGCCGCCGAAGCAGGATGCCCACGACCAGGGAAAGGGCGACCAGGCCCGCCATGTGGGGCCGAACCATCGCGGCCAACCACATCCCCAGGCCGGCGTATGTCACGCCCCGGACCGTCATGCCCGAAAGGATCCTGGCCGCGCCGTAGGCCGCGATCCCCAGCGTGAACATCATCCATGCTTCCTTCCCGATGCTGGAGGGCCAGAACAGCAGGGAGGGAAGAAAGAAGAGCAGGTGGGCATAGGTTCGTGAACGGCCGTGGGGAACGGCCACGGTGAAGGCCCGGTAGAAGAGGAACAGGCCCCAGAACCCCAGCCAGGAGTAGAAGACGAAACCACCCAGCCTGGTCGGCCCCGTAATCGTGTACAGCATTCCGGTGACGAACCGGATGAAGTTCCCTCCGGTGAGGTTGTCCAGCCCCGTTTCGAACATGCCGTCCCGGAACTGCTCGCTGATCCGGGCTCCTTCAGCGTGATAGACGGCGGCGTCCGCCTGGCCTCCGTACACGTCGAAGGCGATGTAGTCCCGGACCAGCGCGCCGCCAAGCTTGAGCACCAGCGCGGCCACCAGGAGCCAGAACAGGCGACGATCGTTCTCCCGCTTCGCCTGGCGCGACAGGATCGGGAGCGAGACGACCACGAGGAGTGGCGCCAGCACAAGAGCTCCCCAAGTGTTGTAGTCGGTGGACTCGACGGCCACGAGGATGGCCATCGAAACCACCCCGATGACTCCGATCCCCAGGCCGAGGGCGACCGGGAGGCCGGCGGGCTGCCTGTCGCTCACAACCCGCCCCGATCGTCCTTCGACGGAGCGTTGGGTTCCTCGGCCCAGACCATTTTCGCGGATCCCGAGCGTTCGGACCGTATCAGTCCGTTTCCCCAAGGGACGCCCCGTCCCAGGAGCCGTCGGAGGCACGCGGCCTCATCGCGGTATACGTGTTGGAGGAACCGGTGGGCCCGGGGGTCCATCGGCGGCTTCTTCCCCGAGAAGATGAAGCCATGGGCTCGCTCCCGCACCCGAGGCGGGAACAGGCGCTGGGCCACCGATCGGATCCTCTTGTTGCGGTACGCGTTCCACGCGGGTCGACCCCAGACACCGCGAAGACGCCGGTAAGAATTGTGGACTCCGAGATCTATGTTCCTGGCGCGACCCGGATCGACGCCAAGGAAGTGGAGCACCCGTTCCAGGCTTCCTCGAGGGTCTCGCACGAAGTCCTCGAAGAACGCCACGAGCACCTGATCCCCGAATACCTCGAGGTATCGGGAAACCTGCTCGCAGTACGATCCCAGGCTCACGTAGCCGTGCTCCGGCAGACGGTGGTCCTTTTGGACGGCCTCCCACAACTCCGCCGTCTGTCGGCCGTTCCGGACGTCCATGAGGTATTGCGAGTAGGCCCGGCTGACGGGATCCCGGAGCATGATCAGGATCTTGGCATCGGGGGAGACGTTCCTGATGCGCTCGGCGGTCCCCGGCCGAGCCAGATACCAGGGGGTGGCCTCTCCGAGGAGCTTCTCTCCGGAGGCTCCTTCGAAGAGACCGAGGTATGCGTCCGGATCGGCGCCTTCATGGGTGAAGAAGTCTGGTTCCTTGACGGGGGACATGTAGATATCTGGATGATCGTCGAGGTACCGGTACAACGACGTGGTACCAGCCTTGACCGCGCCCACGATGAACAGGTTCGGCCACCTCCGTCGCCTCTCCAAGGTCTCGTTGGGACCCTGCTCTGGCCCCGCGTTCCTGCCCCCATTCATGCCGGTCGAGCCTCGTCTCGCGCCCGGAACGACCTCGGCTGCTCGAGGGCGGAAGGATCCGGGCCCCATCGGCGAAACAGGAAGTCCACCAGCCCCCTCCTTCGGGCCCTCCTCACCGCGCGTTCGGCCCCCGAGCCGCCGTGAAGGCCATCTCGGACCAGAGAACGCGTCAGCCTGACGATCTCCCGGGCCAGGAGCCGGTTGGGGGCGGTACGGGAGACGAACCGCAGGCGATTTCGGGTCCACAGGTACGGAGGCTTGCCGCTCGACCGTTGCCACGCCCTTGCTGCCGGCACGCACTCGATCGGCCATCCCAGTTCTCGCAACTTCAGCTGGTACTCGGTCTCCTCGAAATACATGAAATATTCCTCGTCGATCTTGGCTCCGGCTCGCAGAGCATCGGCTCGGATGAGGAGGGCTGCGCCGTCCAGCCACTCGACGCGGCGAGGAGAGGCTTCCCTCCAATCGTCCATCAGCTCGGGGACGCGAAGATGGGCAGTCTTCCAGGTCCGCTGGTCGATCTGCCCTCCGGCCGAGTACACGGCGTCGGGCCGGTTCAGATCACCCAGAAGAGGCCCCACCACTCCCACGGCGGGATCCTCTTCGAGCCGTCCGACCAGCGCCTCGACAGCCTCCGGATCCAGGAGGCACTCGTGCGTGAGCAGGAGGACCGCGTCGGCGCCCTGCGCCAGAAGCCTGGCGATACCGATGTTCATCCCCGCTCCGTACCCTCGGTTCTCGCCTGCCTCGAGGACCTCAACACCAGGGAACGCCCGGCCAAGTTCGGATACGGATCCATCCCTGGAGTCGTTATCGACGACGACGATCAGATCGGGCGCTCTCGTTTGCGAAACCAGGGCCTCGAGCGTCGCACGGATGCCGGGCCAAAAGCGATAGTGGAGAACCGCAGACCCGATTCTCATCGGGCCTTCCTCTCCTCGATCAGAGCGACCGGCTGCTGCGGCTGGTTGAAGCGGTAGCCAAAGCGCAGCAGATCCGGCGCGTAGACGTCCTCGACGATGGCTCTGGCGCGGGAGGTGTAGTACGTTCGGTAGTCTGAATCCCTCCCTTCACTGACGTTGAGCCTGGGGATCTCGATGGATTTGGCGATCCCGATGCGACGAAGAGCCTCGTTGAAGTCGTCCTGGAGACACTCGAAACGCATGATGTAGTCGGATCCTTTGACGTAGCGCGCAAACATGTGACGCGGACTCCTATATCTCCGAAATCCGTGTCGGATACGTTGCTTCAATCCGCGCATCAGTAGCTTCTCCTCGACCCAATCCGGGAAGGAGAGCTCCGTGGCGAGACGGATGCGTCCGTACATCAGCTTCTGCCTGTGAACGAAGGAACTCGGGTCCTTCAATTGCTCCTTCCACTTGGTGCGGAGCCTCAAATACTGGCTTACCAGGGCGTCGAAAGGGTTCCGGACGGACGAGAACGTGAACATCGTAGCCGCTTGCTCGCGAGTGAGGAGCCCATAGCTCAGGAGTTGGCCCAACGGCGCGTGCTTGTGACTCACGATCAGATACCCGTTCTCATCAAGGACGTCTTCAGGCGGGAAGAACTCCCCGTCCAGCTGCGAGATGAGTGCTCCCTGGCCCACGGCTGTGGACCCCGTTCCGGGCGCCATGAGGAAGAGGTACCGATGCTTCCACGAAATGACCGGCATCAGCCCGCCCCTCCAGCAACGTGCCCGGGTGCTCGACTGCTCTGCCGACGCTCGGCAACTCCGCGGGCAAGCTCGACGATCGCCGGAGCGATCACTGGCCATCGGTACCGGTGCCGATAGAGCTCGTGGGCCGCCGCTGCCAGCCGCTCTCGGAGCTCGACGTCGACGAGCAGATCCATGCACGCCCTGGCGAAGGCCTCCGCGTCGTCGGCCACGAGCAGATGACGTCCGGGGATCACGTCGAGGCCCTCGCATCCCAGCGTGGTGGACACGACGGGGATCCGGTGGGCGAACGCCTCGAGGATCTTCACCCGCGTCCCGCTCCCGAATCGTATGGGGACAGCCACCACATCCGCCCTAAGCAGCTCCGCAGCCATGTCCGGGACGAACCCGGCCAGCGTCACGCCCTCGAGGCTCCGGAGATCCTCGACCCGGTCATCGTGCTCGCCGACGATCCGGAGCTGGGCTCCGGGTATCCGGGCCCGTAGCCGGGGGAAAACCTCCGCGGCCAGGAACCGCGCCGCGTCCACGTTGGGCGCCCAGCCCAACGCGCCGGCAAGCATCAGGGTCGGGGGGGCGGCTACCTCAACACGCCCCAGGGGCCGCACGGGCTCGGCATAGCCGTTGGGGATCACCGCGGCGTTCGGGGCTCTCAAGCGGAGACGGTCGAGCTCGCTGCACACCACCACCGACTCGACGGACGAGGCCGTCCGATGCTGAAGCTCGCGCCACCGGCGGACGTTGGCCGTGTTCACCGCCCGGGAAGCCCAGCGACGCAGACCTCCGGTCGACGCGTTCGTTTCCCCCTCACCCGCGGCGATCTCCAGCCAGGCGCCGATCCGCTGATCCTCCAGGTCGTCGAGATCGACGACCGTCGGCGCCAGCACGTGGTCACCGATGGCGGCATGGCATAAAGCCCGCCCCACCCACGCCAGGTCGTACCGGGGCCGGGCCCACGCCCGGAAGATCGACCGGACTTCCGAGTAGTCGCGCAGCCCGAGGGCGACCGGGAGCCGGCTCGACGCCAACCAGCCGAGCAGTCGCGCGTTGCGGGGGATGCGCGGATGCCTGCTCGGAGCCCTGGGCGCGGCGCCGAAGCGGGCCACGGGCTCGTCGACGGGTGCGCCGTCGGGGATCGATCGATCCCGGCTCAGGAAGAAGAAGTCCACTTCCCCCAGGGTGGCCAGGGCCCGTACCACGTTGGCCACCCTGATGTGTGACCCGCTGACCTCCGGCCAGGGGTACGTCTTCTCGACCACGAGGATGTTCATCCGTCTGCCGAGGAAGGCGTTCGAGGCTCTGGGCTCATGACTTCTCCGACCTCCCGGACGAATGCCAGGTTTTTGCCCGTACGTCCTCGAAGGCCGTCAATCAGCCCGTGAGCGATGGCGGCCCGATGAGCGCTCGAGGGCGCCAGCTGGAACCTGCGGACGGACTTGAGGAGGTGCCACATCGTCCACCGGAACCCGCCGTGGCGGCGCCCGATCCGAAAGGGGTTACGGGCCATGTAGTAACTGCACCACGGTTCGTCCTCCCGTCCCAGGCTGTTGACGGCGCTGGGTTCGCGGGTGACCGTTGTGCGGTGCCGGGCCGCGGCTACATCCATCAGCACCCGGAATCCAGCTGACCGGACACGGAGGAAGAAATCCAGGTCCTCGGCCCACCAGAACAGCGTCTCGTCGGGGACCACCCCGGCGTCGAGGACCCGACGGGACAGCAGCGTGGCCCACCACTCCCCGTAGTCGACGTCCACCAGGGGCCGCGTGTCGGTTGGGAGGGAGTGCCGCGAGGTGCGGCCGGTTCGCCCATCGACGTCCCATCCCGAGGACAGGACGGCCCCAACGGGGACCGGGGACTGGCCTTCGAAGCGCTCCGTCCGGGCGATCACGTCGGCGAGGCGGGGCGAGGGCAGGTTGAGGCGTGCGGAGTCGTCCTCGCACACGTAGATCCACGGCGTCTCCGAGACGTCGTGGAGGTGCTCGAGGCCCCGGGCAAGGCCCCCGGCCGGTCCCAGGTTCTCGGCGAGGCGGAGAATCCGGATCCTCGACTCCAGATCGGGGTCGTCGAGGCCCCCCTGCCCGTTCACGACCAGGACGATCTGATCGGCGGGCAACCCCTCGACGTCCATCAGGTTGCGAACGACCTCGGTGGCCAGGCGCGGCCGGCGGTACGTCAGGACGAGCGCCGTTGCGGGGAGGTCAGCCATGGCCGGCTCGCCCGTCCCCATTCGCCAGCAGCTCCCGGTAGAACCCCTCCAACGACCGCCCCACGTCCGGGAGATCGAAACGGCTGGCCGCCCGAGGACCCACTGCCGTGAGGCGGTCTCGAAGCCCGGCGTCGTGGAGGATCCGTGCGATGTGGCGGGCACCTTCTTCGGGGTGGCGAGGGTCGAAGAGGAGGCCCGAGAAGCCATCCGAGATCACCTCCGACAGACCGGTCACTCGGGTGGCGATCACCGGGAGCCCGCTGGCCATCCCCTCGAGCGCCACCCTCGAGAAGCTCTCCCGGCGAGAGGGGATCAGCAGCGCGTCCATGTTCGCGTACGCCGACCGTGGATCCTCGAACTTCCCCAGCCATCGGATGGAGTCCCCCAGCCCCCGGCGACGTATCTCCTCACGGCACCAATCCAGATAAGGCGTTCGCCTGCCCGGGGGCATTCCGTACACGCGCCATTCCACGGGCTCGTCCCGCAGCAGGTCCGCGATCTCGATCAGGAGATCCAGTCCCTTGCGTGGCGTCTTTCCGCCCACGAATCCGACCCTGAAGGGAGATCGGGGGCCATCGCGATTCACGTGTGCGGCGGCACAGTCGACGGGGTTGGGGAGGACGGCGCGCACCAACGGCCGGACGCTGGTTCCTTCCAGGAGGCCGCGGCTGAACTCGGAGACCGGGAAGAACGACATCCGCACCCCGAGCCAGCGCCACAGCGACAGGTAGAGCCGCGACCGGGCCAGGATCTCGTAGGCGTGGAAGTGCACCAGCACCGGCGCATCGAGACGGCGGGCCACCGGGGCGGCCAGGTTCAGGGCCGACAGCCCGTTGGCATGGATCAGGATCCTCCGGCGCTCCGAGCCCAGGGCCGACAGGAGAACGCTCGACCCCTGGCCCCAGGAAGCGACCCTGCTGCCGTGGAAAGGGAGAGGCAGCAGGCGAACGTGGGGGGCGTCACGGCGAAGCGCCCGCGAGACGTACCCTTCGGGCACCGCCACCAGCACGTCGTTCTGCCGGGCGGCATACGTCGCCAGCTCCAACAGGGTTCGCTGCGGCCCGCGCAACGTCGGCTGCGGCTCCACCATCACGACCAGGGTCCGGTTTTCGCTCATGACCCCCCCGCCGCTCAGGCGATCCCCCATCCGTGGAATCGATCCCCCAGGAAGGGCCGGAGCCCCATGACGTCCTCCGCCAGTCGGCGCTCGAGCTCCCGGCGGACGTCGGCGGGGATCAGGTCGGAGCCGTTCCCGGCCCCCCGCTTCCTCCTGGCGACCCGCCGATACGCGGACCGCACCGCGGGCGGCACGCCCCGCGCGATCCGACGGTACCCAACGACCCGCCTGAGTCGCCGGGCGAACGGCCGGGGCTCCCGCCGATCGGTGACGTTATGGTGAGCGTCGATCCCCGGAGAAACCCAATCGGGGTCGACCCCCAAGAACCGGAAGACCCGGCCGACCGTGCGCTTCCGATCGTCCCGAAGGTCTTCTGAGGTCACCACGAGCAATCGATCCTTGGGGAACCAGTCCAGGCAGCGGTCGATCTGGGAGGCGTACCGGCTGTAATCCACGTAGTCCGGATGCTCCAGCACTGCCTCGGCCAGCGGGCGGCGTTCCAGCCCCCGGTCCGTCCGGTACTGGTAGTGCGACCGGATCCTCTCGATCGGATCGCGAACCACGTAGATCAGACGGGCCCCGGGGATCACGCTCGCTATCCGGGCAGGGACACCGGAGTGGGTGGGGTGCCTCGTGTACGTTGTGCTCGCCTCGCCCACCGCGATCGCGTCCCCGGCGCCCCGGAACAGAGACTCGTACCACCCGCGCCCGCGGCTCCAGGTCCCGGCCTCCGTGAAGAAGCTCGGTTCCTTGGGGAGGCACATGAACACCTGGGGATGACCCTTCAGGTACTCCCACAAGCTCGAGGTCCCCGCCTTCATGGCCCCGATCACCACGAAGTTCGGAAGCGCCGTCCGTTCGCCGCGCGCTGACGCAGCACCACGGATCAGGCGATCCCCCATCCTTGAAACTCCTCTCCCATGAAGGCTCGGAGCCGGACCACGTCCTCGGCCAGCCGGTGCTCGAGCTCCCGGCGGAGATCAGCAGGGAAGACGGAGCCTGGCCGGGACCATCGCTTCCTCTTTGCGATCCGCCAGTACGCGGACTTCACCCCGCGCGGCACCACGCCCGCGATCCGGCTGTATCCGGTCAACCGCCTGAGCTGTCGGGCGAACGGCCTGGCTTGCTGCCGATCCGTGACGTGCTGCTCGAGCACCAGGCCGGGTGAGACCCACGCGGGGTCAACTCCCAGGAACTCGTAGACCCGACCCATCGTGCGCCTCCGGGCGGCGCGAAGGTCCTCGGAGGTCACCACGAGCAAACGATCCCGTGGGAACCAGTCCAGGTAGCGGTCGATCTGGAACGCGTACCGGCTGTAGGCCACGTACTGCGGGTGCTCCAGAACGGCCTGAGCCAGCGGACGGCGTTCGATCTCCTTATACGTCGCCCACTCGTAATGAGATCGGATCCGTTCGATCGGATGGCGCACCACGTAGACGAAGCGGGCCCCCGGGATCACGCTCGCCATGCGCTCTGGGACACCCGGGTGGATGGGGTGCTTGGTGTAGGAAGTACTGGCCTCGCCGACCGCGATCGCCTCCCCTGCGTCTCGAAACAGAGACTCGTACCATCCCCGGCCGCGTTTCCAGGTCCCCGCCTCGCTGAAGAAGTTCGGTTCTTTGAGGGTGGCCATGAAGACCTGCGGATGCCCTCTCAGGTACTCCCACAGGCTGGTCGTGCCCGCTCTCATGGCCCCGATGACCACGAAGTTCGGCAGCCTGATCCGATCAGTGGTCATGGGACGATTGGGTTACCCAACTAGCCGAGGGGTTCGACCTCCCAGGTCGACTCGACCTGGACCGGGGCGAGCCGCATGATCCCCGGAGGAACCGGCTCCAGCCGCGCTCCTGCGACGTCGAAGTGGGCGGCCGGATGCCAGGGCAGGAGGTCGCGGCCACGTTTGTTAAGCACCGCGATCCACAGGGCGAAGCGGCCCTGGGGAAGCGGCAGGGAGGAGATCGTCGTCCTGATCTCCGTCTCTCCGGCCTTGAGCGAGACGTCGCGTCGGAGGATGAAGATCGGTGTGGCCGGCCCCTCGCTCACTCCCATGATCAGGCGCCCGGACCTGTCGTCCGGGCTCTCGATGACGGCCCGCACCTCCAGCCGGCCATTCGATACCGGCATGCCGCCATCCGGCCCGCTGACCTCGGTCTTCACCACCCGGACCACACCGGACGTTCGGAACGTGGTCTCGGCCCTCTCCTCGACGGAGCGGCGATAGGCGCCGAGCACCTCTCGGGCGGGCCCCATCTCGGCGATCGTTCCATCCCGCAGCCAGATGGCCCGCTCGCAGGTGGCCTCCACGGAGGCCAGCTCGTGCGAAACGAAGATCAGCGTCGTTCCTCCCGCCAGCAGGCTCCGGATCCGATCCAGGCACTTCTGCTGGAAGCTGGCGTCTCCGACCGCCAGCACCTCGTCGACGAGCATGACGTCCGGCTCCAGGAACGCGGCGATGGCGAACCCGAGACGCATCGACATGCCGCTCGAGTAGAACTTGACCTGGCGGTTGATCGCGTCCTCGAGCTCCGCGAATGCCACGATCTCGTCGAACCGCCGGGCCACCTCCTTGCGGGGAAGGCCGAGCAACGAACCGGTGATGTAGACATTCTCCCGGCCGCTCAGCTCGGGATGGAGCCCCGCACTGACCGCGATCAGCGCGCCCACCATCCCCGTGACCTCGACCCGGCCGGCATAGGGGTACATCACCCGGGCCAGGATCTTGAGGAGGGTCGTCTTGCCGGAGCCGTTGGGGCCGACGAGCCCGATCGAATCGCCGGGGTCCATCGAGAAGCCGATGTCCCGCAGCGCCCATCGCCAGCCCAGGTCTCCTTCTCCACGGAGCCGCTGGCGCAATCGGTGCAGCTCCTCGCGGAGCAGGGAACGACGGGGATCCAACCGGAAACGCTTCCAGATGTGTTCGACCCTGACGGTGCCTCTAGGCGACATCCGCGAAGCTCGCCTCCATGCGCTTGAAGATCCTGAACCCCAGGAACAGGATCGCGAACGCGCTCAGGGCCCCGGGCAGAAGGAAGGGCCAATCGGGAGCCTGACCGTACAACATGGTTCTCCGGTATCCATCGATCACCGGGGCCAGCGGGTTGAGAAGCGCATACAGCCAGTGAAGGTACCGGGGGATGATGTCGACCCCGTAGGCCACCGGCGTGGCGAACAGCCCGAACTGAAGCACCAGGGGCAGGGCATGACGTAGATCACGGAAGTACACCACCAGTGCGCAGAGGGTCAGCGTGACCCCCAGGGTGACGGCCAACTGCACGAGGAGCAGGACCGGCACCCATACGGACGTCACAAAGGGAGCGAATCCGAAGTAGACGAACAGCCCCGCCAGCACCGTCAAGGCGATGGCCGTGTCGATCGCCGAGGTGACCAGGCTGGAGATGGGGAAGACCTCCCGGGGACAGTAGATCTTGTTCAGGAGATCCTTGTTCCCCAGCAGGCTCGAGGCGCCGCTGGTGGCCCCCGAGACGGACGTGGCGAAGAAGGTCCAGGGCAGGAGGCCCAGGTACGAGAACAGCGGGTACGGCACGCCCTTGGTGTCGATGTTCCCCACCCGCTCGAAGACGATGGTGAAGATGACCATCAGCACGACGGGAGGGATCAGCGCCCACGCCACGCCGAGGATGGCCTGCTTGTATCTCGAGCGCATCTGCCGCTCGACCAGGGCCCGCACCAGCCCTCGAGATCTCCACAGCTCCCGGACGGTCTCGATCAAGGAGACTCGGCGCCGGAAGCGCAGCTCGGGTGGGGGTGCGATCAGCTCAGCCATGATCCGTCGGGCCCAAACGGCCCATGGTGTTCGGGATGTTCATCATCGCTCGGCCCGCCCTATTCGGGACTGGTGATCTCCTCAACTTCGTCCTCGGCTGATCCGTTCAGGACCACGCCGGCAAGCCGGGCTCGTAGCCACCGGAGCCGCTGGGTGGTCTGCTCCGCCTCTCCCGCCGTGGTGGCCCCGGCGCGGGCCACGACGAGGACGGCGTCGACCTCCGGCACCAGGTAGGTGGCATCACCGGCCCGAAGGACGGATCCGCTATCGAGCAGAACCACGTCGGCAACCTCCCGAGCCTTGTCGAGCATCCGGCGCATCGCTTCGGAGCCGAGGAGCTCGGCCGGCCTCGGCGGCTTGTCGCCGCTGGGAACGACGCGAACGTTCCCGATCGGCGTCCGTTGGGCATAGCCATCGAGCAGGGTCTCCCCATCGGCCTGGAGCGCCTTGGACAGCCCGTCGGCGTTGCTGAC
>JBOGVS010000053.1:0-14073 GCA_050692555.1 Actinomycetota bacterium
CGCAGGTGACGAAGTTGTAGGCCATCGGCTGCCTCCGCGCAGATAGGAGTGAGCTACACCGATGTCATTCTCCCAACGCCGCTACCGCGAGGCCAGCCCATCCAGGGGGTTTTCGCGACAGCCTCTCGGTGGCCTTTTCGTACGTCGAGGTCCCGGGCCCCAGCCCAAGCCCGCCGCCGCCCGCACAACCCAGCCCGTCTCCGTCCCCGATCCCTGCGGTGTCTCAGTGCTTCGGCCGGGCCCCCACGATCACCCCCGGGGCCGACATGCTCGCGGGGACACCCGGCGACGACGTGATCGTGGGTCTGGGAGGCGACGACGAGATCCGGGGAGGAGGGGGCGACGATCGCATCTGCGGCGGGGACGGGAACGATCGTGTCTCGGCCGGTGATGGCGAGGACATGGTGGCCGGCGCGGCAGATGCCGACGAGCTCTTCGGTGGCGGCGGCTCCGATCGTCTCCTGGGCCTGGCCGGAACCGATCGCATCCGGGGCGAGTATGGGGACGACGCCATCTCCGGAGGTGACGGCGGGGACCGCCTCGACGGGGGACGCGGTTTCGACACCGCCGCCGGCGGGGAGGGGATCGATACCTGCTCCGGCGAGGACCGGTCGGGCTGCGAACGGCCGAAGAAGAAGACCTAGGCCGCCGCGTCGCGCACCGCGGGGATAACCTCACGGGCCAGGCGCTCCGCCTGCTCCTCCTGATCCGCACCGACCGGCAGGAAGTTGAACGCGGTGAACCCGAGGCGCGTGAACTCCACCAGGCGTTCCGCGATCGCGTCCGGTGGTCCCGACACCACCAGCGGATCCGGCTCCCCGTCCACCCTGATGTCGAGGTTGTAGACACAGGTGATCTTCCCGGGGTCCCGCCCGGCTTCTTCCGCGGCCGCCAGGACGAGGTCGCGCATCTTCGTGACCCGCTCCGGCGGCGCGAGCTCCAGGGTGGGGATCCATCCATCCGCCAGCCGGCCCGTCACCGCCAGGGCCCGGGGCCCGTAGGTGCCCAGCCAGATCGGGATGGGACGCTCCGGCTTGGGTTCCAGCTCGGCGCCCTCGGTCCGGTACAGGCGCCCATCGAACGAGAAGCTCCCCTCAGACCACAGACCGCGGGCGATGCGAACTGCTTCCTCCATGCCATCGACCTTTTCCCGGGCGGATCGCTCCCCCAGCCCGAACGCACGGAACTCCTCGTCCGCGTACCCCCCGCCCAGCCCGAGGATCAGTCGGCCGTCGGACAGGCGGTCGAGCGTCTCGGCCATCTTCGCCACCACCGCCGGATTCCGGTACGGCGTCGCCAGGACCCGGGTGGCCACCCGGATCCGCGTCGTTCGAGCGGCGATCCACGACAGCATTGTCCAGGTCTCGTTCGTCGGAGAACCACCGTGCAGGTGGTCGGAGGCCGAGACGAAGTCGAACCCCAGCTCCTCGGCCCTCCGGG
Source organism: Actinomycetota bacterium (assembly GCA_050692555.1). Classification (GTDB taxonomy): domain Bacteria; phylum Actinomycetota; class UBA4738; order UBA4738; family CALAEC01; genus DAITPV01. The sequence continues at coordinate 1,441 of JBOGVS010000053.1, forward strand.
CGAACGCCACCGGGTCGCTGCCCGGCCCGGCCGACGTCGACACGTTCACCCCGAACAGCATCACGGCATCACTCCCCTGACCAGCAGCCACACACCCAGCCCGGCCAGCACGATCGCCAGGCCCCGCCGAACCCACATGCCGACCCGGTCCCCGGCCCGCCGGACGCTAAGACCGAGCAACACCACTGCGCCGTCCCCGATCGCCAGCCCGACGACCAGGGCGCCGGCCGCGAGCAGCGCGCTCCGGGTGCCTCCCCTCTGGGTGGCCGACGCGAACAGCGGTGAAGCGACCGCGCCGAGGAAGAGCCAGGCTCCGGGGTTGAGGATCACCGCCAGCGCGCCGCGGACGGCTGGAGGGAGCTGACGGCGTTCGGACGCCGCCTCGGTCGGCCGGCCGGCCGATCGGAACCCTTCGACGGCAAGCCACAGGAGCAGGGCCCCGCCAATCACGTTGAGGACGCGGAGCGTCACGCCGCTGGGAGGGGCCACGGAGAGCCCCAGCGCCAGCAGCACCAGGAGGAATCCGAAGGTGAGGTTGGCCCCCGCCAGGGCCCGAAGGCCGCGCGTGATCCCTCCCCGGATCGCCTCCGCCATGAGCACGGCCTGAACCGGCCCCGGAGCGCTGGCCAGCGCGATCCCCAGGCCCAGGCCGGCCAGGACCGGCGAGGCACTCTCCGCCGTGCCTAGTGCTTGCACGCGCAAATACTACCATGGAGATTGTTGCGCATGCAACTTCCTCCCTGGTATCCTGGTGAGGTGGCGTCCACCAGGCTGAGCGACACGGAGATGCGGGCATGGCAAGCGCTTCTCCACGCTCACCACCAGGTCATCCGGAAGCTGGACGCGGAGCTTCGCGAGACCCATGAGCTTCCGCTTGCCGCGTATGACGTCCTGCTCAGACTCGCTCGCGCCCCCGGCCGGGCTCTTCGCATGACCGACCTGGCGGACCGGGTGATGCTCTCCCCCAGCGGCATGACCCGGCTCATCGACCGGCTGGCAGCCAGAGGGCTGGTCGAACGGCAGGCGGATCTCCAGGACGCCCGAGTTGCCCTCGCCAGCCTCACCGACGAGGGGATGAGACTGCTCCGCAGCGCGGCGAGGACGCATCTGCGAGGGATCCGCGAGCACTTCACGGGGGCGCTCACCGAGGCCCAGCTCCGCAACATCGCCTCCGGTCTGGAAACCGTAGCCGGTCCACACGTCCCCCACTAGGCCGGTGGGTCGGACTGAATCGAGACCCGGCTCCGGACCGGTGGCCCCGGACGGGAGCCCGGTGGAGTTCTACCGGCGCCTCCCCGACCTGGGCGGGGCCGATCTCATCCATGCTGCCGTCCCGCCGGCCTGCGCGATCCTGGAGCTGGGCTGCGGCGCGGGACGGACCACCCACCGGCTGATCGCCCTCGGCCACCCCGTCACCGTGGTGGACAACTCCCCGGAGATGCTGGGCCGCCGAACACGTGGGCCTCGACGACGAGATGCGGGCCGTCCTCCGGACGTCGTACCGAGAGCTCACGGTCCAGGTCCCGGTCCGGATGGACGACGGGAAGCTGACGGTGTTCAGCGGCTATCGGGTCCAGCACAACGCCGCCCGAGGCCCGTACAAGGGAGGCATCCGGTACCACCCCGACGCGGACCTCGAAGAGGTCCGGGCCCTGGCCGCCCTGATGACCTGGAAGACCGCCGTTCTCGACATCCCCTACGGGGGAGCGAAAGGCGGGGTGCAATGCGATCCGGCCGGGATGAGCGAGGAGGAGAAGGAGCGGCTCACCCGCCGGTTCACCGGCATGATCAGCTACGTGCTGGGGGCGAATCGGGACATCCCCGCGCCCGATGTGAACACCAACGCCCAGACCATGGCCTGGATGTTCGATGCGTACTCCTCCCGCTACGGCTACACCCCTGCCATCGTCACCGGGAAGCCCGTCGAGCTCGGGGGGTCGTACGGGCGAGAGGCGGCCACCGGCCGGGGGGTGGTGTACTGCCTCGGTGAGGCGGCCCGCGATCTGGGGCTTGACCTCCGGGGCGCGACCGTTGCGGTCCAGGGATTCGGAAACGTGGGCTCGTGGACGGCCCGGCTGATCGGCGAGCTGGGGTGCCGGGTGGTGGCGGTCTCGGACGTGCGGGGCGGCGTCCACCGAGGCGAAGGCCTGGACGTCCAGGCCCTGGTCGATCGCACCGAGGAGACCGGCTCGGTGGTGGGGGCTCGGGACACTCAGCCGATCTCCAACGAGGACCTCCTGGAGCTCGACGTCGATGTGCTGATCCCGGCAGCCCTCGATCGGGTGATCACCGAGCGGAACGCCGAGCGGGTGAAGGCCCACACCATCGTGGAGGCTGCGAACTATCCCGTCGATCCGGCGGGCGACGACATCCTGAAGGACCGGGGCATCACCGTGATCCCAGACATCCTGGCCAACGCCGGAGGGGTGACGGTTTCCTATTTCGAATGGGTCCAGAACATCCAGCAGTTCCGGTGGGAAGAAGACCAGGTCAACGCGGAGCTCGCGAAGAAGATGTCGATGGCTTGGAAGAACGTGCACTCCCGTTCGGTGGTGGATGGTGTTCCGCTCCGCCTGGCTGCGTACGCCATCGCGGTGTCGATGGTGGACCGCGCGGAACGTCTGCGCGGATACATCTAGCTCCCCAGGGCGGCCTGGTCAGACTCCCAGGTCCCGGCGGTCGAAGGTCACCAGCGCCAGGCTGGTGAACGCGAACCCCAGGAGGAGGAAGAACGCCACGTGGGTCGGATCGATCCCGTTCACCAGCGGCAGGGCCGCGTCGTAGTAATAGAACGGCGACAGGCCCTCGAACGTCTCCAATGCCGGAGCTATCGGGGCGAACGCCTTGACCACGTACGCGCCCACGGCCACACCGCTGGCGATCCCGGTGGCCCAGGACCGGCGGCCGGTGGCGCAGCCGATCCCCAGCGCCAGGGCACCGAAGGTGATCGCCAGCAGGACGGCCATCACCACCGGCCTGCCCAAGGGCCCGGGCCCCACCCCCAGGTCGACCGATGAGCCCACGAGCACCAGGGATGCCCACAGGACGACGCCCAGGAGGGCCGTTGACACGACCATCGCGGCCAGCTTCTCCACGACGACCCGCCACCGGGCGATCGGGGTGGCCAGCACCAGCTCCAGGGTTCCGCGCTGCTCCTCACCGGCCACGGTCCGGGCCCCGAAGCCGATGGAGAAGATCAGGAACAGGAGGGGGACCACCAGGGCGAACACCCTGCCGTTGAGGTACCCCTCGGGGGTGGCGATGTCCAGGGTCTCGAGGCCGATCAGGGCCCGCACCCCCGGCGGCAGCCCCTGACCAGCTCCCGGAGGTCGGCGGCGCTGTCCCGGACGCTTGGCCACGTGGACACGACGGCCGCCGTGAACATCACCACCCCCACTGACCACCCCAGCAGCGAGCGAGCCCGGTCCCGAAGCGTCTTGAGGAACACGTTACGAAGCATCGGCTCGTTCCCCGTAGTACGTCAGGAACACCTCTTCGAGATCCGGTTCTTCACTGACCACGTTGACCACCTCGAACCGGGCGGCCGTCTTCACCACCGCGTCGAGGTTTCCCGCCACCGTGAACCGGACCACCGAGTCCCGGACCGAGACGTCGCGGACTCCGGAGAGGTCCCGGAAGGCGTCGGGCGGCACGGGCCGGGCGAAGTGGATCTCCAGGTACCGCAGGGCCCTGGCCTTCAGCGCCGCGACTTCCTCCACGGCCACCACACGCCCCTCCCGGATGATGGCCACCCGGTTGCACAGCCGCTCCACCTCGGGGAGAACGTGCGACGACAGGAACACGGTCCTGCCTTCCCGGGCCGCTTCGGAGATCAGCTCGTCGACCTCGTGCTGCATCAGGGGGTCCAGGCCGGTGAGCGGCTCGTCGAGGATCAGGAGGTCCGAGCGGTGCATGAACGCCTGGAGCAGCCCGATCTTCTGCTTGTTGCCCGAGGACAGGGTACGGATCCGGCGGGAGAGATCGGCGTCGAGCCGGCGAGCCAGGCTGATGACGTCGTCCCATCGCACGTCGTGTCGGAGGTGCGCGAGGTAGCGGAGGAGGTCCTGGCCCCGCATGTGCTCGTACAGCGCCAGCTCGCCCGGGAGATAGCCGACCCGCCGGTGGATCTCCAGGCTGCCGGACCGCGTGTCCAGGCCGAAGATCTCCGCCCGGCCTCGGGTGGGACGGATGAAGTCCATCAGCGTCCGGATCGTGGTGGTCTTCCCGGCACCGTTGGGACCGAGGAATCCGAAGATCTCTCCTTGATGGACCGTGAAATCGACGTCCTCGATCCCCCGGTGCTTACCGTAGAACTTGGTGAGCCCGGAGACCTCCACGACCGGCGGTCCGTCATGCGTCTCGGCTCTTGGCCCTGGCCTTGACCACCGCCCGGATCGTGAGCAGGGCCACGACCCCCAGGATCTGGGCGCCGAGCACGATCCGGTTGACGTCGATGGCCGGTTGCCACTCCACCTGGCCGCTGCGGATCACGTAGGCGCCCACCGGCCGGGCGGTCATGCCGAGTCCTCCTCCGGAGCCCTCCTGCCCTTCGGCCGCGGTGCCCACGCCGCCGCCGAAGCCGCCCCGGACCGAGGCCGCGGGGATCACCGTGACGCCGTCACGGGAGTACGGAGCCCCGAACACCCTCTGGACCGTGAGGGCCTCGCGTGCCTGGGAGAACACCTCGCGGATGTCCATATCGTCACCTCCCTGCGGGCGTCGCTCCTGTCAGGCTACCTCCATGGCCCTCCGTCTGGTCCTGGTGGCCCCGCCCGGTGGCGGCAAGAGCCGTCAGGCCCGGGCTCTGGCGGCCCGTCTCCGGGTCCTGCACATCTCCACCGGAGATGCGCTCCGGGACGAGGTTGCCGGCGCCACACCGCTGGGCCTGCGGGTACAGCGATTCCTGGAGGCGGGGGATCTGGTGCCGGACGAGCTGGTCACGGCGGTGCTGGCCGGTCGGCTCGAAGACAGCGCGGCGGCCGTCGGGTTCGTCCTCGACGGCTTCCCCAGGACCCACGGCCAGGCGCTTCTGCTCGACGGGATCCTGGGGGACCGGAAGGTCGAGCGGGTGGTCCTCCTCGTGGTGCCAGAAGAGGAGGTCGTCAGGCGGCTTGGAGGCCGGCGGGTGTGTCCCGCGGGACATCCGTACCACGTGGAGAGCGACCCCCCGGAGGTGGCGGACCGGTGCGACGTGGACGGTCTTCCGCTGCGGGCCCGCCCCGACGACCGGCCCGCGGTCATCGCCGAGCGACTTGTGGTGTATCGACGGGAGACCACTCCCATGCTGTCCGACTATCGGGACCGGTCCCTGCTGATCGAGGTGGACGGCCTCGGCAGCATCGAGGAGGTTCGGGACCGCATCCTCCGGGCACTGAAGCCGGGCCGGCCGCCCGCGTGAGTGCCCGGTGCCCTATCCGCGCTTCCTGGCGCGGGAGGCTCCCCCGCCCGATCCACCCAGGACTATCAACAGGCCGAGGACGTACCCGAAGTCGTACCAGTTCCCGTTGTTCGCTACCTCGTAGACGCTCACGTCGTTCGTGAAAAGGGAGATCACGAACGTGACGAGAATGATGATGCCGTGCCAAAGACCAAGCCAGAAGCCGGCCGGATCTTCCCCGGTTGCCGCGGCAGGATTTGGGCCTGCCGCACACGAAGTCAGAAGCAGCACGACCCCAAGCGCTGCCAGGAGAACGAGGTACGGGCGCGGCGAGTGGTTCCGGTTCACGGTGCGGGGCGCGTCGGTCAACGTGGCGCCATTCTCCCAGGCAGATCGACCGGCAGGCAATCCCCTCGTGGAGGGCTACCTTGGGTGCTGGGACGGGCCGGTCGCGCCTATGCGGTTCGCCTTGAGGCAAGAACCGCACGGATCGCCGGGAGCCCGGTGGCCGTCCGCTCCCAGGTTCGTCCCCCATCGTTCGACCTGTACACCTCGCCTTCGCCGGATCCCAGCACGACCTCGGCGCCGGAGGCCGCCAGGCATCCGCTATCGACGTTCGACGGGAACCACTCGGGGAGTCCCTCGGTGCACCGCTCGAACGGGCCCGAGGTGTCGAGCGGTCTCCGGTACACCGCGGCTCGGTCCGTGAAGGGGCCCGTCGATGCGCTGACCAGCACGTCCTCGCCGGCCACGGCCACCGCCCGGCAGTACCTGCCGTGAAGCCCGTCCGCGTCGGTCCGCCAAGTCTCCCCCTGGTCCCCGGAGATCGCCAGCCCGTAGGCGCAGGCAGCGAGGACCACGGCCGGGTCGTTCGGATGGGCCAGGACCTGGTGGACGTCGGATTCGACCTCGATCGTCGGTCCCCAACGCTCCTCGTCCGAGGAGCGAAGGATCCCCCCGACGTGCACGTTGGCGTACACGGTGCCGTCGGTGGAGCGCGACATCGATCGGGTGTCCGGGGGGCCTCCCCACGGGGTGAACCAGGTGTCTCGACCGGGAGCTTCGTCGAACCCGGGGACCGGCGTGAGACTCTCGCCTTCGAGGCGGAGGAGCCGGGCCTTGGAGGTCCCCACCAACACCTCGTCGTCGCCCCTGGTCAGCACGGACCGGCCGGTGAGGCCGTCGATGCCGGCGACGTCGTTCCACCCTCCGTCTGACTCTCGCACCAGCATCCGTCCGTCGGCGATGGCCCAGGGCTCCGAGAGCGCCACGACGTCCCGGCCCTCCAGCCCAGCGGCCGAGCCGTCCGGGCCCCGCAGGCCATCCGCGGTGGCCACCAGGATCGCCGGGCTCACCTGCCCTCCTGCCAGGAGTACCGCTCCTCGGCCCAGGGCTCGGCGTTGTTGTGGTAGCCCCGCTCTTCCCAGAAGCCCCGGACGTCCCGGTCGGAGAACTTGAGTCCGACCGCCCACTTCACGCTCTTCCAGCCGTATCGTTTCGGAACCACCAGCCGCAGCGGTCCGCCGTGCTTCGGTTCCAGCGGCTCCCCGTTGTGGGCCCAGGCGAACAGGACGTCGTCGTCCATCAGGACGTCCAGTGGCGTGTTGGCCATGTAGCCGGAAGGAGCGGATATCAGGCAGTGACTTGCCTCGGGGAGCGGCCGGACCCGGCCGGCGACCTCCCGGAACGGCGCACCCTCCCACTCGTTGTCCAGCTTGGACCAACCGGTGACGCAATGGAAGTCCGTGGTGATCTGCTCGGCCGGGAGTCCGCGGAACTCATCCCACGTCCACTCCATCTCTTCCTCCACCGCTCCGGAGGCCCGGAACCGCCAGGTCTGGGGATCGAACCGGGGGATGGTCTCGGCGTGGAGGACCGGCCACCCGCGAGTGAGGTGCTGGCCGGGTGGGATCCGTTTGGCCTCGTCGGTGGCGGCCTTGGGCCGGAACATCAGGCGTTCTCCAGGTCCGACAGGCGGATCCTGACCTGTTCGGCCAACGCATCGCCTGCCTTCCGATCTTCGAGGGCCTCCGCGGCAGCCGCCGCGCGTTGGAGCTGGTCGCGTGCCTGGGCGCGGGCCGTGTCGCGATCGCGGTTGGGCGCGTACTTCACCAGGTCGTCAGCCCGGCGGATCATGTCCCACACGTCGCCCGGCCCGGCGGGGCGTTCGTTGGCCATGGACGCCAGGATACGCTCGGGCCCGCGAAACGCGCTTCCGGGCAGTACGCTCGATCCATGGCCGGGCGCCGCACGAACCTGGCGCTCATGGTGCTCCTGGCCGCGGCCCTCTTGACCGGGGCCCTGGCGTACGGGATCGGCACGTCGTGGGCCCGGTGGGTGGTGCTGCTGCACGGAGTGGCCGGCCTGGCCCTGGTCCTCCTGGCGCCGTGGAAGTCGGTGATCGCTCGCCGGGGACTCCGCAGGCGCCGGCGGGGCTCGATGGTCTCGGTCGTGCTGGCCATTCTGGTCGCCGTGGCCGTGGTGTTCGGCATCCTCCACGCCTCTGGGATCGCCGTCGAGCTCGGGCCGGTCACCTCCATGCAGATCCACGTGGGCGCGGCCCTGGTCTCGGTGCCGTTTGCCGTGTGGCACGTAGTGGGAAGCCGGATCCGGCCTCGTCGGACCGACCTCAGCCGGCGGAACGTGTTGCGGGCGGGCACCCTCCTGGGCGGAGCGGGGCTGGCCTACGGAGCCGCGGAAGGCGTGGTGTGGCTGACCTCGCTCCCGGGAGCCGAGCGCCGGTTCACCGGCTCGTTCGAACGCGGATCCCACGATCCACCGGCCATGCCGGTCACCCAGTGGCTCAACGACGCGGTGCCGCAGATCGATACGGCGACCTGGAGGCTGACCGTGGCCACGCCGGAGGGGGAGCGGGCCTGGACGTACGAGGAGCTTGCATCCTATGGGGATCGGGTGCGGTCCACGATCGACTGCACGGGAGGGTGGTACGCCGAGCAGGACTGGGAGGGCGTGTGGCTCTCCCGCCTCCTGCCCGACCTCGCCGAGAGCCGAAGCGTCTCGGTGCGTTCGGTGACCGGGTACCCACGCCGGTTCCCGGCCCGCGACGTGACCGGGCTTCTGCTGGCCACCCGGGCAGAGGGCCGCCCCCTCGACCCCGGCCACGGGTTCCCCGTCCGCATCGTGGCTCCCGGCCGGCGGGGGTTCTGGTGGGTGAAGTGGGTCGACCGGGTGGAGCTCTCGGCCGCCCCGTGGTGGTGGCAGTGGCCGTTCCCGGTCACCTGACCACCTGAGGTCCCCGCGATACACTCGGCCGCCGTGTCCCGGGATCCCTCCGTCTCCCGCCCTCGACTGGTCACGCCGTCGTTCGTAGTGGTCGGGGTGGCCACGCTGGCCTACTTCCTGGGTGAGAGCGCGGTGTTCCCGGTCCTCCCGGTGTACGTGCGGGGACCGCTCGGCGGGGACGACGTGGCCGTTGGGCTCAGCGTGGGCGCATTCAGCGTCACCGCGCTCCTGATCCGGCCGTGGGCGGGACGGCTGGCCGACCGGCGGGGACGGCGGTTTCCGATGGTGCTGGGCTCGGCGATCTTTGCCGCCTCCGTAGCCGGATACCTCTTGGCGGACACCGTGCCCCTGTTGGTGGTCATGCGGCTGCTGACGGGGGTCGGGGAAGCGTTCGTGTTCACCGGCGCGGCCAGCGCCATCGCCGACATGGCCCCGGACGAGCGGCGTGGCGAAGCCATCAGCTTCTTCTCATTGGCCCTGTGGACCGGGATCGCCATCGGGCCGTTGATCGGGGAGCTGGCCGTCCACAGCGGCGGGTTCTCGCTCGTGTGGCTGATCGCCGCGGGGTTCGGCCTGGTGTCCGGCGGCCTGGCCCTAGCCGTTCGGACCCCGTCGATAACCTCGGCCGAGGAGGACACCGTTCCCTCGCTGGTACACCGAAGGGCGCTGCTGCCGGGCACCACGCTGCTCCTGAGCATCTGGGGAGCCGCCGGCTTCTTCGCGTTCGTGCCGCTGTTCGCCCGCGACCTGGGGCTGGGGGGATCGAGGTTCGTGTTCATGCTGTTCTCCGGCACGATCGTGCTGATCCGGCTGTTCGGGGCCCGGATCCCCGATGTGTTCGGACCGGTACGGGTGGCCCGGTTCTCCCTGGCGGTGTCGGCTGCCGGGCTCGTGGCGATGGGCCTGTGGGGCACGGTCGTCGGCCTGTTCGTGGGCACCGCGGTGTTCGCGGTGGGCCAGGCCCTGGCGTTCCCGGCGTTGATGGCCCTGGCGTTGCAGGGGGCGCCACCTCGGGAGCGCGGCGCCGTGGTGGCCACGTTCACCGCGTTCGTGGACATCGGGTTCGGACTGGGACCCGCGGCCCTGGGGTTCGTGGCCAAGGCCGGCGGCTACGGAGCCACGTTCCTGGCGGGCTCGGTCGTGGCCCTGGTCGGCCTGGGACTGCTGCTGACCCGGTATCGCGGGCGGACCTGATGCCCACCGGGCGGTACACGGTCATGGACGGGAAGGGAAACCCCATGGGCACCGAGGAGTTCCGGTGCGCGCCGGGACCGGCGGGGTGGCGATACTTCTCCACGATCGAAACGAAGGTCCCCCAGCCCCATCGCGAGACCGTGGACCTGGTGGTGGACGGGGAGTGGCGGTTCGTCCGGGTCCGGGTCGACACCGGTGACCACGACCTGGTTCTGGGAGCCGGAGCGCAGCGATGGATCGGGACCCGGGACGGCGAGCCGCTGGAGCTCGATCCGGCCGACGATGTCGACTACCTGTCCCCGGCGTTCAACGCGGCCACCGCCAACCGCCTTGGAGAGAGCGGGGGGTTCGGGGGGGTAGCTCGCCCGGATCAGTCCGGGGCTGACATCACCCGGCGAGCGGACCCCCTGAGGAACTGGGAGATCGAGGTGCTGTACGTGGAGCCGTTCACCCTGGAGCCGGTCCGGATGGGCCAGCGCTACGAGCTTGAAGGCCTGGAGGAAGTCGAAACTCCGGTAGGGCGATTCTCAGCGGTCCGGTGGACGTACACGGCCCTGCCGAGTGGATGGAGCCGGCCGTTGTGGGTGGCCGGAGACGTGGTGGTGGCCTACGAGGACGTGTTCGAGCTGGTGGCGTACGACCCCGGGCCGCGGGGCCCGTTCCCCGCGGGCTGAGTCACGCGGACGAGCAGCCTCCCGCCGTGCACCATCAGCAGGGCGGCGCCGGCGGTGACGGCCAGGTTGCCCATGGCCGCCCCGATCGCTCCGGTGGACACCGCGAGGACCATCGGCCAGCCCCGGAGGTCGGCCACCAGCCAGGCATGGCGCAGGCCCGCGTACGCCAGGAAGGCCGCCAGGGCCCACACCGGCAAGACGGCGAGGACCAGGGGCACCTGGGAAGCGAACAACAACCCGAGCACCAGGAAGGCTCCCCCCAGCAGGACGTTCATGCCCGCCGTTCGGGCGCCCAGGCGAACGTGCGCGGTGAGGCCCCCAGCCCCGTGGCACATGGGCATCCCCCCGATCACCGCGGCCACCACGTTGCCGGCGCCACAGGACAGGCACACCGACGTCGGCGTGACACGGCGGGCTCGATCGCCGAAATAGTCGCGGGCCAGGTCCGACACCGCGACCACCGCGTTGCCGAACGTCAGAGGAAGCTGGGGAACCACCAGCAGCAAGAACGCCGAGCTGAACGCCGACGGTGGCGGGAGCTCGAGGCGCGGGAATCGCAGCTCCGGGCCCCCAAAGGACGGATGGGCCACCAGCCATGCCGCCAGGATGCCCCCAGCCATCAGGGCCAGGGCCGCGCCGTACCGGCCTCCGCGAGCAGCCCACGTCACCCATACGAACGCGGCCAGGGCCAGGACTACCGGCCACGGCGACGCGGGGACGCCGGCGAACACTCCAGGAGGCTCGAGGGCCAGGCGAGCCGCGGCCACCACCAGCAGGGCACCCACCCCGAACTGGAGGGCGCGAACGACGGGCTTGGTGAACAGCCGGGCCAGGAGATCCGCCACCCGGCCGACCGACAGCAGCAACAAGAACACCGCGATCTCCAGCCCCGCCGCGTGGATGACGTCCGGCGAGAGACCCTCGGCCACGGCCACGGCCGCGAGCGCCTTCAGGGGCTGGACGGGGAACGGCACCCGAAACACCAGGCCGGCCAAGAGAACCAGGAGCCCGGCCCCGACCATGACGGCGCCGGGATCGAGCCCGTTCACCAGGACCAGCGATGCCGCCAGCGGGACCATGACCCCCAGGTCGGCCATCGCGCCGGTGGCCTCCCCCAGCCCGAGCCCAAACACCCGGGGTCGTGCGGCCGTCCGGTCAGCCACCGATCTGGGACATGCTCCGGCCGGGGCGGACGAAGTCCTTCCGGCCGATGTGGTGCCCCGCCCACTTCGCTCCCACCGCGGCGCGGATCAGGGCTTCGAGATCGTCGTCGGAGGCGCCCTCACGGAGGGGCCCGCGGAGGTCGGTCTCCTCCACCGCGAACAGGCATGAACGAAACTGGCCGTCGGCGGTGATCCGGATGCGGTTGCACGACTCGCAGAACGGCTCGCTCACCGAGGAGACGAACCCGACGCCGCCGGGGGCGCCGTCGGCGAACCGGAACGACGACGCCGGCTGGACGTGGCCGTTCGCCGGCACCAGAGGAAACTCCTGCTCGATCCGTTCCCGGAGCGACCTAGAGGGGACCACCTTTGAGGGCTGCCACCGCTCTTCGGCGTCGAGGGGCATGTACTCGATGAACCTGACCTCCACCGCCGCGTGCCGGGACAGGCGGGCGAACCCCACGACCTCGTCGTCGTTCACGCCCCCGATCACCACGCAATTCACCTTGACCGGGTCCAGCCCCGCCTCTCGCGCGGCCCGAAGGCCCGCCAGGACCCGGTCCAGGGCGTCGCGCCGAGTCATCTCGGCGAATCGGTGCCGGAGCAGCGAGTCGCAGGAGACCGTGACCCGGTCCAGCCCCGCGTCCTTGAGCGTCGTGGCCAGGCGGTCCAGCAGATAGCCGTTCGTGGTCAGTGAGATGTCCAGCGACGATAAGGTGGCCCGGACCCTCCGCACGATCTCCGGAAGCTCGGGTCGAACGGTGGGCTCGCCACCGGTCAACTTCACCTCCCGGATGCCCAGGCCCACAAGGAGTCGCACGATTCGCTCGATCTCTGAGGCGGTCAGGACGTCCTGCCGGGGGAGCCAGGGGAGCCCCTCGGCGGGCATGCAGTACGTGCACCGGAAGTTGCACTTGTCGGTGAGGGAGACCCTGAGGTCGGTGGCCACCCGGCCGAAGCCATCGACGAGCGGATCGCTCAT
>JBOGVS010000054.1:0-13895 GCA_050692555.1 Actinomycetota bacterium
CGGGGCGACAGCTACCGGCTCAAGGACCGTGACCTGGGAAGGATGGTGAGGCCTACGGCTGAACCCGTCGGGTAGGGGGTCAGTTTTCGACCGTCCCCAGGGGGTCAGTTTTCAACCGTTGACAACAACCGCTTGCCGACCTTTCCCCGAGTGCTCTGCCTCTTGAGGAAGGCACGAACGAACCACGGCGAGCCGAACCCCCCGTAGTTCCCCATGATTGCCCTGTATTCGTCCTGGATCGTCTCCTGCTGGCATCGAGGGCAGGAAGCCGTGTAGCGCCCCAGGTGATCAACCGGCGCTCCCTTCTGCATCCAGCCTTCGCTGATCGGATCCCTCACAGGCGCCTGCTGCATCTCGGTCGCCCCTTTCGTCGCCTTCCACGTCTCAATTCGACAACGAGGGAGACAGACTTGGGCGGAGTTCTGGGTGCCGCCGCCGTCGTCCTTCGCCGCCTCGTAGGAGCCCAGAGAGATTCGTCAGTGGGAGAAGCCGCTGATCGACGGTAAGGGCTCCGCAGGACGATACTGGGGGAACGATGGCGCGGCTGGAGGGCTACCGGTTCGGGCGCGTAATCGTGGACGGGCGGGAGGAGACCCGAGACGTCATCGTCCTCCCGAGCAGGGTGATCCGGAACTGGTGGAGGAAGGACGGGCACGCCCTGGTGCTCGACGACCTCGGGGAAGTCGTGGACGAGCTCCCAGAGCTGCTTGTGGTCGGCACGGGCGCGGCAGGGCAGATGGAGCCGGACCCTGGGACGCTGAAGGCGCTCCGTGACCGGGGGGTCGAGGTGGAGGTCCTCCGGACCGAGGAGGCCGTCCGCCGATACGGGGCCGCGGACCCCGCCCGCACCGCGGCGGCTCTACACCTCACCTGCTAGTCACCACAAGGAGGTCGGCGCCTGCCAAGATCGGGGTCTGGTGGCCAGCTCCAAGGACGGAAGCCTCGCGTAGACATCGTCCGCCCCCAGGCACCTGTTTCGTCGACATTCTCTGGCCGGAAAGCCAGAAGGCTGGTTCTCTCGGGGGCAAGTGGACCTGAGGCGTTACTCAAACCTACTGACCGGTATCTTCCGGTGGCGCGTGCTACCTGCGACCGGATTCTGGGTGACGCCTATCGATGACTACGCTGATGAAGTCCGGAGCAGGCTGAAACGATTCCCACCCCACCTGTGCCGGAGCATAGACGAGGTGCGCTAGTAAGTTCCAATCGGTCGCCAGAGGCGCGGAAAATCCCACACTCTGACGGCGGGGTCCGGTAGAAGACTTCCGGTCGTGGGCCTGGCGGAACGAGCAGGGCTTGAGGGAACTCGGTCGCCTCGTCGACTAGGTTGCGTCGTCCATGCCCCGGCCTGGGACTGACCCGGTTGAGAGAAGTTCGGGCGCCAGCTTCGGCTGGGCGCGCCGCGGGTTCACCACTAGCGTGGTGATGGTCTCCTCCTGGCCCCGGCCCCCATCCGTGATCCATGGAGCGTTGTCGGGCCCCACGATGACCCCGTGGGGCGCCGAACCCTCGCCGAGCGGGATGTGGCGCGTTCGTCCGGTGGGGGGGTGGAGGCGCCCCAGCTCTCCGGAGCCCTGGGCCGTGTACCAGACCCCGCCGTCCGAGGCGGGGGCGACATCGTGAGGGCGGCTTCCCACTGGGACCGGATACTCGGTGAACGAGGGCTGCGGGCGAGGAGCCGGCGAGCCCCTAGCGGTTGGCTCCTCTTCGACCGTGGCTTGGGCCCCGCTGGGGACGGCGAGTCACAGGCGACGGCGAAGAGCAACATGCCGGCGCCCAACAGAGCCGATGGGGGTCCGGGAGGGCATGACCTCAGTCTGCCATCGCTTCGGGGAACGAACCCAGAAGGGGACTCGATCGTATTCGAAGTAGAGACGAGCGCGGAGGTGCCCCGTGAGAACGATGATCGTGGTTCTGTGCTTGGCTGTTTTCGGCGCGGCGTGCGGACAGGAGGATACTCCCGCCCCGCCGGAGGCGATCTCACCCGAACCGGCGAGCCCGGCCCCGCCGGAGGCAGGCGTCACCGTCGACACCACCGAGTCCGACCTGGGGACCATCCTCACCGATGAGGATGGGCGAACGCTGTACGTGTTCCTGAACGATTCCGGGGGAGAGAGCACCTGCTATGAGGACTGCGCCCAGACCTGGCCCGCCCTGGAGACGGAGGACGATCCCCAGGCCGGTGAGGGCGCGGACGCCTCGCTGCTGGGGACCACGGAGCGCCAGGATGGCGCTCTCCAGGTGACCTACAACGAGATGCCGCTCTACTACTTCGCCGATGATGCGGAGCCGGGGGAGACCAACGGTCAAGGGATCGGCGACGTGTGGTTCGTGGTCTCCACGGCGGGGGAGCCCATCCGCGGGTAGGGCTGTCGATTGGTCTCCTGACGGCGAGCGACGCGTCAGAAACCACCTGCTCTCTCGACATTCTCTGGGGTACCCTTCCCCCGATGGCCGAGCACGAACAAGGGTTCACCAGCCGCGCCCTCCGGCCCCGGGTCGACCTGGGCGAGGCCCAGCCGGCCTCGGTCCCCATCTACCAGAGCGCTACCTACGGGTTCGAGGACCCGGAGGTCCTGGCCGAAACGATCCGCCGGGGCAAGGACGCGGGCTTCGTGTACACCCGGTGGCACAACCCCACCCGTGACGCGCTGGAGCGGATGGTGGCCGGACTGGAGGGTGGGGAACGGGCCGTCTCGTTCGCCTCCGGCATGGCGGCCATCACCACCACGTTGGCCGCCCTCACCGAGGCGGGGGAACACGTGGTCTCCACACCGCGCCTCTACGGGGGGACGTTCTCTCTGATGACCAGGATCCTGCCCCGGTGGGGCATCCAGACCACCTTGGCTCCGTCGCACCGTGCGGACGACCTCGTTCAGGCGTTCCGACCGGAGACCGTGGCCTGCTACGTGGAGACGATCGGCAACCCCACGACGCCCGTCACGGACCTGGAGGAGCTGGGGCGGGTGTGCCGAGAGCGGGGGGTGCGTCTGATCGTGGACAACACGTTCGCCAGCCCGTATCTGTGCAACCCGCTGGCCCTGGGAGCAGACGTGGTGGCCCACTCGAGCACCAAGTATCTCGGCGGCCACCTGGACCTCACCGGAGGCATCTCGGCGGGGAGCGTCGAGCTGATGCGCGAGGTCCGGGAGCTGTCCATCGACCTCGGCGGCGTGGGCAACCCGTTCGAGTCGTGGCTCACCATGCGGGGGATCCAGACGCTGGCCCTGCGGATGGATCGTCACTGCGCAAACGCCATGCTGGTGGCGGAGATGCTCGAGGGGCACCCGAAGGTGGCTCACGTGTGGTACCCGGGCCTTCCTTCGCACCCGGACCACGACGTCGCCCGGCGGATCCTCCGCGGGTGGTCGGGGATGCTGGCGTTCGACCTGGCCGAGGGCCTGGAGGCCGGCCAGCGGTTCCAGGAGGCCCTGGAGATCCCCCTGGTGGGGGCCAGCCTCGGCGGGGTACGGACCATCGTGACCCACGCGGCATCGGTGACGCATACCCAGCTCACCCGGGAGGAGCGAGAGGCGGTGGGGATCACCGACGGCCTGGTCCGGGTGTCGGTGGGCATCGAGGACCCCGAGGACCTGCTCGAGGACTTCGAGCGCGCTCTGGAGAAAGCGTGAGTCGAAAGGTTCGCGTGGCCGTGGTGTTCGGCGGCCGCTCCGCGGAGCACGAGGTCTCCGTGGTTTCCGCGAGGTCCGTGATCGAAGCGCTGGACCCGGAGAGATACGACGTGGTCGCCGTGGGCATCGACAAGGAAGGCCGGTGGCATCTGATGCCCGGAGTCCCGGAGCTGGCCGGGACGGGCGAGCTCCCATCGGTGTCCGCCGGCGCGGGCGGTGAGGTGGCCCTGGCCAAACCGGGATCTCGTGAGCTGGTCACCGACGCCGGAGATCGGGAGCCGTTGGACGTGGTGTTCCCGGTGCTTCACGGCCCCTTCGGAGAAGACGGGACCATCCAGGGCCTGCTGGAGCTGGCCGGCATCCCCTACGTGGGGGCCGGGGTCCTGGCCTCTGCGGTGGGGATGGACAAGGCCGTGCAGAAGACCCTGTTCCGGGCCTCCGGCCTGCGGGTCGCTCCGCACGTCGTGGTGCACGAGCGCGACTGGAGGGACGATCCCGACTCCGTGCAGGCTCTGGCCGCCGACCTCGGGTACCCGGTATTCGTCAAACCCGCCACGCTGGGGTCTTCCGTGGGGATCACCAAGGTCCACGAGCCGGAGCACCTGGCCCGGGCCATGGAGGAGGCGTTCCGGTACGGGCGCAAGGCGGTCGTCGAACGTTCGATGGACGACGCCCGGGAGCTCGAGCTCTCGGTCCTGGGGAACGACGAGCCGGTGGCCTCGGTGGCCGGCGAGATCATCCCCAAGGGGCACGAGTTCTACGACTACGAGGCCAAGTATCTCGACGAGCACGGAGCGGAGCTGGTCATCCCCGCGGACATCCCCCCCGAGACCCTGGAGGAGGCCCAGCGCATGGCGGTAGCCGCGTTCCGGGCCATCGACGCCGCCGGGATGGCCCGGGTGGACCTGTTCCTGCTGCCCTCCGGGGACCTCGCCGTGAACGAGATCAACACGATCCCCGGGTTCACCCACATCTCCATGTACCCCAATCTGTGGGAGGCGTCGGGGCTCGCGTACCGGGAGCTCGTCGACCGGCTGGTCGATCTGGCCGTGGAGCGCCACCACCTGGAGGCCAGGAGGGGCCGGACCCTGCCCCCCGGCCGGGGGGCCTAACCCCCCAAACCGGCCGGCTCAACACCCGGCTTCCGTTCGCCGATGCTTATTCGAGGTGAACCATCGCCACGCCTGGAAGTGGTTCTCGGGCCTGGGCCTCCTCATGGCCGTGGCCTACTTCGCCTTGGGCCCCCTGTACACGGCCCAGTCGTTGTTCTACGAGGTCATCGGGCTCACCGGGGTGGCCGGGATCGTCCTTGGGATCCGGTTCAACAGGCCCGCCCGGCGAGCTCCTGGTACCTGCTGGCCCTGGGGGTCCTGCTGCTGGTCCTGGGTGACGTCCTCTGGGTCGTCTACGACCTGGTGGGGGCCGAGCCATTCCCCTCCGTGGCCGACGTCCTGTACCTGAGCGGATACCCGTTCCTGGCGGTGGGCCTGCTGTGGCTTCGCCGGCCGGCCTCCCGGGCCCAGGACCACGCCCGGCTGGTGGAGACGGCCATCCTCACCACGGGCGTGGCGGTGCTGGCCTGGGACCCCCTGATCGAGCCCTACGCCACCGACGCCTCGCTGGGCCTGGTGGAGCGGGCGGTTTCCCTCGCGTATCCGCTGGCCGACGTCCTCCTGGTGGCCGTGCTGGTCCGGCTGGCAGTGGGGGTGTGGAGCCGGACCCCCGCCTACGCGTTCCTGGTGGCGGCGATCGTGGCCAATCTGGCCGCCGACACCGTCTACGCGGTCCTGGTGCTGGAGGGCACCTATGTCAGCGGCCATCCCGTGGATGCCGGATGGATCGTGTTCTACCTGCTTGTCGCCGGGGCGGCCCTCCACCCTTCCATGCGTACCCTGTCCCAGCCATCGCCGGAGCCTCCGGCCCGACTCACCAAGGTCCGGCTGGTTCTCCTCACCGCCGCCACGCTGCTGGCACCGATGGTGATGGCCTTCGAGCTGTCCAAGGGCGAGTACGAACACGCGTACCTCTTTCTGACGGTCTCGGTGGTCCTGTTCCTCTTGGTGGTGGCCCGGATGCGCCTGCTGGTCAAGGAGGCGGCCCACAAGTCGGCCCTCCTGAGCCGCCTTGAGGAGCAACGGAAGCGCCTCCTCGAGCGGACCCTCCGGGCTGGAGAGGACGAGCGGACCCGGGTCGCCGTCGAATTGCACGACGGGCCCATCCAGCGGCTGTCGTCGGTGGGGTACGGGCTGGAGCTGGGGCGCATGCGGCTGGGCCGGGGCGACGTGACGGGGATGGAGACCGCGCTCGACGAGACCCAGCAGGCACTTTCCGAGGAGATCCAGACCCTGCGGCACTTGATGTCCTCGCTCCGGCCTCCTGCCCTCGACGAGCAGGGGCTCGAGGGCGCCCTCCGGGATCAGGTGGCGGCGTTTCGGTCGCGGTCGGGGGTCGACGCCGAGCTGGCCGCCGAGCTGGCCGCCAGGCCCGACCGAGAGGTGGAGACCGTCCTGTACCGGGTGGCCCAGGAAGCCCTGACCAACGTGGCCAAGCACGCCCGGGCTTCGAGGGTTCGCCTGGAGCTTCGAGGACAGAACGGCACGGTCGAACTGGCCGTCAGCGACGACGGCGTGGGATTCGATACCGAACGGCCGCTCAACGGCGAGCGCTTCGGGTTGGTGGCCATGCGGGAACAGGTTCGGATGGCCGGCGGGGACTGGGAGGTCACTTCACGCCTGGGGCAGGGAACCACCACTCGGGCCCGGCTTCCGGGTGGAGGGAACGGATGACCGAGCCCCAGTCGGCCCGGGTCCTGCTGGTGGAGGACGACGACCGTCTCCGGGCGACACTCCGCGACCTGCTGACGGACACGGGGTTCGACGTGGTGGGCGAGGCCCGGAATGGCCACGAGGGGGTGGAGATGCTGGACCGGGGGCCGGACGTTGTGCTCATGGACCTCCGGATGCCGGTGATGGGGGGCCTGGAAGCCGCCCGGTTGATCAAGGAACAGGACGCCTTCGTGCAGGTGGTGATCCTCACCGCCTACGAGGATCCAGCGCTCAAGGAGGGCGCCGCCGACGGCGGCGTGTACGCCTATCTGGTGAAGGGATGCCCTCCGAAGATGGTCGGGGACGTCGCCCAGCAGGCCTTCGAGATGAAGCGGTCGCTCGAAGAGAACCCCGACCTTACAGGTGGACCACCGGGCAGGTGAGGGTCCGGGTGATGCCCTCCACGGCTTGGATCTTGGCCACCACGAGCTTGCCGAGGTCGTCGACGTTCTTGGCCTCGGCGCGCACGATCACGTCGTAGGGCCCGGTGACGTCCTCCGCTGAAGCGACTCCCTTGATGTCGGCGACCTCCTTGGCCACCTGAGCCGCCTTGCCGACCTCGGTCTGGATCAGGATGTAAGCCTGAACCACGCCTCACCTCCCTGGGGTGCGAGCCCACATTCTACGGAGGGCCCTCGTCGCGCGGCAAGCGGGGATAATCGAAGGGTGCCCAGGAAGCGCAAACCCGACGAGCCCCTCGACGCGTATCGCCGGGTCCGCAAGCCGGTGCCCAAGCCCGGGCGAACCATCCCCGACCGCCGCAGGAAGCGCCGAGAGGAGCAGGCTCGCCGGGAGGCCGAGGAGGAGCAACGGTGATGCTCGAAGACCGGGTGGACGCAGGGGTCCGCCTGGCGGCCGCCCTGGACCACCTGGCCGGCGAGGACGTCGTGGTGCTGGGCATCCCTCGTGGGGGGGTGGAGGCGGCCGCCGAGGTCGCCTCGCGCCGGGGGTGGCCTCTCGACGTGGTGATCCCTCGGAAGGTCCGGGCCCCGTTCAACCCGGAGCTTGGGTTGGGGGCGATCGCCCCGGGGGTCAGGGTGCTCGATGAGGCCATGATCCGGCACCTGGGAGTCTCGGAGGAGTATCTGGAGCAGGAGATCGCGGAGCAAGAAGAGGAGATCCGCCGGCGGACCGAGGCCTACCGGCGGGGTCGCCCGCCGGTTCAGGTCGCCGGGAAGGTCGTGGTGGTCGTGGACGACGGGGTGGCCACCGGAGGCACGGCGGCGGCCGCACTCAGGTGGGCCAGGGCCCAGGGCGCCTCGCGCGTGGTGCTGGCGATCCCCGTCGCCCCTCGGGAAGCGGTGGCCCGGCTGTCGAAGGAGGCGGACGAGGTGGTGTGCATGGCCATGCCGGAGCCGTTCTTCGCGGTGGGCCAGTGGTACAAGCGGTTCCCCCAGACGTCCGACCAGGAGGTCGTGGAGCTCCTGGAGCGAGCCGCGACGTGAAGCTCGAGTACGTCATTGCCGGCCTGTTCCTGCTGATCGGCGTGGTCACGGCGATCCGCTCGCTCCGCAGCCCCGTTGCAGGGGAAAATGCCCGGGCCCGTTGGTTGATTGCCTTGCACGAAGCGGCCAGGTCGCTGTTCTGGCTGTCGCTGGCGGGAGCATTCCTGCTGTACGGCCTGCTCCCGGAGCTCGTATCGATCCGGTTCGTCGCGCTGGTTACGATCGGTTTCGCCGGCCTCCGGCTGATGACCGCGGTCCTTCTGGTCCGCAGGTAGCGACCTCAGGGTTCCCCGGCCGGCGACTTCGGGGCATTTTCGGACATCAAGACTCATGTCTATTTCGCCGGCGTCCGATAGAGAAGGTATGAACGGCGTGGCCAGGGAGTTCTGGAGCGAGGCGCTGGACGTCCGCACACGCGTCGCGGAGGAGCCTCGCGCCCGGCGCGGCAGGGATCAACGAAGGAAGGTCCGCCGCGTGCTGACCCGCCGGCCCGAACGCCGTCCGGCCTGAGCCGGCTCGCCGGCTACCCGACCGCCTTGATGATCTCCGGCTCGAGGCCGGGAAACCCCTCCAGGAACGCCACCCGTTCGGCCTTGAACCGCTCCACCAGGGCCTCGTACTCGGGCATCCGGCCCTGGCGCTCGTACAGACGCCGCGGCTGGAGAAGCTCGGGGTCGTCGATCCCCGGGATCGCGGCGGCCACCTCGTAGCCGAAGTCCGGGTCCGAGTCCCAGGTGATCGTCCCCTCGGCGATGGCCTTCACGATCGCCGAGGAGTGGGGGATCTTCACCTTCTTCGACCGCTCGTCGCCCTCGCGCCCTCCGACCCTGCCGGTGTTCATCAGGAATACCTCCATGGGGTGGCCGTCGAGGAGCTCGAGGAACCGGTTCCCCTGCTGCTCGTGGCGCAAGGGGAAGAACGGGTTGGTCCCCGGCACCCGGAGGAACTTGCCCTCCTCGGCCTTCCCGCCGGCCGAAGTCCCGGTGGTCTCACCGAGCATGAAGTACGCCGCGGCTTGGGTGCGGTCCAGCCGGGCGACCGCGGGGATGATGTTCTCGTTCCAGTTCAGGATCAGCAGGAAGTCCACCGGGCCCAGCTCCCGGGCGTCCTTGAACCGCCCCAGGTCCTCCAGGCCGAACACGGCGCGACCGTTCTTGGTGTACGAGGTCTCGAAGAAGTCGACCACGCCTCGCTCATCTTGGTACACGTTCTCCAGGTAGGCGGTGGGCTTGGTGACCGCGGCGTGGATGCTGGGCTCGAAGTCGGGGTCAAGAGAGAAGGTCTTGGCGAAGCACCCGTCCTCGGTGGCGTACACGTGGCCGTCGGGCATGAGCGCCACGAAGTCGTCCTGCACCGGGAGGGAGTCGTTCTGGGTGGTGAACGTGGTGGTGGTCTTCCCGGTCCCCGACAGGCCGATGATCAGGAACACCCGCTCCTCTCCAATCGCGGGGATGGCCTTGCACCCGGCGTGGAGCGGAAGGCCGCCGCGGTCGTGGACGATCCGGTTCCACATCCGCAGGCCACCCTTCTTCGACTCCCCGAAGTAGTCGGAATTGAGCACCCGGGTCACGCCGTTTTCCAGATCCACGGCGATGATGCGATCGTCCGGGTAGCCGGGGGCGTCCAGGTTGGGTGTGTAGATCACCTGGACCTCCGGTTCCCATCCGGCCGAGCCCTTGCGCGGGTAGTAGAGCTTCTCCTGCATCCCCGCGATGTTGGCGTTGGACTTGTCGACCGTGAGCCGCGCCCGGGTCTTGAACCCGTCCACGTTCCCGATGTACCCGTCCACCACGATCATCTCCCGGTCCCGGATGTGCTCGTCCTGGGCCCCGGCGATCCGCTCGTACTCCGCGCGGGTGATGGTCTTCCCGGACGTGATTTCCGGGTCGTCGGAGGCGATGAAGGTGCTTTCGGCGCTCCGGGACGTCGCCCGAGTCTGCACGTTGACGTTGTCGAACGAGGTGATCCGGCAGTTCGGCATCTCCTCCGTGAACCGCCGGAGGTCCGCCGGAGACGGATTGTCGAAGATGCGTTTGGCGTGCACCGACTTCCTTTCGGGCGTGGAAGGGGTCAGATTGTACCCCAGTCCAGGGGGGTTCCCGGCCCGCTAGGAGCGGTCGGTCTCCACCTGGAAGTACAGCCGTACCTGGGTGCGGTACCGGACGATCTGGTTGCCGTCGACCTCGGTCCCCGTCGACAGGACCTCCAGCCGGTTGATGTTCCGGATCGTCTTCGCCGCTTCCTTCAGCGCCTCACGGGCGGCGTCTCCCCAGGACTTCTCGGAGATGCCCTCGAGCTCCAGCGTGTTGATCGTCGGCACGATTCCTCCCTTCTTGGGAACGGCTGGGGTGGATTATGGTGGAACTCCTCGCTGGAAGGAAAGTCGTGGAACGCACCGAGCTCGAGCTGGTCCGCGCCATCCGCAAGGTGCTGTCCGGCGATGCCCCGGGCGTGGTGGTGCCGGTAGGGGACGACGCCGCCGTGGTGGAGCCGGGGCGGCACCAGGGTGTGCTCACCTCCGACCTGCTGGTCGAGGGGGTCCACTTCGACCTGGGGGCCACGTCGGCCCACGACCTCGGCCACAAGGCCATCACGGTGAACGTCTCCGACGTCGCGGCCATGGGGGGCAGCCCCCGGTACGCCGTCGCCGGCCTCACGGTCCCGGACTCCGTGGAGGCCGCCTGGGTCATGGAGCTGTACGGGGGGATGCGGGAAGGAGCCGACGACTACGGGATGGCCCTGGTCGGCGGGGATACCAGCGGCGGCGATCAGGCGGTGATCGCGGTGACGGTGTACGGAGAGGTCCCCAAGGGCAAGGCGGTGACCCGCGCCGGTGCGCACCCCGGGGACGTCCTGGTGGTCACCGGCTCCCTGGGCGGGTCGGCCGCGGGGCTGCGAGTGGCCCGGGCGCAGGCCGAGGAGCAGCGTGAGCTGCTATCGACCGACGCGGGACGGGCTCTCCTGGGCCTGCACGAGCGTCCGGTGGCTCGGGTCGGCGAGGGCCACGCGCTGGCCCGGGCCGGGGCCACGGCGATGATCGACCTGTCCGACGGGCTGGCCCTGGACCTAGCCCGGGTGTGTGAGGAGAGCGAGGTGGGAGCACGGGTCCGCCTGGCGGACGTCCCGATCCACCCCGCCCTGGAGGAGCTCGAGGGGCGATTGGGCGCGACCGGGCTCGATCTGGCGCTCCACGGCGGCGAGGACTACGAGCTGCTGGCCACTCTTCCGCCGAAAGCGATGGGCGGGGCGGCGCAGGCCATCACCGAGCGACACGGCACGGGGTTGACCGCGATCGGCGAGATCACCGAGGGACCGGCCGTGGTGGCGGCGTACCCCGACGGGTCGGAGAGCCCGCTCGAGCCGAGAGGCTGGGACCACTTTGGCCGATGACGTGCCCCGGGCGCTGACGATCGCGGGCTCGGACTCCGGCGGCGGCGCGGGGATCCAGGCCGACCTCAAGACGTTCCAGGCACTGGGGGTGTGGGGGATGTCCGCGATCACCGCGGTCACCGTGCAGAACACCAAGGGAGTCACGGGTTACCAGGAGCTGTCGCCGGACACCGTGGCCGATCAGGTGCGAGCGGTGGCCACCGACATCGGGGTCGACGCGGCCAAGACCGGGATGCTGGCGTCGTCGGCCATCATCGAGGCCGTGGCGGAGGCCGTGCGCGAGGTGCGGCTCGCGAACCTGGTGGTCGACCCCGTATTCGTGTCGAAGCACGGCCACCCACTGCTCCAGGAGGACGCCGTCGATGCCCTTCGCACGCGGATCGTCCCTCTGGCCCTCCTGGTCACGCCGAACCTGCCCGAAGCCGCCGGTCTGGCCGGGTTCCCGGTCCAGACCCCCGAAGAGATGGAGCGGGCCGGTATGGCGATCCTGGAGCTCGGTCCCCGAGCGGTGCTGGTGAAGGGCGGCCACCTGGA
This sequence comes from Actinomycetota bacterium, assembly GCA_050692555.1. Lineage (GTDB taxonomy): Bacteria > Actinomycetota > UBA4738 > UBA4738 > CALAEC01 > DAITPV01. The sequence goes on from JBOGVS010000054.1 coordinate 11,827, forward strand.
GGGTGGCGAGGCCACCGACCTGCTGGTGACCTCCCAGGGGATCGAAGCCGTGTCCGCCGAACGGATCGACACGCCCCACACCCACGGCACCGGCTGCGTGCTGTCCTCGGCCATCGCCGCCCACCTGGCCCGGGGGGAGGACCTGGGTCCTGCCGTCCGGAAGGGCAAGGCCTTCGTGACCGAGGCCATCAGGAACCACCTGGAGATCGGCGAGGGCATCGGCCCCGTCAACCCCGTCTGGGATCGTCGGGGCTAGCTGCGGCGTTTCTCGCAGCCACGGAACACGTCTGAACCCGGACCCCCGACGCACCGGTCATGGCCGCCCTTGCCGTAGATGCGGTCGTTGCCGCCGTTGCCATAGATGACGTCGGGGCCGGGCGTGCCGAACAGCCGGTCGCCCTTCCCCTTGCCCCGGATCACGTCGGACCCTCCACGCCCGCAGATCACGTCTCTGGCCGATGTGCCCCGGATCCGATCGTTCCCCAGGGACCCCACCATGTGGTGACCGGACAGCTTGGCCTTCCCCGGACACCGGAGCGGGATGTCTGGCTCGTCGAGGAAGAAGCTGCACGATGCCCCGACGCACGTTCGGGCCGCGGCCAGCTCCTGGTGGAGGGCCCCGATGAAGGGATCGTTCTTCGTGGTCCCGTCCCCGAACAGGTTGCGCAGTTGCCAGGGGTCCGCGGCGAGGTCGTAGTACTCACGATATTTCACCGTGGTGCCGTTGTTCAGGTAGTACTCCACGTACTGGTACGCGGGGCTCCGGATCGAGGCCCACGGGCCGCGGGACCCCGTCTGCCACCCTTCGGCGAGGATCTTCTGGCGGGCGGCCGGGTTCAGGAGGGATCTCCCGTCAACCGGAAACTCCGGCGCCGGGGTCACCCCCGTCGCCTCCATGATCGTGGGGACCACGTCGATGTTCCCCACCGGCCGGCCGTCCTTGGCCCCTGTCTGGACCCGGCCCGGCCACCGCATGAACATGGGGATCTGGATCGACTGGGTGTATGCCTGGTTCTTGCTGGTGAGCCCGTGCTCCGACCAGAAGAACCCGTTGTCCGAGAGGAAGAAGGCCAGGGTGTCCTGCTCTCCGACCGCCTCGACCTTCTGGAGGACCTGGTCGACCAGATCGTCGACTGACATCAGCGACCGGAGCTGGCCCTGACGGTCCAGCTGGGCCTGCTCGAGGGTGTGCCGGGCCCTGCGGACGTACGCGGGTTTGTCTCGCTTGTCGGTCTCGAACACCGCGGGGTTGCCCGACCACGCCCCCACGTCGGCGTTCTCGTAGTCCTTCTCCGGGATCCACGGCTCGTGCGAGGCGTACGGGTTGAGGAACAGGAACCACGGGTCGGCGTCGTTCGCCTCGAAGTCGTCGAGCAGCCCAACGGCCATGTCCGAGATGACGTCGGTGGTGTACCCGGGTATCTGCTCGACCGTCCCGTCGACGTTGAAGGTGGCGTCGTCGTAGGCCGGATTCATGATCGCCCACCGATCGAAATGGGGAGGATCCTGGTCGAGCGGCCATTCATTGATGAACTTGCCGAGCACCGCGGTGCGATAGCCGGCGCCGTTGAGATATCGCTGGATCGTGGAGTCCTGGTTCAGGAGGGCCTGGTCCCGGTTCGTCAGCACCCCGGTGTTGTGGGCGAACCGGCCGGTCATGATGGACGCCCGCGACGGGCAACACACCGGGGTGGTGGCGAAGGCGTTTCCGAACGTGGTGCCTCCGTCCGCGAACCATCGAAGGGTCTTGGGCAGGACCTGCATGGTGTCGGTGGCCCGTTGGTCGTCGGTGAGGATGATCAAGATGTTCGGGCGGGAAGCCTGGCCCGCGGCAGGGTGCGGGGGCATGCCGGACAGCGGGAGCAGGAACGCGATCGCGGCGAGCGTGACCTTCTGGACGATCCGGGACACGCAGCCCACCCTAGGGTCGCCCGGGCGAAAGCGTCAAGGAACCGACTTGACTCACGAAGAATGCCCGGGAAATCGCTTCGTTGCCTCAAAAGGAAATGCCCGCGTGGGACCCTTCCCCTGGCGGCCCCCCGAGGGGAAGGAGCGAGGCGGTGGGGCTC
>JBOGVS010000055.1:0-13810 GCA_050692555.1 Actinomycetota bacterium
CCGGCGACGCGGCCTTGGGGCCTGCAACAGCGAGTGGCGGTTCGAGCAGGCGGTTCACAACCTCCTGAAGATCAGGACCTCGGGTAAGTGGACCGCACCGGGAGGAATGCCGTCTCCGACAGGACGCCCACGGCACTTTCCGCGCCGGGGTTCCCTCTTACTCTTCTGCTGCCGTCCTCGCTGGTTTCCGCGACAGGCTCTGACCTGCACTTTCAGACGTGGGGCGGGGAGGACTCGAACCTCCGGCCGACGGATTATGAGTCCGTTCTGGTCCGATTCGTTGACCTGCGGAAACGCCCCGAAAGCGCCTCCGAGCAGGCAGTTTGAACACTCGCTAGTTCTCGTCGTTGCCCAGTGTTTCGCGGTCGTTCACGGGACACAGGCGGGACACAACCGGTTCGGCGGCGAACCAGGGGCCTGTCGGCGAGGGTGAAGGGCATCCCTACTAGTCCAACCCATCGGCGGTACTCTCACGTAATGCGACCCCTTCAGTATTCCATCAACGTCACATTGGACGGGTGCTGCGATCATCGTGCAATGTTGGCGGACGACGAGCTGCATCGTCATGCGGTCGAGAACCTCGCCCAGGCCGATGCCCTCCTCTTTGGCCGGGTGACCTACGAAATGATGGAGGCAGCGTGGCGGCCGCCGGCGCGGACGGGAGCGAGGCCCGATTGGATGGAACCGTTCGCCCGGACGATCGACGTGGCAAAGAAGTACGTCGTGTCGAGCACGCTGGACCGGGTCGATTGGAACGCGGAGCTCGTGCGCGGGGATCTGGAGAAGGCCGTTCAGCAGCTGAAGCGGGAGTCGGGTAAGGGACTGTTGGTGGCAGGCGTGAAGCTCCCTCTTGCGTTGGCGGAGCTGGGATTGATCGATGAGTACGAGTTCGTGGTGCAGCCCAGGCTAGCGGGCCATGGGCCGACGTTGTTCGCGGGGCTATCGAAGCATATCGACTTGAAGCTCGTGAGCCGGCTGGAGTTCGGCTCGGGGGCGGTGGCGATGCGCTACGAGCCGAGAAGATAGCCATCGGGCTTGCTAGCCCGAGTCGGCCACATCTAATCGCGGGGATTGCGCGCCTGATCCCAAATGCTTTCTGACCTGCACTCTTGCTGGTGGGGCGGGATTGTTCGCGTACACGTAGGCGGATACGTACGGATCAAGCAGCCGGGCAGCAAGCGGATCGGAAGTAGTGAACCGCCCCGAGGTCGGGTCGTATTGCCGCATCCGCAGATGGTATAGCCCAGTGTCCAAGTCGAACAGCTGTCCGGTAAACCGCATCAGGTTGGTGGGCGCGTTCGTGTTGTTCTTGGTTTCGGTCCGAATAGTCCCGAAGGGCTCGTAGGCGTAGGCCCACTGCTTGGCCCCCGGTGGCCGAGGTCAGGTTGGCCGTGCTCCCCAGACCGTCGTGGTGGTAGTAGTCGGCCTTCCCCCCGGTGAACATCGAGACCAGGTCGCGACCGTGGACGTACCTCCGACGGAGGTTCCCCGCTCCGTTCCGCTCCAGGGCCAGCTGGTACAGCGGCCAGTTGGGATCCCACAGGTACTTGGTCTTCTGGGAGGCCTGGGCGCCCGTGGAGGCCAGGAGCCTCCTCCCGTCCCCGTCATATGTGTAGGTCGCTGTGGCCGAGCCCGAGGTGGTGGAGGTGAGGCGGTTGGCCAGACCGTAGGCGAAGGTCTTGGAGCCCGCGGCGGTCTGGTTCCCGTCGTCGTCGTAGGTGTAGTCCACCGTCCCCCCAGGCCCCGTCAGGGAGGTGAGCTGGTCGGCGTCGTTGTAGGCGTACGTGGTCACCCCGGCGGGCCGGGTCTCTGAGGGCCGGTTCCCCACTCCGTCGTAGGCCCACCGGATGAACGGATCGGAGGAAAGGGGGCAGGAGGCCTGGAAGCATGCGGCTTTCCTGCGGCCTGATAGCCAGGCTAGTTCCAACTGGCCCCTGTCGGCTCCGGCCGCAATCCTCACTCTGCCCCGGTGGTGGTCGCCGTCGAGTTCGATGATTCCGGCCCGAGCCCCGTACACGATGGCCCAGGCCTCGGCCACGAGGCGGATGGCCTCCCCTCACGCTGTTCAGGAAAACAGGTGACCGGCCGTGGGGTCAGGAATCCCTATGGATGTAGAGTCCGCCCTTCCTGATCTGCCCTTCTGACCAGGGATTCCGAGGGAGCCGAAACAAGTGGCGCCGGTTAAAGGCCAAGTCCTGGGTTTTCGAACCCCTCAGTCGAGGAGTGCCATCCAGTCGCCCACGGTCGCGCCCATCGAGACGCAAGGATAGCGTCCCGCCCCGCTCCCCCGTCGGACCGCCGCCGCGATCGCCTCAGCCCGACCGCACCAGGCAGACCGAGAGGAGCGTGTCCTCCTCGATGTCGTGCCAGTCATGCAGGGAGCCCGGGTGGAAGACGTAGAGCTCCGGTCCCCGGTACGGCATCTCCGTGCCGTCGGGGAGGCCGAGCATGCCCTTCCCCCGGACGATCTGGCAGAAGGCGTGGTTCGGGCTCGTGTGCATGGCGAAGTGGCCGCCGGCGGCGATCTCCACGAGCTGGATCTCTCCGAGAGCCAACCCCTCCACGACGACCAGCCTGACCCCCTCGAGCGGCTTTCCCTCGTACTCGTCGAACGGCTGCCACGCCGGCGTATCGGCGACCCTGGTTCTCACTTGCCCGGCCTCGGCGGTGAACGTCGTGACGCGCATCCTTCCTCCTCTCTGCTAGCCTCGGTCCCGATGGACGTCCTGGAGACGATCAGAGGCGACCGTGTCGTGGCCGTGGTCCGGGCTGCCCGAGTGGCGGACTCCGCCGCGCTGGCCAAGGCGCTCTCCGAGGGCGGGGTTCGGTGCGTGGAGTTCACGTTCACCATCTCCGGGGTGCTCGACGCCATCGAGGCCGCCGCGGCCTCGGGCGCGCTCGTGGGCGCGGGTACCGTGACCGAGCCCGGCCAAGCTCGGGACGCAATCTCTGCCGGCGCGCGGTTCGTCGTTTCTCCGGCCCTGGCGCCGGAGATAGTCCCTCCGTGCCGGGAGGCCGGGGTGCCCGCCTTCCTGGCGGCATTCACGCCCACCGAGGTCCTGGCAGCCGTCCGGGCCGGCACCGCGGCCGTGAAACTCTTCCCTGCCGGCGTCGGGGGACCTCAATACCTGAAGGACCTCAGCGGGCCGATGCCCGACGTCCCCTTCATGCCCTCAGGGGGGGTCGACGAGACCAACGCCCGCGACTTCCTGGCCGCGGGGGCCATCGCGGTGTTCGCCGGCTCGGGGCTGGTCCCCGGCGACCTGGCGGCAGCGGGGGACCACGAGGAGATCCGCGGGCGGGCCGAGACCTTCGTCGCCTCGCTCGGCTGACGGGCGGCGAGCCGGCACGGAAACCGTCACGAGCCCGCTCCGGCCGTCGCGCTCGCCCCCAGGAGGGCACGGACCGCAGCCACACCGGTCCGCCGAGCCGCCTCGACGGTGGCCGCCCCCGCGTGCGGGCTGGCCACGAAGTTGTCCAGCCGGAGGAGCGGCGAGCCTTCCGGAGGCTCCCGTTCGAAGACGTCGGAGGCGGCGCCGACCAGGCGGCCCTCGGCCAGGGCGGCGGCCAGCGCCCCCTCGTCGACGATGCCGCCCCGTGCTGTGTTCACCAGGAAGGCCCCCGGCCGCATCCGGGCGAGCTCCCGGGCGCCGATCATCCCCCGGGTGTCCGCGGTGAGGGGCACGTGTAGCGTGACCGCGTCCGAGGTGGAGAGCAGCGTCGGCAGGTCCACCAACGGGACGTCGGACGTGGTCACGAACGGATCGTGGGCCACCACCTCCATGCCCAGGGCCCGGGCCAGCCCGGCCACCTGGCGACCTACCGATCCGTAGCCCACGATCCCCAGGAGGCGCCCCCCGAGCTCCACGCCGATCCGACGGTCCCAGGATCCGGAGCGGACCAGCCGGTCGTGATGGAGGACGTGCCGGGCCAGGGCCAGCAGCAGAGTGATGGTGAGCTCGGCCACCGCCCTGGCGTTCGCCCCGGGGACGGCCTCGACGTGCACCCGGCGCTCCCGAGCTGCGTCGAGGTCGATGTTGTCGGTGCCAGCGCCGTACTTGACGACCACCCGGAGCGGGCCCGCGTCGAGCACTTTGGACGTGACGGACTCCACCCCCACGATCAACCCCCAGCAGCCCCGGACCAGCTGCGCCATCTCCGGCTCGGTGAGCGGACGATCGACGCTCGGAAAGCGGACCTCAGGACCCGACGCTCGCAGCAGATCGAGGTGTTCCCCGTCGACCTGCCGGAACGACCGGGGTGTCACGGCTACCCGGTTCACGGGCCAGCCCCGAGCCGCTCGAAAATCGGCCCTACGCCCTCGGTGAGCTCGCGGTGAGCAGCCAGGAGCTTCCGGTATCGGCGGTGTCGCTCCGGATCGGGATGGACCGGCTGGGCCGTCTCCTGCCAGGCCTTGGCCGTCCCGGCCAAGGCGTCGGCCTTCGTGTGTCCGGTCGCCGCCGCGGCCACCAGCGCGTCCCCGAGCACCCCGGACTCTTGGCGCACGGTCGGCACCCAGGTGATCCCCAGCACGTCGGCCTTGATCTGGTTCCACAGTCGTGACCGAGCGCCGCCGCCGAGGACGCGGGCCTCGTGGAGCTCTCCGCCGGCCAGCCCACCGGCCAGGCGGGCCCACTCGGCGTACTCGTACGCGATGCCCTCCAGGATCGCCCGGTAGAGGTGGCCGTGCCCGTGGCCGGAGGTGAGCCCCACCCATGCCGCCCGGACCCGAGGTTGCGGTGGGAGCACTCGGCCCTGGATGTGCGGGAGCCACAGCAGGCCGTTCGCCCCGGGCTCCACCGCCGCCGCCAGCTCATCGAGGCGCTCGTACGCTCGTGCATCGCCGGCGACCTCGGTTGCCACCTGGTCGCGGAACCACCGAAGGGCGAGCCCGCCCCCGTTGATGAAAGCCAGAGCGATGTAGACCCCGGGGAGCACCGAGTGCGTGGCCATCAGCGTACGGTGCTTCACGTCCGGGACGAAACGGTCGACGCACATCGCGAACACGCTGGCCGTCCCGGCGGAGTCGAACGCCTGGCCCGGGTCGGTCACCCCAGCCCCGAGGGATGCCGCTGTCTGATCGCCCGCGCCTGCGGCCACGGGAGTGCCCGACGGGATGCCGGTCGCCTCCTCGCCGGCCGCGGTCACCTCGCCGACGACGTCCAGCGGATCCACCACCCGAGGGAGGACGTGCGGGTCGATGCCGAAGGCGTCCAACAGCTCGGGCGACCACGCCGCGCGCTCCGTGTCCGAGAGGTTCGAGAAGTGCAGGTAGGTGCGATCGATGAACGCCCCCTCCACGGAGAGTCCGCACAGGCGGGCGGCCACGAAGGCGCCGGGGACCACGAATCGCGCGGTCCGCCGATAGTCCTCCGGGCGCTCCCGCATCCACCACAGGATCTTTGGGCCGTGCGAGTACGTTGGAGGACACCCGGACAGCTCGACCACCCGCGCGGCGTGCTCGTTCATCTCGGTGATGTAGGGCTCACATCGAGTGTCCAGCCAGGAGTCGAAGTGGGTCGCGGGCCGGAACCCCTCATCGATCGTCCCGATCCCCGACATCTGCCCGGAGAAGGCCACCCCCGCCACCTCCCGGGTACAGCCGGAGGCCTCCAGGGACTTCCGGATGGTGCGGTGGGCGGAGACCTCGATCTCCTCGAGGTCCTGCTCGACCCACCCCGGACGGGGATGGCGAAGGGGCACTTCCTCGAATGCCTGGCCGACGATCCGGCCCTCGTCGTCGACCACCGCCGCCTTGGTCCCCATCGTCCCCAGATCACAGCCGACGAAGACCGGCATCGCTACCTCCGGTAGCGGGGGTTCTGGGCCACCTCGGGGCCGTCCTCCCGCGCCAGGACGACCACTGGGAAGCCCCGGCGCTCGATCGTGTCGTAGTCCTGGCCCGCGTCCCCGACGAAGGCGGCGAAGAACACCAGTGGCTCGCCACCGACGTTCACGCTGCGGTGAGCCCACCCTCCCGGCACGTAGCTGACCGTGCCGGAGCGGATGGGCTCCACCCTGTGCCCGCTGTCCTCGGTGGCGAGAACTAGCAGCCCCTGGCCGGCCAGGCCGATGTACACCTCGGCTCGATCCCGAACGGCGTGGAAGTGGCCCCTGGTCATGTAGTACTCCCGTCCGACCCTCCCGGGCTGAAGGACGGTCGTGCAGTAGACGATGTCCGACCCCGTCTCGGGCACGGGCGCGTAGGACACCCGATACATCACCGGGTCGCTGTCGTCCTCGGGGTCCTCGAGGAACATCCCCCGGAGGTCGGAGAGCCGCCGCTCCACCACCTTCCGCTCGGGATCCAGGGTGCCGCCGAGGAAATCAAGGTACGCGGTGAACGGCTCTGGGGTCGTGTCGGTCACATCGCTGCCCCCTCCACGTCGACCAGGACCTTGAGGACGTCGGACCCGGGCGATCCCAGGAGAACCCCCGGCACGGATTCCAACGGCACCGTCGCGATCGGCAGGCGATCCAGAGGCACCGCGCCCGAGGCCGCCAGCTCACGGGCCCGCTCGTAATCGGCGACGGTCGACCCCGTGCTCCCCACGAGGGCCAGGTGTCGGTAGTGGACGAGGTTGGCGTCCACCGGGGCGCCTTCCGGCGTCCCGGCAAACGCGTGGACCCGTCCTCCGGGAGCCACCCGCTCCAGGGCCCAGGTCAGGGCCTCCGCCCCCGGCGCCGCCACGATGGCGGCGGCCGGGAGGTCGCCCAGCGCCTCCGCCGGATCCCCGTCCGGACCCAGCGCGGCGTCCGCCCCCAGCTCGGCCGCCAGCCGCCGTCGGGGCTCCGAGCGCTGGACCACCGCGACCGCGGCGCCGGCGGCCTGGAGGGCCCACGTCGCCAGGATCCCCATCGCCCCCGCGCCCACGACCACGATGCGCTCCCTGGACCCGACCCCCAGGAGCCGGAGGGCGTGGAGGACGCAGGCCAGGGGCTCGAGGAGCGGTCCGACGCCCGGGCCAACCCCGGCGAGCGGGACAACATGCCGACCGGGCACCGCCACCCAGTCAGCGAAGCCGCCGTCACGGTCGAGCCCGATCGAGATGCGGTCGGGGCACCGGTTCTCCCACCCCGCCCGGCACAGCGGACATCGGCCACAGCCGATGTCCGGGTGCACCCCAACCGGGGTGCCGTCCTCGAGTCGCCCGGCGGCCTCGTGGCCGGGGATCCGGGGGGGATCGGCTCCTCGAGCGGCCAGCCGGCGATCGGTCGGGCAGACGGCGGCTGCGCTCACCCGGACCAGCACCTCGCCCGTCCCGGCGGGCGGCCGGGGCACCTTCACCACGTCGACCGTGGCCGGGTCGCTCACCCGCACCGCCCTCATCCGCGGTCCCCGCCGTCAACGGTGACCGGCTTCCCCGACTCGATCGAGCGGTTCACGGCGAGCGCGGCCTCCAGGACCCGGAGCCCGTCCGTCACCCCAGCCCGCGGCAGCTCCTCGCCGCGAGCGACCCGGATCAGGTGCTCATCCTCGGTCCGATACGCCTCGGCGAAGAGTTCCCGCCAGCTCGGCACCGGGTCGGTGACCGCCTCACCGGCCCGGACCAGGAGCGCCGAGCCCGCCCGGGGATCGCCAACCAGGATGGCCCCCTCCGTCCCGTACACCTCGACCCGGGCGTCGTACCCGTAGTCCGCGGGACAGGCGCCGTCGATGGAGCCCAGCCCTCCACGGGTCAGCTCGAAGGTGGCCACCACGACGTCGACGAAGCCGGGATGGCGCTCGGCGATGTCGGGACGCTTCGCTGCCCGGCCGACCGCGTAGGCTGTCTCGAACTCCCGGCCGGACAGCCACCGGACCGCGTCGAGGTCGTGGGAGTTCACCTCGGCGACGAGCCCGCCCGACCGTCGCGGGTCCCAGGCCCATTCCGGGGGCAGACCGGGCCCTCGGCCCGTGGACCGCACGAGCACCGGATCCCCGATCTCGCCGGCGTGGATCCACTCCTCGACGCGCCGGAACCGGGCATCGAAGCGCCGCATGAACCCCATGACGAGCGATCCAGAGGATGACCGCTCCGCTGCCTCGACCTTCACGGCTTCCTCCAGCGTCGAGGCCAGCGGCTTCTCGCACAGCACGGGCTTGCCCGCCTCCAGGGCGGCGATGGCGATCTCGGCATGGGTGAACGTGGGCGAGGCGATGACCACCGCGTCGACCCCCTCGTCGGTCGCGGCAGCCACCGGGTCGTCGAACGTCCGGTCACACCCGAGCTCAGCGGCGGCCCGGTCCCGGACCTCCTCGACGGGGTCCGCCACACCCACGAGGCGCGCTCCGCGGACCCCTGCCGCGAGGTTCCGGCCGTGCACCAGCCCGGCCCGACCCGCGCCCACCAGCAGGATCCGCAGCGCCGTCATCCCTGTCGCCGGGCGATGCGCCGTCGCCACTGGTCGAGAGCGACCACCACAACGATGATCAGCCCGTTCACGACCCGTTGCCAGAACTCGGCCACGCCCAGGATGTTGAGCCCGTTGGCCAGGACCCCGATGATGAGGATCCCGATCATGGTTCCCCCGACGCCGCCCTCGCCACCAAACAGGTTCGTCCCCCCGACGACGACAGCGGCGATCGACTGCAGCTCCATGCCGTCTCCCATGAGCGCGTTGGCGCTCGACAGGCGGCCGGAGAGCATGAACCCGCCCACGGCAGCCATGAGTCCCGAGATCACGTAGATCGACCACTTCGTGCGCTCGATCCTGATGCCCGAGACGCGGGCGGCTTCCCGGTTCCCCCCGATCGCGTAGGCGGATCGCCCGAGCCTGGTCCGAGTGAGGACGAACCAGCCGATCACCGCGCACAGCGCGGCCACCAGGACGATCAGCGGGGCCCCCACCACCGAGTCCGCCCCCAGCGCGGAGACCGACCCTGGGATGCGACGGCCCTCCACGGCGCGCGTGTAGTCGGGGACCGGCAGCCCGTCCGTGACGAGCAGTGCCACGCCGCGGACCGCAGCGAGCATTCCCAGGGTGGCGATGAAGTCCGGGACCCGCCACCGGGTGATCACGAACCCGTTGAATGCACCCACCGCGAACCCGGCGGCAAGCCCGAGCAGGAGAGCCACCGGCTCCGGCCATCCCCAGTGTGCGAAGGCCACGCCCATGAGGCTCCCGGAGAGGGCCGCGGTGGAGGCCACTGACAGGTCGATTCCTGCCGACACGATCACGATCGTCTGGCCGACCGCGAGGATTGCCGGCACGGAGTACTGCCGCAGGATGTTGAGGAGGTTGGAGACCGTGAGGAAGTCGGGTGTTGCGATGAAGAATCCCATGATCAGCAGGAGGAGGATCGCCACGGCGCCGCCGCGGCCTCCGGCCGCGGTCGCCACGCGAACCGCCACCTGCCGGGCCCCGCCCAGGACGCGACCCTTCCGCTCCGTCGTCGCCTCAGCCATGGACCCCTCCGGCCGCCGCCATGATCTCCTCCTCTGTGGTCCCCGGGTCGACAGACCCCACGATCCGCCCGTCCGCCATGATGAGCACCCGGTCGGCGAGCGCGCGGGCCTCCCGGATCTCCGAGGCCAGATACAGCACGGCGACGCCGTCTTCGGCCAGCCAGCGGACCAGTCGGTACACCTCCTCCTTCGCGCCCACGTCGATCCCCCGGGTGGGGTCGTCGAGGATCAGGATGGCGGCCCCCGAGCAGAGCCACCTGGCAAGGACCAGCTTCTGCTGGTTTCCCCCAGAGAGTGTCTCGGCGAGGCGGTCGATGGTGGTCCGGATGTCGAGCTCGCGCACGAACCGGCGGGCGACACTTTGCTCACGTGCGAAGTCCAGGAGGGGTCCGCGGGAGACGCGGTCGAGAGAGGCCAGGGTGACGTTGGCGGCGACCGTCATCCGCGGCACGACCCCCATCCTCCGATCCTCGCCCAGGTACCCCACCCCGACCGCGATGGCATCCGCGGGCGAGGCCGGCCGGACCTCATGCCCGAACAGCTCCAGCGTGCCCTGTGTGGCGGGCTCCACCCCGAACAGGGTGCGGGCCAGGCGGGTTCGCCCCGACCCCACGAGGCCGAACACGGCGACGACCTCGCCCCGGTGCAGCTCGAGATCGATCGGCTTCAGCCGCGGTGGGCAAGCCAGGCCGTGGGCGCGCAGGACGACCTCGGGACGGCGGCGGTGTTCGGAGGCCGCACGCTCCGGTGCGGTTTTCACCTCTCGCCCGACCATCATCCGAGCGAGCCGGGCCTCGTCCACCTCCCCCGGTTCGACGGTCCCGATCAGCCGTCCGTCGCGGAGGACGGTGATCCGGTCCGCGATCTCCAGGACCTCGGGCAGGCGGTGCGACACGTAGACGATCGCCACCCCGGAGCGCTTCAGGTCGCCGATGATTTGGAACAGTCGGCGGCCTTCCCGGTCGGAGAGAGCGGAGGAAGGCTCGTCGAGCAGCAACACTCTCACCCTGTTCGACAACGCCTTGGCGATCTCGACGAGCTGGCGCTCGGCCATGCCCAGCCCGTCGACGCGCATCCGAGGATCGACGTCCAGGCCGATGCCCTCGAGGTGCCGGCGAGCCCCGGCATGGATGGCGCGCCAGTCGACCGTTCCCCAGCGGGTCCGAGGCCATCGCCCCAGGAAGACGTTCTCCCCGATCGAGCCCGGAGGGACAAGGCTCAGGTCCTGATAGACCATGGCGATCCCGGCGGCCCGGGCCGTCTCCGGAGAGCCCAGGGCAACCGGGCGTCCCTCGAGGAGCATGTGGCCCGCGTCGGGCATGACCGACCCCGCCACCACCTTCATCAGGGTGGACTTGCCCGCCCCGTTCTCGCCGAGAACGGCGTGGACCTCGCCCCGTTCTACCGCGAGGTCCACGCCGGCGAGGGCGTGGACCCCGGGATAGACCTTCTGGGCTCCGGTCAGCTCCAGCAGGGGCATCCGCCTACCCGCATCCCGACCTGATCCCCTCCCAGTCGATCTCGGGCAGGGCGATGTCGGGGTAGAACAGGTCCGCGTTGCCCGCGTACACGGTGCGCGGAAGGATGTCCTGGAACGGCTCCACCTCGAGCCCGCAGGCCAGCCGCACCGCCGCCTCCGTGCCGAACCATCCCCACTCGGCGAAGCCGTGGTGGGTCTCCGCGATGATCTTCCCCTCCTTGATCCGGGCCACGGACTCGGGCGTCACGTCGTTGGTGAAGACCGCGACCGAGCCCTCGAGGGGCGGCGCCTGGTCGGCCGTAGCCAGCATGCCCTGGCGCTCCAGGGTCAGCATGGCCCCCAGGCCCATCTCGTTGGAGGCGGCCCAGATGAACTGCATCTCGGAGCCGGGCTCGTAGCGAGATAGGAAGTCCTCGGTGGCCTGGATGCCCTTCTCGCGGTTCCAATCGGCGGCCAGGGGCTCGCCGAGGAGCTCGATGCCGGGGTACTGGTCGACGACCTCGTGGAACCCGTCCAGCCGCTCCTGGGAGAAGAAGGTCCCGGCGATCCCCTCGATGATGACGCCGGGGCCCTCGATCTGCGCCGGGTCGACGTCCTGGTACAGACCCTCCCAGAACTCGATGTCCAGGAGCTCATCCTCGGCCACGTCCACCTGCTCGCCGCTGCCCAGGACCCCCGGGCCGCCGAAGTAGTCGAGGACCGCGTACGCGGAGACCGAAGCCGCTTCGGAATTGTCGAATCCGATGTAGGTGGCGACGTCGATCCCTTCCTGCTCCTCCAACAGGTTCACCAGGATGACCGGGATCCCGGCCTCGTTCGCCTGCTGCACGGCGGGCTTGATGGCCTCGGTGTCCACGGGCGAGATCGCGATGGCATCGACGTCCCGCGACACGTAGTCCTCGATGATGGCCACCTGGTCCGCGAAGGCGACATGGGTGGCCGGCGAGCGGCTGATCACCCTCACGTTGAGGCCTGCCCCGTTGGCCTCGGCGGCCGACGCCTCGAAGAACTCCGTGGCGGTCTGGAAGACACCCGTGATGTCGGGCGGGGTCCACCCGATCACGATCTCCTGGGCCGCGCCCTCCTCTTCGGCGCCGCGTCCACAGGCGGTCGCGGCGAGGACGCAGACGGCAGCGAGGGCCACCACCTTGGCGCCTGGTCTCATCTTGCTCCACCTCCCTCCTGCTCAGACGGCGGTGTATCCGCCGTCGATGACGATTTCGGACCCGGTCAGGTAGCCGGCCTCGTCGCTCACTGCGAAGACGATCGCCGCGGCGATCTCCTCAGGCGTGCCCAGGCGGTTGGCCGGCCGGCTCGAGGCCAGCCAGCGTTCGTGGGCCTCGGGGTCGGGGGCGGACTGGATCGCTCGTTCTACCAGGGGGGTCCTGGTGGTCCCCGGGCACACGGAGACCGCCCGGATGCCGTCCTTGGAGTGGTCGGCCGCGATCGACTTGGTGAGCATGAGCAGGCCGGCCTTCGACACGTTGTAGGCGACCTGTCCGGGCACGGCCACGAGGCCGGCCTCGCTCGAGACGTTGACCACGACTCCTCCACCCGAGTGCCGCATCGCGGGGATCGCCGCCCGTGCCAGGAGCACGGCCCCCCGCAGGTTCGTGTCGATCAGGCGGTCGTACTCCTTCGGTACGGTTTCCTCCACCGTGGCCAGGAAGTGAGTACCTGCGCTGTAGACCACCGTATCCAGGCGGCCGGTGGCCTCCACGGCCCTCTCGACGAGCCGCTGTGCGGTCTCGTCCTGCGTCAGGTCTCCGGGCAGGAACTCGCCCCCTGACCGCGTTCCCAGCTCGGTGGCGACCTCCCGTCCCCGCTCCTCGTCCCGGCCGCCCACCAGCACCCACCAGCCCGCCTCGCTGAGGGCCACGGCCGCGGCCCGGCCGATCCCGCTCGTCGCTCCCGTGACGATCGCGGTTCTGGTCATCGATAGCCGATCCTCAGTCCGGGGGACTCCAGCCCGGCCCGGGTGGCCACGTCCTGGCTCACCACCTGCACCTCGATCTTGGTGCGATCGGACCGGTGCCACGCGCGGTAGCACTCGAACGGATGGAGCTCGCGATCCCACGAGACGGACTCGACGAAGAGCAGGGGCGCTCCCGGGTTCACCTCGAGGAGCCGGGCCAGGTCTTCCTGAGCAGTCACGGCCTCGACGACCCGGCGCCCACCGAACACCACCTGCCCGTCGCGCTCCTCGAGCGTTCGGTACAGGGAGCCGGCCTCGAGGTCCGCGCCAAGCAGCGTCTCCCCGAGTCGGGCTGGGAGGTGGTTCACGACGTACATCACCAGCCGGCCATCGACCCACCGTAGCCGCTCCAGCGTGACGCCCTCGCTGCCCTCGGCGAGCTCGAGGGCATCACAGGCCCAGCTGGGGAGCGGTTCAACCGCCCGGCGCAGGACCCGGGAGGCGACCGTGCGTCCCACCCGCACGGCCTCCTCATAAAACCCGTACGAGGACTGGAGGAACCAGGCCGTCGACCGCGGCTCCGCCACGAAGGTCCCCCGGCCCTTCACCCGCCGGATCATCCCCTCGGCTTCCAGCTCCCCGAGTGCCTGCCGAACCGTGGTGCGGGACACGTCGAAGTGCGCGCACATCGCGGGCTCCGACGGCAGTCGATCCCCGCGCGCCCACCGGCCGGCCAGGATCTCCTCCGCCAGCGTCTTTTTAAGCTGGAAGTAGAAGGGCACGGGCGATGAGCGGTCGATGCGCCACCCGGGGAGATGCACGGTCAACCCCCTCACCACCCGGTCATCCTGTACGGACAGGATGACCTTACGACCGGGGCTTCGGCCGTGTCAAGCCGACGACTTGACTCACGAAGAATGCCCGGGAAATCGCTTCGTT
Organism: Actinomycetota bacterium; assembly: GCA_050692555.1. GTDB lineage: Bacteria > Actinomycetota > UBA4738 > UBA4738 > CALAEC01 > DAITPV01. The sequence continues at coordinate 13,724 of JBOGVS010000055.1, forward strand.
GCCTCAAAAGGAAATGCCCGCGTGGGACCCTTCCCCTGGCGGCCCCCCGAGGGGAAGGAGCGAGGCGGTGGGGCTCACCATGGCTGA
>JBOGVS010000056.1:0-13599 GCA_050692555.1 Actinomycetota bacterium
CGCGCCATTGATCAGCACATCGCTCTCAACAACGCGCACCCCAAGCCGTTCGAGTGGCAGGCCTGCGCGGACCTCATCCTCGCCAAGGTGGCCCGTTGTAAAGAAGCGTTAGATGCAGAACACTAGGTAGTGAACCCAGTGAGGGGGATGGGCCGCGGGAGGTATGTTCGGCCTGCTCAGGTCGCCGGTTCTCCTCACCCCTGCACATGCCCAGAAGGCACGTATCCTCGCCCCTCTTGACTGAGACCTGCGTTCCCCAAGCAGGTGCCCAGGGATCAATCGACCTCACAGCTCAGCGCTCAGCGCCCGGGGGGAAGGCGTGGTCATGCCCCACTTCCAGGGTCCCCGCCCCAGGGCCCGGTAGAGCAGGGCCTCTCCATCCAGGAGGCCGGCGACCTTGGCCCGGAAGAAGGTCCGGCCCTCGCTCCTGAGGACGGGTGTCCTTCCCAGCCGGTGGGGGTAGATCTGGCCCCGGCGATTCGTTCGCCACGCATCCAGGGCTGCCGTCTCGAACAGCCGAGCGACAACCCGTCTCGCCGGGAGGGAAGCAACGCACCAGGGATACGCGAAGTGCCGGCACTCCACACCCAGCCGATCTTCGATCAGCTCCTTGCACCCTCTGATCTCCGCTTCGGCCTCAACCCATCCGGCTCGGGCGAGGTTGACGTGGCTGTGAGTGTGGGCACCCACCTCCACCAACCCGGTGCTCACCGCCTCCCGGAGCTGGGACCACGTCAGGGCGTGTCCGTCGGGGGCGCTACGCTCCCCGGCCACCAACCCGGAGGCCAGGTAGAGCACTGCCGGCATCTTGAACTGCACCAAGAGAGGCACGACATGCTCGTGGAAGTCCCGGTAGCCATCGTCGAACGTGAGGACGATCCCACCCCCATTCCCTCCGGATACCGCCTCGTCCAGGGTCAGCACTCGTTCTCGAGCCTGGAGGTCGGCAAGCTGAGACGTGAATGCGCTGACCGGGAGATCGATCTCCCTGCCCCCGGCCCCCACCCGGTGGTACAGAAGAATCACCACATCCCCGGGGCCCCGGCGATCCTTCAGGCCCAGCGGCAGCACCGCGGCCTTGGCCGCTCTACGAATCATCGTCTTAGTTCCCATGGGTCTCCCTCGGAACCGGAATCGTGGCCGCTCCCACCAGCGCTGCAGCCGCCAACGGGATCGCGGCGAAGTGCAAGACGTAGTCGACGGTGGCGTGGATCCCCAGGCCGGCCAGGGCCACCGCTCCCAGGCCGGTCATGCTCAGCGGCCCAGCCAGCCGCAGACGGGCGAACCCCCACAGGAACAGCAAGACCAGCAGGACCAGGCCGGGCAGCCCGGTCTCCGCCCCCTGCTGGAGGAACCCGTGATGAGCCCAGCGAGCCTCGACGTTTGACGAACCCGTGGGGCTGGCCTGGTCGAACCGGCCGGGGCCGACTCCCGTTAGCGGGCGGGCCGTCATCATGTCCAGGGCTTCGTTCCACAGGACCAGCCGCCGTTCGGTCAGGGTCGCGTCGGCCAGCCGATCCAGAGTCCCCGTGCGTTCCCCCGGCTCGTACGCCGTGCCCAGCGCCACCGTGAGCAGCAGGGCGCCGAGAACCAGAGCAGCGCATGTCGCCACCGCGGCCCGCGCCCCATTCGGGCCGTGCCGGGCGACAACCCAAGCGGGGAGCGACAGCACCAACACCCCGGCGGTGATCGATCCCGACGCCAGGGGCACCGCCGCGAACGCCACCGCCGAAACGACCCCCACCCCCAGCGCTCGAGGGTGCGCAACCGCCAGCATCAGCCCGGCTATCGAGGCCTGGAAGAAGAAGGCTCCGGTGGCGTTCTGGTATCCGAATGGCCCACTCAGCGGCCCGCCGGTCAGGATGTCCGGAAGGTCGAACACGAGGAGCATCCCCGCGACGCCCACCAGGAGCCCGGGGACCGCCCACGGCCTCCGCCTGCCCATCGTCCGCGCCACCGCATAAGAGCCGGCGCAGCCGAGGATCAGAGCTGAGGGCGGGCCGGCCTCTCCCCCGGACCGGGCCGCCGAGAACCAGGTCCACGCGATCGCGGTTCCAAACAGGACCAGCCCGACGGCGTTCAGCCATCCGACCCCGGGCCGTCCAGGTCTACGCTCTCGTTCTGCTGTTGGTGCCGAGCGGTCCCTAGGCCGGGGCCCGGCCTGCGTCATCCTTGTTCCCGGCCGTCTCAGAACACCTCCAGGTCGCCCAGGGACAGGGCCCACGAGGACCATCGAGTCGGATCGGGGGCCAGTTCCCCTTCGAGGGGATTCACCACCAACCTCAGGGGACCCGGGACCGGCAAGAACCCCCGCCTGCGGGCGGCCCGAAGGGCGGCCGAGTCGGGAGGGAAGGAGCATGCGACGTGGTCGACCGGAGCCGCGGTCACCACCCGGCGGAGCAACCTCGAGGCCGTCAGCCGGTCATTCGGTGGGACCAGGAGATCGGCCACCGTGGTCTCCCATAGGCCGTCGCGCGGCCGGACCCTGAAGAAGGCCATCCCTCGAATGATCCCCTGGGAGGTCTCCTGGAGGACCCGGTAGCCCAGGTGGGGAGCCGCCCCGTACCTCCACCCCAAGTAATCGAGGTTTCGAGGAGTGACCAGGCGTCCACCGTCCTGGCGAAGCTCCTCCAGGAGCCGGCTCAGGGACCCCGTGTCGGCAAGGGCCTCGGCGGCGGTGGGCGCATCGACGTCCGGGGCCTCAGGATCCGGAGAAGCCCCCGGCCTCGCCCATCCAAGACCTCTGAGAAACCGAGCCGGCCGACGGATCCGGACGAACAGCGGGATCCTCCGTACCGACCGCCACCCCATCTTCAGATAGCCCGGCCCGCTCTTCGCGTTCGGTGTGTTGAAGACCAGGTCGCAGTGGCCGCGCAACTGCTCCAGAGCCGCGGTGGTGAGGCGGGTGAATATCCCCAGTCGCTGGAACTCGGGGTGGGTTGCGGTATCCACCGCCCGCACGGCACGGACCGCGCGGCCGCCTGCCTCGAACTCCCACCGCATGAAGGCTCGTAGTCCGACGATCTGCCCCCCGGCCTCCGCCACGAGCATCAGCGAGTGCCCGAACGGGTTGGCCAGATGTTTCCACCGAAAGAACTCTGGGGTTCGCGATCCGGGCGGGCCTGGGCCAAGCGACGCCTTCAGCAAGTCGAGCACGCCGGCTTCGTCATCTTCTCTGAACGGGCGGACGTCGATCCGCACCTGCTCGGTCGTCGTGCTCACCCCAGCACCTCGGAGTACACGGCCTCGATCCGGTGGACCGCGTCTCGGATGTCGAATCCCGCCGCCCTTTGCCTCGCGTTTCTCCCGAGCCGCTGTCGCAGCTCGCGGTCGCGCAGCAGCATGGTCAGACGCTCGGCCAGGGCCGAGGGATCCCCGGGGGGCACCAGGAAACCATCCCTCGCTTCCGTGACGACCTCCGGTTGCCCGCCGACGGCCGTGACGACCACCGGCTTCCCCAGCGACATGGCCTCCATGAGGGCGATGGACAGGCCCTCGTAGAGGGAGGGCAAGCAGAAGACGTCGAACGTGCCGGCGACTCGAGGGACGTCCTCTCGAAACCCGGCGAAGACGACGTTCCCGTTCAGCCCCATCTCCCTTGCTCGAGAACGCATCTCGTCCTCCAGGGGCCCCGTGCCCACGAACACGAACCGCACATCGGGGACGGCCGCTCGCACTCGGAGCGCGGCGTGGAGCAGGTGACCGTGCCCCTTGTGCGCCTTGAAGTTGGCGACGGTTCCCACGACCGGGGCGTCGTCCGGGATCCCCAGTTCCTGGCGGATCCCGTTGGGTCCGTCCCACCCGGAGACGGCGTCCGGATCGAGCCCGTGGTACAGGGTCTCGACCGGAGGCATCCGGCGGCTCCGCAGCCCACGCGGGTACCTGATGGACTCCCGAACCTGTTCCGAGACGGCGAAGACATGGTCGCTTCGAGGGAACGTCAGGACGTTCGCCCAGTACGTGGCGCGGTGGTAGCGATCCCACACGTTGTGCTCCGTGTACACCCGTCGCATGCGTGCGGGAAGTGCTAGGCGGGAGCCGACCGCCGGCAACGGCGAATGGGAGTGAACGAGCTCGATCCTCCGTCGGCGAACGAGATCCCGGAGTCGCGTGAGCCAGCCCGGCCCGCGGGCTCCATCGAGGCAGTGAACGGGCATCCCGGTCTTCTCCAGGGAACCGACCAGCGCGTTCTTCCACGGAAGCAGGTACGCGACCTCGTACTCGAACCGGTCCCGATCGAGGTGGGAGGCAGCACTCAGCAGAAGCTGTTCGGCTCCGCCCCGCCCAAGGCCCTTGATCAGGAGCAGGATGCGGTTCACCGGCCCGCGACCTCCCGGTAGACCTCCAGATATCGAGGTGCGATCCGCCGAATGTCGAACAGCTCACTACAGCGCGACCGAGCCGCAGCCCCCATGCGCTGGAGAAGGGCCGGATCGCCCAGGATGGCGGTGGCACTACGGGCAAGCCCCGCGACGTCCCCGGGCTGAACAAGGAGCCCGGTCTCCCGGTCGGCCACCACTTCCGACACTCCGGCGACCGAGTACGCAGCCACTGGGAGTCCTGCCATCCCGGCTTCGATGACGCTCGCGGGCATCCCTTCCATTCCATCGCTTCGACTTGCGAAAACCAGGACATCGCCCGCAGCCAGGAGATCCGGAACGTCCTTTCGGGGCCCGACCAGCAGGACGCGACCTCGCAGCCCGCGCTCGTCGATCGCCGTCTGGATTGCCTGGTGCATCGGGCCGCCACCGATCACCAGGTGAACGACATCGGAGCGTTCCCGGGCCACACGCGTCGAGACGTCGAGGTGGGCCAATGGGTCCTTCTCCCACGTGAGAGCCCCCAGCGACACGAGAACGGCGCGGTTTGGCTCGATGCCGAGGGCCCGGCGCGTTTCCTCGCGGCTCGTGGTGGGCTTCATCCGCTGCGGATCGACGCCGTTGGGGATGGTGACTACCCGAGCCGGTGACAACCGGAAGATGTCCACGGTTTCCTGCCGGACGGCCTCGGCAACCGCGACCACCCGGGATGCTCGGCGGATCAGGGCCCCATACGCAGCCCGCGGGGCCCCGCGGGCGAGGCGCCGGGGAGCCGCGCCGATCCTTCGGTACACGACCGGGACACGCGGTGCGGCTCGTGTCGCGGAGACCGCGTACTTCAGAGGCTCTCCCCCGTGGGCCTGGATCACGTCGGGACGCCACCGCCGCACCAGGGCTCGAAGTCTCCACAGCGCTCCCAGATGCATGCGGAGACCCGGGAGGCTTGAGCCGTTGCCACCCAGTGCCGCCCACGGTGCATCGAACTGAGCCGCCGGCCCCGCCGACCCCCGAAGGATGGCGACCATCTGATCCTCGGTGCTGGCGCTCAGTCCTCGGACCAGGTCTCCGGCGAACATCTCCGCGCCCCGCAGCTCGGAGGTCGCCACGACATGGAGGATCCGCAAGCCATCGGCGCGTGCGCGCCCGGAGGGCAGTTCAGAATCTCGCATGGTTGTCCGTTCCGAAAGGAGTTCGCTCGGTCACCCAGCGGTGCATGTGGTGGAAGGTCGGTCTAGGGTCCTCTGCCTTCCCGCCCGCTCACCGCCATCCTGGCCGTCGCAGATGCGACGCCGCCGATCGCTCGCCTGGTGGCTTCTAGGTGCTCCCGTCCCCACCGCCGGGAAGGCTCCAACACGCTCCCCTCGGCCCACTCGTTCCACGCGTTGATGAACACCAGGTTCTGGTCAGGGCTCGGCGGCCGGAAGGACGTCAGGGCCGACCGGAGCCACCGCTCATAGTGCGCCGGGGTGGCGTCTTTGAGGATCACGCCGTCGTCGTGCCGCCGGGGGCTGTTGTCCCAGGATGGAGTGATGCCCGGGAACCGCGGGTACGGCACGCTCGGTTTCCGGAGCATCCGGTCCACCACGTCCCGGTAGTCGAAGATCCGGTGACGCCCGTAGGCTCGGTTGGACAAGCCCAGGCTTCGGAGGATCCGCCACCCCCGCCCTCGCCGAAGAGCTCGTCCCAACCGGGCCCAGTCGGGCTGGAACTCGACCGCGGCATCGAAGCCAAGCGGCCGAGGGTCCCCGCGCTCCTGGCCGAAGCTCTCAACCCGGCACAGGTACAGCTCTCCGATGCCAAGCCGCCGGGCCTCCTCCCTCCAGGCCGCCGTCGTGCGGCGGGGGTCGGGAAGCCTTCCCGCGCGATAGACCAGGAACACCGGCCTTTCGTCCACACGGATGTATCGTTCGTCGGCGAACGCTCCCGCCAACCACCGGATGTGTTCGCGGTCGTCCTTCTCTGAGTACTCTTGCCGAAGCAAGTGCTCATCGCCTCCACCGGTCCATGCCCTGGTCCAGTCCTCGTTGGCCCAGCAGAGCGCGAAGGGGAAGTCGGGCCGCCCGGAGGCCAGCACCTCCTCGAACGGCCGCCCCAGCAGGCGACGGCCGTTGAACCAGTAGTGGTAGTAGCAGAAACCGTGGATCCCATGGTCCCGAGCGAGCCGGGCCTGCTGCTCCCGGACCTCCGGGACGCGCAGGTCGTAGAAGCCCAGGTCGGCCGGGAGTCGAGGCTGGTCGTGACCGGGGAACAGCGCCCCGGCCCGAACGACGTTCGTCCACTCGGTAAACCCCGGTCCCCACCATTCATCGTTCTCGGGGATGGGGTGGAACTGCGGAAGGTAGAATGCCAGGACGCGGTGCGGGGCGTCGGTCGTCAGCGCCAAGGCCGATGCGACCCCCTTCTCCATCGACCCCCTCCCCTCATACGGCCTCTTCCGACACTCCCGGCGACCGGCGTTCCCCGGCCGACTCGGCGTCGGGAGGGGATGCCATCAGGGCCTCGCGTACCACGCGCATGAAATCGGCCGCATATCGCTCAAGGGTGAAGCGTTCCGTCGCCCACGATCGGGCCTGCTGAACCAGGCGGTCCTTCTTCCCCGGATCCTCGATGAGGACCCGGATCCGGCCCGCAAGATCGCGCGGATCTCCGGGCTCGTAGAGTAAACCCGTTTCACCATCGGTGACGAGCTCAGGCACGGCTCCCGAGCGGGCGGCGACGACGGGGCGACCGAGCTTCATCGCCTCCACGATCGGCCTGGCGAATCCCTCCTTCCGCGAGCACATCAGCAGGACGTCGGACCGTGCGAGAACATTGAACGGATCGTCGGAGAACTCGACGAACTCCACCAGATCCCCCACGCCGAGGGCGGAAACGAGCCGCTCGAGGTGCCCGACGTATCCTGGGGAGTTCGCCCCCACGAGCGAGAGGGTCGCATCCACGCCCGAGCGGTTGAGTAACGCCACGGCCCGAATGGCATCCTCCTGTCCCTTCCCGGGCACCTTGTAGCCGAGCACCAACAGCCGGCAGGGGGAGGACCCCCCCTCCGTCGAAGCGGGAGGAGGAAGGTCGGGAACCTCCGCGCCCTGCCGGACGACCCGGATCGGGACCCTGACATGGCCGGCGAGCTCTCGCTCCAGGAACCTGGAGGGGACGATCACGCAGCGGGAGAGCAGGCCCACGAGCCGCAGGCTCGAGCGGCGGCCGAAATGGAAATTCACGCCGTGTTCGGGAGCGCCGTACTCGTGGACGTGCCAGAGATGGGGGATCCGCGCGCGTCGTGCGGCCAGGGCCCCGGAAGGGACCGTGAGGGTGTTCGAGATGACCGCGTCCGGTCGCTGCGAGCGGAAGAGCCGAGCCAGCGGTTGGACAGCGAGCACGTTGCGTATCTCCATCGCCACCTTGCGGTGAATCGGCATCGGGAGATCGGCCCATCTCCCATAGGGTGTGATCCACGTGGGGATACCGAGCTCGCGAATCCGGGCCACCAGCGGGCCGTCCGACGGGAAGACCACGGCGGGCCGGGCCAGCCCAGTCTTTGCGAGCTGACCGACGAGCTCGCAGAGCGTCAGCTCGGATCCGGCGATCACCCCCGAGTGGGACACGAATAGCAGCCGGGGGGTCGTCGTCATCTCAGAGCTACTTCGTTGCCTGCACGATGGCCGGTGGTCCGACTGCCAGCCTCCGGGCTCATGGGCGGGACTCTTCCCTCCCTGCACCGCCCGCCCATCGAGGCATGCGCCCCAGAATTCGGCGGCGTAGCCGCCGGCCACGCTCACCGGCCAGTGAGCGGATGAGCAGCCTCATGGCGTGGGGTTCGAATAACAGGCGGGGCTCGATCGGGACCGCCTGCCAGAACAGACTCCAGGTTGCCCGCGGGGATCGCTGGGGCCGCGACTTCCGCTTCATCATAGAGACGAGGGCTTTCCTGGCTTGACTCCTCCTCGCCCTTCGGATGGCGGGCAAGTCATCGAGCTCGCGGCCGAACTTGTTCAGGAATCGCATGTGGACATGCTTCACGGTCGCCATGGCCTTGAAGGTCGGGTGCCAGGCCCCCGACTCGAACTCATAGAGCTGCTCGATGCTGGCCGCGAGCGGGTGGACGAGGCTGGCGCCCAGCGGTTCGGCAATATAGGCGATGGCACGTGACCGATGGGAAGCCCGCAGGCAGAAGCCGATGTCGCAGCCCGGTCCATCTGCCTGCTCCCATGGATTGTTCTTCACCACCGAGCGTCGTGCGAGGACGGTGGTGGCGTGGATGAAATACCCCTCGGTCAGGATGCGGCGTACGACCAGCGCACCGGGTTCGACAGCGTCCACGGAACCTCCTCCGTAGGACACCGTTTCCCCCAGCGGTTCGTTGTTGGGTCCTCTGTGAATGAGTCGAAGTGCGGAATGGACCATGTCCACTTCAGGATCCTGCTCGAGAAGAGCGACTTTCCGGGCCAGCGCATCTGGTAGGAACACTTCGTCATCGGCCAGAAGAGCGACCAAGGGCGCCGTGCCCAGCTCCATGCTGCGCGTGACGTTTCCCTGGAGGCCGATGTTCTTCTCGAGCGGCGCGTAGTGCACCCGTGGGTCCCTGAACGACGCCACGACGTGAGCCGTGTCATCGGTCGACGCATTGTCGGATACGAATACCTCGATATCCGCCAGCGACTGCTCGAGCACACTTCGGAGGCAGTCCCGGAGCAGATGCGCACGGTTGCGTGTCGGGATCGATACCGTCACCTGGGGGGACTTCAACGGGAGGCTCCCTGTCGGAGGCGCCACCGCCGAACAGCCTCCCCGTATGCGACTTCCCGTTCTCTGGCGATCCGCTCGGGATTCAGGCGAGCCTTGACGATCAGCCTTGCGCGTTCACCGGCTTCAGCGGCCCTCTCCACATTCTCGAGGTGGGGCCGAAGAGCCTCGGCAAGAGCTGTTGGATCGTCCATCGGTACCACGGTGATGGCTTCCGACTCATCGGCCAATTCAGACACCCCAACCCGCGAAGTGCAGACGATCGGTCGACCCGACGCCATGGCCTCCAGTGCGAGGCCGGAGAACACCTCGAAATGGCTGGGGATGGCAAGGACCCGGGCCAACCCATGGAACTCCGGCATCTGAGGATGAGGGATCTGGCCGACGAGGCGCACCGGGGCTCGCAGCTCTTCCACTCGCTCGGCCAGCCAATCGCCGTATGGCCGCCCCGCGCGCGTCCCGACGGACCTGCCCACGATGATCACCTCGATCCCTGGCACCTGGGGGCGGAGGATCGCTGCAGCCTCGGCCAGCACCTCGGGGGCCTTGATCGACTCCACGCCGTAGGCGAGGACCACCGGACGGGTGCTCCTGACCGATCGTACCGACGCCCACAGAGCTGGATCGACCATGTTTGGAACGATCCACGGTTCGTTGGAGTTCAGGAAACCCGTGTTCTTCCGGGCCTGCACGAGCAACCGCGAGGGAGACGTCAACAGATCGGCCCCACGGACGTTGATCCGGTCCCCCAGCTCACAGAGGCGCGCTCGCCATTTTCTTTCACCATCCTCAATCTTGAAGAGTGATAGTGGAGGTGAATGCAGGCACACGACGAGCGGCCGTGGGTGAAGCAGCGAGAACAGGAGGCCGAGGAAGAAGACGTCGTACGCCTCCACGACATCGAAGTCGATATTGAGGCGCCGGTACTCACGGTAGTACGAGATCGCCCAGTTGAGGCGACGTAATAGTCGCTCCCGACGGAAAGCCGACGCCCTCCGATCGAGGAATCGCACGACCCTGGTTGGGAGACGACGCCTGATCCGGGTACTGCCTCGCAGCCTCAACGTGCGCCGGTAGTGGACCACCACGTCCCCATCTTGTTGATCACGGACGCGATGCTTCGGAGTCACGTCCAGAACATGCACCTCGTGTCCACGCTCAGCGAGAGCCTTGGTCGTCTTCTGAAGATAGACCGACACCCCGTGCCACGCCGCCGGTGGATAGTCCTTCGCCAGGAACAGGATTCTCATGGTACTGAGTGGGGGCGCTGCCTCATTGCCGCCGGTTCATCTCCGCCCCGAAGCTTCTGGGCCACGTTCCGTCCCGAGAGCACGCAGCCGTCCGTCCACATGTACTTCCACTCGGCGTACCGTCCGGCCCTGAGCACTCCGACCTCATCGAGGAAGCCATTGACTGCCTTGAGTGCCGGCCGCCGGTCGTGGTCGAAGATCACGTTCGCCCAGGGCACGTAGGTGGCGTTGACGGAGATGACCGCGTCGTGGCCGTCCACCACGCCCATCTCCACCAGCTCGGCGGCGACCCGGCGGGCGACCGCCTCATGATCGGTCGGCAGCGGCCGATACGCAGATCCATAGACCTCCACCTGGAGCCCGGTGGTGTCCGGGGGGGTGTTGTGCGAGGAGAGGTTCTCGACAATGGTTACTCGGGTGGCGTACTTGTCCTCGTCATAGACGTAGAAATATGTCTCCGGCCGCCGGCTAGGGTGAGCAGCCGCCACGTTCACGGCGAGCAACTCACTACAACGGAGTCTGGTCGCAGCTTCCTTCACCGAATCCGGAGCATCCTCGGCTGCGCCGAGAAGAGTGGGCAGCGGGATGGTGGAAGCCAGAACATCGTAGTGGGCGATAGTGCCATCTGCGAAGCCGAGCCGGCGATCGCCGAAGTGGATGTTCACCAGGCGCTTCCCATACTCGATGCGAGCGCCCTCGGCCAACTTCTTGGTGAACTCGATAAAACCGCCCCGTTCCGGATACCTGGCCGTGGTGATGTAGTACGTGGAGTGCTCGAGCGGCCCTCGCGCGGCGGCCCGGACCTGCTCCACCGAGGGTGTGTACATGCGCGAGCCCACCCAGTCTATGGTCATGTTCTCGGGTTCGGTCGTCCAATATTTGCGCGTGTAGGCGGCAGGAAACGTGTCCGCGAAAACCGGGCCGAGGGATCGGTGGAGCCATTCCCGATAGTTGGCCGGCGCCTCCGCGCGTCCCGCTAGAGGACGGCTCTGGAGGAAGCTCTCAATGCATCGGGATCTCAGCGGCTCGGGGATCTGATAGAGGTTGGTCTGGGCCGGGTGGTCGATCCAGGACCCCTTGAAATAGTTCCCCACGCGGACGTCGAACTCCCGATAGTCGCCCTCCACGCTCTCGGCGAAGAGCTGACGGACGTACTCGCTCTTCGTAAACGAGATGTGCGGGCCCTCATCCCAGACGAATCCGTCCTCGATCCTCGTGTGCAGGTGGCCTCCGTAGTACGGGTTGGCCTCGAAGACCCGACACCCATCGTGGCCGAAGTGGTATGAGGTGCTCAGCCCGGCGATGCCCGCACCAATGACGACGACCTCCGGGTCTGCCTTCGGGCTCACCTTGGCCTCCTGGTCGTCGAATGCCCGATGCTCACGGCCTCCGTGGTTGGCTCCCGGCGCAGCTCCCGGTCCCACCAGGCGATGGTGTCCGCGAGACCTTCGGTCAGGTCGAGGCGGGTCCGCCACCCGACCTCCTCGGACAGCCGGGTGATGTCGGCCAGCACCAACGGCTCCTCACCCGGGCGGGCCGGGAGTGCCCCGATCGCCAGCAGCTCCTCGCGGCCCAGCTGGCGTCCGATCTCTTGGACGATCTCCCGAAGCGATACCGGCCGGCCCGACGCGATGTTCACGGGGCCGGTGGTGGAGCTGTCGAGCAGCTCGACCACGGCTTCCGCGGCCTCCCCGACGTGGAGGTAGTCGCGGACCTGACGCCCGTGAGACGTTTCGGCCCGCTCGTTCCTTAGAAGCTTATTGATCACCGAGCTGACGAGCCGGTCGGGATGCTCGTGAGGGCCGTAGAGAAAGAAGGTCCTGGCCCACGCCAGGCTCAAGCCCACCAGCCGAGCGTAGGCGTCGAACAACCCACCGAGGGCCTGCTTGGCCGTTCCGTACAAGGTCGCCGGCGCCAGCGGGGTCACGGCTTCGGAGCAGTACCCGTAACGCCAGTCGTACTCGAAGCAGGAACCGATCCCCACCATGCGCCGGCCTCCGTTCCCGGCGAAGCTCTCCGCCAAGGTGAGGCTGGAGCTCACCCAGCGCAGGTTCTCTGGTGACGCCAGGTTGGCGGACGGTTCCATGTACCAGGCGAAGTGGATGAGGTGAGTGGGCCGTACCGTTTGAACGATCGTGGTGACCTGAGCGGGGTCGAGCAGGTCCGCCTGGTGCCAACGAACCTCCTCCGGCCCGTCCAGCGCCCGGCGGGCGGTGCCGTGGACCTCGTAGCCTCGCTCGAGGAGAGGAACAAGGCAGTGGCGTCCGAGAAAGCCCGACGCGCCGGTGACGGACTCGTTTCACGGTCACGCGAGTCCCCAGCCGTCAAACTCATCTCCGAGGAAGGCTCGGAGCCTGGCGACGTCGTCGGCCAGCCTGTGCTCGAGCTCCGTCCGTACGTCCTTGGCCAGGCGGAACGGCCGGTGCCCTGCCCCCTCCTGCCCCCCGTCCCGTTCAGCCGCCGGCATCTCTTCCTTCGTGGCCATCCGGGAGTAGGCCGACCTGACTGCCGGCGGGACCGCGCGAGCGATGCGACGGTAACCCGAGAGCCGCCGAAGCCCTCGCGCGAATGCCCGCGGCAACGGTCTCCTGCTGGCGTGATGCTCAATGTCGATGCCGTCAGGGAGCCAGGATGGGTCGACCCCGAGGAACTCGAAGATGCGCCGGAGCGTCAACCGGCGTTCTTCGCGCAGGCTCTCGGAAGTGACCACCAATAGCTGCTCTCTCGGGAACCACTCCAGGTACTGATCGATCTGAAACGCATACCGGCTATAGGTCACGTACTTGGGATCATCAAGCACAGGCACCGAAATCGGCCGCTTCTCCGAGCCGATCACGTGCTCGTAGTGAGATCGGATCCGCTCGATCGGATCGCGTACGAGATAGATGAGCCGAGCTTCGGGAATCAACCCCGCCATGCGCTCCGGAACTCCATCGTGAACCGGGTACTTCGTATAGGTGGTGGAGGCCTCACCGAGGGCCTTTGCGTGTCCTGCCTGCGAAAACAGAGATTCATACCATTGCCGACCTCGGTGCCAGGTCCCCTCCGCGGTGAAGTAGTCCGGCTCCTTGCCCCCGGTCTTAGCCAAATGGCTCGAGCCGTCTTCTGCTGCCATGAAGATTTCCGGCTGACCCTTCAAGTACGACCAGAGACTGGTCGTCCCGGCCTTCATGGCACCGATCACCACGAAGTTCGGCAGCACGTTCTCACCTCCATGCGTGAGGTTCTGTGGTTGATTGCGAGCGAACAGGGCCCATCCGGGTGGCGTCCCGCGCAGCTTTGTACGAGGT
>JBOGVS010000057.1:0-11406 GCA_050692555.1 Actinomycetota bacterium
GCCAACCGCCTGGTCGGCATCCTCCACGGCTGCCTTCGCCACCGTCAGCTCTACAGCGAGGACATCGCCTGGCCAACCTCCGTGGAGGTCGCCGCTTGACATGTTAGGAGCGTGGGATGTCTAGACTTCCCCGCCAGTGACCGACCCGGACGCGGCCTCTCCCGTCACTCGTGAACAGGCCCTCGAGCTGGCCACCGCGGCCGCCAAGGGCACCTTGATGGAACGCCTGGGCCTGGAGTGGCTGGAGATCGGGGCCGATCGCATCGTGGCCCGGATCCCGGTCGAAGGCAACGTCCAAGTGTACGGACAGCTCCACGGGGGCGCCACCGCGGCGCTGATCGAGAGCGTGGGGTCCATCGGGACCGCCGTGGTCACGGGGCTGGAGAAACGAGTGGTAGGCATCCAGCTCTCCGTCAACCACCTGCGGGCAGTCACCGAGGGGTACGTGACCGCCACCGGCGTCCCCATCCGGGTGGGCCGGACGGTGGCCGTGTGGGACGTGCGGGTGGAGGACGATGGCGGGAAACCGGTCGCGGCGGGGACCCTGACCGTAGCCATCCGGGAGCCTTGATCGGGGCTCGTGACCGGAACCCTGATCAACGTCGGCACGGTCCTGGCCGGGACGCTGCTGGGGATCCTGCTGGGCTCCCGGCTCCCCGAGCGGGTTCGGGAGACCGTGATGCACTCGCTGGGGCTGGTCACGTTGGTGGTCGGCGTGGCCCAGGCACTGGAGGCCTTCCGACCTCCGCTCACCGATCTCACCAGGGGCGCGGTCCTCGTCGTCCTGGGCAGCGTCCTTGTCGGGGGGGTGATCGGCGAGCTCCTGGGGATCGAGCGGGGTCTGGACCGGATCGGGGAGATCCTCAAGGCCTGGTTCGGCCGGGGCCAGGCCCGGTTCACCGAGGGATTCGTAGTGGCCTCCCTGGTCTTCTGCGTGGGGCCCCTGACGATCGTGGGCTCGATCCAGGACGGCCTGACCGGCGACTTCCAGCTGCTGGCCATCAAGTCGCTCCTTGACGGCTTCGCCGCGCTGGCCTTCGCTTCCGCACTGGGGTGGGGCGTCGGATTCTCCGCGCTCACCGTCCTGGTGTACCAGGGCGCCCTGTCCCTGTCTGCCACGGCTGCCGCGGGTGCGTTCTCCGGGTCGATGATCGCCGCGATGTCGGCCGTCGGGGGCGTCATGATCCTGGGGATCGGACTGCGGCTCCTCGACCTCCGACAGATCCGGGTGGCGAACCTTCTCCCCGCGCTGGTGCTGGCCCCCGCCGCCGTCGCGTTTCTGGAAGCGGTCCGGTAGTTTTGTCGAACAAGTTCCGGCGTTCCACGGGTTTTGTGGGCGCGACGAACCCCGCCCCTAACCTGCGCCGATACTGAGGATGTGTTGTGGGGCAACAGGTCTCGTAACGTTGACTTCACCTTGAGGGCCTGCTAGTTTCCCGTCCGGTCCCGAGCGGCCGCAGGGATCGAAGGGGTGCCGGAAGGCCCTTGGAACGGAAGTCTACCGCGTGGCGAGCTTCGGCTCAGCTCGCGAGGGCCCCAAGTTTCGGGACCCGATGAAGCGCCCCGACGGTAACCGAAGTCGCTCGGGACCACTTGTTGCGGGTTCGCGGCGCTGAGTAGATAACGCTCGCGTATGGGGAAGGCGTGAGCGGCTCCAAAGGCGTCGCGGGCCCGCCTTCACGTTGAAGCCACCAACACCAGCACCCCGCTCATCCCCCGGTCGGCGTGAAGCCGGCACACGAACGGATAGCGCCCCGGCTCCGACAGCAATGATCCGATGGGATCGATGGTGATTCGCTGTCCGGGCCGAACGATCCGGTCGTAGCCGGTGCCCTCGATGGTCACGTTGTGGGGGTTCCGGCCCTGGTTGCTGAACTGGACCGCGCGGTCCAAGACGATCGGCAGTGACGGGTGGGCGTCGTGGAAGTGATAGTCGATGGCGGTCACCACGTAGGGCCCGGTCGGGGGACCGGCGTCGCCGGTGCCGCAGGCACTCAGCGCCACCAGGGCCGCGATGGCCGCCCGTGTCACAGGATCCGGTTCAGGAACTGCCGGAGCCTGGCGTTCGCGGGGCGATCGAACATGGCTCGGGGATCGCCCTCGTCCACGATGACTCCCTCGTCCATGAAGATCATCCGGCTCGCCGCTTCCCGGGCGAAGCCCATCTCGTGGGTCACCACCACCATGGTCATCCCCTCCTGGGCCAGGCGCTTCATGACGTCCAGAACCTCCTGGATCAATTCCGGGTCCAGGGCCGAGGTCACCTCGTCGAACAGCATCAGCTTGGGGCGCATGGCCAG
Organism: Actinomycetota bacterium; assembly: GCA_050692555.1. Taxonomy (GTDB): domain Bacteria; phylum Actinomycetota; class UBA4738; order UBA4738; family CALAEC01; genus DAITPV01. The sequence continues at coordinate 2,301 of JBOGVS010000057.1, forward strand.
AGCCCGGGCGATGGCCACTCGCTGCTGCTGGCCTCCGGACAGGCGGCCCGGATAGGCATCCGCCTTTCCCTGGAGGCCCACGTGCCGGAGCTCCTGGAGGGCGAGCTTCCTGGCCTCACCCGGAGGCATCTTGAGGACCTTCTGAAGGGCCATGGTGATGTTCTCCAGGGCGGTCTTGTGGGGGAACAGGTTGAAGGCCTGGAAGACGATGCCGAGCTTGGTCCGCACTCGGTTGAGATCGGTCCGGACGTCGGTCAGCTCGGTGTCCTCGAACCACACCCGTCCCTCGGTGGGCTCCTCCAGAAGGTTGATGGTGCGCAGGAGGGTCGACTTCCCGGACCCCGAAGGACCGATCACCGCCAGAACCTCCTGCGTCTCCACCTCGAGGTTGATGTCCTTGAGGACGTGGTGGGACCCGAACCACTTGTTCACGCCTTCCAGGCGGACCACCGACGCCGGGCTCACGGCGTGACCGTCACCAGGCCGCTTCGGAGTCGCCTCTCGACCGCGTTGACGGCGCCGATCAGCGGCAGCGTCACGGCCAGGTAGCCGGCCGCCGCCGCCACGAAGAACGTGGCGTTCGCCGACGCCGAGTAGCCCTCACGGGCCCACGTGTACAGCTCGTAGTTCTCGGCAAGCAGTCCCAGGACCACGACCAGCGAGGTGTCCTTGATCAGGATGACGAACTCGTTCAGGAGCGGAGGGATGACTCGCCGGAAGGCCTGCGGGATGATCGCGTTCCGCAGGGCCTGGGGGTACGACATGCCCAGTGATCTGGCGGCCTCCAGCTGACCCCGCTCGATCGACTGGATGCCGGCTCGAAACACCTCGGCCGCGTAGGCGGCGGTATTGAGGACGAACACCGCGATCGCCGCGGTGAACGCGGAGAACCGGATCCCCAGCCCGAACGCGAAGCCGAAGTAGAACACCGACAGCTGCCAGATCAGCGGGGTCCCCCGGAAGAAGTTCACGTATGCCCGCGCGGGAGCCCGGACGACGGCACGGTTCGATAGCAGCAGGACCGCCAGCAGCAGCCCGAGGATCACGCCGCCGGCTTCGCCCGCGAACGCCAGGATCACCGTGTTGACCGCCGAACGGAGGAACGTGGAGCCGTAGCCGCCGAGGACCTCGAAGTTGAGGAACGACCGGAAGAACGGTCCCGGATCCCCCAGCGCCTGGAACGCCAGGACCAGGAGGCCCAACCCGACGGCCTGGACACCCAGGACGGCCCCCGCAATGGCCCGCTCTCTGGAGCGCTTGGTGGGCATCCGGCGGTACCGCGTGGCCCCGGCGAGCATGGCCAGTGCCCCGACCGCGGCCCCGATGATCAACAGCGACCGGGTCGATGGAGACATGAAGCCCTCGAGGAGCCGCTCGTAGGGGACCACTCCCTGGACCAGGAGGGCCACCGGGACGCCCGCCACGATCAGAGCGAGCGCGGAGGCCCCGATCACCAGCGTGAGCGTGGCGAACCCGACCAGCCGACGATCCGCGGCCGACTCCACCACGTCGATCTGCGGGGGCGGATGCCCGGTTGCCGTGCTCATCGGCAGACTCCCTCAAGACCACCGATGCCGCCACGGCCCCGGCCCACGGGTGCTTCGGGTTCCTTCCCTATGCCGAGGCCTGGAACTCCGGTGGCACCTGGACTCCCGGGAAGTACCGCTCGAAGATCTCCGTGTAGGTACCGTCCGCGACGATCTCGGCAAGCGCCCCGTTCACGGCTTCCGTCAGCTCCGGGTTGTCCTTCGAGAACGCGAAGCCGTACTTCTCGTCGGTGTCGATGGCGGCCGCGATCAGGATCTGGCCGGGGAACTCCCCGATGATCTCCGCCGACGCCGGCTCGTCGTTCACCACGGCATCGATGTTGCCCGCCTCGAGGTCCCGGAAGGCGTCGGGCGCGTTGGCGAACGTCTTGGTCTCGGCTCCCTGCGGCACCAGGTTGTCCTCCGCGTAGGCCTTCCCGGTGGTCCCTCGCTGCACCCCGATGATGTGGCCCTCCCCGATGTCGGCCTCCGAGGCGATGTCGGAGCCCTCCGCGACCACCAGGGCCTGCCGGGAGTTGTAGTAGGGATCCGAGAAGTCGACCGTCTGCTGCCGCTCCTCGGTGATCGTGGAGGCCGCGGCGACCATGTCGAACTGGCCCCCCGCCACAGCGGTGAAGATCGTGTCGAAGTCGGCTCGGACCCACTCCACCTCCAGGCCCAGGCGACCGGCGATCTCCTCGGCCAGGTCGACGTCGAACCCGACCTCGTCGCCGGCCTCCACGGATTCGAACGGCGGGTAGTCCAGGCAGGAGCCCACCGACATGATCCCTTCCTGGAGCGTGGTGAACTCCGGCCCGGCGGGGCTGGGGCTGGTCCCGCCGCCCCCTCCAGCGGGCTGCTCCTCAGCGCACGCCCCGCTCAGCAGGGCCAGGGCCAGGGCGGCCGCCAGCGTCCCCGAAGCTCTCCGTGTGATCACCATTCCCCTCCTCGTGTTGCCCATCTCGGTCATGCTACTTCGCCCGGAGGCGGGCCGTCCGGTCAGTCCTCGCCCAGGTAGGCCTTCCTGACCTGTTCGTTGCCCAGGAGGGCCTCGGACGAATCGGACAGGACGATCTCGCCGGACTCGATCACGTACCCGCGGTCGGCGAGCTGGAGGGCCACCTGGGCGTTCTGCTCGACCAGCAGGATGGTGGTCCCCTGCTCGTGGATCTCCTTCAGGAGGTCGTAGATCCGCTCCACCAGGAGCGGGGCGAGGCCCAGGGACGGCTCGTCCAGCATGAGGACCACGGGGCGGGCCATCAGGGCCCGCCCGATGGCCAGCATCTGCTGCTCGCCGCCCGACAGCGTCCCCCCGGCCTGTCGCTCACGCTCCTTGAGCACCGGGAACAGCCCGAAGACCCGCTCGTAGTCCTCCAGGACTCCCTTGTGGTCGCGACGTCCGTAGGCCCCCATGGACAGGTTCTCCCGGACGGTCATCCGCGAGAAGATGTGCCGGCCCTCGGGGGCCTGGCAGATCCCCAACGCCACGATCTCGTCGGGGCGAAGCTCGTCGATCCGCTCGCCCCGGAAGAACACCGCCCCGTCGGCCAGCCCCTTCACGCCCGAGATCGTCTTCAGCGTGGTGGTCTTCCCCGCGCCGTTCCCGCCGATCAGGGTGACCACCTCACCGTCCACCACGTTCAGGGAGATGCCCTTCACCGCCTCGATGCCGCCGTACCGGACCACGACGTCCTTCAGCTCAAGGAGCGACTCGGGCATGTTCCTCCCCACCTCCCGCCGCCCCGCGCCCCAGGTACGCCTCGATGACCCGGGGGTTGCGCTGGACCTCGAGAGGCTCGCCGTCGGCGATCTTCTCCCCGTAGTCCAGGACGGCGACCCTGTCGGAGATCCCCATGACCACCTTCATGTCGTGCTCGATGATCAGGATGGTGATCCCCTGATCGCGCACCTTGGCGATGAGCTGCATGAGCCTGGCCTTCTCGGTGGGGTTCATCCCGGCGGCCGGCTCGTCCAGGAGCAGGAGACGGGGGTTGGTGGCCAGGGCCCGGGCGATCTCCACCCGTCGCTGGTCCCCGTACGAGAGGTTCCCGGCCACCTCGTTCGCGTATCGGTGGATGCCCACGAAATCAAGCAGCTCCTCGGCGCGATGTTGCCCGTCCCGTTCCTCGTGTCGCATGGCCGGTGTTCGAAGGATGGCTCGCAGGACCCCCTGCCGGTGGTGGGCGTCGGTGCCCACGAGCACGTTCTCCAGAGCGGTCATGTTCTGGAACAGCCTGATGTTCTGGAACGTTCGCCCGATCCCCCGCTGGGTGATCTCGTGCGGCTTGAGCCGCCGCACGAACAGGCCGGCCACCTTGGTGAGCAGGATCTCCTGGCCCCCGAACGTGATCGAACCCGACGTCGGCGGGAAGATCCCGGTCACCAGGTTGAAGAACGTGGTCTTCCCGGCCCCGTTGGGACCGATCAGCCCCTGGATCTGTCCCTCCGCGATGGTCAGGTCGACGTCCTTGAGCGCCGTCAGGCCTCCGAAGCGCTTGGTCACCTTCCTGGCGTCCAGCATCGGGGGCATCGCTACCCCGCCGCTCCGGCGTGCTCCGCCTCGTACAGTTGCTCCTCCATCACCGCTCCCCTGAGCTCGGCCTTCCTCCGCTTGGAGGGCAAGATGCCCTGGGGACGGAAGATCATCACCACCACCAGGGCCACCCCGAACACGAACACCCGGTACTCGTTGAACTCCCTGAAGATCTCCGGGAGAAGGACGATGACCGAGGCTCCCAGGATCGAACCGGCGAGCGAGCCCATCCCCCCGACCACCACCATCAGGAGGATGAGGATCGAGTTCAGGATGTCGAAGGTCGGCGGGTTGATGAAGTTGGCCTGCTCGGCGTAGATGACCCCACCCACCCCTGCCGTGCACGCTCCGATGGCGAAGGCGGCCAGCTTCATCTTCACTACCGGCACTCCCATCGACGCGGCGGCGACCTCATCCTCCCGGACGGCTACCCACGCCCGGCCGATCCGGGAATTGTCCAGCATCCTGATGGCCACCACCCACAGCACCACGAAGAACAGCAGCAGCCAGTAGTACTTCACGTCGACCAGCGTTCCCCACACGATGTTGACGCCCCCGATATGGATCGCCGGGTGAGGGATCGACGAGATCCCCCGGGCACCGACCGTCAGGTCGGGCAGGTTGGTCGCGCTGATCCGGATGATCTCGCCGAACCCCAGGGTCACGATGGCCAGGTAGTCCCCCCGGAGACGCAGCGTGGGTGAGCCCAGGATGATGCCGGCCAGCACCGCGACGGCCAGGGCGGCCAGGAGGATCAGCCACATCCAGGGCTCCCAGATGGGCTTGTCCTCGAACGTGACCAGGCCGGCCCGGAGGTCCTTGGTGTAGGTGGCAGCCCCGGTGAGGATGGCCGCCGTGTAGGACCCGATGGCCCAGAACGCCACGTACCCCAGATCCAGGAGCCCCGCGAAGCCCACCACCACGTTCAGGCCCAGGGCGAAAAGCGTGAACAGGGCCAGCCTGGCCAGCGTGCCTCCGCTGGTGGCGGCGGCCAGCCACGACGGGAGCTCGAACCAGTCGTCGAGGAACGGGACCATGGCGAACAGGGCGATGACGACCAGGCCGCCGATCGGCGTCACGATCCGGCGGCGAGGCTCGACCCACGTGGAAACCGGCCCTCGGATGTTCGCCGAGAACCCTTCACGCATCGGTCCCAGGGCGCTCCGAACCCGACTCGACACTCCCAGGAGCCGGTTGATGGCAGGGATCAGGATCAGTGCGGCGATCAGTCCTCCGAAGATCGGCGCCTCCAGCAGCATCCCGGTGGCGAACACCCCCATCGCGGCGAGCGTCGACAGGGCCGCTCGCCCCCGGAGATCTCTGACCGCCCCGCCGAGGACGACGACGGCCGCACCGGTACAGGCCACCGGAGCAAGCTGAATGAGCCGGTCGGCCTCGATCAGACCTCCGAGGATCCACAGGACCGCGGCCACGAGCGCCGCGGCGGCGGCGGCCCCGACCACTCGGCCGCCCAACGAAGGCCTGCGGAGCGCTCCCGGGGGCGACGCCGGAGGCTCCCGGGCCACGCGGACCTCCTCTCGGCCCTCGGTTCCCGGGGTCTGTTCGCCCTCGTTCACCTAAGCTCCCGTACGCTCACCGAAGATGCCGGTGGGCCGGAACATCAGCACCACCACCAGCACGATGAACGCGAAGGCGTTCGCCCAGTGCGCCCCGATCGCCGCGGAGCCGTACGCCTCCACCAGCCCGAGCAGCATGCCCCCCGCCATGGCACCCCGGAGGTTTCCGATGCCGCCGAGCACCGCGGCGGTGAACGCCTTGATCCCGGGAAGGAACCCGATGTTCCACCGCGCGGTATGGAAGAACACGCCCCACAGGGTCCCGGCCGCGCCGGCCATGAGCCCCCCGATGAGGAACGTGTACAGGATCATCCGGTCGATGTTCACGCCCATCAGCGACGCCGTCTCGGCGTCCTGAGCCACGGCCCGGATCCCCCGTCCCACCCGGGTGTAGCGCACGAACCGGTCCAGAACGATCATCATCACCACGGCCACCACGAACACCAGGATCCGGGTGTTCTGGACCGGCGTCTCCAGGACCGTGAACGCGACCTCCGACCTCATCACCGTGGGCACCGACTGAGGAGTGGCTCCCAGGATGTCCGGCAGCCGAAGATCGAGGAGGAAGTGACGGCCGTCCATCAGGTTGAACGCGTAGCTGATGGCGAACGACGCGCCGATGGCGCTGATCAAAAAGGCCAGCCTGGGAGATCCGCGCTTGCGCAGGGGCCGGTACGCGACCCGTTCCAAGGCCACCGCGGTGAACCCCGAAGCTAGCATCGCGGGGATCAGTGCCCCCAGGATCACCAGGACCAGGGTGAAGCCCCCGAGTGGTTCGGTGACGTTGAACCAGTCCCGGAACGCGTACAGCGTTACCACCGTGCCGATCATGAACACTTCTGAATGGGCGAAGTTGATCAGCTGGAGGACGCCGTACACCATGGTGTAACCGAGGGCGATCATGGCGTAGATCGCTCCCAGCGTGAGCCCGTTCCGGGTCTGGGCCCAGAACTGCTCCTCGATGGCGAAGTACGTGACGAGGAGCAGGCCGGCGATAGCGGCGATCCCCAGCCCGGTCAGGACGGACCGGGGGATCGCCGTCCTTCGCATCGCCTCCGCGGTCGCCATTGCCCACCTCTCGGGACGGAACGGGTCCGTAGTCTAGGGAGCGCGAGGGGGGTGGGCAACGTGCCCACCCCCCTGACGCTGCTCTCTGTGTGTTGGCTACCTAGCCCAACACCTCCGTCGCGCTTCCGAGCAGGTCGATCGCTCCCGGCGTGGCCTCGTAGAAGAAGATGAGGTTCAGCCGGTTCTCTGCGGCCAGCTCGTGGCTGGGCTGTTCGAAGGCGATGGGCTTGGCCACTCCCTCATACGGGTTGTCCTCGGTCAGGCCGTCGAGGTACTCCTTGATCCCCAGGCGGATGTCCTCGGGGGTCGCGGCGCCACCATCGATGGCCGCCCGGATTCCCTCGCCCACGACGCCCATCGCGTCGTAGCCCTCGGCGGCGTAGATCGGAACGCCCGTCTCGCCGTACTCGGCCTCGTACGTGGCCAGGAAATCGACCGATCCCTCGAGGTTGCAGGGGCAGGTGAGGTGGACGTTCTCCACCGCGTCCCCACCGAGGTCCAGCAGGGTCGAGGACACCGACCCGTCGCCGGAGATGATCGGGACGTCCAGCCCGGCGTCACGGGCCTGGGCCACGATCAATCCGGACTGGGCGTCGTAGCCGCCGTAGTACAGCGCGTCGGCCCCCGAGGCCTCCACGTCGGTGATCGTCGCGGAGTAGTCCTCGGTGGCGTCGATGCCCTCCACCGCGGCGACCTCGGCGCCTCCTTCCTCAGCCACCTCGGCCACGACCTCGGCCAGCCCCTGGCCGTAGGTCGAGTTGTCGTGCAGCACGTACACGTTCTCAGCGCCGAGCACGTCGACGATGTACTGGCCGGCCGGGGTTCCCTGGTCGTCGTCATTGGCGATGGTCCGGTACCAGAAGTCCCAGCCCTTCTCGCCCAGGCCGGGGTTGGTCGCCGCCGGCGTCACGAACGGGATCCCGGCCTCGTTGTAGGTGTCGCCCGAGGCCTCGGACTCACCCGAGAACGCCGGTCCGATGATCGTCACGGTGTTCGGGTCGCCCACCGCCGTCTCCACCACGGGAGGCGCCTGCTCGGGGTCGCCCTGGGTGTCGGCCTGCTCCAAGGTGATCTCGGCGGGGAAGTCCTCCTCCGCGTTGAGCTCGTCGGCCTTGATCTGGGCGGCCTGGAAGGCGTTGATGACCAGGTAGTTGAAGTCCCCGGTCAGCGCACCCTGGAAGTACACCGACACCGGAATCTTCTCGACCGCATCACCGTCCTCGCCCGGCCCCGCGGCCTCCTCGGCGCAGGCTGCCGCCAGGAGCGCTACCACGCTCAGGACGGCCAGATAACGAGTCCACTTCCTCATGCCTCCTCCTTCTTCTTGTGGGAACGAGCGCGTGCTGCCAGAAGGGATTCCCGTCCGATACCCTCCCTCCTTTCTCCGCTCAGGAGAGTCTCCACCCAGCCTGAGTAAGCATCAAATACCACATCCCGGGGGTTGGTTTCCAGGAGAGCCGCTAGGCCTCCAGCTCACCCTCGACGACTCTGCGTGCCACCTCCCTCATCTTGAGGCGCCCGTCCATGGCGGCCTTCTGCAGGAACCGGAAGGCGTCGGCCTCCTTCATCGCGTACCGGTCCATCAGGACGCCCTTGGCCCGATCGACCATCTTGCGGGTCTCCAGCTGGTCGGCGAGCCCGGCGGCCTCCCTCTCCAGGGCCGCCAGCTCACCGTACCGGGCCACGGCCATCTCGATAGCCGGCACCACGTCTCCCTTCTGGAAAGGTTTTACGAGGTAGCCCATGGCTCCGGCTTGCGCGGCCCGCTCCACGAGCTCCTTCTGTCCGAACGCCGTGAGGATCAGCACCGGGGCGATCCGCTCCTCGGTGATCCGCTCCGCTGCTGACAGCCCGTCGAGCCCCGGCATCTTGATGTCCAGGACCACCAGGTCGGGTCGAAGATCCCGGGCCAGCCGCACGGCACCTTCACCGTCCCCTGCTTCCCCCACGACCTCGTAGCCTTCCTCCTCCAGCATCTCCTTGAGATCGAGGCGGATCAGGGCCTCGTCCTCGGCCAGGACCACTCGGCGGGACATCAGCCCTCGGCGGCCGGAAGGCGCTCGGCGAGCTTCCGGCGTTCAGCCTGGAGGTCCGCCAGCGAAGCCTCGAGACGCCGAACCTCGTTCTCGATCCTCCGGTAATCAAGGGCGGCGATGTGCAGGTGGCGGTCAGCCAGCGGCGTCTCGGCGATCAGCATCCGCAGCTGGTAGTCGCCGAGCACGGTCCCCTGATCGGCCAGGCGCTCTCGCAGCCGTGCCAGCTCTGAGGCGGCACCGGAGATCTCCTCGGAGAGCGAGGAGAGGCGGAGGTGGTCCTGGTTCCTCATCGGAGGTTGCCTCGCTGTCGAGGGGGAAGGGGAAGTGTAGGTGTCGCTGAGGGACCCCGCAAGGGCCTCAGGACGC
>JBOGVS010000058.1:0-8038 GCA_050692555.1 Actinomycetota bacterium
GCCCCCGCGGCCCAGGCCTGCGGCGAGCAGGCCACCGGGTACTGCACCGGCGGGTTGGGACTCCGGCGGGTGAACCCGCAGAACAGCTCGGGCAGCCGCATGTAGTCCACGAACGTGGCCGCCTCGAACAGGGCGGAGGCGATCCGGTTGGTGGCGGACAGATAGCCGTATCGTTTCAGCCCCGCGGCGATCAGCGCGTTGTCGTGCGGCCACACCGTGCCGTTGTGGTAGCTCATGGGGTTGTACCCCTTGGCCGACTTGCTCATGGTCCGGACCCCCCACCCGGAGTACAGGTCCGGCTGGAACATCCTCCGGGCCACCGCGCCTGCCTTCGAGTCCTCGACGATCCCGCAGTACAGGGCGTGCCCGGGGTTGGAGACGATCGTGCGGACCTGGCGCTTGTCTCCATCCAGGGCTCCCGCGAAGAACTGCTCCTCCTCCATCCAGAACCGGTCGTTGAACCTACGGCGGAGCACCGTGGCCTCGTCGCGGAGCGCCACGGCCCGTTCGTAATCGCCCAACGCCGTGTACACGTCGGCCATCCGGACCTTGGCCATGTACACGTAGCCCTGGACCTCGGCCAGGGCGATCGGGGGCTCTGCCAGGCTGCCGTCCTCGTGGAGCACGGAGTCGTGGGCATCCTTCCACCCATGGTTCCGGAGCCCCCGGGGCGACCGCGACCGGTACTCCACGAACCCGTCGCCGTCCTGGTCCCCGTACTGGTCGATCCACATGAGCGCGGCCTCGGCAGCCGGAAGCAGCTTCTTCACGAACCCGAGGTCGTTGGTCCACCGGAAGTGTTGCGCCAGCAGGATCAGGAACCACGGGGTGGCGTCGACCGACCCGTAGTACGGCGCGTGGGGAAGGAATCCCGACCCCGCCAGCTCTCCACGACGGATCTCGTGCAGGATCTTGCCGGGCTCCTCATCGCGCCAGTCGTTGACCTCGGTTCCCTGGTGCTCGGCGAGAGCCCGGAGGCTCTCCCGGGCCGGCCGCGGCGAGAGCATGAGCATCTGGTGGGAGGTGATCAACGTGTCCCGCCCGAACACGGCCACGTACCATGGGATGCCCGCGGCGATCACCCCTCCGCCGTCGATCTCCGTGTACAGCGCTCGGAGGTCCCGGATGCCCCGGGCCAGCAGCTGGTCGAACAGCTCGTTGTCGGTGCGGATGTGGGTGGACTCTCGCTCCCATTCCTCGTACGAGTGCCGGAGGCCCTGGACCACCTGGTCGAACGCCACCGGTGCGGGAGCCTCCCCGTCGGCCAGCGGCTCGATGGTGAGCATCAGGCTGGCGGTCTCATGGGCCGCCAGGTGGAGCCGGAACGTGGCGGTCACCAGATCGCCGCGAACGTCGACGTGCCCGGGGGTGGCCGCGAACTCGATCCTGGTCACCCGGCGCACCGCGTCGTCACCGACGTAGGCGAACTCGATCCGCCGGTCTTCGGCCCGGGGCGGCTCGTAGGTCCCCCGGGTCTCCCGGGACAGGCCCCGAACCTCGAAGATGTCGGCGAAGTCGGCGCCGAACGTCATCTCCAGCTCGATCTCCACCGGGAACGCGTTGTAGTTGTGTACCCGGGTACGCTCGAAGACCCGATCCCCGATGACCCGCACCCGCCGGATCGACAGGCTGTGCTGGGGCACGACCGGGAGGTCCTCCTCGTACAGGTCGGGGTTGGTGAGGTCGACGTGGGCCAGGTAGGCCCGCTCGGCCGAAGACGACAGCAGGATCGGCTGACGTCCCGACACCCGGATGCCGAACCGTGACAGGTACCGGGTGTCGCGATGGTAGAGGCCCAGGCCGAGCTCCCGTCGGTCGTCGAGGTTCCCCTCGACGTCGGAGTACACGAAAGTCTCCCCTTCCTTGATCCCCAGGACCTTGCCGGGGAGCGCGGCAACGACGGGAACGCGAGGGACCGGAGAAGAAGGAGGTGGGCCGGTGGCGGAGTCGACCCGCGCGCGGCGCATCCCTTTCAGTCTAGGGACGCGCACCGTCCACCTCAACGGTTTCCACGATGCTTGCTGCGCCTGCCACGGGGGCTCGAAGGACCCGCCATCCAGGGCCCAGGTCCGGAACCACCGCACCCTCACCCTCGAATGCCAGGAGCGAAGGGCCGGCTCCCGCCACGCACACCGGGACGCCGGCCTCCCGAAGGTCCTCGAACACCGCCCGGGTGGCCGGCACCAGCGGAAGCCGGCGCGGCTGGTGGAGACGGTCCTCCAGCGCCTCTGGGAGGAGGTCCGGTCGCCGGGTCAGGGCCACGACGGCCAGCGCGACCCGACCCAGGTTGAACGCGGCGTCCGGCAGGGGCACCACCCGGGGAAGGACCCGGCGGGCGTCGGCTGTGGGGAGCCGCTCGTGCTTCGGCACCATCACCACCGGCCGGAGCGACGGGTGGGGCTCCAGGGGCTCGGCCCGCCAGCCGTCCCGGGACAGGTACGCGATCACCACGCCGCCCCGGAGGCAGGCGGCAACGTTGTCGGGGTGCCCCTCCACGTCCACGGCCACCTCGAGGATCCGGTCCGGCTCGAGCGCGCTCCCCATGAGGCGGTCGGCCAGCAGCAACCCGGCCACCACCGCGGCGGCCGACGATCCCAGACCTCGCTCCAGGGGAATGGCGTTCCGCGACCGGAGGGCGAACGGCGGGAGCGAGCCACCGGTCTCCCTGGCCAGGTAGGCCATCGACCGGAACACCAGGTTGGAGGCATCCTCGGGAAGCTCGCCGGCCCCCTCGCCCTCAACGTCGACCGACGGTGCGGCTCCGGTTTCCACCGCGACCTCGTTCCACAGGTCGACCGCCATGCCCAGAGCGTCGAACCCCGGTCCCAGGTTGGCCACCGTCGCGGGGACCCGGGCCACCAGTCGCATGTCAGAGCCCCAGCTCGGCGGCCACCGCGGTGGGGTCGTCGGGGACCGGGCGTGGTGGCGCCGCCCCGGCGATGGCCCACTCGGGGTCCTTGAGGCCGTGCCCGGTGAGGATGCACACGGCCACGGCCCCTCGCTCCAGGCGCCCGTCCCGGGCCAGGCTCAGGAGCCCGGCCACGGAGGCCGCGGAGGCCATCTCGCAGAACAGCCCCTCGCGGGCCAGCCGGCGATAGGCCCGCATGATCTCTCGATCGGTCACCTCGAGGATCGCGCCGTTCGATCCGCTCGCGGCGTCCTCGGCCTGACGCCAAGACGCCGGGTTGCCGATCCGGATCGCGGTGGCCACGGTCGACGGGTGCTCGACCGGGTGGCCGCGGACGATCGGCGCCGCGCCGCTGGCCTGAAACCCGAACATCACCGGCACTCCATCTGTGTGACCCGTCTCTCGCTCCTCCCGGTACCCCGCCCAATGGGAGGAGATGTTGCCGGCGTTCCCCACCGGCATCAGGTGGTAGTCGGGGGCCCGTTCCAGGACGTCGCAGATCTCGAACGCGCAGGTCTTCTGGCCCGCGATCCGGTCCGGGTTCACCGAGTTCACCAGGGTCACGGGATAGTCATCGGCAAGTGCCCGGGCCACCTCCAGCGCCCGGTCGAACGGCCCTTCGACCTCCAGCACCCGGGCCCCGTGCACCAGGGTCTGGGCCATCTTGCCCATGGCCACCCGCCCGGCGGGCACGATCACCGCGCACGTCAACCCGGCTCGAGCCGCGTAGGCGGCCGCCGAGGCGCTGGTGTTGCCGGTGGAGGCGCACACCACCGCCTTGACCCCCTGCTCGAGCGCCCGGGAGATGGCCACGGTCATGCCCCGGTCCTTGAACGAGCCGGTGGGGTTGGCCCCCTCGTACTTCAGGTACACCGAGCAGCCGGTCTCGGTGGACAGGCCCTCGGAGCGAACCAAGGGGGTTCCTCCCTCCAGCAGGGTGACCACCGGCGTGGCCTCGGTGACCGGCAGCCGGTCACGGTATTCCTCGATCACCCCGCGCCACAGGCGGGCCACGTCAGAGACCTCGCCGGCGGCGGGCACCCGGGACCATCACTCCCCTCCCTCCACCCGCATGAGGCTCCGGACCTCCAGCACCGGCTCCAGGGCCCGGAGGTCTCGGACGGTCTGCTGCAGGGCCCCCTCGTTGGCCCGGTGGGTGATCAGCACCAGCAGGGCATCCTCGCCCGTGCCTTCCTGCCACACGCTCTTGATCGACACCTTGTTGTCACCGAACGCCCCGGCGACTTGGGCCAGCACCCCCGGGCGATCCGCCACGTCGAGCAGCAAGTAGTACTGCATCTCCATGGAATCCATCGGCCGGATCCGGCGCTCCTCGTAGCACGTGCATCCCACGGCCCGTCCCCCGGTGGTCACGTTGCGGGCCATGTCGACGAGATCCCCGACCACCGCGGTGGCCGTGGGGTCCCCGCCGGCACCGCGACCGAAGAACATCAGCTGTCCCACGGTCTGGCCCTCCAGGAACACCGCGTTGTAGGACTCTCGCACCGCGGCCAGGGGATGGTCACGGGGAACCATCGCGGGATGCACCCGGGCGGCCACCTCTCCATCTTCGAGCTCCGCCACCGCCAGGAGCTTCACCACGTACCCCAGGCGGTCCGCGAACGCGATGTCCTCCGGGGAAACGCCGGCGATCCCCTCCCGGTACACGTCCGAGGCCACCACCCGGGCGTTGAAAGCGATCGAGGCCAGGATGGCGCACTTGGCCGCGGCATCGAAGCCCTCGATGTCGTCCGACGGATCGCGCTCCGCGTACCCCAGGCGCTCGGCGTGGGCCAGGGCGTCGGCGAACGACATGTCGTCCTCGGTCATCCGGGTGAGCACGAAGTTCGTGGTCCCGTTGACGATCCCCAGGATCCGGGCGATCCGCTCGCCGGACAGGGATTCCTTGATCGGGTGCACCAGCGGGATCCCGCCGCCCACGGCCCCCTCGAACGCCACGCCCACCCCCGCGGCCTCGGCGGCGTCGAACAGCTCTCGGCCCAAGGTGGACAGCAGCTCCTTGTTCGCCGTGACCACGTGCTTGCCGGCGCCGATGGCCTCAAGGAGCAGCGAACGGGCCGGCTCGATGCCACCGATCAGCTCCGCCACCACATCGACGTCCGGCGCCGATACCACCTCGTGAGGATCGGCGGTGAAGCGATCCTGCGGCACCGGGACGTCCCGCTCCCGCCCGGGGTTGCGGACGGCCACCCGGGTCACCTCCAACCGGCAGCCGGCCCGCCGGGCGATGTCCTCGGCATGCCGGTCCAGGAGCCGAAGGGTGGCCGAACCCACCGTGCCGCACCCCAGCATCCCGATCCGAACGATGGGAATGTCTACAGCCATCGGGCCATCACGATCTCGTCCTCGTAGCCCGACGCTCTCTTGGAATGGCCGGACAGGCGACCCTCCTCTGTGAAACCGAACTTCTTGTACAGGTTGATGGCTCGCTGGTTGTCCGGGTACACGGTGAGGGCCACCTTCTCCACGCCGGCCCACGCGCTCCACCGGAACGCCTCGGCCAGGAGCGCCGAGCCCACTCCTTTTCCTCGCCAGAACTCGTCCACGGCCATGCCCAGCGAGGCCACGTGCCGGGTCTGCCGCCCGCGCTCGCGCTCCACGCCGAGATGTCCGATCACCCTGCCCCCTGCCAGGGCCACGATGTCGGCGTGCTCGGTTGTCCAGGAGCGCCGGAACCGGCGACGGGTCCGCCGGCCCCGCTCCGAGGACACGTCCTCGGTGCGGATCCATCTCCCTTCGGCCGCCACCCGGGCCACCAGCGCCAGGGCGTCCTTCCCGTCGGCGGGACGAGCCGGGCGGACCTCCACGCCGGCCGGCGGCGGTGCCTCGGGCACCGGGCCCCCGCCCTGCGGACGGCTCACCGGTCTTCCTCCAACCGCTCCATCGACAGGGGCGCGGAGACGCCCATCAGCCCCAGGACGTTGGCGATCACCTGCTTGGTTGCCGCGGACAGATGGAGCCGGGCCTGGGTCAACGACGCGTCGTCCGTGACCACCCGGCATTCCGTGTAGAACCGATGGAATCCCGCCGCCACGTCCTCGACGTACCGCGTCAGCCGATAGGGGGCGCGCATGGACGCTGCCAGCCGCACCTGCTCGGGGAGATCGCCGAGCTTCCGTAGCAGGTCCAGCTCCGTCTCGTGGACCAGCTCTTCAGGCGCCACTCGCTCGAAGGGAAGCATCCGGGTCCCCTGCTCCTCGGCATAGCGGATCACGCTGGCGATGCGGGCGTGAGCGTACTGCACGTAGTACACCGGATTGTCCAGGCTCTGCCGCTTCACCAGCTCGACGTCGAAGTCGATCGTGGTGTCGCTGGAACGAGTCAGGAGGGTATATCGGGTGGCGTCGGTCCCCACGTCGTCGAGCAATTCGTCCAGCTCGACCAGGTCACCCTTGCGCTTGCTCATCCGGGCGGCCTCACCGCCGCGGAACAGCGCTACGAGCTGGGTGAGGATGAACTCCACACGCTCCACGTCGTACCCGTAGGCCTCCGCCGCACCCTGCAGTCGTTTCACGGTGCCGTGGTGGTCCGCTCCCCACACGTAGATCAGTCGGTCGAATCCCCGCCCGAACTTGTCCCGAAGGTAGGCACAATCGGCAGCGAAGTACGTCGGTTCCCCGTTGGCCCGGATTAGCACCCGGTCCTTCTGGTCGCCGAACCGCTCCGCACGGAACCACACCGCTCCATCCTTCTCGTAGGCCAGGTTCCCCTGGCGCAGCAGCTCGACGGCCTCTTGGATCCGTCCGTCAGCGTGGAACGCGGATTCGTGGACCCAGGCGTCGAAGGTCACGCCGAACCGTTCCAGCGTCGCCCGGATGCCTTCCAGGGCCCGGCGCATCCCCTCCTCCCCCAGCCGGTTCCTGCGCTCGTCCGCCGGGAGATCGAGCAGAGCGTCGCCCAGGTCCGCGGCGATCTCCGCAGCCAGGTCGGCGACGTACTGGCCCTGGTAGCCACCCTCGGGCATCTCGGCCCGCCGTCCGAAGTGCTCGAGGAACCTCGCCTCCACCGAGGCCCCGAACAGGTCGGCCTGGGCTCCCGCGTCGTTCACGTAGTACTCGCGCTGGACCCGGTGGCCGGCAGCCTCGAGGACCCGAGCGAGGGAGTCTCCGACCGCGGCGTTCCTCCCATGTCCGACGTGCAACGGGCCGGTTGGATTGGTGGAGACGAACTCGACCTGGATGTGCTCAGGTTCGGGGTCCTCGACGCGACCGAAGGCCGGCCCGAGGCGCTCGATCTCTCCGAGCACGCGGTAGAGCCACCCGTGCGCCACGGTGAAGTTGATGAAGCCGGGACCGGCCACCTCCACCTTTGCCACAAGGTCGTTGTCGGTGAGGTGCCTGACCAGGACGTCGGCGACCTCCCGGGGGTTCCGGCCGGTGGCCGCCCCCAGCGCCAGGGCGACGTTCGTGGCGTAGTCGCCGTGCTCCTTCTGACGGGGACGGGTGACCTCGATCTGCTCGGGTGGGCCGTCGAGCCCCAGCTCAGGAGCTTCCGCCTCGACCGCCGAGCGGATGAGCCGAACGAGCTCTGCCTCGATCACAGGGGCATCCCCGGGCTACCGCCCGGTGGCCGTGGTCAGCTTGCGGACCACGTTCACCAGCTCGGGCGGGTCGAAGGGCTTGGTCACGTACGCCGCGGCGCCAACGTCGCGGCCCCGGCGGACGTCCTCCTCGCGGGTCCTGGCCGACAGCAGGACCACGGGGATGTGCTGGGTGGCCGGGTCTTCCTTCAGCCGCTGTGCGGCCTCCCATCCGGTGAGCCCCGGCATCATGACGTCGAGGACGATGAGGTCCGGGGAGCTGGCTCCCGCCCGGGCAACAGCGTCCTCGCCATCCGCCGCGAGCTCCACCTCGAATCCCTCCAGCCCCAGGTTGACCTCGATGAGACGGCGAATGACGGGATCGTCGTCGGCAACCAGAATCCGCGCAGCCGGGCCCGTCCCCTCCAAGAGAAGCGAGCGTAGCATGGTGATCGGGCCCGGAGGCCCGGTCTTGTACGATTGGAGTGGCCCTCGTAGCTCAGGGGATAGAGCACGCGCCTCCGGAGCGCGGTGCGCAGGTTCGAATCCTGCCGGGGGCACCGATTGTGATGTCTCGGGACATCGTGCAC
>JBOGVS010000059.1:0-7821 GCA_050692555.1 Actinomycetota bacterium
CTGGAAGTACAGGAGCACGCTCGTTCCGTTCATGGAGGAGAGGTCGAAGGTCCCCCCCTCAGTCGAGGGGAGCCGGATCGGGGGCGCCTGTTCCCCCGGACCGGGGTTGCCCACGTCATAGGCGTACGTGCCGCCGGAGGGTCCGCCTCCTCGGTTGAGGTAGAACAACACCGCCAGGACCCCCACGGCAAGGACGATCGCCGCCCCCGCCTTCGTACCGGCGCTGAGGCCTCGACCCCTCCGAGCCGGATGCGACCTGGGCCGGCGGGGCGTCGGTCTCGTCTTGGGTTGGGTCGAGGAGCCCGCGGCCACCCGGACGCGGGACCGTCCCTTCCGCTTGCCCTTCTTACGCGTCTTGGCGCTCAAGCGACGCCTCCTTCGCCTGGACCTCTCGCTCCTCTTCTTCCCGTGGTTCTTCCCGGGGGCGCCTCACCTGCCTGACGGCCCGGCGTGCCAGCAGAGCCACGATCGCCAGCAGGAGGAGGACGGCCGCCCAGTTGGGCATCCACGACAGCGCGTCGCTCACGACCCGGCCGTAGTGCTGGAGCGTCGCCGTGACCTTGGCCAGCCACCCGCCGGCAGATGGCATGGCGGCGCCGGCGAATCCGACCCAGACCGCCGCCAGCCCCATCACCGCGAGCAGGGTTCCGCTGGCGAGGTTGGTCCCGGTGATCGTCCGGCGGAACCGGCCGAGCCCCCAGGTGAACGAGCGGGGTCGGAACAGCCGGCTCGACCTCCAGTCGTACCGGTCCCAGAGGAGCGAGATCAGGAACAGCGGCGCGACCATCCCGAACACGTACGCCGTCCCCAGCCCCACAGCGGCCCCGAACGACGAGGCCAGGCCCGACAGGGCGATCACGCCCGCCAGCACCGGGGCGCAGCACGAGCTGGCCACTCCGGAGAACAGCCCCAGCGAGTAAACGCCGAGGGGGCCCGCACTCCTACCTGCTCGGGCCCCGGGCATCGGGAGGTGGATGCGGCCTCCGAGCAGAGTGTACGCGGCGAGCCCGAGCATCAGGAGCCCACCGACCACGTAGATCGTGCTGTGCTGGGCGGTGATGAGTCGCCGGACGGCCGCCGCCCCGACGGCGATCGGCAGGATGACCGTGGCCACCCCGGCGGCGAAGACGAAGGTCATCGCGACGAGGGTCCGGCGGTTCTGGAAGGAGCTGGCGAAGTACGCGGGGAGCATGACGGAGATGCAGCACGGGGCGAACAGGGCGATCGCCCCGGCCACCACCGCGGCGACCACCGAACCGCCGAAGAAGATGCCGCTCTCTATATCAGCTCACTCCCCGGGGAGAGATCCTCATGTTCACGACCGGCGCCCGTGCGCCTCGACGCACGGGCGTGAGAGCGATTCTACTACGTGCCGTCGTCGACAACACGGGCACGACCCGGGCCGGGCTACTCTCCGCCGATCGTGACGCAGAACGGCCCCTCGGGGTCCGGCTGGGTCGTCTCGGTCCCTCGGGGCGGCCCCAGGATGATCTGGCTGGTGTCCACCTGCACCGTGCCGTTCACCACGCTGAGCTTGAACCTGTCGAGGCTCCGCGGGGCCGGGCCGTCCCGGTACTCCCCGGCGATGTTGTACTTCGACCCGTGGCATGGGCACTCGAACCACTGGCTCTGGGCGCAGAAGGGCACCCGGCAGCCGAGGTGGGTACACTTCTGGTAGAGGGCCATGAGGCTGTCCTGCACGAGGCCCTTGTACATCTCGGGAATCGGATCGACTTCGTACTTCACGATGTAGAAGCGACCTGCCCCGAAGTAGAAGGGCTCCCTGTCCTGGTCGATCCGCAGCTTCACGTCCTCGGGAGAGACGCCGAGCTCGATCACCGAGCCGAACCCCCCGCGGAGGTTCGGCCACAGGAACGCCAGGCTGGCCGCCCCGAACTGGGCCCCAAACAGACCAACCGAGGCGAGGAGCGACCGGCGGAAGAACTCCCGCCGAGACACGGGACGCGGCTTCTTCTCCTGCTTCGGGGCGGGCTCAGGCCTGGGAACCTTCCCGGCCGCCGTCCCCCGGAACACGACCGCGGCCTGCCGGGACCTGATCAGCGCGGCCACCAGCAGGAGGAGGAACAGGCCGAACAGCGCGGCCACGATGGTGATGGCGAACGTCTCGCGACTCATGGCGTGCGCCTCCATCTCGCAGTCTACTACCCTCCGTCGTAGAGAACGGGAGGCGATCCTCAGGCCACCTCGACCTGGACGGTGTGGTAGCCGGAGGCGCCAGAAGGATGAGGTGGGCGAGCGACCGCATCCTGGAGGCGGCCATCGCCGTCCGCGGCCCTGCACGCGACCCCGTAGCGTCCCGGGCGCTCGGGCGTCCACCGGTAGGCCCACCGGGTCCAGGCCACGGCCGAGACGGGGGCGGCCAGCGAGGCGAGGACCCAGCTCCGTCCCCCGTCCACGGAGACCTCGATCCGGGAGACGCCCCTGGTGCCGGCCCAGGCGACCCCGGCGACCCAGGTCGGCCGGGCCGCCGAGGGGAGATCTCCGACCGTGTCGATCCGGGACTGGGTGCGAACGACGGCCGTTTCCGACCACCCGCGCCGGGTCCAGTAGTCGTCGTAGGGACGCCCCAGGACCTCGACGGCTTCCACCCACTTGGCGTTCTTCACGCCGTAGAACGCCGGAGCCCGGACCCGGCACGGGAACCCGTGCTCCCAGGCGAGCGGCCGCCCGTTCTGTCCGATCGCCAGGAGGACGCCGGGGTCCAAGGCTGCAGACACCGGGAGCGATGCCGAGTAGCCGTCGGCGCACCGAAAGACCACCTCCACGGCATCCTCGCGGAGCCCGGCTGCGGCGAGGACGTCGCGCAGCCGAACCCCCGTCCAGTTCGAACTTCCCACGAGGTCACCACCCACGGGGTTGGAGATGCATACGAGAACCGAGCTCTCCTCCACCAGCGTGAAGCGGGTCTGGAGGTCAGCGAACCCCAGATCGAGGGGCCTGTCCACCCGGCCTCGAACCGCCAGGGTCCACCCGCCCGCCTCCACCACCGGGTCGATCAGGTCGATGTCCACGACGTAGTGCTCTCCCACTCCGGTAACCCTCGGCGAGAGCCCCGGGACTTCGGGGAAGGCCCCTGGCGGCGGCCGGAGGGCGGGCTCGTCCGGGGGACGGAGCGCGACGTCGGTGTTGGGCCCGGCCAGGCGACGGACGATCCTCCCCAGCACTGCTCCCCCCACGGCGAAGGCCGCTCCTGCCCCAGCAATGAGCGCCAGGGCCCGCCGACGCGACGGATCGGCCCGGACCCCCAAGCGGCGGGCGTCCCCGGGCTCGAGCAACCAGGCGAGCGAGACGGCGTAGAGCCCACCGGCGCCCAGAGAGGCCGCGGCTGTCGCGGCGAGCGGGGGCGTCATCGGGGCAGCGAGCGCCGCGGCCGCAGATGAGACCGCCACGACCCCGCCGGCCAGGTAGGGACGCGACGGGCCCGTGACCACGAGGACCCGGGGCAGCATCGCGAAAAAGGCAAGGAAGCCGAGGACGGAACCCGCGGTCAGCAGCCGCATGGCGTTCTCGCCGAGCGAATCGATGAAGAACGTAGCCACGTCACCCGGAGTCAGCCTGATGACCCGCTCGGCGAGGGAGATCGGCGGGAAGGGGACCGAGGCCTCGATCCGGTTCGCCGCCCACAGGAAGGACAGGGTCAATCCGCCCGCGAGGAATCCAGACAGGGCCAACCTCCGTGCCGGCACCTCTTCGGGCGCAGCCTCTGCCACGGTCCCTAAGGCGCCCCGGGCTCGGGCGCCTCGGTCGCGCCCTCCCCCAGGAACGCCCGGGCGACGGTTGCCACGTCCCCTGGGTCCGTGACCTCCGGGCACTCCTGGAGCTTGGTCCACCCCACCAGTGCAAGGCTGGTCCCCGGCTCGAGGCTCGGGTAGGGGGCCATGATGACCTTCGTCTCGTCCTCGGCGAGGTCGGCCAGCCTCTCGACGACATCCCCCGGCAGGACCTCCTCCCCCTCCTCGCGGTAGTAGATGAGGACGTACCCGTGCTCGAGGTTATGGATGGCCTGAGGCTCGGGGACAGGCTGCTCGTATACGTGCGGGTCCGGAGGGAGTGGGGCCCCGGCGTGCGGCCCCGAGGCCGCGGGGACGGTCCCATAATCGGCGGGAGGCTGACCCGGAGTGAGGTGCGATGCCCCCTCGTCGGGGACGTCCTGCACGTCGGAGCAGCCCAGGCGTTCAGCCGCCGCGGCGGCCTGCGCCCTGAGGCGCCGCTCCTCGGTGCCCTGGATGTAGACGAATCCGGCGATCCCAACCGCCACGGCGACGACGATCCCCCACCTGACCACCCGGCGGATGGTCTGGCGGCCCCGGGCTCGTCGGATACGACGCTCTCGCTCCCTCCGGGCCTGCTCCTTGCGGGCCCGCCGATCAGGGCGGCCCCCGGTGGCCGCTTCCCCCTGGACGGCTTCGGGATCGGCACGGCGCGGCGCCCGGGGGCGAGATGCCGAGCCGCTTCGCCTGCCTGACCCCTTGCGCTTCTTGGCCGCCATACTCCTCGAGGTGGGGAGGGGCTTTTACTATACGGCGTCGTAGTTCTGAGAGATGAGACACAGGCGGGTACGCGCCGGGCCAGAAGGCGTGTCGGGGAGCTAGGATCGGAGCAGGCGCCTGCGCTCCTCGAACTCCCTGTCGTCGATCTCCCCGCGGGCGTAGCGCTCTTCCAGGATCCGGAGGGCGTCACCGGGAGACGAAGGGCCTTCCCCACGGTCGCTCCCGCCCCGGGCCCACAGCGCGCGGACCAGGAGGATGGCCCCCACGACGATCGCCGCAAGGAAGACCAGCCAGAGCGCCATGATCCAAGGTCCGGCGGAGGGCATCATCCGCCCTCACCCACCGTTCCGCCCCCAATCATGCCCATCATCATGCCTCCGCTCATGCCATCCATCATCGCCATCATGGCGCCGCAGCGGTCCATCATCTCCTCCGCCCCGGGGATCCGGTGCATCCGGGCGACGGTCTCGGGGCCGTGCACGGCCTCCATCATCCGGTCCATCCACCCGTGATAGTCCCGGGCGCGTGCCGAAGCCGACGCGCCCCACGTGGCAGTGGAAACCAGACCCAGGATCCCGGCCACCAGGAGCATGGCTCCCACGAGCGCTTGCGTCGTACGCCTCATAACCACTCCGACCTACGATTACCCGTCGTAGGTCCATACTATCTGCCCTCGGCCGACTCCAACTTGCTAGGTCCACGCCGAGACGGAGCACGCGCGAGCTCCCATCTCCGTACTACATCGGGTAGTATCCAGTCCGACCGTTCGTCAGGAGGTCAGGATGAGGGACGTGCTCCGGATGTGCCTGAACTGGAAGGTCCTCGGGGGACTCGCGGCCGTGGGCGTCGGGGTATGGGCCGTCGCTCCCGACCTCGTGTCCTCGGCACTGCCCCTCCTGCTGGTCTTGGCCTGCCCCCTCTCGATGTTCCTGATGATGCGAGGGATGCACGCTGGCGAGGAGACCACCCGGGAGCGTGAGGCCTCGCTGGTACCAGGGGCGGCGAGGAGCGCTGATGACCTGAAGAGCCGCCTCGCCGCCGTCAAGGCCGAAGAGCAGGCCCTCGTGTGGGAGATCGCCGAGCGGGAGACAGCCGGCACGGGGTCGGACGAAGGCCAGGAGTCCCGCGAGCTCGTCCAGATCCCCCACGAAAGCCGAACTGTCCCTGAGGGGAACCAGCGCCAGGGATCCTGACTCCGTGGCGGAAGCACAGGCGCGGGAGCGGGGCAACGCTCGAGAGCTCACGCTCACCAGGCCACGCCGCTCGCTGCGGAAGCCTTCACAGGCCCGGGATCGATCTCTCCGATACGCCCTCCTCGTCCTGCTGGCACTGGTCGCTACAGGCCTCGGTCTGCGGCTCCTCAACGCGGCCAGCCTTCCAGCGCTCCAGAACTTCCTCCTGGTGTTCAGCGCCCTCCTGGTGGAGGCCCTCCCGTTCGTCCTGCTGGGGGCGGTGGTGTCGGCCGCGGTCGAGGTCTTCGTGCCCTCCCGGATGTTCCACCGGCTGGGCCGGATGCCGGGAGTGGTCCAGGTTCCCGTCGCGGCAATGGGCGGCTTCGCCTCCCCGTGTGCGAGTGCGGATCGGTCCCGGTCGCACGCCGCCTCGTCCTGAAGGGCCTCTCCCCGGTCGCCCCCGTCACGTTCATGCTCGCCGCCCCGGTCCTGAACCCGATCGTCCTCGTCACCACCGCGATCGCCTTCCGAGGGCGGGGTCTCCTGTGGCCGATGGTGGGGGGCCGCGCGGTGCTCAGTTTCGCCGTCGCCGTCGCCGTCGGGTGGGTGCTGGGGGCCCGCGGCAGAGACGAGCTGCTTCGCGCCCGGGCAGAGGACCGCTGTGCGGACGGAACCTGCGGGCACGACCATGGCAGCGAAGTCTCCGGGCCCGAACCCCGATGGAGCTCCTTCTTCGGCCACCTCACCGGGGACTTCACGATGATGGCCAAGTACCTGGTGATCGGCGCCGCCGCTGCGGCCACCCTTCAGACATTCATCCCGTCTTCGTTCTTCGACCCTGTGGCGAACACGCCGGTCAGCATGCTCGCGCTGGTGCTCGCGGCCGCGCTTTCGCTGTGCTCCCAGTCGGACGCCTTCGTGGCGGCCTCCTTGGTGCAGTTCGGCCCGCCTCCCAGCTGGCCTTCCCAGTCTTCGGCCCAATGGTCGACGCCAAGCTCCTGGTGCTGTACCGGGGCACCTTCAGCAGGGGCTTCGTCCGGAGCCTGGTCGTCACGGTGACCACGGTCACTCTGTCCGGCACCTTGTGGGTGGAGATCCTGCTCGGCTGAAGCCCCGTCAGGCCGCCGAGAGGCCGACCAGCTCCTGCGATCTGTGCGCGTTCCAGACCAGCGAGACCAGCAACGCCCCGAGCGCGAAGGGGAAGAAGTAGGCTCGGACGGCCACCAGCGCCACGGTGAACTGCGCGCCAACGACCAGCGCGATGGTGGGGACGCAGCAGGCGAACCCGGTGAGGAACCCGGGGAAGGCCCCTAACAGCCCGGTGTAGGCCCGGGTCCGGCACGCCCGAGCGGTCCGGACCAGGTGGAGGGCGACGGCCAGGTTCAGGGCTACGAGCACCCCGAGCAATAGGCCCATGGCCAGGTTGACCGGCGCCACGAGGATCGCCACGTGGTTCACGGGATAGATGGCCACCACGGGCTCGTAGTAGAAGGCCGCGATCTGCTTGAAGACCTTCGAGGTCCAGTCCGGGGCAACCTGCACGGCGGGATCGACACGAAGCGGGAGAAGTCCGTCCCCGGCGAGATCACCAGGTTCCGGATCGCCAGGAGGTAGATGAGGACGTACGCGACGGTGACCGCGACCGCGATCCGTCGGTGGCGCCGGGATCGCAGCGCCTCCCCGGTCACTCCCAGCGCGACGACGACCGGCTTCCCCTCCATCGTGGCCCGCACGGTCCCCCGACGCCTGAGGAGAGACTTCCGCACCGCCAGCCAGTCCGTCCCGAGCTTCACCCCGATCACGACCTCCTTGTCGTCGAACCTCGGATCCTCCCGCATCACGGGGAATTGACGGCTCGTCCCGGGCGCGTAGTAGCCGCTCAGCGGCGTGTACGAGCCGTAGGGGTCGGACCCGTAGTCCCTGACGAACCCCGTCTCGGCAGACAGCACCACGGTGTCCGGGTGGGCCGCCCGCCACCGGTCCCAGGTCGTCCAGTCCAGCGGGATCTCCCCGAGCCACCGCCCGAAGCTGGGACCGAGGATGGCCCGGGCCAGGATCTGGGGCCAGCGGCTGTCGGTCTGCCGGTCGTACATGAGCAGGTTGGAGTTCACCAGGTCGCCCGATGTCCCGAAGGAGTA
>JBOGVS010000060.1:0-7516 GCA_050692555.1 Actinomycetota bacterium
GCCTCGGCGGCTTGTCGCCGCTGGGAACGACGCGAACGTTCCCGATCGGCGTCCGTTGGGCATAGCCATCGAGCAGGGTCTCCCCATCGGCCTGGAGCGCCTTGGACAGCCCGTCGGCGTTGCTGACCCCGAACAGCTGGTGAACGCTGGGGTTGCGGAAGTCGGTCGAGATGATCAGAACCTTCTTCCCGGTCTCCGCGAACACGGCCGCCAGGTTCGCCACCACCGTGCTCTTCCCCTCCGCGAGCCTGGGACTGACCACCAGGATGGCCTTGGACCTGCTGCCGCGCGGCCGATCCCCTTGATGGTTCGCCCCCCCGGCCGGCAGCCCGTGGGCCATCCCGGCCCCCAGAACCCGGAAGGCGTCGGCTGCCGGATCATTCGGATCCTGCGCGGCGATCACTCCCCGGCGTTTCCGTCGTGGGATGAGGGGAATCTCCCCGACCACCGGCATGCCGAAGTGCCGCTCGGCTCTCGACCTCGTCCGGATCCGGGTATCGAACCGGTCGAGGACCAAGGCCAGGACCCCGCCCCCCAGGAGCCCCAGGAGCGCGGCGATGCCGAATCGGACCACCGGGGACTCCAGCTCCTCGAGTCCCCCCACCGGGGCGGCATCCTTTGCCTCCTGCAGGATGTAGATGCCCGGGTCTGCAGGGGGAGCGTTCGTCAGCTCTCCGTAGCGCTGGAAGAGGAACTGGAGCTGAGCTGCCAAGGCGTTCCGTTGAGCGACCAGCTCGGTGGGACCTTCCTCGCCGGTGCCCACCTGCCGGTCGAGCCGGCGTAATTGCTTCTCGAGATCCTCGATCCTGCCTCGAATGGTCCTCGCTTCCCCGGAAGCGGCCGCCTCCCGCGACTCGACGCGTGTGGCGATCAGCTCCTCCGCGAACGCGTTCGACAGGAGCTCGGCTCGCCGAGGCGTGTCGGCCGTGGCCGTCAGGTACAGGAAGCCATTCTCCCGGTCGGGGAGCGTCTCGATCGCCGATGCAAGCTCTCCAGGGTTGCCGCCCAGCCTGTCGGCCACCCGTTCGGGAACCTGGCCGATCGTCGTGAATGCAGCGATGGTGCCCACGTCGCCCGACTTCGAGTCCTTGTTGGGTCCAACAAGGATGGCAGTCGCCTGGTACTGACCGCTGTCGGAATCGGGGATCACCAGGCCGATGGCCAGTGCCCCGCCCAAGGCGACGGCGACCGCCACCGCCACCACGACCCAACGCCTCCGAAGGGCCCTCAGGTATCGCAACCGTTCCATATGAGCCTCCACTTCATCCCGTCTGATCCGGCCGCACCTGGTCCGGGCCGGAAGCGGACCTATTCATGATCGCCACCCCTTCCCACGCCCGGAACGGCTCTCCCTGGCCCGTTCGCTCAGAGATCTCTCTATGTTTACCCCTTGTCCAATCCAAGAGGTGGGAAGTGGCGGTATATCCAGCGTCGAGTGGGACGTATCTTGATTGAAGGTCGGAAATCGTGATCGCGCCATACGGGGAACGCAGAACCGATTCTCCCGTATGCGCGGGCGTTTCTCAGCATGGTGCAAAAAGCCCCACTCTGTCAAGCGGCCTCGCCGAACCTCGTTGTCCGGGACCTCACTCAAGGTCGAAGCGGCAGCACCGATAACGAAAGGACAACGAAAACCTCTCGGTGATGCTTCGGGAGAGAAACGGACCCAAGGAGGGAGCATGAACCGCCGAGCGTTCCTCAAGGCCTCGGGACTCGCGGGCATGACCTACTGGCTGGCAAAGTCCCCCGTGCGGGTCGCATCCGCCGCCGACGAAGTGGTTTCGGGAAACGTCACGTGGCCGGCGGGCAAGACGATCCCCGACGGGGTTCGAGTCCGATTCGATCCATACCGATCGACCACGGTGACCGTCCCGGCGGGCAACGTGGTGGTGGCGGGGATCCTCGAGATGCGGCCCGCCTCGCCCGGGGTTGTTCACACGCTTCGATTCACGGGCATCCGCGAGTCGGCTTTTCAGGGCCAGGGAGACGACGTCGTGGCTTCGGACCGGGGCCTCTGGGTTCGGAGCGGCGGGCGTCTCGACATCGCGGGCGCAGGGAAGGAGCCATGGGCCCGGGCCGAGGGCTCCCTCGCTCCCGGAGACTCCGGCGTCGTCCTGGACCGGGACCCGTCCGGCTGGCAGCCGGGCGACGAAGTGGCCGTCACACCGACCGGCTCCTGGACGGGCTACCCGGAGCGGGAGTTCGAGATCCGGACCATCGAGTCCATCTCCGAGCGGACGGTCTACCTGTCGTCGGCACTGGCACAGGCCCACCCCGCGGTGTCCCTCCCGGAGGCGGGATCCCAGCCGGCCAGAACGTACGGGGCCGAGATCCTCAACCTGACGCGGAACGTCAGGATCGAGGGGACGCCGAGTGGTCGGACGCACGTGTTCGTCAAGTCCACCGTTCACCAATCGATCACCTTCGCCTCGCTGCGCCACATGGGGCCGCAGAAAGGGGGACGGACGGTCAAGGGGCGTTGGGGCCTTCACCTCCACCGGATGGGCGATGCCGCCCGGGGGTCCCTCATCGAGGGTGTGGTGGTTCGGGACGCCGGGGGCCACGCGTTCGCCACCCACGCCAGCCACGGGGTCACGTTCCGAAGCTGCATCGCCCACAGCGTGCAGACCTCTCCGTTTTGGTGGGATCCATGGGAACGGGCGGGCAAGCACCATGATCACTCGACCCTCCCCGACGCCAATTCACACGACATCGTGTACGACCGATGCGTGGCGTCCCTCGTCACCGGGACACCCAGTGGGGAGGCGAACTACCGCCTCACGGCCTTCTCGATCCTGATGGGCTCCGGCAATCGGTGCGTCGGCTGTGTGGCTGTTGGCGTCCTCGGTGCGTGGCCCGGCAATGGGGTCAGCAGCGGGATGTCTTCGGGCTTCGGGTGGCCCGAGAACCAGGGAGGGGACTGGACGTTCGAGGACAACCTGGCTCACAACTGCCGAGGTGCCGGGCTCTTCGGCTGGCAGAACGTGCGCGGTATCCGAGCCCCCATCCGCAGGTTCGCCTCCTACGCCTGCGGGACCGGGATCTACTGGGGCGCGTACCTGAACCATCAGGACTTCGAGGACTCGGTGCTGTGGTCGGCGGGGCACGCGGCCATCACCCACGGGGCCCTGCCGGGCCTCGACGACCGTCGCGGCTCGGGAGCCGATCCCATCGTCTACCGGAACGTCGTGGCCGCGGGCAAGTACGCGGTGTTGTTCCACGAGCTCCGGAACGGGCAGCGGGTCCCCCTGCGCTTCCAGGGCTGCACGTTCGGGTACTGGGATCGCGGCATCAAGGTGACCGACCGGAGCGCCCCCAGCCGGGTGGACCTCGATTTCGTGGACTGTTCGTGGCTGGGCCAGGGAGGCAGGGAGTTCTCGATCGATCCCAACGCCCCACAGGCGCTCTTTATCCGGATCCAGGATCCCACTCCCCACTCGCCGCGGTTCGGCGATGGGGCAGTGGCACTCCGGCGGCGGGATCGGCCCGGTGGCGTCCCCGTGCCGGAGTGGGGAGCGAAGCGGTACAACATCGCTCGATTCGCCTAGATCACCACCACGTCGTCGCGCCCCGGTTGCGTTCAGCGAGTCCTCCGACGGCGGTCGGTGGCTACGCACCGCGACCAAGGACTTCCTCGTACATGCCCCGCATCCGGCTCGCGGTTCGATCGAGGGTGAAACGCTCGAGGAAGATCTCCCTGCTTCGCTTCGCGAAGGATGACCTCTTCTGCTCGTCTCGGAGCAAGGTGGAGATCGCCGAAGCCAACGGGGCCGGCTCCTTGGGAGGCACCAACAGCGCGTTTCCACCCGGCTCCACGACCTCCCGAACGGCTTCGAGATCCGACGACACCAGGGGGAGGCCCAGGGCCATGGCCTCGAGCTGGGCACCTCCCAACCCCTCGTACAGCGACGGGAAGACGAACAGGTCCGCGGCAGCCAAGACCTGGGGGACGTCGTCCCGGTGGCCGAGGAACCGGACCCGGCCCCGAAGCGCAGGGGCGGTGGAGAGCCCCTCGAGCTCGTCCGAGGCGTTCCCTCGGCGACCGGCCACCAGCAGGACGATCCCGGGATGTGAGGCGACCAGCTGCCCGATGGCTTCGAGGAGATACCTCTGGCCTTTCTGGAACTCCTGGCGGCCCACGTTGACCAGAACCTCGGCGTCGGCGTCGATCCCGAGCCGGTCCCTGGCCCTCCGCCGGCGAGCCGGGCTGGGGGAACCGAGCCGTACCGGATCCCTCCCTCGTTCGATCACGGTGATCCGCTCGGGCGGAAGCTTCAGGGACCGTACGGCAGCCGCCTTGACGGCGTGGCTGACCGCGTGAAAGTGCCTGGTCAGATGGCGGGCCGTCCATCCATCGATGGCCCTGGCCGCCCGCAGCCGCACCGCCCGCACGTTCGGATCCTCCAGCCGTACCGGGGGGTAGGGAGTGTTCACCAGGCTGGTGACGACCGCGGGGCTCCCTCGCATCCCGGCCAGCCGGCCGACGATGTCCGAATCGAAGAGCGTGGTGTGAACGATGTCAGGACGCAGGGCCCGAATGAGGCGCCGCACCTCTCGGACCCTCCCGAACAGACCCCTGGACCGAAGGAACCGCACGTCGAAGCCGGCGTCGAGCACCTCTTGGACGAAGCCCTCGTCACGCCTCACGAGGCATACAACGAGCGGCGTGACCCCCTCGTCAACGAGGAGCGGAAGGGCCTCCTGCAGCGAGCGCTCCGCGCCGCCTGAACCCAGGCTGTCGATCACGAAGAGGACGCTGAGGCTTCGACCCGGCCGGATCCCCACCGCCTCGTGGCGGGAAAGCCCCTTCGGACCCTGTCCCAGAGGGTGCACGGCTATCGGTTCACCGCCCGCGCCGTCCGGGAAACCAGAGTGTTGCGGACGCGGCGGAGCCGAGTCGCGACGGCTCGGGCAGCCCGGCGGGTCTCCGCGCCTGATGCTCGTCCCCTGGCGCGGACCCGTTGAGCGGTCGAGGGACGTTTGATCGCTCGCTCGTATCCCAGCTCCACGAGGAGATCGCCCGCCAGGGTCTCGAACAAGGCGACCTCGCTCCGGGTCATCTCGCTCCTCCAGTCGCGGAGTCCCTGTGTGGGGGGCCGATCGAGGTTTCGGTGAGCTGCGGCGTCCAATCCCATCCAGATGGATTCGGCCCGCTCGTGGAACCGCAACATCTCTGGTTCATATGACAGGCCGACGAACGTGCACATGGACCGCACGGTCCGCTCCGTATCGCTTACCAGGTCCTCATATCGGACCTCGACATACCGAGAGGGGCCCAGGGACCGCCCATCGTTCCGTCCCCGGCGCACGTGGCGCTTCCAGCGGAGCGCCGCCTCCTCGAGCGTGTTCGGGCCAAAGTCGAGGTCGAGGTAGGACAGCGCGACGTCCCGTCCGTCCCGGATGACATGGATGAAGCTGGCCTCCGGGACGAGCTCGACCAGGAGAGGAAGGCTGAGCACGTGCACCGGCGTCTTGTTCCCGTACCGGCTCTTGCCCCGCTTGTTCGCATAGAGCTGGAAGAGGCAGCGCACCGCATCCCCGTAGCTCTCGGGCCTCCGGGAAGCGAACGCTGCCCGGGCCTCCTCCTCCGCAAGGCCGAGCGCTACGAGTGGACCTCCGGGCTCCTGGAGCGCGGGCGCTTGGAGCAGATCCAAGATGAATGATTCGCGATCGAAGCCGCCCGGGCGTTCGTATCGTCGTCGACGGCGGCCGAGGGCAGCGACGAAGTGCGTCTCGGGGGGAATGGCCATGTCGGGATGGGAATCGAGGATCGCCCGAAGCAGCGTAGTGCCGGAGCGCCCGCACGCCACGATGAACGGGAATGGAGGTGGTCTGTACTCGACCTGTTGCCCCGACTCGTTCAAGTGAACACTCACAGATCCTCCTTCCAATCCCGCTTCCATCCCGCGAAGGCATCGGAGAGACAGGCTCAGACTTCGAGCTCGAGCATCGAGTGTCCACCGTGGAGAAGGTGGCGGACATCGTCGTAGTTGGCCACGACTTTGGAAAGCGGATGAGGAACCTGCTTCACCATGTTCGTCCGAACCTCCGAGGAGGGAAGGCCGAGAAAGGGGAAGAGCCGATCGCCGAATAGGGTCTGAGGATCGGCCGCCATATCCTCATACGCAACCAGGACTCCGCGTTCCCGGAGCCACCCGTTGGCCACCACTTCCCGGTACTGCTCACGGATCCAGTGATAGAAGCCCAGGAGCTCCTGGGGATCGACATGTACGGTTCCCTCGAACACAGCCGAACCCGTCGTATCCAACCAACGTCCGATTGAACGGGCGACTTGCGTCGATACGTACTGGTGAGCAAGCGACCGACGGTACAGCACGATGACGCGGGCCGAGGGGAACAGCCCATGCAGGTCCTCCACCGTCATCCGGCGCTCATTCAACTGATTGAGGTGGAACTTGGCCCCCGAAACGAGCCGGCCGCGGGAGCGGACCGACCGGACGATGTGGCGAAGGACGGCCCTCCGGGTCACGAACCGCTTGCGGAGGCCGATGTGCAGATTCGGATTCAGAACCTCGCTCGCCAGTGAGACATCAGAGTGGTGATTGAGGTAACTGACGAGCAGGTTGCTGCCACTCCGCGCCGTGGCCAGGATCAACACCTGTTTCTCAGGGGTCGGTCCTCGGTGGCTCCTGAGGGCGATCCTGATGCGGTTCCTGAGTCTGTGAACCGGCATCGACCGTCGCACCTTTCCTCGGCCCTCGGCCTCCGTAGACCTCGCCAGATCTCCCCGAGAGGTGGTGTCGACGTCGGAGACGTTCCTCGATGGCGCGCTTCTCTCCACTGGAGAGTTCCTCGTCAGTCGAGATCTCTGCCGGCCACTGAGCCGGCACCTTCTCTCACGGTCATCACAACCGCGTGACGTTGGGCCGTCGGTCTGGCCCGAACGCGTTCCGGGCGTCGAACACCAGCCGAGCGTTGGTTGCCAACCAGTCCAGGTCGTACGTCCTGTGGGGAGTGAGGAGTGCAACACAGTCCGCGCGAGCGAGGGTTCGCTGGCTGAGCTCGACCCGGGAAAGGATCCTGTCGTTCAAGGAGACCGAGGACACGAACGGGTCGTGGAACGCCACTCTGGCTCCCCGCCTGTGGAGGGCGGCCATCACCTTGAGGGCCGGGGATTCTCTCGCGTCACCGACGTCCGGCTTGTACGCCACCCCCAGGACGAGGATCGTTGCCCCCTTCACCGGTTTCCCCGCCTCGTTGAGGGCCTCGCCGAGGCGGCTGGCCACCCAACCCGGCATCTGAGCGTTGATGTCCTGAGCCTGCTCCAGGATCCGGAACTGACGCCCGTTGTCCCGGCGGATCTGCCACGCGAGGTAGGCGGGGTCGACGGGGATGCAGTGGCCACCCACTCCCGGTCCCGGGAAGAACGACATGAAACCGAACGGCTTGGTGGCCGTTGCGTCGATCACTTCCCACACGTCGATGCCCGTCTCCGAGCACAGCATGGCAAGCTCGTTCACCAACGCGATGTTCACATGGCGGAACGTGTTCTCCA
>JBOGVS010000061.1:0-7260 GCA_050692555.1 Actinomycetota bacterium
TCCACGCACCCCGTCTCGGTGGGATGGCCGGCCACCGTCGTGACTTGACCGGTGGACAAACTGACCTTGCGGATCGACCCTTCGGTGCCAACGTAGGCGTACCCGCCCACCACCACAGCGCCCCCCCATGCTTGTGAAGCTGGCCTGGTCTCCGGTTCCGTCCACCGTCTGGTTGGCCCCGCTGCCGGCCAGGGTGGTGATGCCCAGCGGATTGGGCCGGGTGTCAGCATGGGCGACACTTGTTCGGGTATCGCCGAGGGGTAGCCCCGGCAAGCCAAACACGAAAATGGTGACCATGAGGACAGCGGTGAAGACGGCCCGGATCGGGCGCATGGAACGACTCCTTCCCCGTAGACGCCAAGCCGCTCACCGACTCGCCGGAACGCTATGGGGCGTTCGCCCGATGATCCATCGCCCTCCACCCGGGCTTCAATAGGTGACTCGGGTGATTTTGCAGCTGGTCAGAAAAGGCTAGTCAGTGGGATGAGGGTTCTCTCGGGTACGATGTCGCTCCATTCCGGGGGGATCCGTGGGGGAGCATCGGGGTCAGGGAGGCTTCCGGCCGCTGTGGCTGGCCCTGGTCGTGGCCCTAGCCCTCGGCGGGGCGGGGTTCGTGTTCCGCGAGGACATCTCGGCCCTGTTCCGCTCGGAGGACCGCCCTCGCGCCGCCCCCAGCCCGGTGCCCGGGCCCACGGCAACCACCTCTCCCTCGCCGGTTCCGTCCCCCACCCCCACCGAGGAGCCCAGGGGTCGACTGCTGATCCACGGGACCGGGGACGTGAACCTGGACCCGTCGTACATCCCCGCGTTGGCGGCGAACGGCTACGCGCACGCATGGAGCGGGCTCCGTGGCCTGTTCCGGCAGGACGACCTCACCGCGGTCAACCTCGAGTGCGCGGTGTCCGACCTCGGCACCGCCGTGCCCAAGGAGTTCAACTTCCGGTGCGACCCAGCAGCGCTGCCGGCCACGCGCCGGGCCGGGGTGGAGGTGGCCAACCTCGGCAACAACCACGCGTACGACTACGGGCCCGAGGCGCTTCTGGACAGCATCCTCAATCTGCGGCGGAACCGGATCACGCCGGTGGGCGCCGGGCGCAACGCCAAAGCGGCCCTGGCCCCGGCGCTGTTCGAGCTGAACGGGTGGACGGTGGCCGTGGTGGGCATCGACCAGGTCGTGGACCCGTTCCCCGAAGCGGTGGCCGCCCCCGGCCACCCCGGCACCGCGGCCGGCCACGACACCGATGCCATGATCCGGGCCATCCGCGACGCCAGGCGGCAGGCCGACCTGGTGATCGTGACCATCCACTGGGGCGTGGAGCTGGACACCGAGCCCCGGCCCGAGCAGGTCGAGCTGGGACACGCGTTCGTCGACGCCGGCGCCGATGTGATCTTCGGGCACCACGCCCACCGCCTTCAGCCCATGGACCATTACCGGGGCCGGCCGATCTTCTGGGGCCTGGGGAACTTCGTGTGGCCGAACTTCTCGGCCGAAGGCTCGAACACCGCGGTGGCCCGGGTGGTGGTCACCCCCAGCGGGAGGGTCCGCGGGGAGCTCCTCCCCGCCCACATCGAGTCCGCCGGGCACCCGGTCCTCACCGGCTGAACGCCAGCCGTTCGATAATGGCGGCCATGGCTTCCCCGCTCGTCATGCTGGTCGACGACGACGCCAGGCTGCGGGAGATCGTCGGCATGGCCCTCGAGGACGAGGGGTACGGCGTGCGTACCGCGGGGTCGGCCGAGGAAGCCCTGGATCTCCTGGGAACCGCCCACCCCGACCTCCTGATCCTCGACGTCATGCTTCCCGGCCAGGACGGGTTCGAGCTGTGCAGGGCGATCCGGACCCAGAGCCCGGTGCCCATCCTCATGCTCACGGCGAAGACCGACACCGTGGACATCGTGGTGGGGCTGGAGTCCGGGGCCGACGACTACGTGACCAAGCCGTTCGTCACCAAGGAGCTGGTGGCCCGGATCCGGGCCCTGCTCCGCAGGACCCGAGCCTCCGAAGCGGCTCCCCGGAAGATCGTGATCGGCGACATCGAGATCGAGCCGCAGGCGGCGGCGGTGACCAAGCGCGGGGAACCCGTGCACCTCACCAAGACCGAGTTCCGCCTCCTGCTCACCCTGGCCTCTCGCCCGAACCAGGTATTCACCCGCGAGGTGATACTCCAGCAGGTGTGGGAGTACGACTACTTCGGCGACTCCCGGCTGGTGGACGTCCACGTCCGCCGGCTCCGGGCCAAGGTCGAGGACGACCCCCGGAACCCCACGATCGTCCAGACGGTCCGGGGAATCGGGTACAAGGTGGCCTCGCCGTGAGGGCCCCGAGCCGGATCCGCGGCGTCGGCCTCCGGTGGCGGATCACCATCGCGTTCCTGGGTGGCGCCCTGGCGGTATCCGCGCTGGTGGCCGTGACCACGTACGTGCTGGCCGAGCGGTATCTGTCCAGCCAGCGGATCGACGACTCCGTGCAGCAGGCCCTTTCGAACGTGCGATTCGCCACCCGGTTCTTGGCCGTCCCCCCGCCCACCGGCGAGCAGCTCTCACCGGAGGGCTCGATATCGGAGCTGGTCGATCTCCTGGAGGCCCGAGGAACGACAGACGCAATGATCATCGCCGAAGGGGTGGCGTTCCGGTCGACGTTCTCGATCTCGCCTGCCGCGGTCCCGCGGTCGCTTCGGGATTCCGTGGACGGAGGGAGGGTCGGCTACGCGATCACCGACGCCGAGCCGCGCCAGCTGGTGTTCGGCTCACCGCTGCCGGGCCAGGACGCCACCGCGTACTTCTTCTTCCCGCTCGCCGATCTCGACCAGACCCTGGACATCCTGGCCCGGGTGCTGATCGGGGTGTCGATCGGGGCCGTGGCCCTGGCGGCCCTGGCCGGGAGCCGGGTGAGCGCCCGGGTGGTGGACCCGGTCCGCCGGGCCAGCACCGCGGCCCGGCGGGTGGCCGAGGGCCTCCTGGAGACCCGTCTCCAGGTGAAGGGCGGCGACGAGCTCGCGGCCCTGGCCAACTCCTTCAACGAGATGGCCGCCGCTCTCGAGCAGCGGATGGCCCGGGAGCGCCGCTTCGTCGGCGACGTGTCTCACGAGCTCCGGACGCCCCTGACCACGCTTCGGGCCTCCACCGACTACCTCCTCCAGCACGCCGACACCCTCACTCCCCAGGTCCGCCGGGCGGCCGAGCTCCTGGCGGCCGACCTCGATTACCTCCAGCGACTGGTCGACGACCTCCTGGACCTGTCGCGGGTGGAGGCCGGACGCGTGGACATGTCGTGGAACCGGTTGAGCCTGGTGGACCTCACCCGGGAGGTGGTGGCTCGGCGCACCCGGACCGGCGACCACGTGGTCCAGGTGGAGGTTGAGGGTGACCCCGAGGACCTGACCACGGTGGCCGACAAGCAACGTCTGGAGCGGGTGGTGGGCAATCTCCTGGACAACGCTCTGATCCACGGCGCCGGGAAGGACGTGGTGATCCGGCTGGAAAGCGACGATGGGACGCTGTTGGTCTCGGTGGAGGACCGGGGACCGGGGGTGCCGCTGGAGGCGTCCAATCGGATCTTCGAGCGGTTCTTCAAGGCCGACCCGGCCCGCCGACGAGGCCCCACTCGCGGCTCGGGCCTGGGGCTGGCCATCGCCCGGGAGAACGCCCACCTGCACGGGGGAGAGATCCACGCGTTCACCGGGCTCAACGGCGGGGCCAAGTTCGTGTTCCGTCTCCCCCGCCGGGAGGAGGTCCTGGAGCCATGAGGCTCCCGGCGCTCCTGCTCACGCTGGCCCTCGCCGGGGTGGCGTGCCGCAGCCCGTCGGTCACCCTGCTCCCGGAGTCCGACCTCCCCTCCGACATCTACGGCACGCCTCGCCCCACGCCGACCCCCGTCCCCACGCCGGAGCTCCCCAAGCGCGGGACGGTGTACTTCATCCGTGAGGGCAGGCTGGTGGCGGTCGAGCGACCGCTGCCGGGGGTGGCCTCCTCGCTACCCGAGGGGCTGCTGTTCGCCCTGTTCCAGGGATCCGAAGGGGTCAAGGACGCCCGGTCCGCGATCCCACCGAACACCCGGCTCAACGACCTCGTGGTGGAGGGCGTGGTGGCCACCGTCGACCTGTCCACCGACTTCGAACGCGGCGGTCCCGGGCGGGCCCTGGCCCTCCGCCTGGCCCAGGTGGTGTTCACCCTGACCGAGGACCCCTCGGCGGTGGTGGGGGTCCGGTTCGAGATCGACGGGGTGGCCCGGCAGGTGATCGGGGGATTGAACCTCACCGTGCTCGATCGCCCGGTCAACCGGGGCGATTACGAGCAGTTCGCCCCTCGGTAAACCCTCACGGGCTTTCTCCAAACCGTCACAAACCCGTCGCACGAACGAAAAGGTCGGCTCCCATGCTCTGGGGTGATGACGGCGGGGCCCCCACCCGTCCGGGGGCTCGGCCGTCACCCATCGGAGCCCTCCTCCGGCGGGCGGTCGGTCTGAAGACCAGCCTCCCTCCGGGGGATTCCCTCTCCACCCGTACCCGGCCGGAGGAGGGCCCATGGGACCCCCCCTCGCTCTCCATCACTTGCGGCCGGCGAACACGTGAGTCGTGCCGAGAGCGAGCTCGTGTTGACGGACGTCTGCGAAACCAACCGACCGCAACATGTCGATCAGCTCGCGGGAATCGGGCAGATAGTCCACCGAGCGGACCAGGAAGCGGTGCGATTCGCCCTGGCCGAGCAACGCGGCCACGCGAGGAACCGCGCCCCGGAACCACAGGTCGAAGCCCGCTCGCGCCGGTCGCCACGTGGGGCGGCCGATCTCCAGGATCGCCACCCGGCCCTCCGGCTTCACCACCCGGGCCATCTCCTCGAGCATCCGGCGCTGGTCGGCCACGTCCCGCAACACGAACGCGCTGACCACCGCGTCGAACACCGAGTCCGGGAAGGGCAGGACCAGCGCGTCGGCCAGGACGCGGACCCCCACCGCCCGCCGGAGCATGG
Source organism: Actinomycetota bacterium (assembly GCA_050692555.1). Lineage (GTDB taxonomy): Bacteria > Actinomycetota > UBA4738 > UBA4738 > CALAEC01 > DAITPV01. Next base: position 4,969 of record JBOGVS010000061.1, read on the forward strand.
CTTCGGTGAAGTCCACGCCAACCGCCAGCCCGCCCGGACCCACGGCCCTCCGCACCTCGGCCAGCGACCGGCCGGTCCCCGCCCCCACGTCCAGGACCCGGTCTCCCGGCCCGATCCCCGCCTCCCGGACCATGGCCCGGCGCCACCCGCGGTCCAGGCCGAATGTCAGAAGGGTGTTGAGTCGGTCGTAGTTGGGGGCCAGTCGCTCGAACATCCGCCGGATGGTCTCCGGCCGGTCCGGCCGGATCTCCTCGGGAATCTTGCTTGGTCTGGAAGGGACCGGGGAAGCGGGCGTCGAATCCTTCAAGGCAACACCGCGAATCCCCTCCGCAACGCCCGTGGCCCAAGGACCCGCGCGGTCCTCGGGCTGCCCTCAGAACCTCAGATCCTGCCTTGCTTCCCCGCGATCTGTGGGAGTCGCCGGTTGAGGGCGTCCAGGACCGCTCGGGCACCGCTCACGTCCTCATCGCCCTTCTCGGCGACCACGGCCCCGACGAAGCGCTCGCCGCCCACCCGGACCGCGGCCACCAGGACGTTGAGGCCATCGCTGGCGTCCGCCTCGTACAGGCCCTCGATGACCACGTCGGTGTCGAGGAGCGGCTTCATGGCATCGGCCACCGCCTCGGCCGAGGCGTAGGACCGGCCGCCGGAGGTGGCTCGTCCGTGGCCCCGTCCCCTGAGCCGCTGGCCCTTCCACTCGATCACCACGTCCACCGACGGGTGGTCCTCGAGGTTGACGGTGAGGTCGATGAGCCGGGCCCGAGGCTCCTCGCTCACCTTGTGCATGGTCTCGATGTCGGTCACCGCTACCCCCGATCCTGTGGTGGCCAGGTCGACGGCTCGCCGGGTCCCCTCACGGTCGGCGTCGCCGCTCATCAGCACCCTCAGCGTGGGATCTCCACCCTCTTCCGTGTACTCGGTCCAGGCCACGCCGGGGATCATGCGGATGCGCTGCTCCACCGGGGACCCACCGGAGGCCCCGGCCATCGAGGCCCACTCGATCACGAACCGCGCGAACCGGAGCGGTTCGCGAGCGGCCTCCGACGTCACTCCCCTCAGCACCAGGATCTTGGAGCCCGTGGGACCCAGCCACCGGGCGAACGCCACCGGCTCGTTCACGTCCGGGTCGACGGTGCCGGCGACGATGGCGTGCCGGACCTGGTGGGCCAGGTACCCCACGTCGAGCGCCGGGAGGCCTCGGGGCTCGATCAGCAGCCGTTCCTGTCCTCCGAGAGGCAGGCGCAGGTACGCAGCGGACTCGGCCTCGGTCTCTCCGAGAAGCCACCGAAGAACGCCGGTGGCGGTGCCGTCCTCGTCGATCGACGTCAGGTCGGGGGAAGGGCTATTCACGTTGAGGTCTTCCGCCCGGGGCTCACTGTCGAGCTCCCGGACGGCTCCAAAGATGTTGGGGCGTCGCCGCGTTCGGATGAGTACAGGAAAGCAGACCGACGGGAACGCGCGCAAGCCGGACATTCAGCGTAGAGGCGGGTGACCCGCACGGACTAGTCCGAGACCCCGGGGTACTAGTTACCGGCGGGCTTCTTGATCGGTCAGGTGCCATCCTTGCGGGACAGGATGTCCAGGATGGCCTGGGCGTCGGTATCCTCGAGCGGAGAAGCGGGCCGGCTCTTGGCCGCATCCACCAGCGTCCTGAGGTTGCTCTCGGTCATCTCCAGGCGTTGCTTCAGGGCGGTGGCCTCGTCCTGGACCGCCTCCAGCTTCCGGCGGTCCGCCGAGGCATTCCGGGTGGCCTCCATGGCCTCCCGGCGAGCGGCGTCGGCCTCGGTCCGGGCCCGGTCCAACGCCGTTCGGAGCTCGGCCACCTCCGCGGAGCTCTCGATGAGCCGCTCGATCACCGCCCGGCCGACCCCCTCATAGGTGGGGAGGCCATCGTCCTCCGGGGTGGCCTCGGCCTTGCGGCGCCTGCGGGTGGGCCGGTGGACAGTGGCCGGCTCTCCGGGCTCCAGGGGCCGGACGTCCAGGAGACGATAGCCCTGGGGATCCTGGGCGATGCGGCCGCGGGCGATCAGGGCCCGGACGGCCCGGGCCGTGGACAGGCGGTTCTGGATGCCCGACTCCCCAGCGAGCTCCGCTGGGCTCGCTGGGATCAGCTGGCCGACCTCCGTGCGGGCTGTCGCGGCGGCGAGCAGGGCATTGCTCTCCTTGAGGCTCTGCTCGTTCATTGAGTGCCCTATTTCTACTACAAAGCGGCGGATGACGTTAACGGGGCCGAGGGGGCCTGATTGGTTACCTGGTACTAAGTACGAATCGGCTCGTACTTAGTACCAGCTC
>JBOGVS010000062.1:0-7118 GCA_050692555.1 Actinomycetota bacterium
CCTTCCCCCTGGTCGGCTTGGACTGCCGACCAGGCTCACCCTTCCGGGCGCTCGAGTCCCGGAAGGAAGCCCAGGGGGGTCAAATTTCAACCGGCCCAAGGGGGTCAAGATTCAACCGGCGCCGACATGGGCCGAGAGGACGTGTCAATACCTAACGCTGTGAATTGCGGCGTAGATGCTGAGATTCGCTTTGGTCTGGGTCATGTGGACACGTCCGATTGGTCCCGGGCACCTGCTCCATGGCCACACCGAAAGCACCGTGGGCCAGAGGGGACACTACTCGAACCCAAGATTCAGGGTACTGATCCGTCGACTTCACAAGATGCTGGACTTGAATCGAAGCAGCTGAGTTTTCTTATCGCCGTACGCGGCGTCGCCGCTTTTCGGGAGGGTTGTCCGTCCACAGCGGACGATAAGGGAATCGCGGTTACCCACTCCCCTTCCACCTCCAATTTACACCGCACAGGGGGCTTGCGGGAAGCCCCGGGTCGTGCCGCATAATCGCCGGCCGCAGGCCAGAACCTACGGAAACGGGGGTGGCGTATGGCCGAGCATGCGGTGGTGATTGCCGGAGGAGGTCCGACTGGGCTGATGTTGGCGGGCGAGTTGGCGTTGGCGAAGGTCGCCGTCGCCATTGTCGAGCGGCGAGCCAGCCAGAACCTCCCCGGCTCGCGCTCAGGGGGCCTGCACTCACGCACCATCGAGGTCTTCGATCAGCGCGGGATCGCCGATCGGTTCCTGTCGGAGGGACAGTTGGCGCAGGTTGCGGGTTTCGCCTTCAACCGCTTGGACATCAGCGACTTTCCCACCCGCCACAACTACGGGCTCGGGCTGTGGCAGAACCACATCGAGCGCATCCTGGCCGACTGGGTCAACGAGCTGGCCGTCAGGATCTATCGCGGACGAGAAGTGACGGGGTTCACGCAGGACGAGACCGGGGTCGACGTCGAGCTGGCAGACGGCGAGTCGATGCGGGCGAGTTATCTCGCCGGGTGCGACGGAGGACGCAGCGTGATCCGTAAAGCCGCCGGCATCGAGTTTCCCGGCTGGGATCCAACCACCAGCGCCCTGCTCGCCGAGGTCGAGGTGCAAGAGGAACCGGAATTGGGCATCCGCCAGGACGACCTGGGCACCCACTCCTTCGGAAGGGTGGAGTACGAGATCCGCGACGGCGAGATCGTCTTCGCGGATGAGGGGCCGGTAGGGGTCATGGTGACCGAAGCGCATCCCGGAGCCGCGGGGGAACCCACCCTGCGCGATCTCAGCGAGGCGCTCATCACCGTCTACGGGACCGACTACGGGATCCACAGTCCCACCTGGATCTCCAGGTTCACCGACATGACCCGGCAGGCGGCGTCCTACCGCGACGGACGGGTGCTGCTGGCGGGCGATGCCGCGCACGTGCATTACCCGGCGGGCGGACAAGGCCTCAACACCGGTGTGCAGGATGCGGTGAACCTTGGGTGGAAGCTGGCCCAGGTGGTCAACGGGGTATCGCCGGAGAGTCTTCTGGACACGTACCACTCCGAGCGCCACCCGGTCGCTGCCCGCGTGCTACGCAACACGATGGCGCAGACCGCGCTCATGCGTCCCGCCGACGCGCGCCTCGAGGCCTTGCGCGCCACCGTGGCCGAGTTGCTGAGCATGGACGAGCCGCGCAAGCGGTTCGCCGGAATGATGTCCGGCCTGGACATCCATTACGACCTCGGCGAGGGACACCCGCTGCTCGGGCGGCGCATGCCCGACCTGGACTTGGACACCGCCGACGGCCCGTTGCGGGTGTTCACCTTGCTGCACGACGCCCGGCCCGTGCTGCTCAACTTCGGTGAGCCCGGCCGCTTCGACATCACATCGTGGACGGATCGGGTTCAGATGATCGACGCCAAGTACGAGGGTGCGTGGGAGCTTCCGGTACTCGGTGAGGTCACTGCTCCGAGTGCCGTGTTGGTTCGGCCCGACGGATATGTCGCCTGGGTGGGGGACGTCACCGAGCCGGGACTCCCCGACGCGCTAACCACTTGGTTCGGACCGCCTACTGCGGCGTAGCTCATTCTGTGAGGAGTTCTAAGCGTGGACCAGACCCTCGTTATCCAACCTGAATGAAAATGGCTTGGTAAAGCCAAGCAAAGCAAGCCAGTGGACGAGAGGGGACGCTATTCAAACCGTGCATTTCGGTCGCTAGTAAGACGGCTACACAAGCGCCTCCTCCACTGAGCAACTTGTACCTCACCGTTTGAGTTCGGCCGCGTCCTAGCCCTCGCCAATCCATACCTCGTCGATCCATGTTGCGAGGTCGGGCCATCTCTCATCCGTCGCTCCATCGTGCGACCAGAAAATGACCTCGCCCGCGTCATTCATTAAGAAGAAGTCGGAGTTGTCCTCGCACAGCGGCATCAGCTCACGCGGCACCCCGGGAACCTCGAGCGCTCGGGCATGCTCGACCACGCTCGGAAGGTAACGGTAGTCCGACTCGGGAAGCGCTGTTACTGGTTCCTTACGGCCGACGACCACATCGCTCGCTTCAAGCAAGTACCGCTTGAAGTCTGGGTGGAAGGTCGCCCCGACGCTGGCCTCCAGGACCTCTACCTCCTCCTTAGTCGGAAGCCGAGCCGGTCGAGGAACCGATTCGTTGAGTCGACGCAACCTCTGGAAAGCGTGGTCGAGACTCATCGCTTCAGGGATCCGAGCTAGTCATCGACATAGGGACCCTGCTGCTGGCGGGAGATGTCGCACGCTCGGCAGTGTAGGAAATGGCTTGAGAAAGCCAAGCAAAGCAAGCCAGTGGAGGTGAGGGGAGTTGAACCCCTGACCTCTGCCGTGCGAAGGCAGCGCTCTACCACTGAGCTACACCCCCGAGCTACCCAGCGTAGCAGTTAGTCCGGGCCGCGAAGCTCCTGGGCGTGGCGCTCCAGGGCGTCGCGAAGATCACGCTGGACCAGCGACAGCGACAGGTCCCCCCGGGTCTTCTCGATGATCCCCCTGGCCACGTCCGTGGACCGGCGGAGGTTCCCGGTGATGGCGTCGGGATAGTCCATCGTCACCAACAGGTAGTACATGTCCTCCATCTCCCGGAGGATCTCTTCGCTCCGCCCCACCTCGCCCCTCCGCAGGAGGTCCAGAACCGCCCGCCGGCACTCGCCGATCGTCTCGGCCATCCCGTTGAGGTAGACGGCCGGCTCCACCCGGACGTCGTCGGGGGTGGGGAGGTCCTTGCCGGCGATCACCGCCTCGGTGAGGCGGGCCTCCGCGTACTCCTTCTGTGCGTCGTGCAGGAACCCGGCGTACCGAACGTCGGGATGCGACTCCACGGCCGCTTCTCCCTCGTCCAGCGCGGCCCGGGCCTCGTCGAGGAGCCGGTGGACCTCCTCGGTCTCCGACCGGTGGATGGCCCGGATGGCGTTGGCGGAGGCCCTGATGGCCCGGCGAGCGGCCACCAGGGCGACCTCGCGCCCGGACATCTTGGCGTCGAACCTTTCCCGGATGTTGGATTGGAGCGCCCGGAGGTTCATGAATGGGATTGTTCCATGGCGGCAGCCCTGTGGAAGGGCTACCGCGTGGACGCCACCGCTTCGGGGACCTCCACGACCTCCAGGGGGCGCTCGGGCATGACGACCACGCGGTCCGCGGCCGGCACCTCGGTGGCTGTGACGCGGGAGGTCATCCTGACCACCATGACCCCGTAGACCGCCAGGGCCACGACGAACACCGCCGTGACACCGAGCATCCCTCGGAGCGGCGGGAACACCCCGATCAGCCCGGTGAGGGCGATGGCCTCGAGGAGAAACAGGAACACCCGGCGACGACGCTCCCGGGCGCGGAGGCGAGCTCGGGCCCTGGAACCCACGAACCGGGATCCCCGCTTGGGCGAGAGGATCCACCGTCCTGGATGGCGGAACTCCTGTTGCTCTGTGGACATGGTCATGAGCGGGCTTCTCGGGGTCGCTCGATGCGGCCTGGGCAGGAGCAGCACGGCCCAGATGATGCCCAACACCGCCACCGATAGCCAGTCCAAACGCCCTTCCCCAGTAGGTCGTTCCCCGGCCCGACCGCTACATGGTGGGCTTGAGCCACGCTACCAATCAATATGTTGGGGTTCAAACATCTCCTCCCGTTTCTTTTTCGAAGCGCGGGCCCCGGCCCCACGGGTAAGGAAGGGCCGGGAACCCGCGATCTCAGAGCGGTAGCCGGCGGCAGGACCGAACCTTGTCGCCGGTCACCTTGAAGCAGATATCGGCGCCGGGGCCGGCCTGGAGGCGGTCCCGACCCGGGCCACCCTTCAGGCGGTCCTTGCCTCCCTGTCCTTTGAGGCGATCGTTCCCCCCGCCGCCGGCCAGAAGGTCGTTGCCCTTCCCGCCGAGCAACAGATCCTTGCCCTTCTTGCCCTTCAGCTTGTCCCGACCGCCGAGCCCGCAGATGATGTCCCGCCCCTTGGTGCCACGCAGGACATCCTTGCCCGGCGTGCCGACGATGTGGCTGCCCTTGGCCTTACCGGCTCCCGGGCACTTCGCCCCGGCGGTGCCGGCCGACCCGGTACCCGCTCCGGCGGCGCCTCCACCACTCACCTCGGGGATGGCCACACCGATGGCATGGACCACCGAACCATCGTCCGCCGCCATACGAGGATCGAAGGTCGACCCCGATCCGGCCTGGATGAAGTAGTCGAGGCCGTTGGGGGTGACGTCGGCCCCGGGGATCACGCCGTGCCACGTGCCGGTTTGCGTCCCGGGGGTCATGTTCTGGGTGGTGTACGGGGCCCCGGAGCCGTGACCGCGGTAGTTCAACGTCACGGGGCCGGAGAACGCGGACCCGAGGGCGATCACGTTGATCGGGGTGTCGGTCCCGGCGATCCGGTTCCGCACCTGCGGGTGGTACACGATGGGGTCGACCGATTCCACGGTGTACGCCCCTCCCGTGACCCCGAAGTGATCCATCACGGCGTCGACCACCGTCACGGCGTCGTCGGCGGTCAGGAGCTGCCGCAGGTTGAAGCCCATGAACACCGACTTGAAGTTCTGGTGGTCGCCGTCGCCTTCGACCCGGATGGCCATCAGCGAATCCGATCCGCCCTGGTCCCAGGACGCCACGGGGGTGGCCGTCCCGAACACCTCGTCATCGGTTCCCACGAACACGTCTTGCTGGGGCCGTCCTGGGAACACGTCCATCGGGAACTGGGTCGTCCCCAGGATGTCTCCCAGCCCGGTCACCTTTCCGCCACCGACCTGCTTGGTGTCGGCGTACTCGGCGCCGAGGTAGTTGGCGAAGAACACCGGCATGTCCTCGGTGTTGGTGGGAGAGGTGGACGTGACCCCCGCCCCGAGGGCGGCGGCCGCCCGTGGGCTCGTGTACAGGAGCTTGCCGCCCCCGTCCAGGTACTCCGCGATCTCTGCCCGGTCTTCGGCATTGAGCTGGCCCTGGTACCGCTCGAGGCCGGCTTCCCAGATCACCGCCTCGTAGTCATCCATGAGGTCACTGGTGACGTGGTCCGTGGCGATAGCGTAGGGGATCCCCAGGGAAGCCAGAGCTCCGGCGTACAGCACCTCGGAGTCCACGCTGTGGTCGTCGTCAACCACCAGGACCTTGGGATCGGCGGGGCCGGCCCAACCCGTGGACTTCTGGATGTTGTTGCTCTCGAGCTCCTCACCGACCGCGTTTGCGGGGTCGACGACCGTGTAGAGATCGAAGAACCCTTCTGCCTGAGGGCTGTACTCGAACTCGAGGACCGCCCGCCCGTAGGCCGGGAGGTTGTTGACCGTGAACGGGCTCCCCACCATGGGGCCGCCCGGCGATCCCTCGTGGATCTCGACCTGCGCGGAGGGGACCGCGGCCCCACCGTTGTTGAACACCGTGACCTCCATGGCGTTTGGCTGGCCCACCGTGACCGGCCCGAGGCCGGACACCGAATTGAGCTTCGGCCGCGCGAAACCCGGCGACAGGTCGGTCTCGCTGCCGCCGAAGTTCAGGATGTCCAGGGTGATGGCCTCCGGACCCGGCGCCTCCGCGGCGTGGTCGATGGTGTCGAACTTCGACGGCCCCACGTTGGTGAACGCCCACCCGGTGGGCTGCTCCGTCCACTGGGACCAGGTGTCCGCGGCCCCGGTGGTCAGGAAGCCACCGAACACTACTTCTCCGTCGTAGAGGCCGCAGCCGGCGAAGTCGCTCACCCGTGCGATGTAGTTGCCGGGCGGCGGGTCCTGGACCGTGATGCTCTCGGTGGCCCCGATGAACCCCGAGTCCACGTGGCCCATCGACTGGCCCTGGGGACCGATGAGGTCGAGGATGCAGTCCCCCACCCCGGTCACGCTGACCGTCATCTTGTAGTTGCCGGCGAGGTCCTCCACCGTGAAGGGTTTGTCCTCGGCAACGGGGCCGATCACGGGCCCCCCGCTGAACGCAATGGGAGTTTGGGCCGGGCCGGTGTCCTCGGGGACCCCCGGAGGATTCCGGCGGGTGGCGGAGGTGATCCCGGTGGCGGCTCCCCACATGACGTCGGTGGGCTCACCACGGGTCAGCGCCAGCTGAAGCTCCTGGGTGTTGTCGTTGTAGTCCCACTCCTCGGGGTCCATCTGGGGACGGTTCGGGTCCGTACCGGCGTCGTTGTTGTTGAAGTACACGTTCGAGCGCTTCACGTAGTCGAAGTGCCACACCATGATCCCGGAGGCGTGGGCCTGGCGATCGAAGTACGGTGACCGGGTCATCCGGGGATCGATGGGCGGGGCGTTGACCGTCCGGCTCCAGTTCTCCACATAGAACCCCTCGACCACGTACTTCCCGTCCGGGGCCTGGGGCAGCCCGTAGAAGTCGTTGCCCTCCCAGATGTGCTCGTACTGGTCTTCCTCTCCGTCTCCCATCTTCACGGTGGGCACCAGGATCACGTTGGGGTTGACCTGGTCGGCGGTGTAGCCCGGCGCTGGCAGCAGCTCACGAGGCTGCAGGGTGCTGTTCGGGGCGTCGCCTTCCACGATCTTCGGGGTCATCCAACCCTGGAACACCTTGCTGGCCGGGTTGAACCCGGTGGGATTGGAGCCCGGCGGGTTCCCGAACCACGACCCGCCGGCCATGATGTCCCAGTCCCCCGTCCCCTCCGACGTGTAGCTGGGGTTGTAGTAGTCCGGCTCCCC
>JBOGVS010000063.1:0-7116 GCA_050692555.1 Actinomycetota bacterium
TGCGAGGGACGGCCCGGGTCCCCGGCGACAAGTCGATCTCCCACCGCCTGGCCATCGCCGCAGCGGTGGCTCGAGGAACCAGCCGGATCGTTGGGTATGCCCCCGGGAACGACGCCGCCGCGACCCTCCGGGCGGTGGCCGCGCTGGGAGCGGGGCTCGTACACGAGGGCGACGTGATCGTGGTCGGCGGATCGGGGTGGGATGGGCTCCGAGGACCCGCCGCGCCGGTGGACTGCGGCCGGTCGGCCACCACGATGCGCCTGTTGGCCGGGGTACTGGCGGGGGCGGAGGTCCCCGCCGTCCTCACCGGAGATCCGCAGCTTCTCCGGCGCCCCATGGACCGGGTGGCCGAGCCGCTGCGGCGGATGGGCGCAGGGGTGGAGACCGCCGCCGGACGCCCTCCGGTCACGCTGCGCGGAGGAACGCTTCGGGGGATCGTCCACCGCCTCGAGGTGCCCAGCGCCCAGGTGAAATCGGCCGTTCTCCTGGCCGGCCTCCGGGCCTCGGGGCAGACGGAGGTCGTCGAGCCCGTCCCCACCCGGGACCACAGCGAGCGGTTGCTGGCGTGGCTGGGCGCGCCGGTGGAGCGCCACCCCGGCCGGATCGCGGTCCGGGCCACCGACCTTTCGGCGTTTCATGCCGCGGTGCCGGGCGACCCATCGTCCGCCGCTCCACTCCTGACCGCTGCCGCGGTGGTTCCCGGGTCCACCGTCACCGTCGCCGGCATGGGCCTGAACCCCACCCGGACCGCGTTCCTGGGACTGCTGGAGCGGATGGGCGCGGTGGTGGAGGTCGAGCCCGACGAGGATGACGGCCCCGAACCCCGGGGCACGGTCCGGGTCCGTCACGCTCCCCTCCGGGGGGTGGCCATCGGTGCGGACCAGGTCACCGCACTGATCGACGAGCTCCCGTTGGTCGGCGTCCTGGCCGCCGTGGCCGAAGGCCAGACCGAGGTTCGCGGCGCTGCCGAGCTTCGTGTCAAGGAGTCCGACCGCATCGCCGGCCTGATCACCGGGCTGCGGGCTCTCGGGGTCGACGTCGATGAGGCGCCGGACGGCTTCTCCGTCCGCGGTCCGACCGCCCTGCGCCGCGGACCGTGCGACGCGCGGGACGACCACCGGCTGGCCATGGCCTTCGCGGTGGCCGCGCTGGTGGCGTCGGACGCGGTCCGGGTCGAGGGGATGGACGCCGTGGCCGACTCGTTCCCGGGGTTCGAGAACACGCTGAGGTCGCTCCGATGAAGACCGTGGCCCTGATCGGCGATCCCGTGTCCCACAGCGTCTCTCCGGCGATGCACCGGGCCGCCTTCGAGGTGGCGGGGGTGGATCTCGACTACGTGACCGTCCGAGTGCCCCGAGAAGACCTTCCTGCCGCGCTCCCCAACCTGATGGAACAGCATGCCGGGCTCAACGTCACCAGGCCGCTGAAGGAGGCGGTGATTCCCCTCCTCGACGAGGTCGCTCCGGAGGCCCTCAGTGCCGGATCGGTGAACACCATCCGGGTCCGGCGGGGACGAACCGTGGGTCGGTCGACAGACGGGGCCGGCTTCCTGGCTGCGCTGCGCCGGGCGGACGCCGGGCCGGTCCGCCGGGCAGTGGTGTTGGGCATCGGCGGCGCCGCACGCGCGGTGACCTGGGCGCTGACCCGGGCGGGGGCCCCGGTGACCATGGTGGGCCGCGACCTCGACGCCGGGCGCGGCGTAGCGGCAGCGGTGGGGGCCACGTTTCTGCCGTGGGAGGTGCGGGACCTGGCCCCGGCCGTGGCCCACGCCGACCTGTTGGTGAACGCCACCCCCATCGGGCAGGCCTCGGACACCGAGGGATGCCCGCTCCCCGACGACGTCCCGTTCCACGGGGAGCTCACGGTGTTCGACCTGGTGTACCGGCCCCGGGTCACCGAGCTCCTCCGCCGAGCGGCCGCCGCCGGGTGTCCGACCGTCGAGGGGATCGACATGCTGATCGAGCAGGGCGCCCGTTCGTTCGAGATCTGGACCGGGGTGCCCGCGCCGGCCGACGTGATGCGAGCCGCGGCGCTGGCCGCCCTGGAGGCTCCGGCCCGGGAGGTGCCGGCCTGATGGCGGGCGCGGCCCGGAAGGGGGCCGTCTGATGCTCCGGTTCCTCACCGCCGGCGAATCGCACGGGCCGGAGCTGGTGGTGGTGGTCGAGGGCCTTCCTGCTGGACTGGCCGTGGACCCCGTGTCTGTGGACCGCTTCCTGACCAGGCGGCAGGGAGGCTACGGGAGGGGGGCTCGGTCCACAAAGATCGAGCGCGACCACGCCGAGGTGGTGAGCGGCCTGGCGGAGGGCCGGACCACCGGCGCGCCCGTGGCCATCCGGATCGTGAACCGCGACTTCGCCAACCAGCCCAAGGAACAGCCCCCGCTCACCGCGCCCCGGCCCGGACACGCCGACCTGGCCGGAGGGATCAAGTACGGGCTCCGGGACTTTCGCCAGGTCCGCGAGCGAGCCAGCGCCCGGGAGACCGCTGCCCGAGTGGCCGCCGGCGGACTGGCCGTCCACCTGCTCGAGGCCTTCGGCGGCCGGGTGGGGAGCTTCGTCGTCGAGGTCGGTCCGGTGTCCGCCGACGTGCCTCCGCTGGACGAGCTGGATGCCGCGGCGCTCGACGGCCTGGCCGATATGGCTGAGGACGACCCGGTCCGATGCCCGGATCCCCAGGCTTCCGCAGCGATGCGGGCAGCCATCGACCGGGCCCGGGAGGAGGGCGAGACCCTGGGCGGAACGTTCTGTGTGTTCGCCGCGGGCGTGCCGGCCGGTCTGGGGTCCTACGCGCAATGGGACCGCCGTCTGGACGGACGGCTGGCTCAGGCGGTGGCCTCGGTCCCCGCGGTCAAGGCGGTGGAGATCGGTCCGGCGTTCGACGTGGCCCGGCGCCGGGGAACCGAGGCCCAGGATCCCGTCGAGGCCCGAGGTGATGACCTGGTCCGGTCGGCGAACCGGGCCGGGGGCCTGGAGGGCGGGGTGACCAACGGGGAGCCGGTGGTGATCCGCGCGGCGATGAAGCCCCTGTCCTCGGTGCGAGCTCCGGTGGCCTCGGTGGACATCCGGACCGGCGAGCCGGCCAACCCGCCTCACGTGCGCTCCGATGTGGCGGCCGTGGCCCCCGCCGCGGTGGTGGCGGAGGCCATGGTGGCCTGGGTCCTGGCCGACGCCCTGTGCGAACGGTTCGGACAGGACCGCCTGGACGCCATGCAGGCCGCGTGCCGAGCGGTCCGGGGCGGGATCGGGCCGGCGTGATGAACCGGATCCCGCTCCCCGCTCCCCGGCTGCCGCCGGGTTCGCCCCAGCTGGTGGTCACCGGGTTCATGGGGACCGGCAAGACCACCGCCGGCCGGCGAGCCGCCGAGCTGCTCGAGCTCCCATTCTTCGACCTCGACGAGGTGGTTCAGGAGCGGGCCGGGATGCCCATCGACACCCTGATCTTCCGGCGGGGAGAGACCGCCTTCAGAAGCCTGGAGCGAGCGGTGGTGGCCGACGCCGCCCGGCTGTCGGGCGCGCTGGTGGCCACCGGGGGCGGTGCCCCCACCGACCGGGGGTCCTTCGCGGCACTGGCGGATGACGCGGAGACCGCCGTGCTGGTGGCGGACCCGGCCGCACTTCGAGACCGGTTGGGCGCCGGCGACGGACGCCCGCTCCTGGGCCCGAACCCCGGAGCCCGGATCGACGCCTTGCTGGCGGAGCGAGCCGACGCCTACCGAGCGGCCGGACACGCGGTGGAGACCTCGAACCGTTCCCTCGAGGCGGTGGCCGCCGAGCTGGTGGAACGGTACCGGCGACGCCGGGGCTCGGGACCGGCTCGGATCTTTCTCGAAACCCCGGGCGGCTCTTCCGAAGTGGTGGTGGGAGCGGGCGTGCTGGCGACGGTCGGCCGGCGAACCACGTCCCTGGTCCTCGATGCCCGCCGGGCCGCGGTGGTGGCCGACCCCGCCGTGATCGCCGCCGCGGAGGCGGTCACCGATGCGTTGTCGGCCGCGGGACTGCACGTGCTGCGGATCGAGGTGCCCTCCGGCGAGCCGGCCAAGTCCGTGGAGGTGGTATCCGGGCTGTGGTCGTCGTTCCGGGAGTCGGGTCTGGATCCCGGCGACGTGGTGGTGGCGGTAGGCGGAGGGGCCACTCTGGACGCCGCGGGGTTCGCCGCGGCCACTTACACCCGCGGGGTGGCCCTGGTCAACGTGCCGACCACGCTCCTGGCCATGGCCGACGCCGCCATCGGCGGCAAGGTGGCCATCGACCACGCCGGCGCCAAGAACACCGTGGGGGCGTTCCACCATCCGCGGTTGGTGATTGCGGATCCGGACCTCCTGGCCACGCTCGCCCCCGTCCTGGCCGGCGGGATGGCCGAGGTGGTCAAGGCCGCGGTGCTGGCCTCGCCCCTCGTGCTGGAGCACCTGGAGCGCGATCCGGATGCGGGGCACGGGTGGATCGTCGAGCAGGCCGTCCGGATCAAGGCGGCCTACGTGGCCGCGGACCCGTTCGATCGTGGACTTCGTTGGAGCCTGAACCTGGGCCACACCTTCGGCCACGCCATCGAGGCGGCCTCCGGCTACCGGGTCTCGCACGGGGACGCCGTGGCGGCAGGCCTGGTGGCCGCCGCCCGGCTGGGGGCCACGCTGGGAACGACCGACCCAAACCTGGCCGAGCGGCTGGCGGTGCTTGTGGAGCGGTTCGGCCTGCCCTCGACACCGCCGGACGGCCTCGACCGGGAGGACCTGCTGCGAGCGATGGCCGCCGACAAGAAGCGCCGCGGGGGACGGGCTGCGTTCGTGGTCCCGGCGCCGGGGGGCGCGGAGCTGGTGGAGGGGCTCGATCCCCGCGAGGCCATCGCGGCCCTGCTCCCCGAGTCCGTGGGTGACCGCCGATGAAGGTGCTGGTGCTCCACGGTCCCAACCTCAACCTCCTGGGGACCAGGGAACCCGAGATCTACGGAACCGCCACGCTCGAGGACATCGACCGGGCCATCGCCGACCGGGGCGCGGAGCTGGGGATCGAGGTCCGGACCCTGCAGACGAACCTCGAGGGAGGCCTGGTCGACGCGATCCAGGACGCGGCCGGGTGGGCCGACGCCATCGTGATCAACCCCGGCGGGTACTCCCACACCAGCGTGGCCATCCGGGATGCCGTTTCCGCGGTGGAGGTTCCGGCCATCGAGGTCCACGTGTCGAACCCGGTGGCCCGAGAGCCGTTCCGGCACACCGACCTGGTGGGCGGAGCATGCGTGGGGGTGATCGCCGGGCTGGGTCCCCTGGGCTACCTCCTGGCTCTCGAGGCCGCCAGGGAGGTCAGCGGAGCCGAAGAGGACGCTCCCTGACGGCTCACGTCGGGCTCGCCCAACGAGAATGGTGCCCTCAACCTGAGGGCACCATTCCCTTCGTAAGGCTCGGGTGGCTAGCCCGTCGGCACGAGACCGGGGTCGGGCACCCGCGCCGGAGCTGCGGTCGTGCCCCACGCACGGTTCAGGTGTTCCTGCACGTACGCGCCATTGGCAAACGACACCAGGAGCATCAGCGCGACGGTAAGAGTCGGTTCCACCGTCTGACCGATGCCTCGGCGGGTCTCAACGGCCTGCACATGCTTCGCCGTGTTGTACATGGCGATGAACGGCGGCACGATGATCAGCCAACCGAAGATCATCGCCATGAGTGAGCGTGCCGGGCTGATGCCCTCGTCCTTCTCCGCTCGCCGGAGCTCGTCGTTGATCTTGTAGTACCAGACGAAGAAGTACACGCCAAGCGTGAGGAACGAGAGCCCCAGGACCGCGAGCGGGTGACGCTTCTTGTACTGCTGTCCGTCGATGGTGACCATTTCGGCCATTGTCAGATGCCCTCCCTTTCTAGAGGTCCTACACCTATCTCAACAGCATCTTAGCCACCGCCCGTGACCGGGGCGTGACACCGGCGTGACTCAGGAGTCTTCCGCGGAGGAGCGGAGAACGTCCTCCAGGAAGCCCCGAACGGCCTCCACTACCCTCTCCTGGTGGGCCACGGTCAGGGTGGATCGAAAGCCGGAGGAGACGTCCCCGGTGAACCGGATCTGGGTCCGAAGGGGGGTCTCTGAACCCTCCTCACACCAAGCACGAATCGTGAGCAGTGCCGTCGCGTTCCTGTCGATCATGCCCCCATACTGTGGGACGGCCCGTTACCGCGGCGTGACTGCTCCCAGGCTGGCCACGAGCTTTCGCAGCCGCTCGGTGGGCTCGACCCCCAGCTCGAGCCTCAGGAGCTCCCCGTACCGGGCGAACTCCCGAAGCGCCTCCGAGGGGTTTCCTTCGGCGATGTGAACTCGGATCAAGGCGGCCCGAGGGCTCTCCCGGAGCGGCTCGGCCCGCACGGCCGCGAGGGCGGCCGCTGCGGCGTCGGCGTACTCCCCGCGGGTGGTCAGTCGGTCGGCGAGCGCCTCCAAGGCGTGAAGGCGCAACTGCCGCCAGTCCTCGGCCTCCACGAGCATCCATTCGTCGTACCAGTCCGGGAGGAGCTCCCCGGACAAGTCCAGGATCGCGTCAGGGCCAGGCTCGGCCGACGGCGAGGAACCCGGCGCGAGCAACCGGTGGGCCAACGTCTGTGAGTCCCAGAGGTCGACGGTGACGTCACCGGACAACCCAAGATCACTGGCGCTCGACTCAACTGCGCTGCGAGCCGGCCCATCAAGCCGGGCTAGGGCCGAGCGGAGGCTGGACGAGGCGTGGTCCTCGGTGGCCACCGGCTACAAGGTCCCCGCCACCACGGGGCGCCGGATCAATCGCCCCTTCAACGCTAGGAAGGCCAGGAGCCGCTGGGAACCCTCCGGGAGGATGATCGTGGGACCCTCGTTCTCCAGCTGGAACCCGCCGAGAAGGGAAATCCTGAGACCCAGGCCATCCTCTGTTGAAGCCACCCGACCCTCCGATCCGAGCTTCCCGCGTTGGTCCAGAGCAACCTCCCAAGAGGACCCTACTCCCCTGGGCCAAAAAGACATCCGGTCAGGCTTCGTGGGCGCGGCAGTGTGTGAGTTCACCACATGGTGGACACCTGTGTCGGAGCATCGTGGACACCTAGCCATGGAGGTCCGCGATGGAGCTGTCCCGGTACGTGGTCGAGGCCGTGGTCCGCGAGGGTCGGAGCTA
>JBOGVS010000064.1:0-6231 GCA_050692555.1 Actinomycetota bacterium
GGACGGCTTCCCGGACCGCCTACGCCTTCGTGCTGTTCCCCGCGGTGGCCTCCCTCATGGGCCTGTGGCTGGAGGGCGACCCGATCACTCTGGCCCTGGCGCTCGGCGGGATCATCGTACTGGGCGGCGTGTATGTCGGGGCTCTGCACGGAGCCATGTCGGGGGAGCCTGCCCGGGAGACGGACCTTCTCCACACTCAGCGAAACCGCAGGTAAAAGACGCCATCGGCGGCTTCTGGGATCGAGGGGCCGCCTCGATTTTTTCCCAACTCTTTGCCTAAGTTCGGCTTGGAGAATCATCCTTGGGTCGAAGCCCGCCCGGATCCTGCGGCGATAATGCCGCTGTGGGGGAGCCGCGGGTCTTCCGGGTGGGGTTGAACCCCGAGGAGGGGAGCAGTCTCCCGTACCTCCTCGAGCTGCCGGTCGACGGAGGCGTGATCCTCAAGGCGCGCGAGCCGTGGCCAACGTCCTCTCGTGTGTACTGCCATCCATGGGAGGGCCCGTGGCCGAAGGAGGCGGAGATCGTCGAGGAAGTCCCCGTGCGCCGCTGCGTCCGGCGGGGACCCGCGATCGACCTGGTGCTCGAGCGCGGGAGCAAGAACCGGGCGCAGTTCGTGTTCACCGAGGTGCGGGCCCGCCCCGCGATCTTCTGGCAGACGCGCAAGGTGGCCCGGGCCGCCCGCCCCGGGGTTCGGGTGCCCTCTCGCAGGGCATCGGGGTTCGATGCGCTACTCATCGAGGTTGATACCCGCGAACGCTACCCGTACAAGTTCTCGGGGCGGCGCGTCGAGACCACCCGGGTTGCCCTTCCCGCCGGGGACTACGCGGTGCAGGCGGGGAACCGGATAGTCGCGGCGGTGGAGCGGAAGACGGAGGAGAACCTTGCCGCATCCCTATCCGACGGGTCGCTCGGCTTCGTGATGGGTGAGCTCGCGTCGCTGCCCGCCGCCGCGGTGGTCGTGGAAGGGCGGTACTCCTCGCTGTTCAAGGTCCCCAAGGTCACGCCTGGATGGCTCCCCGAGGTGCTCTCCGGCCTCCAGGTCCGCTACCCGGGTGCACCAATCGTGTTCTGCGAGAACCGCAAGCTCGCCGAGGAGTACACCTACCGGTTCCTGGCGGCAGCGCTCCGGGATCTCGGGCAAGGCCCAGGGACCGCAGAAGGCCCCAACGCGTGAGGCTCACGCGACACGCCAAGAACCGGCTGCGCTGGATCGAGCGGCGACACCCTGGCGTCACGGAGACAGGACTCATCGAGGCTCTTCCCGCCTCGGAGACCATCGGATACGATGACCGCGGAAACCGTCGGGCTCGGCTGGTCCTCGGAGGGACCGGCCTGACGGTCGTGATCGACGAAGCGCAGGGCATCGTCATCACCGTGTGGGTGGAGTGATCGGACATGGCTGTCTACACATACGACGCTGAAGCGGACGTGCTGTACGTCCTCCTTGCCGTGGAGCAGGAGGCGGCGATCGACCGCACCGAAGAACTCGGTCCCGCCCTCCACGTGGACCTCGATGGCCGTGGCGAGGTGGTGGGCGTCGAGTTTCTCTACCCACGCACTCATGGAGTGAACGTGGGGAAGGTCAATGAGCGGTACGGGATCGACCTCGAGATCCCCTTTACCTTCGCAGCCTAGAACGCTGGATTCTTCATCGCGGGTGCCAACCACCTGGATCATGCGTTCGGGTCGGCTTGCCTCGGTGCAAACCGTTTGCAAACGAACCACGCGGACTTCGGCTGCACAGGGCGGACTTCGGCGGCACGAAGCCCGGACAGGACGGCACGGAACGGCACCAGACGGACCAGACGGCACGAGGCCACCGGTCTCATAACCCAGAGGTCGCTGGTTCAAATCCAGCCCGCGCAACCAACCCAAAAGTGCTGGTCAGGAGGGGTGTCGAGGAATCGGCGCCCCTTCGCCGATTGTGCAAACGAATAACCCAGCGAGGTTTCGGGATCTCCGCCTCTGCAAAACCGCAGGTAGATGGCCATGTCGGCTCGCTGGGCTGCGGAGGGGTCACAACCCAGCGAGCGTCGCAAAGCCGCAGGTCACGAGCGCGGGAAACGTCGCTGCAAACCATTTGCAAACCCCCGAGCCCGATCCGAGACGTGTGATGTCCGGATACATGCCTGACAGATCGTTCCGGACACATCGCTGACAGGTGTTCCGGATGCATCCCTGACACCACCCAAACTGGCCTGACCTTCCCCGACAGCACGGGGAGGTGGGCATGAGCCTGAGGGTGGTGACGATGGCCGAGCTGAGGCTGGAGGTCCTCCTCGAGCCGGAGCGCACCGGCGACTCGGTAGCCGAGGTGTGCCGCCGGCGAGGGATCTCAAGAGAGACCTTCTACGAGTACCGGCGCCGCTACGAGGACGAAGGGGTCGTGGGCCTCGAACCCAGGCCCAGGCGTCCGGTCCGCTCTCCTCGACAGATCGACGTCGACCTGGAGGTGGAGATCTGTCGGATGCGCAAGGACCACCAGAGGTGGGGTGCCCGCAGGATCCGGGCGGAGCTCCGCCGGGGTGGGATCGATCCACCAGCGGTCTCCACGATCCATCAGGTGCTCCGGCGCAACCACCTGGTGGCCGACCAGCCGAAGAAGCGACCCAAGGCCACCAGACGTTTCGAGCGAGAGGTCCCCAACGACCTGTGGCAGATCGACGCCACCAAGGCGCACCTGGAAGGTGGGCATGAGGTGTGGATCGTGGACGCTCTGGACGATCACGCCCGGTACCTTCTGGCCGCCCAGGCCTGTCTTGGCCCGACCGGTGAGGCCGCCTGGGCCTGCTTCGAGACTGCATCCTCCCGGTTCGGGCTTCCCCGCCAGCTCCTGTCGGACAACGGCCTGTGCTTCACGGGGCGCCTGCACCGGGTGGTGGTGGAGTTCGAGCGGAAGGTCCGGTCCCTTGGAGTCTCATTCATCAACTCCCGCCCGGACCACCCGGAGACCCTGGGCAAGCTGGAGCGGTTCCACAAGACCCTGAAGGAGTGGCTCGCCGACGAAGGGCCACCCAGGGATCTCGCCCACCTGCAGGAACTGCTCGACCGGTTCCGGGTCCAGTACAACGAGGACCGGCCCCACCAGGGGATCGCAGATGCCACCCCGGCGGAGCGCTACCGCCCGGGGCCCGGAGGCATCGGGCCAACCGACGTGCTCGCCGAGCCCCACTACCCCCACGGAGCCATCCTCCGCAGGGTGTGGGGGCACGGTGTGGTCACCTACGACAATCGAACCATCGGCCTGGGCATGCGATGGACCGGCCTCACCGTCCGGATCGTCCCAGCCGGAGAGCTCATCCACGTGTACTACGGCAAGGTCTTGGTCCGGTCCCTCGCCCTCGACCCCACTCGGCGGCACCAACCACTGCCGAGGACGCACAGGGGGGTGGTCGCCACGAGTTAGCGTGTGTCAGAGAAGTCCCCGGTACACGGTGTCAGGGATCTCTCCGGAACGCACAAGCCCGATCCGAGACGCACGGGAGATCTTCTTCGGCGCCTGTGGCAGCACCGTTGCTGGGCGGTCCGATTCTTCCGCGGGCCGAAGCACCCATCGGTACCCGATTCCCTGGTCCGTGGTGATGATCCTGGAGCTGCTGGGGGTCGGCTTCGATCTTCCTTTCGGAGCTGGCTGATGAAGACCCGCAGCACGTTGAGGTCGCCGGCTGCTCGAGCCGATCGGAGACGTCCCGCCCGCAGAGTGCGAGGCCGCCTACTCTCGGAAGGAGATGCCAGGGAAGCTCGACGGACTCAGACAGTCGAGTCTCCGGTGAACCCGGGGTGGTTCAGGATCAAAGAAGCAAGCAGTTCGAGTCTGAGGCCAATACCTCGAGGCACCTGCTGGCCGTCTCTGGCGACACTGGGCGCCATGTCTCATGGCCACATGGCAATGCATCCATAACGTCAACAGGCGAAAACCTCGGCCTGGATCTTGATCGCTTGGGCCAGCGGAGGCAGGCCCGTACTCCGATCCGTTCCCGACGCGGCCCTCCGGGCCCTGGCCGTGGCCGCGGTCGTGCTCGCGGCGGGTGCAATAGCCACCCGGCTCTAGCGACCTCGGAACCAGTCGGACCATCATCAACCGGTCTCCAGCGCGTTCTCGCAGGCCCTCTTGGCGTTGCCCGGGCCGATGGGGCGCCCGGCCACTCGCCAACTGATGGCGCGGGTGTGGCGCAACTATTTCGGCGATCGATCCCAGGAAGGCCCCTACCCAGACTAATCCGGGTATTCGCGTAGCTGCTGCGCCCTCGACGGGTGGCGGAGCTTGCACAGCGTCTTGGACTCGATCTGACGGATCCGCTCCCGGACCACGCCGAAGGCCCGGCCGACCTCCTCGAGCGTCCCGGGCTCTCCGCCGAGCAGGCCAAACCGCCTTTCGATGATCCCCCGCTCTCGGTCATCGAGAGTGTGCAGAACCGTCTCGAGTTGCTCCTGGAGCAGGGTCCTGCTTGCCGCGTTGGGGAGCCGCACCGCGTCCCGGTCCTCGATAGTCGCCGAGGGTCGCGTCCTCCTGGCCGTCGACGGGCGTCTCCAAGGAGATGGGATATCGGTACAGCTCGAGGATCTGGCAGACCCGTTCCCCTGAGAGGTCAACGCGCCTGCCGATCTCTTCCGGATCGGGATCCCGCCCCAGGATCTGACCAGGTCCCCGCTGGGCCCGGGCGATCTTGTTCATGTACTCGGTCATGTGCACGGGGACGCGGATCGTCCGGGACTGGTCGGCGATGGCCCGGGTGACGGCCTGCCCGATCCACCACGTCGCGTAAGTGGAGAACTTGTAGCCCTTCCTGTAATCGAACTTGTCGACGGCCCGGATCAGGCCCAGGTTCCCCTCCTGGGCCAGGTCGAGGAACAGCATCCCCCGGCCCACGTGCCGCTTGGCGATCGACACCACCAGCCGGAGGTTCGCCTCGATCAGGCTCCGCCGGGCGCGGTCCACATCGGCGGCCACGCGGCGGAGGAAAGAGGTGGCGTGGACGCGGGACGGGGGCAGGTAGCCTCGCGGGACGGTCTCGGTCCCGATCCCCTCGCGGCGAAGCTTCTTCTCCGGGTCGAGCTGGTGCGTCCGGATGCGGACCAGGGCCTCGACGACCTGCTGGAAGCGCCGCCGGTCGAGTCTATCGGTCCGCTCCACCGAGGCCAGCAGCTCGGCGGCCAGCTCGCCGCCCTCGATCCGCATCGCCAGGTCGACCTCCTCTGCCGCGGTCAGCAGCGGGCTGTTCCTGATCTCCCGGAGGTACATGCGGACGGGGTCGTAGGTGGCGCTGGTCATTGGCCGACCTCGAGGTAGGGGGCGGCTGCGGGGCCGGCAGACGCGGCCGGTTTCGTCAAACGCTGCCTACGGTGTGGCAGACTCCCCGCTCCGCGGTGCGGATCGGCCGGCCGAGGCGGGCCCTCTACAGGTGGACTACAGGACAGGTAAGCGTACGGGTGATACCTGGGACGTCCTGGACCCGTCGGACCACGAGCTTCCCCAGCTCGTCCAGGTTGCGTGCCTCCGCCCGGGCGATCACGTCGTAGGGACCGGTTACCGGCTCGGCCGACGTCACTCCCTTGATCCCAGCTACCTCCGCGGCTACCGGGCCGACCACGCCCACCTCGGTCTGGATGAGGATGTACGCAGCGATCATGCTCTCCTCCCTCCCTGCATCGGATGAGCGCCCTGGCCATCGTCCAACCGGGTCGCGGCTGGCATAAGGCGGCTGGGCACGGGGCGGGCACCTTGGTGGGAAGTGGCGTGAAGCCCGCTCTCCGGGGTCGAACCGGAGGGCCGCGGCGATCGGCTCGTAGGGCCTGCCGCTTCACCTCCTGCTCCTCGTGACGGCCCGGTGGCCTCCTCCGACCGCTGGATCACCATCCGTGCTCCTCCTTCGACCGTCCGCGCGACTCACTCCTCGGTGCCGCTCAGCGCTCCACCCGGATCCCCACCAGCTTCACCGACTCGCTCAAGCCGTTCCTCTACCGCGTGCCGATCGCGCCCAGCGGAACGCTCGGTATGATCTTGCAGGCGATTCCGCTCGTCGGCGACGTGTCAGAACCTCGAGTCCTTCGAACGAGAGTGGGATTCCAGGTTTGTGGGGACTGCCCGCTAGCGTTGGGAGAAGCCTGGTCAGTCTACCGATCGGGATAAGCGCACCCTGCAGGTGCGGTGCGGTCCCGCCCCGCTCGCCAAGTACAGTTGCGCCGTTCTACCGCTTGCCGTGGCTTCCGGTCGTGACCTGAGCCATCGAG
>JBOGVS010000065.1:0-6101 GCA_050692555.1 Actinomycetota bacterium
TGGGTACTATGGTCGGTCAGAGAACCTCTCGGATCTCCTCCCGGAGTTCCCTCTCGGTTACGATTCCCGCCCACTCGAAGGTCGTGTCGCCATCCCGATCGTAGACGACCGTGATGGCTGGCCGATGTAACCCAGGTCGCGGATCTCACCCTCGGAGTCGAACACGCTCGGGTACGGCCAGTCGAACTCAAGGATGAAGTCGCGTGCGGAGCGGCGGGCGTCGAGGATGTTCACGCCGACGAACTGTACCCGCCCCTCGAACTCCCCGGCCAGCTTCGCCAGCCCCGGCGCCTCCACGCGGCACGGCGCGCACCAGGATGCCCAGAAGTTCACCACCGCTGTTCCGCGCAGCTCATGGAGGAGGGCCCTGTAGTCGTCCAGGCCGAACTCCGGGAGGGCCAGTCGTTCCTCGGGTAGCAGTCGGGCCTCGGGTGCTCCCTTCGAGGAGGGCGCCCTCTCCTGAGCGCAAGCACTCAGGGTCACCGCGAGGACGACGACGAAGCTGAGGCCGCCAGGCATCGCTCCACTCAGGTCTTCGTCAGCACCAGAGCCCCGGCGAGTCCGAGCAGGCCCGCCAGTGGATACCCGGCCACGAGGTCGTCCCAGCCGGGAGAGATGAGCGTGAAGAAGCCGGCGTGGGACATGAGGTGCTGGACGAAAACCACGACCCCGAGGGCGACCAGCGTCCGAGGACCCGCCGTCGGCTATAGGCGGCCGGGGTGATCGCCTTTTTCTCCGCCTGCCGCTGGGACGCCTGCGTCGCCCGGGCGCGTGCCTCCCGGGCCTTGTCCCTCCGCTTCGAGGCCGACCTGGCTCTCCGTCGGACCTTGGACTGGGGCATCGGCTCACCTTCTCCGGTCAGGCTCAAGCACGGATTCTACGACGCATCGTCGTAGAAGGGTTGGGAGGTCGGCCGTGGGGAGCCAGAGCCCTACGACCCGCGCTCCTCCGCCCGGCGGAGCAGGCGGACGGCCTCGTCACGCTCTGCCCCGAACGGGGCCAGGTCCAGATAGGTCTCGAGGGCCTCGGTGGCCGCCTCCCGGCGGCCGAATCCCTGGAGGAGGATCAGTCCCCTGAAGAAGACCGCCTCGGGGTAGCGGGGCTCGGTGGCCAGGGCCCGCTCTACCTCCTGCAGGCCCTCTCGGGGACGCCCGGCCAGGTGAAGGAGGAGGCCCAGGTGGGCGTGGGCCTCCGCGTTGTCGGGGTCCAGGTGCAGGGCCGCGACGTACTGATCGATGGCCTCCCTCACCCGGCCGGCATCCAGGTACCGGTGGGCGAGGTCCAGACGGGCGGCCACGTCCCGGGGGAGCTGACGGACCCGAGCCTCGAAGAAGGCCAGGGGATCGGAGGGGCCTGCCCCACCGGCCAGCTCCCCGGTGATCACTCCGCTAGGCCCGCGTTCCCCGACGGATCCGAGCAATGTGGGGGCGGTGACCCCGACGAGCGTGCCCGCCACCAGGAGCGCGGCCAGCCACCGGGGGACCCTCGTCCTGGGGACCGCGGGAGCGGAGCCCCCATCCCCGGGGATCGGTCCCGTGCGGGAGGCGCGCTGGTCGAGGGCCCTCAGGACCTTGGCGACGCGCCGCTCCGTGTCGGCTCTCAGCCTGGCGTACTCCTCCTCCCGCAGGATCTCCGAGGCCCGGCCTTCCTCGAGGTCCCGGAGGGCCAGTAGGAGGGTAAGTCGCCGCTCCTCCAGCGGGTCCGTCGGGGTCTCGGGTACCGGGAGCCCCCGCCGGCGGAACGGAGCGACGACTCCGGCGGCCGCGACGGCGAACAGGACCAGGCCTAAGGGCACGAGGACGGCGAGGTTCAATCCGGCTCCTCCAGAGCTGCGAGCTCTCGGGCGATCCTCGACCGCTCGATCTCCGTGACCGGAGAGGTCTCCTCCCGCCTGCGTCGGATGAGCACCACCCCGACGGGGAGCGCCCCCACCGCGAGGGCGGCCGCGGGGGCCAGCCAGGGCAGGAGCCCCAACCCCTGGCCCTGGGGGGAGAGCAGGATCCACTTGCCGTAGCGGTCGACGAAGTAGGCTCGGATCTCGGCCGGGCCCTGGCCGGCACGGAGCCGGTCGCCGATGGCCTCCCGCATCTCGCCGGCCAGCCGGGAGGGGGAGTCGGCGACCGAGAGGTTCTGGCACACGGGGCAGCGCAGCCCCGAGGCGATCCGGCGGACGCGCTCCTCGATGGTGAGCGGCCGGGGAGACTCTGCGGTGGCCGCGACGAGCAGGGCGCCGAGGCCCACGGCGGCCGCGAGGATCACGGCGAGGGCGGCCCCGAAGGAGCCTCGCGGGAGGCGGATCCTCACCGGCGATCCTCCCGGGCCAGGAGGCGCTCGATCCACGACACCAGCTGCTCGTAGCTCGTCGCCCCCACCTGCTTGTACGCGATCGTCCCTTCGGGAGCGATGAAGAAGGTCTCGGGCACCCCGTAGACCCCGTAGTCGATGGCGGTCCGGGAACCGGGGTCCACCAGCGACGGCCAGTCCCCCCCGAGCTCCCGCATGTAGGCGCGGGCGTTTCCCTCGTCGTCCTGGAAGATGACGCCCACGAAGGCAACGCCTCGGTCGCGGTACCGGTCCCAGGAGGCCACGAAGTTCGGGTGCTCCTCCCGACACGCGGTGCACCAGGAGGCCCAGAAGTTCAGCACCACGACCTGCCCTCGGAGGTCTTCCAGGCGAACCAGCTCGCCCGAATCCATCTCGCGGAGGGCGAAGTCCGGCGCTCGCTCACCCCGCAGGGCGCTCGGCAGCGCCCGGGGGTCTCGCCCGAACCCGGTGGCGAGGAGGGCGACGAACGTCACCGCGACCGCGGAGGCCACCACGACCCATGGCCACCGGCGGCGGGCCCGGGAGTCGGTCGGGCGCACCTCGAGCAGCGGTTCCATGGAGCTCATGCGCCGACCTCAACGCGTTCGGGTCTGGTCGGCGTGGGGCGGGGCAACGGGGAGGCCCGCCGCCGTGCCGGCCATGCGGCCAGGAACCCCCCGAGGAGCATCACCGCGCCACCGACCCACAGCCAGGTGACCCCGGGGTTCAGGTGGAGGCGGAAGGTGGCCGCCGATCCGCCGGGCTCGATGGCCAGGACAGAGACGTAGAGGTCGCGGAACAGGTTCGCCGGGGTCCCGTACCGGATGGCGGGTGTGCCGATGGGGTCGGCGGACGCAGGGTAGAAGTTCAGCGACGGGGTGAGGAGCTCATCCTCGCCCCCCTCCTGGGCCAGCGTGAGGTCGGCCACCACGACGTCCCGGTGCGGCTGCTCGAGCCTGCGGAGCCCCTCGAACCGGAGCTCATGGCCGGCGAACTCCGCGCGCTCCCCGCGGCCGAGGGTCAGCTCCGCCTGTCGGTCGAACGCCGAGGAGGCCGTGATGGCCACGGCGGCCAGGACCAGGCCCAGGTGGACCACCATCCCCCCGTACAGCCTGGGGTGGCGTCTGGTGGCCTCGGTGACGGCGGCGAGCGGGCCGGCGCCGGAGGCCCGGCGGTAGGCGCGGATCCCCCGGGCCACCTCGGCCACCGCCGCAGTTCCGGCGAACGAGGCCAGTCCGAAGGCCAGGAGGGCCGCCAAGTCCCGGATGCCGGCGGCGGCGAGGGGGGCGAGCGTTAGGGCCCCGGCCCAGGCCGGCGCGCGGAGCCGGCGCACCACTCCGCCGGGGGAAGCTGCCCGCCACGGGAGCAGGGGTCCCACTCCCATGAGGAACAGGAGCAGGAGCATGACCGGGACCGTGGTCCGGGTGAAGAACGGCGCGCCGACGGACACTTTCTCCCCGCTCGCCGCCTCGGCCAGGAGGGGGTAGATCGTCCCGACGAGCACCGTGAACGTCGGAACGAGCAGGAGGAGGTTGTTGCCCAGGAAGGCGGCCTCGCGAGAGAGGGGCGTGTCGAACGAGGTCTCCGCCCGGAGGAGCCCGGAGCGGGCGGCGAGCAGACCGAACCCCCCGATCAGGACGAGTCCCAGGAACCCCAGGTACATGGGGCCGACGATGGACTGGGCGAAGGCATGGACCGAGGAGAGGATGCTCCCCCGGGTGAGGAAGGTCCCCATGACCGTGAGGGCGAAAGTGGCGATGACCAGGGACAGGTTCCAGACCTTGAGCATCCCCCGGCGCTCCTCGACCATGACGGAATGGAGGAAGGCCGTCGCCGTGAGCCAGGGGAGCAGGGCCACGTTCTCCACCGGGTCCCAGGCCCAGTACCCGCCCCATCCGAGGACGCCGTAGGACCACAGCGCCCCCAGGAGGAGGCCGGTTGTGAGGAAGACCCACGCGACGAGAGTCCACCGCCGGGTCACCCGGATCCACTCGTCGGAGAGCCGTCCGGTCGCCAGCGCGGCGATGGCGAAGGCGAACGGGACGGTGAAGCCGATGAACCCCAGGTATAGGGCGGGGGGATGCGCGGCCATCAGCGGGTGGTTCTGGAGCAGGGGGAGGGGTCCCCGCCCGTCCACCGGCGCCGTCGCGAGTGTGGCGAAGGGAGAGGTGGGCCCGAGAACCAGGAGCAGGTAGAAGACGGCCACCCCGTACATCGTGGCCAGGGCCCAGGGGAACGTCTCCGGGCGGCGCCTTCGGAACCGGGCCGCCACGGCGGCCAGGCACCCGGCCAGGACCAGGTTCCACAGGAGCAGCGAGCCCTCGTCCGCGGACCACAGCGAGAGGACCTTGAAGAACGTGGGAGTGGCCCGGCTAGAGTTCTCGGCCACGTAGCGCACCGAGAAATCGTCCGTGAGGATGGCGGCGAGCATGGCCCCATTGGCCGCAGCGACGAGCGCGAGGAGCGAGTAGGCTGTCGTCCTCGCGCTCTCGACGAGGAGGGCGCTTCGCCTCCGGGCTCCGATCAACGAGGCGGCGGCCCCGTAGACGGCCAGAGCCAGGGCCAGGGTGAGCGCCAGCCTGCCCACGGCGGCCTCGGTCATTCGTCCACCTCCAAGACCGAGGGGGTCTCGCCCGGGCGAGGGGGCCGGTACTCCTCGGCGTGCTTGATCAGCATCGTGTCGGAGTGGAAGGCCCCGTCCGGTCCGTGGCGTCCCTCGAGGACGACGCCGATCCCGGGCCGGAACAGGGCGGGGGTGTCTCCCTCGTGCACCACGCTCACCCGGGTGGTGCCGTCGGTGACCACGAACCGGAGCGCGCCAGCCTGGCGATGCACGGACCCGGGGACCACTTGCCCCCCCAGCCGGAACGCCCCGCCCGCCGCATCGGGGCCCCGAGCCAGGAGCTCGGTCGGCGTCACGAAGTACACCAGCGTCTCGGAGAGTCCGCGCGTGGCCACCCAGGCAAGGCTTCCGACGATGACCAGCACCGGCAGGAGGACGCGGAGCCTCATCCGGTGTCGGCCTCCCGCAGGGCCCGGATCCGGCGGCGGCCCCTGGCCGCGCGTCGGTACAGGCTGGCCACGTAGAGGAGGACGGCGGCCGCGGTCAGGCCGTACCCGGCGGCCACGAATCCCCAGCTATCCACGGGCCCCTCCCACGGGGCTGCTCGGCACAGCCTCCAGGCGTCGGGCCATGGCCTCGGTGGAGAGCCTGGCCTCGAGCCGGCCCAGCCGGAGCCGGAGGGCCATGAGGTAGGCGTACAGGACCGTGAACGCGGCCACGGCCAGGAGGAGCGCCGCGAGCATCGGCGCGGCCACAACCGGACCGCCGGGGCGGAGGACAGACGCCCCCTGGTGGAGCGACCGCCACCACACCACCGACAGGTGGACGATCGGCACGTCCAGGAAGCCGACGATGCCCACCACGGCGGCCCACCGGCCCCGCCGGGCCGGGTCGTCGGGGAGCCGCCGGACCGCCAGGTACCCCAGGTAGATGAGGAGGAGGACCGCGGTGGTTGTCAGGCGAGGGTCCCAGGTCCACCACACGCCCCACACCGGCCGTCCCCACAGCGAGCCCAGGGCGATGGCCAGCGCCGTGAACAGGACCCCGATCTCCGCGGAGGCGTGGGCCACCCGGTCCCACCTGACCGACCGGGTCCGCAGGTACGCGATGCTCGCCACGAACACCACCAGAAACGCGACGTACGCGAGCCACGCCGCGGGGACGTGCACGTACATGAGCCGCTGGACGTTGCCCTGGACGGCGTCGGGAGGCGCCACCGCCAGGGAGACGATGG
>JBOGVS010000066.1:0-4050 GCA_050692555.1 Actinomycetota bacterium
CAAAAAGGGGTACGGCTTCATCACCCAGGACGACGGCCCTGACGTGTTCGTGCGCATCGGCGCCATCAAGGGTGAGGGTTACCATGGCGAACGACCGGAAGGGTGTGCAGACGACCCGCCTCGAATGTGGCGGGGTCCCTCGCTTTGGGATCAGCGCCCCCGGAGGCGGGCCCTCTAAAGGTGGACGACAGGACAGGTAAGCGTGCGGGTGATACCTGGGACGTCCTGGACCCGTCGGACCACGAGCTTCCCCAGCTCGTCCAGGTTGCGTGCCTCCGCCCGGGCGATCACGTCGTAGGGACCGGTTACCGCCTGTGCCGACGTTACTCCTTTGACCCCCGCTACCTCCGCGGCTACCGGGCCGACCACGCCTGCTTCGGTCTGGATGAGGATGTACGCAACGATCATGCTCTCCTCCCAGGCAGCATCGATGAGCGCCCTGGCCATCATCCAACCGGGCCGCGGTCGGCACAAGGCAAGCGGCTTCCTGATCACCCCTACCGCCTGAGGGGTGCGAAACTCCGATTGGGTTGGTGACCAGGGATTCCGGGGGGAGGAATCCCCGAGGGGATCCTGACTCACTGACCCGGGGGCCCTCCGCCGCCGGCGTGGCCGCTCACTCGTCTGGCCGGGGCAGGCGGGCTCCGTCTGCCGAGGAAGGACGGGTCTCCAGCAGGTCCACCAGGTCGACCTCGATAACGGCTCTTCCCGGCCACCAAACGATCAAGCTCCCTGGGCCGCTTCCTGGGCCCATCGCCCGAAGGCCTCCCAGAATGGGTCGAGGCCAGGGTGCTCGAGCGGCCGCTCCGTTCCGTCCGCGACCAGGACCGTCCCCGCGTCTTGTTCCGTGACCTCGCCCACGTCGGCCGCGTCGATGCCCTGGTCCCGAAGGGCGGCCAGGAACGCCTCGGCGTGTCCGGGACGGACGGCGGCGATCAGCGTCCCCTCCGAGATCGAGATATACGGGTCGATGCCTAGGTGGTCGCACACGGCCCGGACCTCGGGCCGGATGGGGATGGCCTCGAGCTCGACCCGCATGCCGACCTTCGACGCCGCGGCGACCTCGGCGAGCCCGCCGATCACGCCGCCCTCGGTGGCGTCGTGCATAGCGGTCACTCCCTGGTCGCGCAGCCCATACGCGGCGGCCACCCAGCCCTCGGGTACCACGGTCATCTGTTCGAATAGAGCATCGGCCGCTGCCCACGTCTCCTCGCCGAGTTCCCGCTTAATTCGGTCGGGGAAGGTTGCCGCGAACAGGGCGGTTGTTTCGATGGCCGGGCCCTTCGTGACCACCACCCGGTCCCCGGAGCGGGCCATCGCCGGGGTCACGTAGGAGTCCTCGGGACCGAGCGCGATGCACGTGGCGCCCCCGACCATCGGCCAGGTGCAGCCTTCATAACGGCCGGTGTGCCCGGTGACGATGGCGATCCCCAGGTCCTCGCAGGCCTTGGCGTACCCGTTCCAGAGCGTCGCCAGGTCCTCGTCGGAGAGGTCCAGGGGTAGGTTCAGGTCTACCGTCATCCACCGAAGGGGCAGGCCGCTCGTCGCGGCGTCCGAGGCCAGGATGTGGACCGCGAACCACGCCGCCCGCTCCCATCCGTACGCCGGGACGACGAAGACCGGGTCGGCCGTGACGACCATTACCACGCCGGGGGCAACCTCCACCACGCCGACGTCCACCCCGTGCTGAGGCCCCACCAGGACGTGCTCGTCTCGGCCACCGAGGTTCTTCAGGATCACGCGGGCGAACGTCTCGGGCGTGACCTTGCCTGGGCGCTGAGGGTTCATGTCGCTCCTTCCCGTTCGAACGCCTGCACCGTGGCAACCAGCTCCCTCGTGGCGACCACGGGGTCGGGGGCGCCACCGACCGCGGACACCACGGCCACGCCGGCCGCACCGGCCTCGAGGACCTGCCGGGCGTTGGAGGCGTCGATCCCTCCGATCCCCACCACCGGCAGTGCCGTCGCAGTCACGACCTCGCGAAGGCCGTCCAGGTCGACCGGGACGGCCTCGGGCTTGGTCGAGGTGCTCCACACCGTCACCCCCAGGTAGTCCGCCCCGAGCTCCTCGGCGTGGCGGGCCTGGAGCGGGGTCTCCACGCTGATCCCCCGCACCCGGTCGGGGCCCAGGCGCTCGCGGGCGCCCGCGAGGTCGTCGCCCTGGCCCAGGTGCACCCCATCGGCTCCGCTCTTCAGGGCCACGTCTACGACGTCGTTCACCACGAACAGGGATCCCCGGCTCCGGCAGAGGGCCGCGAGCCCCGAGGCGAGGGGGAGGAGCACCTCGGGACGGAGGTCGGGGGCCCGGAGCTGCACGGCCGTGGCCCCGCCCTCGAGGGCCGCTCGGGCCACGTCGACGTGACCGCGTCCGGTCACGAGCCCGGACGACGTCACCACGTACACGCGGAGCCTGCGATGGAACTCCGCCCGGTCGATGGCATCGCGCATGACAGCATGATGGCGGGTCCCGGGCCCGCCGCTCCACCGTGTGGGGTGCGGAAACTCGGATGGGGCCGTTAACCAGGCACTTTGGGGAGAGTCCGCTTTCTTCCGTCCGCCGTCATTGGATCTTCGCGTGAGATTCCGGGATCGCCAGTGGGAGTCACCTGTGCTCAACATTCTCGGGCGACATCGGGGCCCATGGTCCTATCCCGGACCCGAGGCAAGGCGCTTAGGATCAAGCGTTGTCCCGGCCCGCGGCGCTCAGCATCAAGGCGTCCGCGGAAGGCGTCAGCACCACGGGCGCTCTCGATGCCGGAGCCTCGGACGAGCTGCCCGGCTGGCTTACGCAACAGGATCTCGACGCGTTCGTCGCCGCGTTCGAGGAGTCCGTGTTCACCGGAGGCCTCAACTGGTACCGCAACATGGACCGCAACTGGGAGCTGACCGCGCCGTGGCACCACGCCCCGGTTCGCGTCCCCGCCCTGTTCATCGCGGGCGATCGCGAGCTCGACTACCCGGGAATCAGAAGGGGGGTGGAGAGGCTGCACGAGGTGGTCCCCAACCTGCGGCGAGCCGTCCTCCTTCCGAACACCGGCCACTGGGTCCAGCAGGAGCGGCCGACTGAGGTCAACGAGGCGATGATCGAGTTCCTGGGTTCGTTGCCCTGATGTCATCCTGATGCGGGCGGCCGCCGAGCGAAGAGCACACTGGGAGGAGCGATGATCGCGCGCACCTGGCGAGGGTGGACGAGGACATCGGACGCCGATGCGTACGTCAACTACCTGCGGGAGACGGGAATCCGCGAGTACCGGGAGACGCCGGGAAACCGGGCAGCGTACATCCTCCGACGGGAGGAGGGCGAGCGAACCGAGTTCGTGACCCTCACGTTCTGGGAGTCCATGGAAGCTGTGCAGGGCTTTGCCGGCGAGGAGGTCGATCATGCGGTCTTCTATCCGGAGGACGACCGGTTCCTCATCGATCGAGAGACGGAGGCGCGCCACTACGAGGTGACGAACGCGTCTCCGTGACGGCGTGACCTGCGACGGCACCGGTCGGCATCACCGACCCCGGGTTCCAGCCAGGCCGCAGAGGCGCAGACTCAAGGTCCGATCGTGCGTATCGCGTCCCGGGCAGCCATCCGGACAGATGGCTGTGCCAGGTCGTCTATCCCATCAGGCTCCCCTGGACTGGGTAGTCGCCCGGTCCAAGACGAGGCGGCGAGCCTCGCGCTCGGTGAGGACGGGGAGTGCGTCCTCGGTCGAGGTGGGCTCGAGGATGGCCGCGTCGGCGAGGGCGCCGACGTCGACCGGGACGAAGTTGGCGTCCTCGACGAGCCCGGCGGCTGTCTCCTTGGCGGCTGGGTCATCCCCGGCCAACAGGATCGCCGCGCGGCCGTCGCCGGTGCGCGCAGCGAGCTCGTCGATCGAACTGGCGCAGATCGCGTTGAACGCCTTCACCAGCCGAACGTCTCCCAGGGTGAGCTGCTGGTGCTGGGCGGCGGTCACCCGCCAGGGATGTCGAGGAACTGGACTTGCCCGTTCCGCACGGTGATCGGGTTGCTGGTGTCGATCACCACCTTCCCTCGCAGCGCCTCCCCGGCTTCCCGGGC
>JBOGVS010000067.1:0-3801 GCA_050692555.1 Actinomycetota bacterium
GGACCATCGCCAGCACGCCCAGAACCTTGATGCCCAGCACCCGGCCGTAGGACGTGTCGACCAGGTCTGACAGGCCGGCCAGCTCCTGGGTCCCCCGAAGGACGCCGAACCCGACCGTGAGGACGAAGGCCGGAACGGCCAGGGGAGAGAACCGGTCCAGGAGGACTCGGCCGCCCTGACCCCGCCACCCGTCAGGAGGCCTCACCATGGCCAGGGCCATGATCCCCCCCGCCCACATCCCCGCGGTGAGCAGGTGCAGGGCGTCGACCCCGACCCCCCACCACCTCGGTGTGACCGCTGCCGCGTGTCCCGCCGAGGCCAGCGCCACCACCGCCACCGCCACGTGGGGCGCCGAAGAACGGCCCCGCAAGGCCACGAGCAGGGCCAGCGCCTCGGCGCCGACCCTGACGAGCCGGGCGATCCCGGGGACCCCCGAGGTGAAGTAGGCCGCCACCGCGCCCGGGGAGAGTGAGCCGGCCGCGAAAAGCGCTTCACCGAGGACGACGACCGTCCCGCTCACGAGGGCCACGGCGAGGACCGGGATGAGGCGGAGGCGGACCCACGGGAGAGGAGGGTCGCGTCTGGCCAGGCGGCGCACCAGGATCATCCCCAGCCCTACCAGCAGAGCGGCATACTCCAGCGCCCGGGCGACGGCGATCAGGAGATCCGCTCGCTGTGGCTCGGCGCCGGTCTCCCCCTCGGCGCCCTCGCCAGGCGATACCCCGACACCGAACCGGAAGGAGCCCCCGAGGGTGTGGCCGTCTACCGGGCTGACCGTCGTCCATTCGACCTCGTACACCCCCGGAGCGTTGGTGGCCAGCGGGACCTGGATCTCCCGCTCCCCGGACACCCGACCTTCGTGGGCCTGCCCGTTCGCGTCGACCACGGTGGCCCCCGAGAGCCGTTCGATGAGGGGCTCGCTGAACCGGAGGATCACCACGCCGGGGGCGCTCGATAGCTCGGCCCCCGGCTCCGGCTCGGAGGAGACGAAGGCGGCGTGCGCGAGGGCGACCCCAGGGGCCAGCACCACCCACAGGAGCAGGGCGGTGGCCGCGACCACGTGCCCCCTTCGCAAGGCTGGAACGGAGGATCCCCGCAGAGCCCTCATGTGCCGGTCCCCCCACTCAACCACGTGCCCGGCGAGCGGGGGCACCGGGCCTGTGCGCCCGGCATGTCCGGACAATACTATTCGCTGTAGTAGATGACGGGGCGGACTCTCCCCCTCGCCGCCTGGACTGCGGTCGTGGCCTGCCGGCCGGCCCCGACCGACCCGGCCACGTCCCAGGCCCGGGAGATCTGGGGCCTCTGGACGGTGTTCTTCTAGGCGGCCACCGGGGTCACCGCCGTCGTCTCCGGCTGATCCTGTGGTCCGTCATCCGTTACCGGAAGCGGAGCGAGGGATTGCCGCCTCAGTTCCGGGCGAACGTCCCGCTCGAGCGCCTACACCGCCATCCCGGTGGTGATCGTGGCCTTTCTGTTCTGGTTCACGTACCGAACCGAGACCCGAGTGGAGGGCCTATCCCCCGATCCCGACGTGACGATCCGGGTCACCGCCTTCCGGTGGTCCTGGCGGTTCGACTACCAGGGGGAGGGGGTGTGCGTCTTCGGCACCCCGGACGATCCTCCCGAGATGGTCGTCCCCGTGGGTTGGACGGTGCGCATCGTCCTCACATCTACCGACGTCATCCACTGCTTCTTCGTTCGCGACTTCGCCTTCAAGCGTGACGCCATCCCCGGTCGCGTCACACGGTTCGATCTGACGTGGAGCGGGCGGGACTCTACCCGAGCCAAGTGTGCGGAGATCTGCGGCCTCGCCCACTACCAGCAACGTTTCACAGTCCGGGCCGTGTCTCCCTCCTACTTCGAGGGTGGCTCTCGGACACCCGCATGGCCCAGGCCGCGGGAGCACCCGGGACCGTGATTGCCTCAGGGCGGATCCGTCCCGTGCTCGTTCCCTTCCGCCCGACGGGGAATAGCCCAGATGGACCTGCGGCGAAGCCGGACCTCGGATCCCGCGAACGCCCAGAGCGCCGCGAGTACTGCCAGGGCGACGATCGGCCCCTCGCCCACACGTGCGAACGGCGTCGAAGCGGTACTCAGACCAATCGATCCTCGCAGGACCCGCGGCCGGAACAGCTCGGAACGGGTCACCACGTGCCCTCGGGGATCGATGATCGCCGAGATCCCCGATGGAGCGGACTGGACGACGTATAGGCCGAGCTCCAGGGCACGCATCCTCGTGGCCTGGAACTGCTGCTCCGCGGTCGCGGCCCGAGGACCGAACGCCGAAGTGTTCGTGGCGACCACGATGGCCCCAGCACCGCTGGTGGCGAAGTCGCGGACGATCCTCGAGAACGCCACCTCGTACGAGATCGGAGTTCCCACCCTCCCCCCGGAGACCGGCAGCAAGCGGACCCCGGGGCCCGGGATCATGTCCCTGGGGACGGCGTCGAGGGCCCTGAAGAAGCCGAGGAGCCGTCGCCAGGGAACGTACTCCCCGAAGGGCACAGCTCGCTGCTTGTGGTAAATACCCGCCACCCTGCCGGACGGGCTCACCGACACGACGGAGTTCCTGAACCTCCCGGGCCCGGCATCCGACAGGACCCCTGCCACCACCCAGGCATCCGCTCGCCGGGCCACCTCCACGAGCGGGTCGGGGGCGGGCCGGCCAGCCGCGGGAGGATCGCCGGCGGGCTCGACCACTCCCTCCGGCCACACCACCAGGTCCACGGACCCCGGCGACAGCGTCCGGGTGAGAGCCACGTGATCGGCGAGGATGCGCGCGGTCGGCTCCGGCGAGCCCGGTCCGTCATGGAGCGGGACGTTTCCTTGCACGATGGCCACGCGGAGGCCGGCCCCTCGGATACTCGAACCGGCGAACGGCATCGAGCCGGCCACGGCGGCGCCCGCGAGGGCCAGCCCGATGGCCGCGTGCCGGATCTGACGGCGAACCACACAGAAGCTCGCCGCCGCCACGAAGCTGGCCAGCCAGGAGACGCCGACCCCGCCGGCCAGGGGCGCCACCAGCTCCAGGGGCGTCCCGACCAGGGGGTACCCGAGAGAGCCCCACGGAAACCCCCCGAACGGGACGCGCCCCCTTGCCACCTCCATCACGAGGACCCAGAGAGCGGACGCTCCCATCAACGAGACGAGCGACGCGCGCCCGAGAAGGGGTCCCGCGACCCACGCGAACAGCGCGGCGAAGGCGGACTCGGTGACCACGAGGGCCCCCCAGGCGATGAAGCCGAAGCGGACGGCCCAGAGCAGGAGCAGCCCGAAGAATCCCAAGCCGAACAGGAAGCCGGCGGCCACCCGGGTCAAGGGACGAGCCACCGCGATGGCCGCCATCAGGGCGGCGGGAGCGAGAACGGCGAGGATCCCCGCCCCGAACGGCGGGAACGCAAGGGCCAGGGCCAGCCCGCCCCCGAACGCCAGGGCGCCTCTTCCGAGGAACTTCCCGATCGCCGATGGGAGATCGCGACCGCGCCCGCCGAGAGGTCGCTCGGGCTGGTGGGTACGCTCCCCGGGCACGGCGCTCCCGGCGGTTCCTGGCCTCACCCCGCCCACAGCCCGGGATCCTCGTCTAGATCGGGGGCCACCCGGTACGGGCGAACCAGGGCAGCAGCGGAGTGAACAGCCCGAGCCAGTGGCCGGTGATCATCAGCACGCCCATCACCACCAGCAGCGCGCCGCCGGCCACCTCGATCCCCCGACCGTGGCGCCGGAGCCATGTGAACGCCCTGCCCGCCCTGAGGTAGCCGAGGGCCAGCAGCATGAACGGGATCCCCAGGCCGAGGGAGT
>JBOGVS010000068.1:0-3464 GCA_050692555.1 Actinomycetota bacterium
CGACTGGTTCGTGCGCCGCGTCGACCAGCGGGGAGGCGCGGAGCACCGGCGCCGTCTGATCGAGGGCGCGACCGGGGAGGTGCTGGAGATCGGGGCTGGCACCGGGAGGAACCTCCCCCTGTACCGGACGGCTACCAGGGTGGTGGCCCTGGAACCCGACCCGGACATGCGCGCCCGGGCCCGCCACGCCGCCGAAGGAGCAGCCGTGCCGGTCGAGGTGGTCGACGGTGACGCCATGGCTCTCCCGTTCCCCGATCGGTCCTTCGACACCGTCGTGTCGAGCCTGGTCCTGTGCTCGGTCCCGGACCCCGCCCGAGCCCTCGCCGAGGCCCGCCGGGTCCTCCGTCCCGAGGGGACGCTGCGCTTCTACGAGCACGTCCGCTCAGCAGACCCCGGCCTGGCACGGTGGCAGGACCGCCTGGAGCGGCCGTGGGGATGGCTCGGGCGAGGCTGCCACCCGAACCGCGACACCGCGGCATCGGTGGCGGCGGCTGGGTTCCGGGTCGGCGACCTCGACGAGTTCGACTTCCGGCCCCTCCCCCGGATCGTCCGGCCGCACGTCATGGGTGTCGCCCGTCGCTAACCGTCGTCGGGACGGCGGATCCTCGCCTGCACGGCGATGGCGAGGAACTCAGCATCTTCGCTCGCCCCATCCAGGGATCTGATCGTGACCAAGGACACGCGACGTCCCTGGTATTCTGGCTCTTCTTGAGTAGCCACCCCCCCAGGGGTGGGCTATCCGGGGGTGGGAACCGAAGGGAGGACAGGTGCTGCCGGAGAACAAACGGGCCATCCTGAACCGACTGAAGACGGTTCGAGGCCACATCGACGGAATCGTCCGCATGGTGGAGGAGGAGGCCTACTGCGTGGAGATAATGAAGCAGATCTCTGCGGTCCAGGCCTCCCTCGAGCGGGCCAACCGGTTGGTCCTGAAGAACCACTTGGAGACGTGCTTCTCCGATGCCGTTCGGGAGGGGCGTGGTGAAGCCGCGGTATTCGAGCTCGTGGATGCGGTGAAGTTCAGCGCCGTGCTAACGGGCCCAAAGGCCCGCATCGCAGGGGAGGCGGTCGGGGAGCGTCCCAGCCGCCGAGCACGGTTGGCCTCGCGAGGCCCTGCCTGATGAGCGCCGCGGAGATCATCGTCACGTTTGGAGGCGTCTTCCTGATCGCCATCCTGGCGGGGTTCTTCTTCGGACCGAAGCAGGTGGGTCGGGCGAGGCTGCGGGGAGGTATCCAGGAGGTCGAGGTGACCGTCAAGGGCGGCTACTCTCCGAGCGTCATCCGTGTGCGCCTGGGCGTTCCCTTGCGGATCGTCTTCGACCGTCAAGAAGGCGGCGAGTGCACCTCCGAGGTGGTGTTCCCTGACTACCGGGTGAGGAAGACCCTTCCCGCCTTCTCCAGGACGACCGTGGAACTGCTTCCGCATCAGCGCGGGGAGTACGGGTTCGCGTGTGGCATGAACATGGTGCACGGCACGCTCTTCGTGGAGTCGGCGGAAGAGGAAACGGGCTCAGCAGGAGACGGCCGGGAGGTCGAGGAAGCCCAGTCCACGACCACCGGCCCGGGCCCACCCTCGCCGGACGGCCATACCCACAGGGCCACCAGGTCTGTCTTGGTGGAACCGGAGCTGGACACCGGGCGGGTGCGACTGGCCGTCCGAGGAGGCGGGGCCGCGTGCCCGACATGCCTCCGGACCATCGAGTCGGCGCTGGCGCCCCTGCGCGGTGTCGGACGCGTGGACAGCGACGTCGTCTCCGAGCGGCTGACCGTCCACTTCGACCCTGCCGAAGTCTCGGTCGACGACATGCGGACGGCCGTTGCCTCGGCTGGATACCGGATAGAGACGGAACCGGCGGACGGCCAGGAGGGCGCGGACGAGGAGGCCGCCGAGCGCAGGAGGGAGATCCGGGATCTCTCACGGCGCGTGCTGATCGGGGCGGTGCTGACAGCCCCCGTCATCACCGCCGTGATGGCCGTCGAGTTCTTCGACGCCACTTGGGTCCCGGCGATCCTGATGGACCGTTGGGTTCAGTTCGTCCTCATCGCTCCCGTGTTCGTCTACACGGGCTGGCCGATCCACACCGTCGGGTGGCGGACTCTACGCCATCGAACCGCGGAGATGAACACGCTCATCACCGTGGGTACCACGGCGGCGTTCCTCTACAGCCTGCTCGTGACCGTGGCCCCCGCCATCCTGCCCTCGGAGGTTCGCGACGTCTACTACGAGGCCGTCGGGGTCATCCTCACCCTCATCCTCCTGGGACGTCTACTTGAGGCCAAGGCCAAGGCGGGGACCGGGGAGGCGATCAGGAAGCTGATCGGGCTCAGCCCGAAGACCGCTCGGGTGTTGCGAAATGGAGTTGAGCAGGAGATTCCAGTGGCGGAGGTTCGCCTCGGCGACGAGATCCTGGTGCGTCCGGGCGAGAAGGTCCCGGTCGACGGCGTGATCGTCGAAGGGCGCTCCTCGATCGACGAGTCCATGGTCACCGGGGAGTCGATGCCGGTGGACAAGGAGCCCGGTGATCCGGTGGTCGGAGCGACCATCAACCAGACCGGATCGTTCCGGCTCCGGGCCACGGCCGTTGGATCGAACACCGTGCTGGCCCAGATCGTCCGCCTGGTCCGCGAGGCCCAGGCGTCGAAGGCGCCCGTTCAGAGGCTGGCCGACAGGGTGGCGAGCTACTTCGTGCCCGCGGTGATGTTCCTCGCCATCGCCACTTTCGTGGTGTGGTTCGACGTCGGGCCCGACCCTGCCCTAACCTTCGGCCTGGTGAGCGCGGTGACGGTGCTTATCATCGCCTGCCCGTGTGCCCTCGGCCTGGCTACCCCGCTCTCGATCATGGTCGGGACCGGGAAGGGGGCGGAGAACGGTGTCCTGATCCGATCGGCGGAGGCCCTGGAGACCGCCCAACGGGTGAGCACGATCGTCCTGGACAAGACCGGCACGGTGACCAAGGGTGAGCCCTCGCTCACCGACGTGGTGTCGCTCGGCGACCTGTCGGAGGAGGACCTGTTGCGCCTGGTGGCCTCGGCCGAACGCGTCTCGGAACATCCCCTGGGCGAGGCGGTCGTCCGGGGCGCGGAGGAGCGCGGGGTGGGCCCCGAGGAGCCCGAGGCGTTCGATTCGGTCACCGGCAAGGGCGTCCGGGCCACGGTGGGTGGCCGGGCGGTCCTCGTGGGCAGCCGCCGGCTCCTCGAGGAGGCAGGCGTGGGCACCGGCGACCTGGAGGAGGCGGCCGCCCGCCTCGAGGCTGCGGGCAATACGGCGATCTTGGCGGCGGTGGACAGCGCTCCCGCCGGTGTCGTGGCGGTCGCGGACACCCCGAAGGAGGACGCGGCCCGAGCCGTTCAGTCCCTCCGGGACCGGGGCCTGGAGGTGGCCATGATCACCGGCGACAACCGCCGGACCGCCGAGGCCATCGCCCGGCAGGTGGGCATCGGTCGGGTCCTGGCCGAGGTCCTGC
>JBOGVS010000069.1:0-3271 GCA_050692555.1 Actinomycetota bacterium
GGCTCGCTTGAGGGAAGGGGCCAGTGAGTCTCCTGGCGGCGGTCTCCGGGTCAGCAGGTCGTTCTCCGGAGCCCCGCGGGATCGACGGCGGGATCGTGAACCTGCTCTGGCTCGGCCTGTTCCTGGCCTTCTGCCTCTGGTGCTTCTGGCAGATCTACCGCCATGAGGTCCGGCCCCGCCGAGGCGTGCGCCCGTGCTCTTGCCACCCCCGGCGGCCTCGGGGTGAAGGGGTCATCGGGTCGGTTCTCCCGACCAAGAGGCCGCATTGGCGAGTGTAGGGCCTGCCCCGCTTCGCCATCGTATCAATCGCCTCCCCTCCCGACCTGTCGTTAGCTCCTGGACGGTCGCCTGGACAGACAAGGGGGGGGGCCTTCGCCACACCCTGATCGAGGCGCTGAGCTGTGGCCACGCGCTCCGATCGAAGTCCGGGAAGCGAGCGAGCCGACGCCGGTGCCCGAAGTGCCGATGAGCCAGGGCCAGTTCCCGCTCTCGTCCCAGGATGGCCAGGAGCTCCGCGAGCGCGGGATGGCCGCCGCGCAGGCACGGGCCGGCCCCGAGTGGGGCGACCGGTGCGAGTTCGTCATCCGGCTCAAGGCCGCCAGCGGGGAGAGGTTCACGTCCGAGGACATCCGCGACGTCGTCGGTGACCCGCCGTCGTCCGGGGCCATGGGGGCGCTCATCAACGCGGCCGCCCGGGCCTTCATCATCAGGCAGGTCGACTGGGCGGTTCCCCGCCGGCCGCAGCTGCACGGGCACCTGATCCGGGTGTGGCAGGGGATCCCCGAAGTTGAGCGGGGGGGCGAGAACTGATGGTTTCCCCCCGCCGGCCGGAGCGCTGCCCCGAATGCGGGCGGCCGTTCTCCTCGGACACCGATCCCGATGAAGCCCAGGACGGGATCTGCTCGGACTGCAACGACCCGGGCGTCTCGTTCGAGCTCCGGATCGCCGGGCTGGACCGATACCCCAGTGAGGTCGGGCGCCTGTGACCTGGCTCGAAGCCTCCGACGGCGCCCTGGTGAACCTGGATCACATCGCCGGGTTCTACGTCCGCCAGGAGCAGTCCCAGGCGCCGAACGACGACCCGCCACACGTGCTGTTCGCCTTCACGCCGGCGGGGGCTCCCACGGTGATCGCTCGAGGTCCCCGGGAGGAGCTTGTGGGGATCCTCGAAAGCAAGATCAGGCCGCTGCTGGGGCGGATCGAGCTCCTTCGGTCCCCGATACCGCCTGACCGGGACACCCCCAGCCGTGTTGGCGCACCTTCACCCCCGGGGCAGTACCTGTGATGACCGCCTTCTGCGTCCGGTGCGGCCAGTCCCACATGGACGACGGCGTTCCTCTCCAGCTCGACCAGTTCGGCTGGTGCGAGAGCTGCGCGCTCGTCCACCCGGTTGAGTACGAGCTCGTCGTGGGGGCGGCGTGAGCTGCCTCCGGCACCAAGTGGCCGCGGACTTCGCCGCTGTGACTGCGGCTCCCCCGGGAGAGCTCTGCAGGGCGATCGTGGAAGAACGTCCCAGGTCCGGTGTTCGGTTGCGGCGAGAGGTCGTGCTGTGTCGTTGCCCGGCCACCGTGTACGTCGGCTTCCTGGCCTGCGATGAGCACGGCGCGAAGAGCATCGCTGATCGGGTGGCCGCTGCTCTCGACCGGGCCCTGGGGCTCCGCCACCACACCCGCGAAAGGGCCCGGGCATGAGCCGGATCCCCTGGCGGTGCCGCCGGTTCGGC
The DNA here is from genome assembly GCA_050692555.1 of Actinomycetota bacterium. Lineage (GTDB taxonomy): Bacteria > Actinomycetota > UBA4738 > UBA4738 > CALAEC01 > DAITPV01. The sequence continues at coordinate 1,724 of JBOGVS010000069.1, forward strand.
CACAGGTGGGCACGGTGGGTCCCCGTCTTCGGCATCGGTGACCGGCGCCGGAGCTGCCTCCGCTACCGGTGGATCTTCGGCCGCCAGTGCCCGGTCTCCGAGTCCCAGCTCCTGTTCACGATCGATGTCCCGCGACCCTTCCGCCCGCGAGGGAGCCGGTGAGCAGCGGCTACCGGTTCCGCCACCGGACCCGCTGGCAGATCGCGATGCGCTACTCGGGGTTCCCCACGGCCACCCGAGCGGTGGCCTGGGCGCTGTCCACGTGGTGGAAATCCGACGCGGACGGCTCCGACGAGCCCCCGTCCATCGAGGACCTGGCGGAGGCGTCCGGCCTCAGTCGCGCCACCGTGGCCAGGGCTATGTCGGTCCTGCGGGAGCACGGCTGGCTCGAACAGGAGCGCGGTGGAGGCCGTGGCCGCCGGAGCATCTACCGGGCGGTCATCCCGCCGGGCGCGGAGGAGCGCATGGAGGCGGTCCTCAACCGACGTCGGGGTGGGTCCGGCTCCGCCAGAAACCGTCTCATGGGCGAGACAGTTTGGCCCCAGAAACCGTCTCATGGGCGAGACAGTTTGGCCCCAGAAACCGTCTCAAATTCGGGCGCAAACCGTCTCATCGACGGAGGGGGCCAAGCACAAAACCGTCTCATCGCCCCTCACGAAATCCCCCCTGCCTTTAGTGCCTACAAAGCCGGTATCGGGGGTGTGTCCGGATCCGACTTGACGGGAACCATGACGCCGGCGCCGGCCGGATCGCCGGCGCCAAGGGCCCCAACCCCGTGGACCCGACACGGGATGACCCAAGCCCAGTTCATGCAACTGAGCCGCGAGAAGCGGTGGGAACTGATGACCCCCGACGAGCGGGAAGGCGCCGAGCGCCTACGAGCTGAGAAGGAGGCAGATACGGCATGACGGCGATCTTGGTCCAGGGCAACAGCGAAGGCACGAGGCGTTGCGACGCCAGCTGTCACAACGCCCGGGAGTCGAAATGCACCTGCGTTTGCAACGGGCGCTACCACGGCAAGCGAGATCGGGCCCAGCAGTCGCTCCGGGACGATCTGGAGTCGGGCAAGTACGGCGACGGCCTGGCCGTGATGGCCACGACGGCGATGAAGAGCTCGAAGGCTTCCCCCCGGATGAAGGAGCTGTGGTGAGTGAGAACCTGATCCTGGCGTGGAAGGCCGTTCGGCCTGATCTGAAGACGCGCAACGGGTACCAGTGGCCAGGCCTGGGCCGTTGGGCCACAGTCCCTGCCGATCGGATCAAGACGTCGAACAAGACGCCCTGTCCCATCCAGGACGGAGACGGGCTCTGTTTGGCGAAGAACTTCCAGGGGGCACGACTCTCGGGGATCCCCGCTCGGACCGTCCTGGTGTGCGGCTACCGCCAGGAGGACGTTCTCGGAGAGGACAGCGACAAGCTCCGGGTCAGCAGAGCGTTCGTCGTGGAGCTGCTTGATGGCGAATCTGTCATCAAGCAAGCGGGGCGGGCGTACCTCCGCGGGGCGGACCTCGGCGGGGCGTACCTCGGCGGGGCGTACCTCGGCGGGGCG
>JBOGVS010000070.1:0-2418 GCA_050692555.1 Actinomycetota bacterium
CCGCTCCCCCGGACGACCGGGTCACGATCCCCCTGTTCGAGCAGGGCGCGGTGGTGCGAACCTTCGACACGCCGGAGTTCCGGGGGATGACGTTCTACGAGGTCCGGGCCAAGTCGATCATCAACCGCGTCCCCGAGGCGTCACACATGCCGTTCAAGTGGACCATCAATCCTTATCGTGGATGCTCGCATTCTTGCTCCTACTGTGAAGCGGGGCACACTCCAATTCTCATGGGGAACGGGCGGACGAAACCACTCGCAGACGTTCGGGTCGGCGACGAGATCTACGGCACCATCCGGCAGGGCAACTATCGCCGCTATATAAAGACCAGAGTGCTCGCACATTGGTCGACAGTGAAGCCCGCGTATCGCATCACGCTCGAGGACGGAACCGAACTCGTAGCCAGCGGCGGCCACCGATTCCTGAGCAATCGTGGCTGGAAGCATGTCACCGGATCCGAGTGGGGCCCGGAGACTCGACCCCATCTCACGTTCAACAACAAGCTGATGGGTACAGGACAATTTGCAACTTCCCCGACCGAAGACGCCGATTATCGGCGGGGCTACCTATGCGGAATGATCCGCGGGGATGCCCATATCGGTTCATACCTCCAAACAGGCACCGGCGGTCGGCCCACTCGTCGCCACCACTTTCGTCTCGCGCTGACTGACCTGGAAGGTCTTCAGAGATCCCGTCGTTACCTAACCGAATTCCAAGTTGGAACCCGAGAATTCCTCTTTCAGGCGGCCGTGGCAGGAAGTAGAGCGATCCACGCCATAGGCAACCAGTCCAGAGCGGGTGTGGCCATGATCCATGACCTAATCGCGTGGCCGACTTCGGCGCCCATCGAGTGGACCAAGGGGTTTCTCGCCGGCATCTTCGACGCAGAAGGGAGCTACAGCGGAGGGATCCTGCGGATCGCGAATACGGATCTCGACATCATTGGTTCCGTGGCGTCCTCACTGGACAGGCTCGGTTTCGGGCTCCGAGTCGAGGTCAGTCCTCGGCCAAATGGCCTTTGCTACGTGCGGGTGCTCGGAGGGCTACGGGAGGCGCTGCGGTTCTTTCACACTGTCGATCCGGCCATCACCCGGAAGCGATCGATCGAGGGTCAAGCCATTAAGAACAACGCTCGGCTCCGGGTGATCTCTATCGAGCCGCTGGGCGTCGATCTTCCGATGTACGACATCACCACGGGGACAGGGGACTTCATCGCGAACGGGGTGGTCTCTCACAACTGTTTTGCTCGGAAGACGCACACGTACCTTGATCTCGACTACGGCAAGGACTTCGACACCAGGATCGTGGTCAAGGTCAACGCGCCGGAGCTACTCAGGAAAGAGCTTGCTGCGCCTCGTTGGGAGGGCGAGCACATCGCCATGGGGACCAACGTCGACACCTATCAGCGGGCCGAGGGCAGGTACAAGCTCATGCGGGGGATCCTCGAGGGACTTCGGGACGCAGCCAACCCGTTCTCCATCCTCACCAAGGGCACCCTGATCCTCCGGGACCTCGACCTGCTGACCCAGTGCGCCGAGGTGGCCGACGTGGCCACCAACTTCTCCGTCGGATGCATCGACAAGGACTACTGGCGGGCGGTGGAGCCCGGCACTCCCTCTCCGGAGCGCCGCCTCGACGCCGTGAGGCGGCTGAACGAAGCAGGGGTCCCCTGCGGGGTGCTGATGGCTCCCATCATCCCGTTCCTCACGGACGACGACGAGCACATGGAGCGCACGGTGCGGGCCATCGCCGATGCGGGGGCCACCCACGTGTCGCCGATCGTGCTCCATCTCCGAAAGGGCGGGGCCCGGGAGTGGTGGATGGCCTGGGTTCGTGAGCATCGGCCCAACCTGGTCCCCCGGTACCGGGAGCTGTACGGGAACGCGGCGTACGCGCCCAAGGAGTATCAGGCCGAGATCTCCGAGAAGGTCGGACGTCTGGCCCGGCGCTTCGGCATCGGGCGGACCTCGGGGGGAGCGGCCCGGCGCATCCCCGAGCAGCGTCCCCCACCGGAGCCCGAGCAGCTCTCCCTGGTCTGAATCGGGAACCTTCTCCGGTCCCCGGGTGTACAGGGGGCAGACGGCGGGAGGAGGTCCCGTGAGGAAGGCGATGACGGTCTCGGCGACCATGCTGGCAGTCCTGGCGCTTGCCCTCCCCGCCCAGGCCAAGGTGCAAGGAACCGCGTACATCAGCGGTCCAGGCGCCGGAGGCGGTGAGGGAGGGGGAGGGCCCATCACCATGGACGGGTCCGACGGGGGCGGGTACCCGGTGCTCTCGGGCCTGTTGGACCCGGGACGGTCGCGGACCGGGAGGCCCGAAGGCGACCTGGGGCCCCGGTACCACGTCCGGTACGTGATCGATGAGCCTCCGAACCAGCCGGCCATCATCCAGCACCTGTACCCCTTCGCGGAAGGCGGA
>JBOGVS010000071.1:0-2174 GCA_050692555.1 Actinomycetota bacterium
CATCCGCCCCGAGGACGTGCAGGTCGACGTGTTCCGCTCGTCGGGCCCCGGCGGGCAGTCGGTGAACACCACGGACTCCGCGGTGCGGGTGACCCACAAGCCGTCGGGCATCGTGATCGCGGTCCAGGAGGAACGGTCCCAGCTTCAGAACCGGGAGAAGGCCCTTCGGTATCTTCGGGCCCGGCTGTTGAAGTTGGAGCAGGACCGCCAGCAGCAACAGGAGGCCGATGCCCGCCGGGCCCAGGTGGGCACGGGAGAGCGCGCGGAGAAGATCCGGACGTACAACTTCCCCCAGAACCGGGTCACCGACCATCGGATCGGGCAGACCTCGCACCGTCTGGCCGAGGTCCTCCAGGGAGACCTCGACGAGTTCATCGACGCCCTGACCGCCCGCGAGCGAGCTGAACAGCTGGCCGCCGCCGAATGAGCGGATCACCGGTTCGCTCTTCCCTGATGACGTACCTGGCGCTGGCCCTGGTGGCCGCCGGCGCGGGAGCCTGCGGAGAGGGAGACGCCACGGCCTCCGACCAGACCGAGCGCCGCGAGCCGTTCACCGTTGAAACGCTGGACCAGTTCGTCCTCCGGCCCGACGAGGCGCCGAAGGGCACCGAGTTCGTGGAGGGATCGTCGGGGCCGTTCACCGTGGAGGAGCTGTGGCCGTCTGACTGCTGCCTTGGACTGCAGCTCGAGTTCGAAGAGCTTGGGTTTCGGTCCGCGTACGGGTCACGGTTCGAGAAGCCGGGGTATTCGGGTGACCCGCTGGTGACCCGTCCGGGGATGGAGTACGTGAACTCCACCGCGGTGCTGTTCTCCACCGAGGACGGGGCGTCTGAGGCCGTGGAGTCCTGGTACCGGTACTTCCGGGCGCCCTCGCTCGACGCCGTGTCCACGGAGGGTCTGGGAGACGAGGCCATCGGGGTCATGGGAGCTCCCGAGGCGCCCGCGGAGACCGTGGTCCTGTACCTATGGCGGATCGGCCGGCTGGTGCTGGCGGTGAGGGCCGGGGGAGGGACCGGCACGATCGGGGTGGGGAACATCCGGCCCCTGGCGGATCGGATGGACGAGCGGGCCACGTGAGGCCTTCGGAGGTGCTGGTCCGGGCCGCCGACTATCTCGAGCGGCACGGAGTGGAGAGCCCCCGGGCAACCGCCGAGGCCCTGCTGACCTACTTCCTGGATACCGATCGCGCGGGCCTGTACGCCCGGGAGGAAGGGCTCGACAGCCGGACCGCGAGACTGTACGGCCGGGCCCTGTGCCAGCGGTGCCATGGGGTACCGCTCCAGTACCTCACCGGGGAGCAGCAGTTCCTCGATCTGGTCCTGGGGGTTGCCCCGGGGGTGTTCGTCCCCCGCCCCGAGACCGAGGTCCTGGTCGAGCGGGCCCTGGAGGTCCTCGAGGGCCGGGCGACGCCGGTGGTGGTCGATGTGGGGACGGGAACCGGGGCCATCGCCCTGGCCATCGCCCGCCGTCGTCCGGACGCCCGGGTGCTGGCCACCGACATCTCGCCGGAAGCCGTGGCGGTGGCCAGGGCCAATGCCTCCCGCCACGCCCTGGAGGTCGAGGTGCTGGAGGGTGACCTGCTGGACCCCGTTCCGGCGGACCTACGCGGCCGGCTCGACCTGGTGGTCAGCAACCCTCCTTACGTCACCCGCGAGGAGTACGAGGACCTCCCGCCGGAGGTTCGAGCCGAGCCCGAGGAGGCCCTGGTCGGAGGGACCGAGGTGCACCGGCGCCTGGCCGCGGAGGCGCCGGCCTGGCTCCGGCCGGGCGGGGGGGTGCTGGTGGAGATCGGCTCCGAGCAGGGAGGCGAGGTGGCCGCCATGCTGTCGGCGAGCTTCGAGCGTGTGGAGGTCATCCCGGACCTTATCGGGCGGGACCGAGTCGTGCGGGCGATGCTCCCGGGGAGTTCGTCATCCGACTCTTCGACCTGACCGGTCCGGACGAGGAGGCCCTGGCCGAGGCGGCGGGTGCATTGGCCGGCGGCCGCCTGGTGGTGATCCCCACCGACACGGTCTACGGGGTGAGTGCCCGGCCCGACGTTCCCGGAGCCACGGACCGGTTGTTCCGAGCCAAGCAACGATCGAGGGACCTGACCCTGCCCGTGCTGGTGGCCGACCTCGCGGCGGCGGAGAGGCTCGCCGTCGTCGATGACCGGGCCCGGACGGTGGCGGATC
>JBOGVS010000072.1:0-2012 GCA_050692555.1 Actinomycetota bacterium
GACTACGAAGAGGCCCGCCAGGTCTACAACGCGATGATCGACCGCCATCCTCGCGTGGTCGTGCGGTGCACGCAGGCCGGCGACGTCGCTGCCGCCGTGGATTTCGCCCGCGAGAACGAGCTCGGTGTGGCGGTGCGGGGGGGCGGACACAGCGTCCCTGGGTTCGGCACTGCGGACGACGCGGTGGTGGCCGACCTGTCGGGCATGCGGGACGTCACCGTGGATCCCGAGCGCCGGACGGCTCGCGCCCAGGGTGGAGCCACCTGGGACATCCTCAACGACGCGACCCACGCCCACGGCCTGGCCACCACCGGGGGCATCGTCTCCACCACCGGCATCGGCGGTCTCACCCTCGGCGGGGGCATCGGGTACCTCTCTCGCGGCGTCGGCCTCTCCTGCGACAACCTGATCTCAGCCGAGGTGGTGACGGCGGATGGCCGGTCGATCACGGCGAGCGAGAAGGAGAACGAGGACCTCTTCTGGGCCATCCGCGGCGGCGGCGGCAACTTCGGTGTGGTGACCTCGTTTGACTACCGCCTCCACCCCATCCGGGAGATCTACGGCGGCCCGATGTTCTTCGAGCTCGGCCAGGCCCGAAACCTCTTGGAGTTCTACCGCGACTACATCAAGGACGCTCCCGAGGAGATGGGCGGGTTTCCTGCCTTCCAGATCGCGCCCCCGCTTCCCTTCATCCCGGAGGACCGACACGGAGACAAGTTCGCCATCTTCGTGGCCTGCTGGGCCGGGCCGATCAACCAGGGCGAACGGGCGCTCGCCCCGCTCCACGACGTGGCGCCGGTCGTCGCGGAACACGTCGGGCCCATGCCGTATCCCGCCCTCAACAGCGCGTTCGATGCACTGTACCCGCCTGGGCTGCAACACTACTGGAAAGCCAACTTCGTAACCGAGCTTACCGACGAGGCAATCGATGCCCACGTCGACCACGGGTCACAGGTTCCCGTCCTTCAGTCAACGGTCCACATCTATCCCGTCAACGGTGCCTGCCACCGCGTGGCACCTGATGCCACGGCCTTCGCCTACCGCGAGGCGAACTTCGCCACGGTGATCGCCGGCATGTGGCCGGACCCTGCCCAGAACGAGGACAACATCAAGTGGGTGCGAGACTACTACGAGGCCACCGCGCCGCTCTCGGAGGAGGGCGGCTACATCAACTTCATGTCCGAGGACGACCAGGACCGGATCAGGAGCAACTACAAGGGCAACTACGAGCGCTTGGTCGAGGTGAAGCGGAAGCACGACCCGCAAAACATGTTTCGACTGAACCAGAACATAAAGCCCTAGAGTCCTGCGACGGAAGCGGAGGTCCTGAACTCGGCCGAGGTTGGGCTCGGGGGTAGCTCAGCGGTGGTGGTCAGGATCCTGACCAGCTGTCCACGATCCTGGCCACTCCAACGAGGGGAGTCACGCGCTCCTCAGGTTGTGGTCGCGACTGGGGAGGCGACAACCTAGAGGTACTGGCCGGGAGGACCCGGCGGCTGCTCTCCGGGCTGGCCCTCCTGCGGGCCGCCTGGTCCGCGGCGGCCGGGGATGCCCGCGGGGAGCCCCTTGCGCCGCATCTCCTCCAGCGCGGACTGGGCCTGCATGTGCTGAGCCCACAGTGCCGCCTGGATCCCGTGGAACAGCCCCTCCAGCCAGCCCAGGAGCTGCGCCTGGGCCACCCGGAGCTCCGCTTCCGACGAGCCCCCCTGTAGGGGCGTCGACAGGGTCTCGAGCTCCTTGCGAAGGTCCGGGGTGAGGGCGTCCTGGAGCTCGGCCACCGAGCGGTTGTAGATCTCCTGGAGCCGGGCCTTCCCCTGGTCGTCGAGCGAGGCCCGGCGGGTCTCCTCCAGCAGCTCCCGGATCATCGAGGCGATCCGGATCAGCTTGGCCGGACGGGCCACGACCTCCTCTTCGCCCTCCGGCGCTCCGGGCTGAGGCTGAGCTCCGGCCTCAGCCTGGCCGGGGACGATCACTTCTGGGCGTCGTTCTTCCATTCGCGGCCTTCTTTCGAG
>JBOGVS010000073.1:0-1956 GCA_050692555.1 Actinomycetota bacterium
TCTCCGCCTCTTTCTGGACCTCGGCCCTGCGGTGGCGCTGCGCCTCCCTCCACAGCCCGGAGGGACTCATCCCGGGGACCTGCTGGGCGTGGGCCTGGTCGGTCTCCGGGGTGGCGAACCGGGCCAGGGGCTTGAGCTGGTCCCAGGAGATCCGTCCTTCGCGGTGGGCCTCCCGGACGGCCGGGAGGTCCCGGAGGGCCTCTCCCACCCGGTCCCAGTGGTCCACGGTGGCGGAGCCTTCCTGGTACCGGGCCGCCAGCCAGGTGGTGATGGGCTCCTCGGGCTCGTCGGGGTCCTCCACGAACTCCTTGAGGGCCGACACCGCCTCCAGCAACTCCGCGGAGGCGGCGCACAGTCGGGCGTGGGCCCGGTCCACGGAGGACACCAGCTCCTCCCAGCGGTCCATGCCGGGGTAGAATTCCATGGGTGTAACTCTAAGGAGGGTGTCGTCGGGGCACATCCCCCAACCGGGGGACTTGGCGTTCCCGTCCGGGGGATTTGTCGACGCTAGCCGCCGTGCTCCGCGCGCATGAGGGCCTTGGCCACCTCCATCTGAGCTCGAGCCTCGCCTGCCTCGGCCCGCTCCCGGAGCTCCTCGGCGCGCCGGCGAGCGGCGGCGGGGTCGGCCTCCGAGGCCAGCTCGGCGCTCTCGGCCAGCACGTCCACCCGGGTCTCCTCCTGGCTCGAGGTGACGTGAAGGAACCCCCCATCGACCAGGACGACCTGCTCGCTCTGGCCGTCGATCATCCGGACGGGGTGGATGGCCAGCTCGACCAGCATGGGAGCGTGGCCGGGAAGGATGCCGACGTCGCCATCGGTCCCCTTGGCCACCACCATCTCGGCCTCCCCCTCGTACACGTCGCGCTCCGGCGAGACCACGTGGACCTGTAACCTGGCCAGGGCTAGCCCTCCTCCTTCTCCATCTTCTCGCCCTGAGCGATGGCCTCCTCGATGCCCCCGACCATGTAGAAGGCCTGCTCCGGAAGGTGGTCCAGCTCCCCGTCGGCGATCATCTTGAAGCCCCGGATCGTCTCGGCCACCTCCACGTACTTCCCTTCGATCCCGGTGAACTGCTCGGCCACGAAGAAGGGCTGTGACAGGAACCGCTGCATCTTCCGGGCCCGGGCCACCACCAGCTTGTCCTCCTCGGACAGCTCGTCCACGCCCAGGATGGCGATGATGTCCTGGAGGCTCTTGTAGCGCTGGAGGATCTCCTGCACCCGGCGGGCCACCCCGTAGTGCTCCTCGCCCAGGTACCGGGGGTCCAGGATCCGCGACGTGGAGTCCAGCGGATCCACCGCCGGGTAGATCCCCTGCTCCACGATGGCCCGGGACAGCACCGTGGTGGCGTCGAGGTGGGCGAACGTGGTGTGGGGGGCGGGGTCGGTGATGTCGTCGGCGGGAACGTAGATGGCCTGCAGCGAGGTGATCGACCGGCCCTTCGTGGAGGTGATCCGCTCCTGGAGCTCGCCCATCTCGTCGGCCAGCGTGGGCTGGTATCCCACGGCGCTGGGCATCCGGCCGAGCAGCGTGGAGACCTCGGATCCCGCCTGGACGAACCGGAAGATGTTGTCGATGAACAGCAGGACGTCCTGTCGCTGGACGTCCCGGAAGTACTCGGCGATGGTCAGCGCCGCGAGCCCGACCCTGAGCCGCACGCCGGGCGGCTCGTCCATCTGCCCGAACACCAGCGCGGTCTTGTTGATGACCCCGGTCTCCTGCATCTCCAGGATGAGGTCGTTGCCCTCCCGGGTCCGCTCCCCCACGCCGGCGAACACCGAAACGCCGCCGTGCTGCTCGGCGACCCGGTAGATCATCTCCTGGATGATCACGGTCTTCCCCACCCCGGCACCGCCGAACATCCCGATCTTGCCGCCCTGCACGTACGGCTCCAGGAGATCGATGACCTTGATGCCGGTCTCGAACATCTCGGTCTTGGGTTCGAGATCCTCGAAC